>CABXDN010000004.1 GCA_902511005.1 uncultured Candidatus Poseidoniales archaeon | reverse complement strand
GAAATGGAAACCTGGGAGAGAGCAAGGAACGGAGTTTTCCTTTCGTTTCAATACCCTCAATCAGTCCCTGGTTTACAGGTTGGAAATTTTCTTCGTAAATCAGTTGCGGCAATTCTGGGAGAAGAAGCGGCTAAAGGTTCGGATTTTAGAACGAAATTAAAAGAAAGTATGAAAGAACTAGATATCCCATCATCATTCCTTGGCAGATATGTCAATGATGGTTTTAGTGGTGGTGAAAAGAAGAGATTCGAAATATTACAGTTAATGCTAATAACCCCAAAATTAGCAATTCTTGATGAAACTGATTCAGGATTAGATATTGATGGTATTAGAACAGTAGCGAAAGGAATCAATGCTGCGATAAGAGGGACTGATTCTGGAGCACTAATAATTACACATTACTCTAGAATTCTTGAGCATGTACAACCAGATAAAATACATGTACTAATTGCAGGTAAAATTGTCAAAACAGGAGGCCCAGAGTTGGCATTAGAGCTTGAAGAAAAGGGATATGACTGGTTAGAAACCGGTTCTGAGAAATAAAGGAGAGATTAAGATGACGAATCAAGCAAGAGATGCTGTTGGAGACTACAAAGCAGGTTGGCATGACCCAGAAAATTCTACTATTCGCTTTGACGCGGGATTATCTGAAAAGGTAGTAAGAGATATTTCTGAACTGAAGAATGAACCTGAGTGGATGACTGAAATGAGAGTAAAAGCATTCAAACATTTTGACGAAAGACCCATGCCAACTTGGGGTAATATGTCTATGTTAAATGAAATAAATTTCGATAAAATTTGCTATTATCTGAGATCATCTAAAGCGACAGAAAATGATTGGGAGGATGTGCCAGAAGACATCAGAAATACATTTGATAGGTTAGGGATACCTGATGCTGAGCAAAAATGGCTCAGCGGAGTTACTGCTCAGTATGAATCCGAAGCAGTTTATCATTCTATCAGAGAGGATTTACAGAAACAAGGAGTAATCTTCTTAGATATGGATAGTGGACTAAGAGAGCATGAAGATCTTGTTAAGAAATGGTTCGGTAGTGTGGTTCCATATTCAGATAATAAATTTAGTGCACTAAATACTGCAGTTTGGTCAGGTGGTTCTTTCATCTATGTTCCAAAAGGCGTCCATGTCGAACTACCAGTTCAAGCATACTTTAGAATTAATGCAAAAAATATGGGCCAATTTGAAAGAACATTGATTATAGCAGATGAAGGAAGTAGTATACACTATGTTGAGGGGTGTACAGCACCAACATATTCTACGGACTCATTACATTCTGCAGTTGTTGAACTCATTGCATTACCAGGAGCACACATCAGATATAGTACAGTACAAAACTGGAGTGCTAATGTATACAATCTCGTCACAAAGAGAGGTATAGCTCATGAAAATTCAAAAATTGAGTGGGTAGATGGAAATATAGGTAGTAAATTAACTATGAAATATCCCTCTGTAATTCTAAAAGGAGAAGGAGCACATGCAGAAGTTATTTCAGTAGCATACTCAGGTTCAGGTCAGCATCAAGATGCAGGAGCAAAAATACACCATCTTGCTAGTAACACTACAAGTAAAATTTTGTCAAAATCAATTAGTAAAGACGGAGGTAGAGGTTCTTACAGAGGTTTAGTTACCGTATCTCCTAAAGCTCAAAATTGCAAATTAAATGTTGTTTGCGATGCACTAATTCTAGATGAAGATAGTAGAAGCGACACTTACCCCACAATGGAAGTAGCGAATCCTACTGCAAGATGTGAACATGAGGCAAGTGTTTCAAAAGTTAGTGACAATCAATTATTTTATCTGATGAGTAGAGGCCACTCTGAAGAAGAAGCTTTAGCATTGATTGTCAATGGTTTCTTCGAGCCATTTACAAGAGAATTACCCATGGAATATGCTGTTGAATTGAATAAATTAATGGCATTAGAAATGGAAGGAAGTATTGGTTAATCAGGAGTTTTAGACATGAATCCTGGCCAAACATATCTTTCACTGGAGGAACCAAGTAATGCAGATCATCTCTGGAGATATTCACCATGGAAAAAAGTTCATCCAACCGGTAATATCAAAGAAGTACCTGAGAATTTCTCACAACCTGAACTGAGTCTTTTCATGTTAGATGGAAGTAAGGCTCCAGATAGTTTTTCTATCTTAAAAGAGTCTATTATGACCAAGAAAAACTCGTACAGCGACCCAGTGTCAATGAATTTCATTGATGCTGTCTCTAGTAAAAATAAATTTACTTTGAAAGTAAATAATAATACTATTCTTAAACAACCAGTGATATTGAAGATAAACTTAGGTGAATCAAATTCATCGATGAACCTCACAATGGATATTGGAAGACACTGTCAATTTGAGTTAGTTACTCAGATAGTAGGCAGTGCGCCATGGTTTGGCCTGATACGTAATGGAGAAATTGGTGAAGGTTCGGTAATTAACGATGTTTTAGTTGGTCAAATGAATACTGGAACTTTAATGAGGGTTGATGCGATTAATATCGGAAGAGATGCTCAAGTAAAAGCAGGGAGTATTAGTTCAGGTTCCGAAAGAACCAAGGCCGATTTAAGATATATGATGAATCAAAATGGAGGTAATTTAAGGGTATTAGGTTCGATTCTATCTGCAAACGAAATGCATATCGACCATCATGTCGAGATTCATCATGAAGCTGCCAACACATACAGTAGATTAGATTGGCATTCTGCTTGTGGAGGTAATAGTAGAACCATAGGTACAGGTATGTTAAGAGTAGCAGATGGAGCAATTGGTGCTGATGCTGGCCAACTATTCCATAATCTACTACTTTCAGAAAAAGCTGAAGCAGATAGTATACCTGAATTAGAAGTTAGTGAACACGATGTTGTCGGATGCGGACATGGCACTGCAAATGGGCCAGTAGATGAAGAACAGTTGTTCTACTTAGAGGCTAGGGGACTAAATCCAGAAGATGCGAAAGACGCCTTGATAGCAGCATTTCTAAATTCCACTCTTTCAGAGATGGGAAGTGAATTATTACACCAGTGGCTAGCAAATAACCTACAAGATGAATTAAAATCATTAACTACATGAGAAATAAATTAATACATGTTTCTTTTGGCAACTTTATGGATTATGACCACTGTCAGGCAATTTTCTGTATATGCGGATTTAGAGGACCGGCAATACCAGTAAGGCAACATATGGAATGCCCTACTTGTAGAAGAGTAGTAGAGGCATGCTGTGAAGGTATTCCTAATTATTCATAAATTAGAGAGAACATACAAAAGAGGAATATTGATATCAATGTTGACTTTGGGAGAGTTTGAAAATGTTAGCAAATGGTAGACTCGAAAGATTGCGAGAAAAAAAAGTAGGACTGATAGTTGCTTCATTTACTGGAGGATATTTTATACTGCTTTTGATAACACCGTTAATGTTACCAACGGATTCCATACCCGAACTCTCGGGTAGAGCTAATAGAATCGATTATGCTACAGATGACGGCTGGGGCTCATGGGGAAACCAGAATCATGGAGAAAACGCAGAAATCGGCCATAATCAAGAAGAGATAGGACTTTTTAGCTGGTCCGAATTAAATCCATTAGCAGCATTTGTTTATTTTATTGGAGATCTGAATTGCCATCAAAAATATGAACGTTCATGGGAAATAAATGGGAACCAGTTAGCAGTTTGTGTTAGAGATGTTGGTTTGTTTTTAGGACTTGCATTGGGTGCATTATTTTGGAGAAAAAAAGGATTGAATCGATGGACTATTAGAGATTCATTTTTGTCAGTATTTAGTGATGAGAAAATAGAATTTTTGTATAAGGAGGATAGGAGATTATTAGCAATGATTCTTTTGGTATCCTTAGGCGCGATTCCAATTGGATTAGATGGTTTTACACAATTATTGACATCTTATGAATCAACAAATATAGTCAGATTGATCACAGGTACTGGAGCAGGATTTGTATTATCTTGGTGGTCTTGTGCAGCAATTAGTTCTAGACCAGATAATTTCGATTCAGCAGATTTGGTAAAACTCCCTGCTAACGCTAAATTAGTATTCAGGGATTAATATTTCCTTGCCACCAATCGACTAAGCCAGAGGGATTTGTTGGAGCGCTCATATTCGGGCATCCGGAACCTAATATTTTTATTCTCCGAATACAATTATTCACAGACACCGAATATTCATCGGAACGAATTATTTGCCCTAAGCAAAATCTAAGATGAGTTTTAGGATTATCATGAATCCATTTTTGGATCACCTTTCTCAGTGGCCAAATCGCGAGCACTAGATAACCAAATGGAAGAAATTGTTCTTTAAGCTGATTCCTAGCGGTATCCCTACCTAATAATGATCTATGCTGATGAAGCCAGTCTAAATCATCATTTAGATATCTAATTATCTTATGAGAATGACTCTCTGAAACTGCTCTCACAGGGCCTTGTGCTGAACGTAATTCACCAATATCTGCATTAGCTATAATAGACAAAGTGCCTACTATTGAAGAGATAGAATGTGCAAGTACACTTTGAGGGATGTAGGGTTTGATACTTGATGATGTATCAGCGAGACATTTTTCATGGCTCATTTGAGAATTCTTCAATATTTGCCATGGTTTTTTGCCATTAAGCCATTCATCTCGACCCGAATGTGGTTCTACTCCAAGCCCTACTAAAGTTGTTTGTCCTTTACTTTTGACCAAGAGTTTTCTAATGAGATTCTGCTCTACAACTTCTGTTTGAACATTAATGGGAATCGGATGTGAATGTATGAATCTCCGAATTCTTAATCTCAATTCTTTCTTGAAATCTTCTTCACTACCTTCGTTTAGAACAGGTCCTATTATCGCACCCATGTCAAAAGGAGTCGGCATTTCTAATTCTCCAGAAAGAAGATTATAATACCCTGACCTTATTTCTTTCTGAAGAGAACTGGTTTCAAAATATTCCTCTTTTTCAGAGTGTATTCTCAAAGTACCTGTTCTTATTCTATTGAGCGCTAATTCAGGGTCACAATCAACCCATACACATAGATCAGGCACAAGGGCTGCTGAGTTCATATGAGCCACTTTATCAACCCCTAAACCCCCTACTATTCCCTGATAAACGAGAGAGGAATGGATATTTCTCTCACTTACTACTACTCGTCCTTCCTCTAAAAGTGGGAGAATCCAACCATGTGAATGGTCGACACGATCTGCTGCGAAAAGTCCTGCTTCGCCCTCGGGAGTCATAGTTTTTGTACGGACGGAATTAATTGCAAGACGTCCCAGTGGATGGTCTCTTCGAGGCTCACCAGTAACTTCAACAGATGAAAAAGTGAATTCTTTTTCGAGTACTTGGGCGATTACCTTTGTAGCCAGACCTTTGCCACTACCATCGCCTCCTTCGACACTAATTAGGTACATAGGCATTAATCCCCTGATAGATTGTAATCGGTAAATTGATCTCTTGTCATGTACATCAAACCTAATCCTAGAAGTATCAGTAAAGGGCCTATGAAAATCATACCTCTACTAAACAAACCAAGGAAGGTCAACCACCAAGATCTTCTGTATTTATCACCATTGTAAACTTCTAATCCACCAACTATCCCTGCTAAACCAGTGATAAGAGTGACCGCTGCGACAAATAGTCCGACAAATACGGATTCAGAAAGATCACTTTCTCCCCGCATATCTATAGGACCAATTAATCCATCCCCCGGAATTAAAGTGACTGGAATTTGAGAATGGTCACCTGGTACTAGTAATATTTCTACTGTTTTGTTATCTGGGTGCTGAACATATAGAATAGATGAACGTCTCGGGACATCTTCAATATTAAAACGCCCTCCGGAATCAGTTATATCGCTACTAATTAAAGTTCTATCTTCATTAAGCAATTCTACTAAAACTCCCATTATAGGATCACCTCCTGTATTATTTTCTAGAGAAGATATCACTAAACCGTCAACATCGTCTGAGGATTGTTCATTGTCTATTTGACCCATTATATCGGCAGGATCTGCTGCCATCAATAAAACACCTAACATGGCACCCAAAGCGCTTCCAGAAATAATTAGTATAGCACCGGCAACTCTTGTTGCTGGATCTATAGATAAATCATGTAGCCATAATTCAAAACCTGAACTATCGATATTTTCTCGACTCATTAGTCACCCCTCACGCCCTTTCTCTACAGTCCTAGAAGGGGGGGGCTGTTGAGTTTGTCGCCTTAATAACTTGTAAAATACTAAAACAAACGTCGGCCAAGAAAATGGCATTAGAAAAATAGCTACTGCGAATATCACTACATATTGAAGATAGGAAAAATTATTTTCTACAACTGGTTCTTCTATTATTTGACAATCTTGAAATGAACTATTGAAATCTACTAAATAATAGTTTGACCAATTCTTACCAGTAATCAAGAAATGCGAACTGCTTTCATCATAGGCTATACCGTTTAATTCCCGTGAATTATCATTCTCATATTCTAAACGGATATTTGTAAAGTCATATTCAAAACAAACGTCCCCTGTAGACTGGCTGATAGAAACAATTCTGTCTTCAAGCCAAATATTTGCATAAATAAGGCTATTTTCAAATGGGCATTCCAGTTCATTCAATCTATTAATTGGAGAATTATTATATTTTACAGTCAGTAAGTCATTAGATATAGAAAGGTTTTCTGGAGATATTTTAGAAATCTGGAAAGAACCATCTGAAAACCATAAATTATTATTTTCAGTACTACAAAGACCCCATCCTTCTCCCTCATAAGTGAAATTACCTATTACCTCTAGAGATGAGTAATTATATAATATACCAATATTCTCTTTCCAAGTCAATTGTATCAATGAATTATTTATGATTGCTATCCCTTCTGCAAAATATTCATCTGTTAAATTAACTATTTTTTCAATCTGCCCTGTAGACATATTGACTATACGTAAACTAGATTCACCGTATAATCCCGTACTTTCATAGATTTTACCATTATGAATCAATAACCCTTGAGTAAATGCATGAGAATCATGAGGGATGATTTCAACTATTTCTGGCTCTATTATTTCGACCTGATAGGTATCCTGATAAGATGGCATATCAGACTGAACTAGAGGAGAAAATGTAGAAAAAAAGAAGACTAAAATCAAGATTGAAACTGATTTGATGCCTCCCCCCCGCCTAATCATGTACGAACGATGCTCCATCGATGTTAAAATAGGTCTCAAACGGGCATTAACTTGTATTAAACAGGATGTGACACGAATGTCTGGGCTAAAACCAAGAAACAATACCACTACTCCGTTCTTTCTTGTTTCAGTATTGTTACTAGCCAGTATTTCTCCTATCGCTTTAGCTGGAGAAATATCTGATGAAAATGTAGTCGAAATATCTGCAGGGAATCTTGAAGATTTTAATCCATTAAAAGATGGAAATATGTATATGTTTACGAATGATTCAGAACCTACCTATTCAGCCACAAGCCATCTGAAAAAGCAATGGATAGAAGATGGATATCCAAATCTGATACTTCCATTTTCTCAACCATATCTAAATTCTAAATCATCCGCCCGTAATTGTACAAATGAGTGGAGTCAAGGAGATACCGACACCATCCCTACCTCTAGCGGAAATATTGATGCAACTGTACAAAAAATATCCTCTAATTCCGCTATTTTTATAGAGAATGGACAAATTCTTTCTGCCACTACCCTAAATGATATTGCATCGACTTTTGAATCTACAATTTTCCCCACTGATACCAGTTATTTCGGTACCATGCCAGATGTAGATAATAACTGCCAATTAGAAATAGTGATACTAGCAATAGATGGAGGTGGTGGAATCGGAGGTTACTTCGCGCCTGGAATATCCTCACAGAGAGAATCGGTATTCGTCGATGTAGACGATATGAGTTGGAGGAATACAATACTTGCTCACGAATTTCAACATCTACTCCACAATGCTAGAGATCCTTTTGAAAATTTATGGATAGATGAAGGAGCCGCAGATATGGCAGCATACCTTTGCTTTGGAGTAACAAGTACTCTGGCTGGCCATGCTAATGATTGGTCTCAGAATTCTAATATGAGCGTCAGATGGTGGAATCAAAGAATAGCTGACTACGGAGCCGGTTTCATGTTCTTAATGTACTTAGCAGATAAACTCGGAGGAGGCAATGCAATTTCTAATCTAGTAGCAGATACTGCAACAGGAGGTGCAGGAATTGAAAATTTAGCATCGAATCCACTACCTGGCTCAGTATCTATAGGGACTACTATGAGTGAAATATATGCTAATTTCAGTGCTGCAGTCACACTGGATAGCGCGCAAGGTGCGTTCGGTTTCTCGAATCTTGATTTATCTGAAGCCTGTACTGCCGCTTTTATTTGTAAAGTTCAGAAGAGCGGTTACAACGACCAATGGGTAGATGATTGGAGTAGTAATAGTCAGGCAGTCGAGGGATGGGGTATGAGATCATATAAATTCGCTCAAGGTTCAGGAGCCCCTCTAAATCTAATGGTTTCTCCTACTCAATTTGGTTTTGAAGGCGTTATTATGTCTAAGGAAATTGCGACTGGAACTTGGTCTATGAGTAAACTAAGAATCGACCCCAGCAGCGGAGCAGGTACAGGCCTAGTATACGGTTTTGGGAATATTACTGATGAAGTATGGTTAATTACTTGGTATGAATCATTAGTGGATGATTGTGACTATAATTTCGCTAGTTGTGGAATTACTACAGGCTCATATCCAGAAGCCGCAATAACTATTCAAGCAGGACTAATTACTGACCCCGCAGAAGTAGAAATTGCTGCAATAGAAAATTTCGATAGAGATGGAGATAATTTAGACGATAGCAGTAGGATTGATTTAGAAGTCACTTCAAATGCATTTTTTGAGATACTAGAAGTAGAAGCTAATGCATATCTAAATAATACAATAGTAGATACACTAACTTTTGATGTAACAGCAGGAAATAGCATAGCAACAGAGAAAAGTATCTGGTTCACACCACCTGAAGGTGGAGATTGGACATATAGTGTGAAAATCACTGACGTTACCGGCGTTGTGGTAGACCAAGCATTTGCCTTACCTGAAAATATTGCAAATATGGAACCAGTGGCTTCAGGATCAATAGCAACGAATTTTACGCAAACATGGCTACCTGTAGGAATGTATGGTTCCGGCTATGATGCGTGGGGATTCAGTCAGATAAATGGGACATTTAGCCATAATGACACCCCTATTGCTTATTTTTGGGACTTAGGAGACAATACTACTTCAGGACTTAAGAATCCTACTCACTCATATCTTCAAACCGGTATTTACACCATTATTCTAACAGTGAAAGATAGAGGTGGATACTTCTCAGAACCACAATCTTGGACAGTTTCTGTTAATGATACATCAGTACCTATACCTGCAATATCTGTTGATGGTATAATACAAGACTCAGAACTGACTTTGATGACCAATCAAAGAGTCCAATTTTCTGCATTATCTAGCCAAGACAATGTACCAATTGAAGAATTGGTCTTTACTTGGAACTGGGGAGATGGACAAATAGAACAAGGACAGGGATTAGCAGAATTAGGACATGCATGGGTTGACGGTAGTGCTGATGGAGTCATATACACTCTAACTCTAACTATTGATGATGGTAATCAATTCGTTGATTATTCTATATACATTAGAGTCCTAAATCGAGTACCACAACAGATTTTTGATGAAAATTTACAAACATTTACTCTGACACCATTAGAGATGCCTTCAATCTTTGAAGACCAAGATGGTTTCATAGTAGAGTACCGGTGGATATTCGAAGAAGGCGTAAATACAGATGGTTCTGGCATGACTATAACCTCAGATTATTCGGTAACTGAGTCAGTAGAACAGAATCCAATAATTGGTTGGAAAGAACCCGGCATGAAAAATATAACATTAGAAGTCACTGATGATGACGGTAATACATCCATTGCTTCATTACAAGTT
The DNA here is from genome assembly GCA_902511005.1 of uncultured Candidatus Poseidoniales archaeon. Lineage (GTDB taxonomy): Archaea > Thermoplasmatota > Poseidoniia > Poseidoniales > Thalassarchaeaceae > MGIIb-O2. Next base: position 94,126 of record CABXDN010000004.1, on the reverse strand, counting down.
TTGGTAATTAATCAAAGGCCTGTTGCAGTATTCCCAAGACCTATTGATGGCCAAATTGATACAGATTATGTATTTGAAAGCTTATCTTTCGACCCAGATGGAAATACTTCATCAATGCAAATAATTTGGAATATTTCCGACTTTGATGAACCCGTATACAATGTCACATCTGTTTATCATACATTTACAAAACCAGGATTGTATAGTATTAGTTTAATTGTAATTGATGAGATGGGGATGGAATCGGCAGAGAAATCATATACGATTAGAATAGATAATCCGCTCCCAGTACCAAAATTAAAATTCAAGCAGCCTAGTATTAACGGGACTGCTCTGAGCTTCATCCCAATAGAACAATCGGCTATCACATGGCAAGTACCATTCACTGAAAATGGGGGAGTATTTATTGCTCCAAATATGCCACTACTATTCGATGGCTCAGGTAGCTATGATTCAGACCCAATATTTGAAAATATGAAATCCACTAATCAAGACGATCCCGATTGGAATGGAATTACGAGATGGCTATGGGATTTCGGCGATTCTTCACCTCAAGTAGAAGGGTTTGAAGTATGGCATCAATACCAAATACCTGGAATTTATATCGTAAAATTGACTGTAGTGGACGGATTTGAGGCTGGAGATACAAATACAACGACAATGACAATTTATGTATCAAGAACGCCTGAAATCTTGACAAATGATCCCACAGGATTAGAATATGTAATTGTAGGAGATATGGTTGATTTGAATGTAGAAGTGATAGATCAGGATATTATAGATGGAATAGAGGCTTGGTTAGATACTGATACAAACATAGATTCAGACGGAGATGGAGACTATGAAAATGATAAAAATCAATATCTTTCAAGTCCACCCAGTATTGAATGGGATTTGAACATAGCAAAAGATGGGATAGATAATGATGGAAATACTATGAATGACTATGTTTGGGGAGAACAGGTCTGGTCACTACCAGAATATCAACCACTTGTTATTATTTTACAAGTTTGTGACGAAGTAGATGTTTGTACAACCAAACAATTTGAAATCACCGTCCTAGGAATTGAAGAAGACGATGGCCCGCTATCAATATCTGATTTGACATGGAAAGATTTTGTCCCCAATAGAGAGAGCGCAGGATTATTAGCATTAATAGCAACTGTATTATTACTAGGATGGTTAATTATGAGGCAAAAGGATGAAGAAGAATTAGATGCTGAAGGACGTACAGAAACGTATGATGTCCAAGAAGTTGTAAAAGAAGGCGGACTTCCAGGTATGGATCAACATAACCCACCTCCACAGCCTAAATATTTGACAGTTGAAGAACGAAGAAACAAAGAATCAGGTTACATCCGGCCAATTAGGACCAGAAGGAAATGATTGCAGTGTCTCTTCGGAAAAAATTAACAGCTCTATTTCTAAATTCTTGCTTTTTAATGCCGATGATTCTAATTACTATAGTAGTAGGAATTTCACCTACTGTTTCAGCAGAAAATGTATGTGAGGTTCCTGCAAACAACAATTGGGATGTTTCTCAAAGAATAAACCAACATGAAGTGGGGATGTGGGACTGGGATGGATTAGAAAAAACTGATTTATTATGGCCAATAGAGAATGATTTCAGTATGGATATGACGGTACAAAATGATTCTGCAGTAGCAATTAGTATGATTTTATCCACTGGGAAATCATATACATTCTGTTTTTCATTTATTGGAGACCCTGAATCACCACCAAGTAACGGTGCTAAAGGCGACATATACTTGATGACGGATGGCAATTGGGATTTCTATGAGGGTAATTACGATCTTAGAACTGAAGATTGGTTAGATGTAATTGGATTCTTACCTGTTGAATATAGAGATACTGCAACTTGGATGCCATTTAGAGACGTACACAGTTATGAAAAGGTCACAGAAGGTTACTTTTCGGTAGCAATAGATTCCGTCTCATCATCTTGGTTTGGTGAAACTCAAACGGAATATTATCTGGTTTTTGATAATTGGGATAATAACCGGAATACAGATCAATCAGCAGCGGGTGGCGTATTGAATATCGAACTCTTAGTAGATGTCGAGGAAAGGCTGGTTTTGCCTAAATTCACTGCATACATATTGGTAGCAATTCTACCTCTATCTTGCTTAATTGTCCCTTTCATAATCAATAGCAAATATAATTCATATGGATTAGATAATTCTAGTGTAGGAGATAAAGAAGTTATCCCATTATTAGAAGAACAGAACTAATTATATTCCAGTAGTTTCCAAGCGGTTTGGAGATCACTAGTATTTATTTTTCCTTGCTGAGCGAGATGCCAACCATTTTCCATTGTAGTATATACAATATTTTGATTAAGTAAAGGGGCATGAATACGGGTCCAATCACCGCCTGCACCTATACCCATAATAGATAATTTACATTCTGATTCCTTCGTTCTCCAAGCAACATCAAATAGTTTCAATGCATCTTTTTTACCACTTGTGTTAAATACAAATTTTATTATATCTCCGGAATCAGAAATGTCCAAAATTTCTTCAACTATATCCTCAGGAGAACTTGGAGGACCGTCGTAATGATTTGATGCTATGATTTTTGTACTATCTCCTGTTAATTTAACTAATTTCTTTCTTTCCTTGGTATCGATATCAATTTCTAAGTCAATCCAACTTACGCCGCTCTTTATCGCCTTTGATAAAACTGCAATACGATCTTTTTCAGAACCAGGATAGTGACCCCCTTGCCTCTCTGGCCTGCAAGTCAAAATTACAGGCAATTCTATTCCAGTTCTAAATGAAATTAATGAGGAATCAAGATCAACCGAATCGATTGGTTGTTGAAGATATGTTGGAGCGACATAAGTTGATCTACGCGTATCTGTAGAATCTGAATTTCTCACTTCAACTGGTTCTGGTTCTTGCTCGATTACCCATAATTTATCGAGACGAACTTCGACGATATCTGCTCCTGCCGCAGTGGCTCTAGCTGCATCTTTCAGCATTGCATCAACAGTGCAACCCGTAAGAGTAACGCATACCAGAGGCAAACTCATTGCTCGCGGGAGAAATGAATCCCGTTTAATCGTGCCGAGTGTTTTCTCAGAGAATAAAATCATGAAAGGCTCTTTTTAGAGGTATTTAGGCTAATTTGGAGAAAGATATCGAAAGCATTCAATAACCCCCTGACACCCCAATAATACAGTGATTTTGAGGGTTCCTTTAGGGAACCCTCAGGAAAAGTGAGATGAAAGAGATGACAGATGAGTATAGTGCAGATAGCATTCAAGTATTGGAAGGCCTTGAAGCAGTAAGAAAAAGACCAGGGATGTACTTAGGAGACCCCCATGATGGTAGCGCATTACACCATTGTATTTGGGAAGTTGTTGATAATTCAGTTGACGAACATTTAGCAGGACATACCGACTTAATTGAAGTTAATCTCCATAAAGATGGATCTCTTTCTGTACGTGATTTTGGAAGAGGAATACCAATAGGAATACATGAAGAATATGGGATTTCTGCAGCGGAAGTAATAATGACAAAACTCCATGCAGGAGGGAAATTCGACAATAGTTCATACAAAGTTTCGGGAGGGTTACACGGAGTTGGAGTTTCTGCGGTCAATGCAGTTTCAGAATGGATGGAGATGACAATCCATAGAGATGGCATAATTTATCATCAAAGATATGAAGCGGGAATTCCGATAAAACCTGTAGAAGAAACGGGTAATTGCTCGGATACTGGGACTATGATTAGATTTAAGCCAGATTTAGGTATTTTCACCCACATAACTGATTTTGAATTTGATCAAATAGACACTCGTTTGAAAGAAACTTCTTTCCTCAACGCTGGCTTAGAAATTATAATTACAGATAAAAGAGATGAGGAGGAAAATATTAGTAAACATCATTATGAAGGTGGATTAGCTGAATTTGTGCGCCAAATTAACTCGAATAGAGAAGTAATGCACAATGAAGTAATTCAAATCAGTGGTGAAAGAGAAACTGAAAAGGGTCCCGTCACAATAGAGTTGGCTCTACAATGGTCCGATGCATTCAGTGAAACCATTTTTTGCTATACAAATATCATCCGTAATAAAGATGGGGGGACTCATATGACGGGGTTGAGAGGCGCCCTAACTAAATCGGTGAATAATCATGCAAAGAAAAGAAATTTGCTAAAGGGAAATTCTCTTTCAGGAGATGATGTGCGAGAAGGTTTATCGGCAATAGTTAGCGTAAAACATCCAGACCCTTCATTCTCTTCACAAACGAAGGATAAACTGGTTAGTAGTGAAGTAACAAGTATTGTTGAAACTGTAGTTTATGAGAAACTTGGCGAATTCTTTGAAGAAAATCCATCAGTAGGGAAATTAATTGTAGATAAGGCGCTTCTAGCATCTAAAGCTAGAGAGGCTGCTAGAAAAGCCAGAGATTTAACTAGGCGTAAAGGAGTACTAGAAGGAGGAGGTTTACCTGGAAAACTCGCTGATTGCCAATCTAGAGACCCATCTGAATGCGAAGTCTACCTAGTCGAAGGTGACTCCGCTGGAGGTTCTGCAAAAACTGGTAGAGATAGGAGAATACAGGCGATATTACCACTTCGTGGAAAGATTCTGAATGTTGAGAGACAAAGGAGAAATTTAGTGAAAGTATTCCAGAATAATGAGATTCAAACTATGATCAGAGCTTTAGGAGCAGGCGTTGGAAATCCATCAGAAGAAGGGGGCGTAGAAGATGGGAGTTTTGACACTAGTAAATTAAGATACTCAAAAATAATAATAATGTGTGACGCAGATATAGATGGCGCCCATATAAGGACGCTAATGTTGACTTTCTTATGGAGATTTATGAGGCCGGCAATAGAAGAGGGGTACGTTTACATTGCTCAGCCACCCCTATATCAATTATCTAAAGGTAGAATCGGAAGATATGTTTATTCAGATGAAGAAAGAGATGAAGTGATGTCAGAACTACAAGGAGATAACCCAAATGCGAAGATTAGCGTACAAAGATACAAAGGTCTGGGAGAAATGAATCCTGAGCAACTTTGGGATACTACAATGAATCCTGAGACAAGAACTATGCTAAAGGTGACTGTTCAAGATGCAGAGGACTCCGATAGATTGTTTGAGATATTGATGGGAGAAGATGTTCCCGATCGTAGAGCATTTATAGAAAAACATGCTAAGGAGGTGACAAATCTTGACATCTGAAGAAGAAACAAATAATACACCAATTAGTAATGAAAATATACTAAATCATCCATTAAACAAAGAAATGAAGACTTCTTACATTAATTATGCAATGTCAGTAATTATTGGCAGGGCACTGCCAGATGCTAGAGATGGCCTGAAACCAGTGCATAGAAGAGTATTGTATGGTATGTATGAGGGAGGCCATACTTCCGATAAGAAATTCAGTAAATCAGCAAGATCAGTGGGCGAAGTAATGGGTAAATATCATCCTCATGGTGACCAATCAATATATGACACAATGGTCAGAATGGCTCAAGATTTTTCATTGAGATATCCATTAGTTGATGGTCAAGGGAATTTTGGTTCAATAGATGGTGACCCACCTGCAGCAATGCGTTATACTGAAAGTAGGCTAGATAAGATAGCTAAACATATGCTAGAAGATATCGAAAAGAAGACCGTTGATTTCCAACCTAATTTTGACGATTCAGAAAATGAACCAACAGTACTGCCGTCAAGGCTACCAAATTTATTGCTAAATGGCAGTGATGGAATAGCAGTAGGTATGGCAACAAGAATACCCCCTCATAATTTAACAGAAGTAGCGGGAGCAGTGAACCTTCATGTAGGTCAGATTATAGAACAAGGAGTGGAAAATAAACAGATCCCTAATATCTCAATCGACGAATATATGCAATTCGTAAAAGGTCCAGACTTCCCAACTGGGGCTGGAATTCATGGCATTGATGGAATATATGACATGTATTCTACAGGGAAGGGGAGATTCCATGTTAGATCAAAATGTGAAGTATTAGATGATTCAAAGGGTAAGAGAATTATTATTCATGAAATCCCATATCAAGTTAAGAAGGCAGATATGCTTGTCCACATTGCGGATTTAGTGAACAAGGGAACTGTAATAGGAATTAGAGATATTAGAGATGAGTCGTCGAAAGAAGGAATCAGAGTTTTAATTGAAGTCAAAAATAATGCAGACCCACATGCAGTGTTAAACCAATTATTCAAATCAAGTCGCTTACAAGAGTCATATTCAGCTAATATGATGGGGATTTTAGATGGAAGACCTGTCTTGTTAACTCTACCAGTTATGTTACACACATATGTAGAACATAGAGAATCTGTAATAGAGAGAAGAGCTCAATTCGAGTTAGAAAAAGCAGAGGCTAGAGCACATATTCTTGAAGGATTAGTTAAAGCCCAAAAAAGAATTGATGATATTGTAGCAGTAGGCAAGGCAAGTGAAAGTAGAGAACAATTCGAATCCGTTTTGAAAGGAAAGGATTCTATAATTAAAAATATAGATTCATTTGATTTCACAGAAGCGCAGGCAAAGGCTATTGCTGAAAGAAGACTATATCAACTCAGCAAGTTAGATGTCAATAAAGTTCAAAATGAGTTTGAAGAATTACAAATAAAAATTAGTGATTTGAATGACATTATATCTTCAAGAATGCGCAGACTAGAAATTCTTTTACAAGAACTTGAAGAAATGCTAGAGAAACATGGAGATGAAAGACGATCATTTATTGATCCAATGCCTTTGTCTATGGATAGAGAAGATTTAATCGAAGAAAGGGCCATTGCAATCACACTTTCAGAAGACAATTATATCAGACACGTACCTGTTGAAAGTTTTCGTGTACAGAATAGAGGCGGTAAAGGACTGAAGGGAGTTACTACAAAAGATGAAGACACACCTCAACTAATTGTAACCTGTTTTAGTAAAGATAGGTTACTAATATTCACAGATCAAGGGAGAGTCTATGGATTGAAAGCATGGGAAACTCCACAAGGAAGTAGACTTTCCAGAGGAGGGCACATTAGAAACCTATTAGAAAGTCTGAGAGAAGATGAGAATATTGTCTCATTACTACCTATTTCTAAGGATTTATTGGAAAACCCCGACGAAAATTATTTATTATTTGCAACTTCAAATGGTAGGATTAAAAGAAGTAAGTTATCAGAATACGTCAAGATAAATAGGAATGGAAAATATGCAATTAAATTCGCTGGAGGAGATAACGATAGGTTAGTTACAGTGAGAGCAGCTAAAGATTCAGACCATGTAGTTCTCGTTTCATCAGGTGGATATGCGTGTAGATTTATGCCTTCAGAAGTTAAAACGAGGATAGATCCGAATACTGGAGAAACTCTAACTACCCATACAGTGAGAGTTCAGGGCAGAGTTAGTCAAGGAGTGACTGGAATGAACTTAGGTAAAGATGATCAAGTGATTGGAATGATAGTTTCAAATAATTTTGAAAATAATGTACTTACTATTTCTAAATATGGTATGGCAAAGAGAACAAGATTAGGATCTGGCGAGATGGTTAACCAGTTAGATGATAATGGCGAATTAATTATCAACGATGATGGAAATATAAGTATTGAGAGAGATGGCTATAGGAAGACAAACAGAGGTACGAAAGGAGTGCGTACTATGTCACTTAAAGATGGAGATAAAATAATCAGCGTAAAACAAATACCTGATCTATTGGACCAACTTTTCATGCTTACAAAATCTGGAATGATGATTAGATTGGCTGCAAATCAAACTAAAGAAACCTTAGGTAAAGTAGCCAAGGGCACTAGAATAATGGAATTAAGAAATTCAGATAAGACTGGCTATAATGACGAAATAATATTTGTAGCACGACTTCCTGCTGAACTTCTAGAAGAAGATAATGAGACAGAATCTGGAGAAGAAGAAGAATGATTGAGACCGTTCTTCTTAAGCCATAATCAAAACTCGGATGCATATTGCGGCAGTCGCATAGCCTGGCCATTGCGCTGGATTGCTAATCCAGTGGTGTTTCACCTCGGGAGTTCGAATCTCCCCTGCCGCGCCACTAACCGATAGGAGGTTTCTTGTTTGTGTCATCTTCTGAAGATGTATGAGCAACCTGACTCTGCTGGGTTTAAGTCTCCTAATCTTGTGTATAATAGGTATTTATTCAGTTTGGAGACGAATTAGACACTTGACACCTTCAAATGATTTATCATGGGTCAACGAAAATAAATATATTGCATATGCAGAGATAGATAATGATGAAGTAATACTTAAAAATGTAAGAGATTTTGATTGGAGAACTACTAAAGATTTTGACGAAAAATGGATAGAAAAAAGATTCAAGATTTCAGACTGTACTAAAATATGGTTAGTTTTAGAATATTTTTACCCGACAAGAAGACCGATTGCTCATACTCTTCTAAGTTTTGAATTTAAGGATGGCACAAGGATTTCTTGCTCTATTGAAGTAAGAAGAGAACCCGGAGAAAAGTTCAGTCCCATCAAAGGATTATTGAGAGAGTTTGAGATAATGTATGTTTGGGCTACTGAGAAAGATGTAATCGGAGTAAGAAGTAGATGCAGGAAATCAGAAACACATCTTTTTGAAGCTATAATCCTAGGAGAAGGAAATCAATGTAGGATGTTAGAATCTTATCTTAGAAGGACCAACCAGTTATATGAAAATCCTGAATTTTATAATAGTCTATTCAATAACTGTACGACAAATATCGCATCACACGTCAATGATGTATACCCCGGAAGAGTGCCTCGTGCAATAGGCGTGATATTACCTGGATTAAGTCCAAGATTATTGAAAAGAAATAATTTAGTTAAGTTGAGGGGGGGCAGTATTGAGGAAGAAATGAAACTCAATCAAGTTGAGGAAAGAGCCAGATCTTGGGACCAAGAATGTGACTTTGGAGATGCAATAAGAATTGTGGACTCCTGACAAGAGTATTCAACAAGTACCCAACTATGCAAAGTTGTGGAACAGATACAACCTATGACCCCAAATGGTGTTTTTCATTACAAATTACCACCTTCAAAGAGTCATATGATTAGGGAACTAATGCTTGCATCAAAATCATCTGAAGTTACCGAAATTAATTTTCAGGGAACCCCTGGAGAGGATATCGTATCAATGGCAAAATGCTTAGAAAAAATGGGTGTAAAAATAAGTAAAAAAACTTCTAAATGGATTGTATATCCACCCAAGAATGGTCTTATTCTTCCAAAAGAAACCATATATTGCGGGAATTCAGGTACTGTTGCTAGAATAATGACTGCTTTAGCTGCAACCTTTGATTCTGAGATAACTATCGATGGCGATATCTCTTTGCGAAAAAGGAGTAATTCAATATTATCATCGTGTCTGAAACAATTAGGTTGTGAAATATCTTCAGATGGATTCCCATGTACAGTCAAAGGCCCAATAAATCCGAAAGACATAGAAATTGATGCCTCAGAGTCAAGTCAACCGATAAGTGCACTAATATTATGCTCTTCGGATTTTAAGAGTGCAATGAACTTAACAATTATTGGACAAGAAGTTAGTAGAGGGTATTTGCAATTAACCTGTAAGATAGCCGAAAAATGGGGTTTGAAACAGAATATCCTAGGCAACACAATAGAACTTTCCAGTTGGGAAATTATAACTCCAAAGACAGTAAAAATACCTAGTGAAATGAGCCTTTATCCTATGGCTATCTTACTAGACAACTTACACCAAAATTTACAGGTAGAAATTGAAGAACAAGATATAGATGAATTACTCTTTAATACACTAGAATTATTAGAAGATCCAGATATAAATATAATAAATCTTAGAGATGCAAGTGACATAATTACTCCTGCTGCCGCATTAATGGCAATATCTAGTGGAGGCGATATTATTGGGGCAGCACATACTAAGGGTAAAGAGTCTGATAGAATCTTCAGAACTTGCGAACTTCTTAGAGAATTTTCACTCAGTTGTTCTACAAAGAAAGACGGACTATCTTTACTAGGTGGAGAAATACCTAAGATACCAAATGAACCTATAGATACTCATATGGATCATAGATTAGCAATGACGGCAGTGATTTTAGCAACTTACTGTGGTGGGAAAATAATGAATCCTGAAATAATTAAAGTCACACATCCTGATTTTCTTGAAATGATAAAAACTCTAGAAATACTTCAACCATGACGTCCAAAATGCTTGTCCAGGTGATTTTGAGTCAACTTGAGAATAGTAGGTCTTCCATGAACACATGCCCATGGATTTGGAACTGTACGCATATCCATTAAAAGACGTCTCATTTCTGAAAGATTCAGTTTCTGATTTGCTTTAACTGAACCTCTACAGGACTTCATAAAAGCAACTTTATCTCGTAATTTTTCAACTGTATCTATCCCTCCTGATTCTGGATTAGATGATATATCAATCAGAATGTCATGTAAAAATTCAATTAATCCACTATCTCCAACAAGTACATTTGGGACCGAAGTAACCACAATTCCTTCGTCAGATTCAGAAAATTCAAAACCCAATTGTAAGAGTCTTTTAGACTCAGAACGAGCAGCGGCTAATTCCCTTACCCCCAATGATATTGGGACTGATATGATTAATTTTTGAGGATCCCAGTCAACCATAGAAGGACGCAATCGCTCATATCTGATTCTTTCATGAAGAGCATGTTGATCAATGATAAATAATTCATTATTACCTTCAGCCAATATATATGAATTAGAAAACTGACATAATACTTCCATTTCGGGCAACTCTGGTATTATTGCTGCTTTAGGTGTCGGTTCGTCTATTGGAGAAATTGAATCTCCTGAGATAGAAAGTCGGTGTAACGAACGCTCTGCAGAAGATAATGAGGGAGATATCGGATTAGGGTTCAGACCTGGCAATGTTTCTTGTTCTAATTCATTTGATGAGATTTTATTTCCTAATCTTTCACTCGATGGCATTGCTCCTCGAATGCTACTAAAGTGAGTCTGTATAGTTTCTTTATTTTCTACTTGAGCCCATGATGGAACAAATATATCCGAATTTTGGACATTATCTGGCTTAACTTCCAATCCTTCAAGTAATGTTAAATTCTTAGATTCAGGTTGTGTTGAAACTTTACTGAGAGTATATTGAATAGACCGCTCTAATCTCTCCAAAACTCTCCAAGAATATTGCAATCTAACTTCACGTTTTGTAGGATGAACATTTACGTCTACCTCGCTTGGAGGTAAATTAAGAGATATTACGCCAATAGGATGGCGCCCCACCATTAGTCTAGTATGATAGCCTCTTCTTATTGATTGAAGAAATGGCCCTGTGCTAACTGGACGTCCATTGACGAGAACGTGAATATCATCTGAACGTGAACGTGATATTCCGGGTGGAGATATCCATCCACTCCAAACTTCATCACCCGGCGCATCTCTATCATCATCTGAAAATTCTAGTGAAATTAATTTGGACGATGTCGAACCAAAGAGATCGTATAATCGGTCTTCCATACCTTCGCAAGGAGGACAATCTAGTACTTTTCTTCCGTCTAATTCCACTATTATTCCTGTTTTCGGTTCACTCAAGGCCAAAGAGATTGCTATATCTACAATTGCTGCATTCTCAGTTGAAGGCCTTCTTTGAAAAGATAAACGTGCAGGGATTTTTTTAAACAAATTAAGGACATCTACCTTTGTACCTGGAGCTATACCAACTGGCTCAATTTTTCCAACAACTCCATTATCTACTAAGATAGAAAACCCATCTGAATCTTTAACTTTACTTGATAATATCAACTCACTAACTGCAGCAATTGATGCTAATGCTTCGCCTCTAAAACCTTTAGTAACGATTCGATTAAGATCTTCAGGTACTGAAAGTTTACTTGTGGCATGTCTTTTAATCGCTAGTTTCAATTCTTCTCTAGGTATTCCATGCCCATTATCAATAACAGATATTCTATCAAATCCACCTTTTTCAATCTCAATTCTTATTTGGCTGCTACCTGAGTCTATAGAATTTTCAACTAGTTCCTTTACCACTTGAGCAGGCCTTTCCACTACTTCTCCTGCGGCGATTAAATCAATAGTTAACTCATCAAGTTGGATGATTGACTGCCGAGAATTAGATGACATATTATTCCTCCAATAAATCAGAAAATCTAGATTTTTCAAGTGAATCAATCATAGCATACAAAACCTCTTGAGACTCTCTAGGACTTAGATTATCCGGATCTAAAGAGCGAAGACGTGCTGAAATTTCTTTGAGCACAGGATCAATAATTATTTCTTCTTTTACATCTAAAACTAATGGTTTCGATTCATTAGGAATTAATTCATTTTGATTCGCAGAGTTTAACATCCAACCGTAAATACTGGATTGACCATTTGGTCTTGAATCTGGCGAATTGGAAGAACCTGCTTTGGCGCCTTGAGCCTGACTTTCAAGAAATATAAGTAAATCTCTAGCCCTCTCAACCACTGAAATTGGTAAACCTGCTAATGCTGCTACCTGAACCCCATAGGAGTCATCGCAAGAACCTTCTGAAATTGTGTGAAGAAAGCGTATTTCTCCATTGACATCTGCTACTTGGACATGAATATTTGCTAAATTTTTAAATTCAGCTTCTAATCCAATTAGTTGATGATAATGTGTGGCGAAAAGAGTTCTAGAACCTAACCTTTTACAGATATCTTCAGTAACGGACCAAGCTATGGCTAAACCATCAAAGGTTGAAGTCCCTCGACCGATTTCATCTAGTAAAATCAGACTTTTATCAGTGGCACGGCGCAATATATGAGCTACTTCAATCATCTCCATCATAAACGTTGAACGGCCTCGGCGTAGATCATCATGAGCACCAACTCTTGTGAAAACACGATCTATTAATCCAATCTTAGCTTTTTCAGCAGGCACATAAGATCCGGCTTGAGCTAAAATTGATATCAGTGCAGTTTGCCGAAGATAAGTAGATTTACCACCCATATTTGGACCAGTCAGTAATAAGAAACTCCTCTTTTCATCTAACTTGACATCATTTGGGACAAATCTTCCATCTGCTTCTAATACGGGATGACGACCAGAAATAATCTCTATCTTGCTCTCATCCGTTATTTCTGGTTTACACCAAGAGTTTTTTCTAGCATGAATTGCAAAGGAAGATATTACATCAGTTGTAGCTATTTGCCTTGCTATTGTTGCTAATTCGGATGAATGATTGGCTACGCTATTTCTGAGATTAATGAAAAGCTCTTTTTCAAGAGCCTTTGCCCTATCGTCAGCAGTGAGTATTATCTCTTCCCAGCCTACTAACTCATCAGTAGTATATCTTTCTGCATTAGTCATTGTTTGTCGTCGTCTGTAATTATCCGGAACCTTACCTACGTGTGATTTAGTAATCTCGATAAAAAAGCCAAATTGCCTATTATGCTTTATTTTAAGATTCGGGATATCAAGTTTTTCTCTCTCTTTAGACTCAAATTCTTTCAGCCAACTGGTACCTTCACTTGCTTTACTTCTTAGATCATCAAGTTGTTTATCGACACCATATCGGAAAATACCACCATCTCTTATCGATGCGGGAGGTTCATCAACAATTTTACTGCAGATAAGTTCTCTTATTGAATCTAAATTATTCAAACCTAAAGAGGAACTATGAAGGAGTTCAGAGTTACCTTCAGTCAGTAATGTCTGTAATTTGGGCATTCTTTCTAAGCATTCAGAAACTGCAACTAAATCTCTTGCATTCGCTCTACCATAAGCCAGTCGAGTAGATAAACGCTCTAAATCTCGCATCGATTTAAGATTCTCTCGTATTGAGTCTAACCTCCTTGGAGCCTTGAATAAACTTCTGACGGCTAAATGCCTTGATGCAATAATTTCTTTATTTGTTAGAGGCCTCATTATCCACTCTTTTAGTAGTCTTCTGCCCATCCAAGTTCTTGTCGAATCTATGCATTGAATTAGTGAACCTTGCTTCTCACCTATCAGAGTATGGCTTAATTCCAAATTTCTTAAAGTGGTCTGATCTAGAACAAGGTGGCCATCGTCTGCATCAAAATGTACTTCTCTGAGAGGAACAGTGTCAATTAGATGTAAATGGGCGATATATCCTGCCGCAAGTCCACAGGCCTGAAGTGCCAATGGTTTAGAATCTAAATCAACACTCCCAAGATCAGAAATTTGCAGATGTTCACGAACTGATTGTAGCCTTTGCTCAGCGTTAGCATCATGAATACTCATTAGTATATTATCTAGATCGGAAACTAATGATAGTATAACATCTGATAAAGCATCTTTTTTAGATACAACTAATTCACTAGGTGACCAACGTTGGATTTCATCTTTAATCCTCTCCCATCGTCCCGCACCTGATTGCTCTTGAACCCAAGAACGGCCTGTTGAAGAATCGAGTATTGCTAGTCCAATTTTGTCATCCTTAACTGAAATTGCAGCTAAAATACTCGAGCCGTCTTCTCCAATAAGGTTCTCCTCATATAATGAACCAGGAGTGTAAACTCTGGTAACTACTCTTTCAAGAATCTTAGAACCCGGACGTAACTCTTCTTCCTGTTCACACATAGTAACTTTGTAACCTGCGCGTAGCATTGACTGAAGATAAGACTCGACTGAATGCCATGGAACACCTGCCATCGCAACAGGGTTATCGGAATTTTTATCACGACTAGTTAATGTTATTCCGAGAACTTCTGATGCAACAACTGCATCTTCATGAAACATTTCATAAAAATCTCCCATTCTAAAAAATAAGACCGTATCGGGGTGCTGAGCCTTGATTTCAGCAAATTGATCTAACATTGATCTCTTCGACATTTCTAATCATTCCAATGCTAACGCCGGAGCGTGAGTAATACCACAAAGCAGGGGGTGCATAAGCAAATCGCTTGGCAGGGGTAGAAAGTAAGTATATATTGACAGGCGGATACATAAATTACTACAGGTTATCGGAAGTTACAGATAGAGTGGTTCGATGAAGGAAGATAATAACTTTGGAACACACTTACTCATGATTATGGTAGCAATAATTTGGGGACTATCTTGGGCTATCGGGAGGATGTTATCATTAGAATTACCACCCATGACGGGAGCTTGGTTAAGGTACATATTAACGATGATGATTTTCTATCTATGGTTCGCTGTTAATGCTGTAAGTGGGAAAGATGTAAGGTGGTTTCCAGATAATAAGAAAACATTTAGGAGTTTGATAATAATCGGCTTTACTGGAGTATTATGCTATCAATTTTTCTTTATGCATGGTATGTTCTATACTGCTGCAGGAGACGCATCTTTGATAATCACATTTAACCCGATATTCACAGTAATACTAGCCGCTCCTTTACTTGGTCAAGAAATATCTAAAAAAATGTTTTTAGGTTTATTATGTGGATTTTTAGGCGTAGGAATAGTCACGGGATGGAGTCCGAATACACAAATTAAATTTGAAGAAAGGATATTTGGCGATCTACTGATACTTTTCGCGTCACTATCTTGGGCGACTACTACAAATATGACCAAACGTTTGATGGAGGGCAAAGATGGTGAAAATAATTATTCATCATTAGAGATTGTTGTTTGGTATTCCATGATAGGTACAATTATGATTACGCCCTTTATGATTTATGAGACTTGGAATTATGGCATACCAAATCCATCAAAAGAGGGGTGGTTTGCAATATTCTATTTAGGAGCTTTTTCGACTGTACTCGCATATTACTGGTTCACTATTGGAATAGAAAAACTAGGTGCTACTTCTGCATCATCATATATTTTCTTAGTTCCTGTTTTTGGGATATTAGGCGGTTGGTGGTTACTAGATGAGAGATTGGGATACACTATTATTATAGGATTTATAATGATTTTAATAGGGGTGAAAATCGTTCAACTCGAGAGTGAAAGACTTACAACTTCTTGATTTATGATGGTCGAAGATAGTTTCTTCTACTCACTTATTGTTAAATACGGTAGGCCAGTCGGCCGAAGTCGAGGTAGTTCGAATGGCACGTAAGCCCGCATCCATGTACCGCAGACTCAAGGGTCAGGCATTCACAAGACGTCAGTACACTGGAGGTGTACCTAATAATCGAATTCTTCGTTATTTTATGGGTAATAGAAAGGTAGCAGAAGCAGGAGGATTTCCGGTCAAGGTTTCTCTTCTAGCAGATAACTCATGTCAAATTCAAGATAAGGCATTAGAAGCAGCACGTCAAGTTGCCAATGCAAGAATCAGAGATGCAGCAGGGGACAATTATGCATTAAGGATGCACACATACCCTCATCAAATACTTAGAGAAAATAAACAGGCTACTGGAGCTGGAGCAGATCGTGTATCACAAGGTATGAGACAAGCATTTGGAAAGAATGTAGGGACCGCAGCACGTGTTCAAAGAGGGCAGACAGTAATATCAATCGTAACTACTCCTGAACATTACCTAGTTGCAAGAGATGCACTACGTAAGGCAAATTGTAAGTTCCCTACTCCTTGTACTATCAAAGTAATCGAAGGTTCCGAGCAATTGAAGGGACTAGTCTGAGTGTGTAGGGCATGACGCCCAATACTCCCCTCTCAATTTTACATGAATCTTTGCGTGGTTCACCAATAATTTGGAAAGGTGATTATCCTTATTTCATACATCCTATTTCGGATGGTATTCCACGTATGGATGCTAAGGTTTTGCGTGCTACTCGCGATCTAATTGTCGAAAGTGTCGACTGGTCAAAGGTTGATCTAATTGTCACGGTTGAAGCAATGGGATTACCTTTATTGGCTGCAGTAGGGGATGCAACTGGAAAGCCAACAGTAGTAATTCGTAAGAGATCATATGGAATGGATGGAGAAACTAAAGTTGATGTTGCTACAGGTTATTCACAATCTACAGTTTACATAAATGATATTAATCCTGGAGAACGAATCTTAATTGTTGATGACGTTATATCAACAGGTGGGACACTAGAACCATTGCTAGAGACTTTAGAGAATATGGGAGTTATTTTACAAGATATCGTTATAGCAATCGAAAAGGGAGAAGGTCGTAAAAGACTAAATCGTGAAAAACCAACATGGCCGATAAGAACACTTGCAAGAATTGACATCATCGATGGAAAGGTCGAGATAGTAGACTGAAGGGGTTGGTAATTTGGACTTAAATAAACATGATTTCGAACTAGAAGATTTGGTTGCAAGAATTAAAGAGAATGATCATCGACTCGTAGCTCTGCAGGTTCCAGAAGGACTCAAGATGCAAGCTTTAGAGATGATGGATTCAATAGAAGATGAATCGGCAGCTAAAGTTATTCTAGCAGCAGACCCTTGTTATGGAGCATGTGATTTAGTACATGACAAGATGAAAATGATGGGAGTGGAATTAGTTGCTCACATGGGTCATTCTCAAATGAATATTGATTCAGGAATGCCAACTCATTTTATTCCAGTTACATACGAAGGAGACCCTGTGATTGATCCAGTCTTACCTATTTTAGCACAGCATAAAGCAATTGCAGAGGCAAGGTTGGCGAATTCTGGAGAAGAGTTGGATCTGACTGACGAAGAAGCAATGGAAAGATTTGTTGATGCGGTGGGGAGAGTCGCCCCTCTAACTGGAACCAAATTAGGACTAGTAGGTTCTATTCAACATCTACATTTATTATTCGATTATAAGAAAAGATTTGAGAGTGCAGGCTTCGAGGTTGAAATACCAGTGGGTGGCGCAAGGTTGACTTTTCCAGGTCAAGTTCTAGGGTGTAATTACTCAGGAGATGACCCCGAGATTGGACACTATCTTTTCCTAGGCTCAGGAGACTTTCACCCCATTGGTTTAGTTATGCACACAGGTAAACCATTAGCCTTACTAGACCCATACACAGGAGATGCCAGTGAAATGTCATTTGGCCGAATTGAGAGATTATTAAGGCAACGAATGGGGCTGATTTTTGCAGTTGATAATGCGAAGAATTTTGGAATATTAATTGGAGAAAAACCTGGACAAATGAGAAGAAATCTGGCTATAAGAATGAAAAATCTGCTTAAAAAGCATGGCAAAAAAGGTTATCTATTGGCTCTAGATCATGTTGGTCCTGATCTAATCGACTTCTATCCCGTAGATGCATTTGTCAATACAGCATGCCCAAGAATTGCAATAGATGATGCTGTCAAATATGCTAAGCCACTTATCACACCTTTTGAGCTAGAAGTATCGCTGGGTGAGAAGAGTTGGGAGCATGGCTACCAATTTGATGAGATACCGTGATTAGAAATATTATTAGAAACAGGTATAGTAACATATTGTTCCGGATATGTCTAAGAACGACCGAATAAATAGCAAATTAATGTCAGGATACCTCGACCGGATAGGCGCGGGTAAAATCCTAATCAATAGAGAACCGATTTCGTTTGATTGGACACCTAATAATCTAGTAGGTAGAGATAAAGAATTAAGTGAACTCGCAAGTATGTTTTCCCATATAGAGAATCATAATTCAAGTTGTAGAGCAGTGATTACGGGCCCTGTTGGATCTGGTAAAACGGTTCTGAGTAGGCGCTTTGGACAGGATTTGTTAAAGCATTTAGAAGGTAAAAGAAAAATTTCTTATTCGCATGTTAACTGCAGAAATAACCCCTCTACGTCTCAGGTTTTACAACAAATAGCGATATCTCTAGATTCTGGGCATCCAGAAAGAGGATTAAGTTCGGGTGAAATAATCCAATCGATACGAAGAAATCTAAGAACTCATAATAATCATCTTTTACTCGTATTAGATGAGGTAGACGCGTTGGTTAGAAGGGATAATTTCGATTTAATATACAAACTCTTACGGATAGATGAGAGTCAAGAAAGACAAGGTTCATTATCACTAATTCTAGTAAGTCAGGATTCAATGTTACTAAAATTATTTGAGCCAGCGATAATCTCTAGATTAGGGGCTAGTAATATCTTACAACTAAGGCCATATAACAAGAAAGGACTCATTGAAATTACAAGACAAAGAGCCGACATTGCCTGTAGAAGTGGGTCAATAAGTGAAGAAATTCTTGAAAAAATTGGAACTATGGCAAGCGATTCAGGCGATGCAAGATTAGCAATAGAATTACTTGATTCTGCAATTAGAAAAGCAGAGTCTGCAGGTAGAGGAGAAGTCTTAATCAGCGATATCGAACAAAGTTCAGTGAGAACAGCTTCTATAGAACCGAGTCAAGTAGACGGCCTTTCTAAAGATCAAAAATTAATTATGCTCGGCTTATGTAGAAGATTGAAGAAGGAATCAGAAATAAATACAGGAGATGCAGAGAAATTATATCACTTAGTATGTGAAGAATATGAATCGAAACCTAAGAGCCATACTACATTCTGGAAACATCTAAAATTACTCCAAAATGAGGGATTAATTGAGACAAGAAACGATAAATCAAACATTGGAAGAGGAAGAACGCAGTACATAACAATGAACAATGTAGCGCCTGCAAATCTTGCTACTAGGATTGAGATGGATCTACAAAGATGATTCTTACTCGTCATAGGGGCTTCCGAACCGCTCTTATAGGGGCCGTATGTCGGGATGCCGTCTAAGGTGACTAATATGGCAGGTGAGCAATCTTTCAAAGCGGTAATCAACGATACTAAGCCTAGTGCTAAGGGTCGTTCTTTTTCAGTAGAAATTACTGGTTCAAACTTCAATCATTTCCTAGGAAAGAAGATTGGAGACTCTGTTGAAGGTATGTTTGTAGGGGAAGGAGAGAGTTCACTAAATGGCTACAAACTTCAAATTACTGGCGGCTCTGATAAAACTGGCCGTCCAATGCGTTCAGAATTGGAAGGTGGTAATGTAAAATCAATACTTATTACAGCAGGTACCGGATACAAAGGCAAGCGTTATGTTAAGAAAAATTCAAAGATTTACAGATACAAGTATGATGGTCTACGTCGTCGCCGAAACCTTCGTGGTAATACTATTAGTACAGATACTCGTCAACTAAACCTAAAGGTATTGGAATATGGCAAGAAGTCTCTAGGATCGATTCTAGGAGACGAAGAAGATGTACCTATCGAAACCACTTCCAATGAAGAGGAGTGAACGGTAGGGGATGATGCTTCTGGCTGAGATTAAAAGACAGCCCGAAGTAAATATTGGTATGGTCGGACATGTCGATCATGGTAAAACGACGCTAACACAAGCTCTTTCTGGTACTTGGACTGATACTCATTCAGAAGAGAGAAAGAGAGGCATCAGCATCAAACTTGGTTATGCAGATACTACATTCTATTCGACAGTTGATGGAGAATATTATGCTAAAGGAAAGCATCCTGAAGGTAAGAAAGATTCCGATAAAGATCTATTGAGAGTTGTTTCGTTTGTTGACGCACCAGGTCACGAAACTCTGATGGCAGTAATGATATCTGGGGCTTCCATAATGGATGGGGCATTGTTGCTGATTTCTGCTACCGAAAAGTGCCCTCAACCTCAAACAAGAGAACATTTAGCAGCATTACAAATTGCAGGAATCAAAAATATTGTAATCGTGCAAAATAAAATAGATATAGTTTCACAAGAGAGGGCGATGGAATCATATAATGAAATCAAAGATTTCGTTAAGGAAACTATAGCTGAAGAAGCCCCTATAATACCTATTTCGGCTCATCATGATGTAAACCTAGATGTCTTAATACAAGCAATTGAACATACTATCCCAACTCCTGATCGTTCACAAGAAGATGTTGGTTTGATGTATGTAGCTAGATCTTTCGATACCAATCGCCCAGGAGCTCGCCCAAACGAACTATCAGGCGGTATTATCGGAGGAAGTATAGTCGAGGGATCTTTCAATGTCGGAGATAAGATAATGATTGCCCCAGGAAGAAGAATACAAGAAGGAAATAAAACTCGATGGGAACCACTTGAAACTTATATTGAGAGTATTAAAGGAGGAGGAATAAATCTTGAAACTGCACATGCAGGAGGACTTTGTGGTATCGCTACACCTCTCGATCCTGTCGCTACAAAGGCCGATGAGTTATCCGGTCAAGTCATGGCAAAAGAAGGCGAATTACCACCAATATGGCAGACATTAGAACTAGAACTGGAATTACTAGAGAAGATGGTTGCCGGTGGAGATGGAGGTTCAGATCCTGTTCGACCATTATCAATGAATGAGATGTTAATGATAAATTCAGCTACCGCTACATCAGTAGGAACAGTTGCTAAGAAAGGAAAGGTATCAAAAATTTCTCTTAGATTGCCTATTTGTGCTAAAGTGGGTAGTAGAATTACATTATCGAGAAGAGTAGGTTCCAGATGGCGTTTAATAGGTCATGGAACTATTTTGGGGTGAATCAATGAATTGCGTCCTAATAGACGCTTGTGGATGGGCTGCATTAATTGATGCTGGCCTAAATCTAGATGTTTCTATGAGTAAAGTAATTGGAAAACCAAAATATCTTCTTTTATCAAAAGTTAGAGAAGAGTTGATTTCGCTATCAAATCACCGCAAAGGTTTGTTATTAGATTTATTAGATAGGAAGTCAGAATTTATTGAGGCACCAGAAGGAATTAGGCACACTGATGGGATGTTACTCGATTTATCTACAAAAAATGGCTGGCCAGTACTAACTGTAGACAGGAGATTGAAAGAGAGATTGATAAATAATGGAGGATCATATATTGAAGTAACTTCAAGAAATGTTCTGCGTTTAATTCATAATTAAGGTAATGTGAATAAGCGATCATCATCATGCCCATCCATTAAGCCTATTCTTACCGCAGCATCAATCCATGCATGGGCATAATTTATCGCTCCGAAAGCACGAACTAGGTCCCCTTCATTCATAAAATAACGAGCATCATGTTGGTAATCATCACACATTCTAAGCATGGAATTCAATCTTTTTTCATCCTCATCATTATTAGTAATAGGAGTTGCTTTGATTCTGGCTTCAGCCGTTAAAGCAAGATAATCTTCAACTTTTTTCCTTGTAACTATATTCCCATTATCTGACATATTTATCCCTCAAAATTCTTCAGCAGCAGCATTGCTTAATTTGAATAAACGTGTTCGACCTTGTTTTCTTACTGATAGTAGGCCTGATTTATGTAAACTATTGTAAAGTTGGGATAAACGTGGCCTACCTACTTCTAATCGGGCTTGTAATTCATCATCAGAGGGAGATATTTCTCTTATTGATGATATTTGTAAAATTAATCTTTCAGCATCCGATAATAAATAAAAACGCGCAGTATCCAAAGGGCGGTCGGGGTCCCATCTTGGTTCAAAATTTGAGAAATTAGGAATTAATTTATCAGTTGGGATAGAAGATAATTCGTGAGAATTTGCTGGGACCGGCTGAATTATTTCTTCGGGCTCATTGAACTCTTCAAAAAAAGTTGCTTCTGACTGGATTGGATCCTTATGTTCAGAATCAGAATTTGAGGGGATCACATCAGATTCAAATGAGGATTCAGGTAAAGTAGATGAGAAAGGAGGTGCTACCGACCATTCGGCACCTTCATCACTCATTACTCGGTCATAATTGCTGGGTTCGACATTACTATCGAAAGAGGCATTAGAGTAATTCGGTAATTCGGCAATAGTTTTTTTATCTTGGACTAGTTTATGACTATCTACGAATCGATCTAAGGTCGGTTGAGATTGAGGTGTGTCTGCATAAGTTATTGGAACATCACTAATCTCATTTTCAATCATATCAGAAGATGTCTTTGCGAGACGTGCACGCAAACCACCAAATGCACCCCCAGAAATTGAACTTTTAGGTGGTTCAGTACCCGGTTGCATAAATAATTCGGTCTCCAAGATAGGTTCAGAATTTATTTTAGGGATTAGGGGTTCTGTTGAGGGAATGGAGTCCACATTCTCCTCTTCTTCAAGTTCTGAAATTCTATGATGAAGATTAACATCAATAATGTTTGTATCTTCTGCAGGACTCTCGATATTATCTTCGAATGAGAAACTTTCGGACCAAATCGGGTCTTCATCATCATCATTATCATCATCCTCATCCCACATATCTAAAGGTTCTTCATCAACGATAAAATCATCATCATCTTCGATCAACTCATCTATTTTATTTGTTTCAAAATTAATAATCGGAGTTATTTCTACTTTATTTTCCTCTGTAGTAGAGGGTGGACTAATCACTGTTGATTCGGCACTAGGCGGTGTTTGATTTTGCCATGCCATTAAGTTCTCTAAAGTCCCATCATAACCCAGCTCTCTTTTCTCGTCAACTAAGCATTTCAATATCTTGATTACTTCGCGAGGATTTCCTCCAGTGCTGGAGTGAATTGATTCAAGGATTTTAGAATTAATATTCCATTTCTCTTTGGATTTAATTCTCATTCTGTTATTTACCATTTCTTGAATCTCTTTTTTAGTAAAATTAGGTATCCTCTCTGGTTCATCAAACATTTCTTTGAGTTCTAAGTCGAGTTCTAGGAGTTGAGATTCAGTAATAGTCACTATAATCATGGCCCTTAATCTAGATAGTATCGGAGAAATTCTTGAAAGAAAAATATTGATGTCGGTTGCCCGAGAAGGATAGTCTAATGCAATAAGAGGCAACGGACCCTTTTCTTCATCAAGAATAGAAACTAACTTTTGGGATAATTGATTCATTGTAGGTATTGGCTGGAATGAACCAAAGTGAGTTACGATTTCATGTAATACTGTACGGACTTGGTCGTCGTCATCTGACAAAAACTGACCAATATATTTCTTTGGTGTTTGAGAAGATATGGTGTTAATCATTGATGTGCGACCTGAACCTGGTTCCCCAACTAGCAATATCATTCTGGGTGAGCCTGAGAGAATATGGTCTCTCCATCGGTGAAGTATTTTTTGCCTTCCGACTAGATCGTGAGCACGAGATGCTTCAATAGGTCTGTTGTCGAAGGGATTGCCCCTTACGGAAGGTAAGTCTAGCATACTAACCCCTGCGGCAGACATATTCAACGTGAGATACTACTAGTTCATAATGTTCACGCATTATTACGCTTATTTTCATCTAAATTAACGTATTAAAAATCAGATTCGGAATAAAAAATACGAAAATAAACTAATAAAGCATTTAATTCCATTAATTATTAACGCTTTATTAACGCTTTTTAGACACGTTAACAACCCGTTAACAACATTATTAACGCTTTAATTCATTCGAAATATAAGAAAATTTGATTTTCATTAGACATTAAGTAAATAATATTCAATAAAAATGAACAATACTGCCCCTTAACTCTCAACCGGATAAAAGAGTCGATTAGACTAGAATAAAGCAAAGAGATTACAAGTAGTATGCTCTGCCAAAGAATGGTGGAAACATGCCAGTAGATAACAGTCGATTGAAAGGGTTTTACAAACTATCAGTGCCTGAAAGAAGACAGAAATTAGCAGATATAGCTGGTTTGACTGAAGAACAGACTAACGCTTGGGCAGATGCGGAATTATCAGAAGACACTGCAGACAGGATGATTGAAAATGTCGTTGGAAGATATTCCCTACCCATAGGAGTAGCAACGAATTTTATCATAGATGATGAACACTATCTAGTTCCGTTCGTAGTAGAAGAAGCGAGCGTAGTGGCTGCAGCATCTAACATGGCAAAGAGATGCCAGGCTAAAGGCGGGTTTAGATCAGATAATACTGACCCGATAATGATTGGCCAAATACAAATCGTTGGATGCGAAAATCCAGAAGAATCAAGAGATCTGATTCTTGCAGCAAAAGACGAACTGATTCAGTCGTGTAATGATGTCGATCCAATTTTAGTAAAGTTCGGAGGTGGTTGTAAAGATGTTGAAGTGAGAATAATAGAAACCATGTCTGGACCAATGGTTATTGTCCATATCCTTGTAGATTGTAGAGATGCAATGGGAGCAAATGCAGTAAATACAATGGCTGAAACTATTGCACCTAAGATAGAATCATTATCGAAAGGAACGGTTATCTTGAGAATTATTAGTAATTTGGCAATACACCGGTTAGCTAGAGTTAGTGCAACTTTTACCCCTGAAGAAATGTCAGACAAAGGAGAAGCAAGTCAAGGTTCAGAAGTAATTGAAGGAGTATTACAAGCATATCATTTTGCAGCTGCAGATCCGTTTAGAGCAACTACTCACAACAAAGGTATAATGAATGCTATTTCCCCTATAGCAATCGCATGTGGACAAGATTGGCGTGCAATAGAATCAGGCGCTCATTCATATTGTGCACATGAAAAACAATATACCTCAATGACACATTGGGAAAAGGATTCAGATGGTAATTTAGTTGGATCTATCGAATGCCCAATGGCTGTAGGACTTGTAGGCGGAGCGGTAAGAATACACCCTGGAGCTCAGGCAAATGTAGCGCTTTTAGGGATAAAGAGCGCTAATGATTTGGCTAAAGTAATGGCAGCAGCAGGGATGGCGCAAAATTTAGGTGCACTCAGAGCATTAGCCACCGTAGGAATACAGGCAGGACATATGAAATTACATCTAAAGAATATGATAAGTTCGGCGGGTGCAAAGGATGAAGAAATTGATTTAGTTGCTAATATGGTCAAAGAAAGTGGTGAAAGAATAACTATGGCAACTGTTGAAGCAGCACTATTAAAGATTAGAGGAGATTAATCTAATTCTCAGATACTGTAGAATTGGAATTATTTTCTTCTTCAATAAACTCTGAAATAGACATTTGTTCATCAGGTGCAAGGGAAGCAGCAAGTTGAGCACTAGTCAGGCCCGCTTTGGTGGCTTCAGAACGGAACCATGAACGAACAGCGCGATAGTCTACTTCTGGGCAACCAAAATATTCTGCAAACCTCCTAGTTGTAGTTAGACGACGCGTTAGGCCATCCCTACGCCTATCGATAAGCCCTAGGTTTGCTAATTCTCTTACGTGGTCGTAAGCTCTTTGTCCAAGCATCTCTACCAATTGAGATTGGGCCATTGGCTGGTGGTAGGCGATTAAGGCAGCGGCAGGAAGGAGTCTTTGTGGAGTGTCAGGGCGGAATGATTCCGGTAAATGAGGCGAAAGACTGGGGCGAACCTCAAATATCCAACGGCCAGAAACTTCAGTTAATTGCAAAGCAGAATCTTGTCTTCGTTTAATTCTTGCTTGTAATTCAGATAGGGCAGTATTTACATCTACACTGGTTTTATCTACAATTTTTGATAACTCATCTGTAGACATAGAACGACCTGAAGTGAACATTATCGCCTCAAGAATAATTGAAAGACTAGCATCACTCATTGGATATCACCCTCTCAGTAAGCCTTACTTTAGGATTAAGACGGTTAGTTAAAGTTGAAAAGTCATTGTCTCGAAGGTGAAGATTTTTTAACGAAATATTGCCATTTAGATCTTGAGAAACTTCAGCATATCCTCGATGAGTTAGAAAAAGAGACGATATCAACGCAGTGACTTGAGCCTCTGATTTCGCATCTTCAATACTTAATCCTGAATCAATAGAGCCTTTCTCTAAAACTTCAACTATCTCACTAAGATTCGTAGATTCTTTTTCTTCGAGAGTACGACTCCTTAATGCATCCCAAGTTCTTTTCAAATCGTCTTCCAAATTCTCAACATGTAAACTACCTCCAAACCTAGCTCTGGCTTTTTCATTAGCCTCGCGACGTTCTTTTGCTATTTCTTCTCGCATCTTTTGTTCTTCTGAAAGTCTACCTGCTGCTTGGAGCCCCATAAGTAACTCCCCCAGAGTTACTGGGCGCCCCTCTTCTCGATGTATTCTACCTTCGAGCATAGTAGGTAACACATCGCTAGCAGCCCCAGTAAGGACACCTACTGAGAAATTATAATCTTCATCCGAAAATTCAGATTCCCAAGAATCCTCGAAATCCCACGTTTCTTCGACCTCCTCATCAATAAGAGATCGTTCTTGCCTTTCAAGAAGTGAACTGGCTTGGCCACGGAGAATTGACCAGGCCATCCTAACTAATCTACCGCATGTTGGTAAATCTATATTTTCTGATTCGTTAATTCTTTGATTGAATAATTCTAGAAAAACAGAAAGGTCAACGTCCCATGGGTCAAGATCAGTATTATGGAACATTTGGAATACTAATGCTACAGACCTATCGAAGGGATCTATCAAGAACTGATGTTCTGCTTCTTCAACAAGAGATAATTCAACCAGTCTATCAAGATAACGATTAGTTTCAAGATCTGCTTCTCCGCCAAGTAATCTTGAAACTATGTCATCTTTCATAGAGTTACCATCGAAAACGGACATAATTCACCTCACTCAATTTCTACTTCAGGTGAAGTAACCTCGTCATTACTATTCTTGAGATTTTCTTCATCGACCAATGCATTTTGAATTATATCAGCTTCCTCAATATCTTCAGTCCAATCTTCAGTTCTTTCCCTTAATGCGATTAAATCCCCAGTTTTTGAAGATTCTTCACCTATCTCATCTACCTCGGATTCATCAATATCTAAACCTGCCCTTTCCGCCAGACCCCCTAATGACTTAGGAGTCCCAAGAGGCTCAGGGACTCGTGGCATCTTTTCAGGATCAGGTAATACTAATTCTGAACGTTCAGTTTCTGACTGTTTTCGAGCGGCTTCTTCTTTTTCCATCTCTTCACTCATCTGTAGCGCAGCAGCACGATCGAAATCAGTTATTCGGCGACTACATCCATCACCTGCATGGGTGATACCGATATGGTGATTAGCGAGATTCAAACTGACTTTTCTTAATGTGACCATGATGAATTGCGCCCTTTGTGAACGCATTAAACAAAGTGCAGCAATTAATTCAGAATTAAATGGATCTAAATTTTGATCAACCTCATCGAAATAATAGAATGGACTTGGCTCGTAATCTTGTATCGCGAATATTAGGGCTAGAGCAGCCATCGATTTTTCACCACCTGATAATAAATTTCTACGAGTTTTACTATTCTTACCAGGAGGTACGCAGTCCATCTCAAGACCTCCGTCAAATGGATTCTTTAGATTCTCTAACCGAAGACTACCTATTCCACCGGGTTGTAACTGCGCATACACACGACTGAAATTTCTATTTACGTGTTCAAATACTAGGAGAAGCCTCTTTTTCCTCTCAGATTCAAGTCTATCTGCAATACCTACAAGGTCGTCACGCCTTTGCCGGAGTATTTTTCCATCTTCTATTAGCCCAGCTACACGTTCGACTGCAATGTCGTATTGCTCTATAGCTAACATATTGACATCACCTAGATGACCGAGGCGACGTTCGAGTCCCTGCACTACTCTTTCCGCCTCGGCCACAGTGGGTAATTGGATGTCAGCAGATGGTACGTCGATTTCCGCATCTGCTAATTCTGCGACAATTTCATTCACTGCCGCTCTTTTTTGTTGGATTTGAATATTCAATTCTTCAATCCTTGAGGTTAATGTTTCACGTTTCTGAGAATGTGAATCTAGAGTAGCCCTTAAACTCGCTCTCTCTTCAATAATTATTTCTCGACGTTGGGTTAGAATTTGCTGTTCTTCATCAAATTGTGAAGATTGTCCCTTTAAGTCCACCAATAACTCTTGAGAATTAGTTATAGATTCTTGCAGAGAAACTATTGCCTCCCTAGCGTCAGAAATTAATTTTTCTTTATTGTTTATTTGTCTGGAAAGTTCAGACAACCTATTCGAAAGAATATCCATTCTTTCAGTCCCATTAAGAATTGCAGCATCGGATACAATCTTCGTCCTTTCAGCATCTGTCCTTGTTTTTTCTGCGTTCCTTAATATTTCTGAAAGATGATCGGGTGTATGATTTTGAAGTGCAGTAGCGGCGTCAGATCTTGATTTGAGCGATTCTTCATGATCCAGATTCGCTTTATCGGCCGCTTCCTTAGATGAAATGAATAATTTATCAACACGTGAGAATTCATCTCTAGCAGATATAATCTTTTTACCTATCTCATCAACATCTTTCTGCGCACGTGAAAGATCAGATTTCCACTCACGTATCTTAACCGATTGATCACTATCGTCTAGACCATGGATTTGATCACGTAATTTCTGTTGATTAGTACGTAATTCTCTTAATGCTGCTTCAACAGTTGAATAAATTAGATTCGCTTCTTCAACTGATCTCTCAAGCCTCTCAGAACCTAGTTGCCCCGGACTGCCCCCCCCGAAACGCGGCCTTGAAGAGCCTGCAGGAGAACCTCCAGTCATTGCACCTGAACCTTCGATGATATCTCCTTTCAGTGTAACCATGCGGACACCGCCCATATTCTTTCGTGCCACATCCATTGATTGTACAATCAGGGTATTTCTAGAGGCATATCTAACTGCAATATCGACTTCTAAGTCATAATCTAGTAAATCATGAGCAAAACCAAGGACTCCCTGATTTCTAGCGACAATTAATGTCCTTCCTTGTGGCCTAGATACATTCAATTTATTTAGAGGTAAGAATGTTGCACGCCCTCCAACATTAAGTCGAAGCCACTTGATACACTCGGCTGCAACTTCGTCATTAGTGACTACTATGCTCCTCAAACCATTCCCTAGCGCTAATGCTAATGCATCTTCATGCGCTGCATCTTTTGGAGAACATAACTCACCTAATGTGCCAAGAATGCCCTTAATCTCTCCGCTCTGCCTTAATTTTGTTAGAGCAGCTATAGTTATAGCCGACCCTGGCCTATTTGCTTTGGCTTCTTGTCTTGCTCTGGCCTTTGCCAATTCAACTTCTGCATCTCTAGCCTTAACTTCAGAGCGATCTCGATCTTCACGCAATCCAATTTCTTGCTTAGTTAATCTTTGTAATTCATTCGCCAAAGCAGTTCGGTCTACCTGTCCTCCACCACCTTGAATCTCTTCTCCGACTAATGTTAAATCATCTCTATTAAGTGTCGCTTGTTCGTATTCTTCTTCCAAATCTGCTAGTTTTTCGGAGGAAATTTGAGCAGTTTGCTCCGCCCTATCTGATTCTAATCTAGCAATAGAATACTCTTGATGCTTTTCTGCAACTAAGTCGGTTGCTTGACCAAGTGCACGATTTAAATCACGACCATGTCTATCTCCTGACTGGATTGCCTCCCTTGCTTGTTTCTCGTCAGAAGCAGCCTGAATAAGATCAGAGTCTGCTTTCAATAAAGATTCCTTGGCTTGATTCAACTCTTCTTGACCAGACTCCCTTGCATTCTCTGCGCTTTCATAATCTTCTCGAATAATTTCAATATCTTCTTCAGTAGATTCGATAATTTTCAATTGATCGCCTACTCTGTCAGAATTAGTTTCGATATCAATTTCATGTTGACGAATAGTATCTAGTAATTCTCTCGCGTCTCCGCTCATTATATCATCTAAATCATTTCCAATTTGTACAAGTTCTTCATCGAAGTTGCCTAGATTTTGATTCCCAGCCCTTATATTCTCTGTGAGGCCAGTGATTTGTTCAGAATAACTTGAACGCTCCTCGCCCAAAAGTCTGACCTCATCTAATCTATTACGGTGCCTAGATTGTTGAAGGACTACCTTGTTCAAATCTAATTCATCTTTCAGATCTTTAAATTTCAATGCCTGTTGGCGCTCTTTTTCCAAACCTTTTAGCCTTGTTTTTTGTTCTTCTTCAAATAAATCGATAGTTTCAATATTGTTTTCGACTACCTTACGTTGATTATTAGCACGACGTATTTCATCGTCATAAGCAGTCACCCCAGCTACTTCTTCAAGGACTCCTCTCCTTTTGTGAGGAGTCATAGAGGCCAGATTCGTGACATCTCCTTGCAATACAATGTTGTAACCATCGCCATGTAGGCCTGCTTCAGCCAAAACTCTCCTCATTTCAGTGGCAGTAGAAGGATTACCATTGATGTAATATGATGAAATCGTATCGTTTTTACGGTTTAATCTGACTGAACGCGTAAATGAAACTTCTTCGGTATCAATTCTTAATCTACGGCGACCATCAGATTCGGGCGAGTTTTCAAAAACAAGCGTTGCAGACATATTTCGAGCAGCTTTCCCTCCGCCTCCACCGTTGAATATTAATTCTGAAACATTAGATGCACGAAGAGAACGAGTAGATTTAGGCCCTAAAACAAATTGTATAGCATCTCCACAATTAGACTTCCCTGAACCATTAGGGCCTGTTATTGCAGTGAATCCCTCCTCAAATGGTATAATTATTTGTCCACCAAATGATTTGAAATTTTCAAGTTCAATTCTTACTAGATGCATCCCATCACCATATAATATCAGCAATTTCTCGCCGACATCATTAGTTGGCTGCCGCATTTCCGTCTATGAACATTGAGGAGGACAAGAGCGCAGCAGAGCGAAAAATAGACCTCTTATTTTAGGCCGTTAACCGGAAAAATAAGCGAAGATTCATTCAGAGCCCCCCCATCGAGAGTAATATGGGTGACATCGTCGAAGACGAATTAATGGAGCCAGTAGATGTTGCAGTTATTGGTTCAGGGATAGCGGGCTTATTTTTAGCACATCGTTGCGTACAGAAGGGACTGAATGTTGCTTTAATTACTAAAAAGAATATCTCTACATCGAATACAAATTGGGCACAAGGAGGAATTGCTGGTGTACTTAACCCAGAAGATCAAGATGCTATTGATGCCCATGTAAAAGATACCATTTCTGCCGGCGCCGGGCTTTGCAATGAAGAAGTAGTTGAATCAGTAGTATTAGAAGCAGCGGATAGAATAAGAGATTTAATCAAACACGGAGTCCGTTTTGATAAGAATGAGAGTGGAGAATTTGATAGAGTTAGAGAAGGCGGACACTCAGATGAAAGAATACTACATTCAAAGGACGCCACTGGAGAAGAAATTGAGAGAGCACTAACTAAGTCCACATCGGGAGAAATTGATGACAGATTTGTAATACTAGAAAATTGGATGGGAATTGATCTAATTCAGAAAGAATATCGATCGCCAGAAAAGGGAGTGGTTGGTGTTTGGTGCCTTGCACCTTCAGGAGTAGTACATACATTACCTGCAAAAGCGATAGTTTTAGCTACAGGAGGGGTTGGTTACCTACATCGTTCGACAACAAACCCATCAATTGCAACAGGTGATGGAGTTGGAATGGCACTTAGAGTTGGAGCAGATATTAAAGATATTGAATTTATACAATTCCACCCCACATCATTGTCCTTAGATAGTTCCAGACCATTTTTAATTACTGAAGCAATGAGAGGATATGGTGCAATTTTAATGACTAAACAGGATATTAAAAACTGGAAAAAATCAGAATTTGAAAACCCAGAGCACCATTCATTTATGAATAAATATTCTGAAATGGGATCACTTGGTACAAGAGATATTGTAGCAAGAGCTATTGATTCCGAATTAAAGAAAACGGGAGATAAACATGTATTTCTGATTACTGAACACTTAAATCAAAATAAATTGATTGAAAAGTTTCCAAATATAGATAAAAAATTAAAATCCTATGGAATTTCTATTGGGAAAGATCCGATTCCTGTGATTCCAGCTGCTCACTACATGGTCGGTGGTGTGAATGTTAACCACTATGGTCATGCGCTTGTAAATGATAAAAAGATGCCAGGACTTTATGCAATTGGAGAAGTAGCAAGAACCGGGTTACATGGAGCAAATCGGCTAGCATCAAACAGTCTTCTTGAAGCGGTGGTATATTCAGAACGGGCAGCGAAAAATATAATTGAAAAATACAATCAAAATGAATTACAGAAGTTACCTAAAAATATTCCACTCTGGCGCGCAGATAATCTTTCCACATTAATTGAACATTCGCCTTTACGTACAGATTTAGACGCCCTGAGAACAACTATGACAATGGATGTAGGGATTGTAAAAAGTAACGATAGACTGAAAAGAGCAGAAAGAAGAATCAATCATTTAGAAAATGAAGTTAATATAATCTGGGAAAGATGTAAACCTACACAAGATCTAGTAGAACTAAGAAACCTTATACAAGTTGCAAAAATTGTAGTTAGTGCATCATTATCTAGGAAAGAAAATATTGGCTTACATTACAATAAAGACTTAGAATAAATATCAATCAAATTTAGAAGACTTTTCAATCCCTTTGATCAGCCCATGTAATATTGCATTACAAGGGGTCGGTATTCCTTCAGCCTCACCCCTTAGAACTACTGCACCACATAATGCATCAATCTCAGTAGGTCTGCCTGCCATTATATCTTGTAGCATCGAGCATCTATTCTCAGGAGAGATCGTTACTACTTCTCGAAGATACTTTTCTAATTTTATATCGCCTAAATCTACTCCACTAGCGCGTGCTACAATAGCGGCTTCACGCATAGCCTGCATTGCTTGTTGCCAAAGTGAATTGACTTCTAAAAGAGCCCCATTACGAACTCCAGCAATAGCGCAAACTGGGTTAATTGCGACATTAATCAGTAATTTTTTCCAAAGAATCTGTTGAATATCATTACTTAATGTAGCATTGAGATCGGCATCATTAAGAATCCTTAGAAGAGGTTCTGCTCTAACATTTTCTTCTATGTTCAATGCACCGAGATTAATACTCCCTCTACCTACCCAATGAACCTCTCCTTCATCACTTCGCCAGGCTGCATGGGTAAGTGAACCGACAAATATACGTTCACGACCAATCCTATTGGCTAATATTTCTGCGTTACCCAACCCATTTTGGATAGTCAACGCATATCCGTTTTCTGTAAGTACCTCGGATGCTAATTCGGCTAATGCTGGTGTATCAAGCGTCTTCCCACAAATTATTGCGATATCGCAGGTACCTCGTATCTGCTCTGAAAGAGGACCAGCTTGACTGTCTACTAGCAGATATCTTTCGGAAGGGACAACTTCTATGCTCCCTTCAGGAGTGTGTAAAACTAGTCCCAAGTTAGACAAACTTGTTGCAGTGGAACCCCTAGAAATACAGACTAAATCTACATCAGTATCTGCCATAGCACCAAGAATAATCCCTCCAATAGAACCTACCCCAATTATTGCCACTCTCAATTGTTGCATCCCCCAATGGGGCATTTTAATACAAAATGTAGAGTTAAACTATCGGAATCTTGGGTAATCCAAAATACTTTCCAGATTTCACTATCTATTTCATTAAAATTGATTCCAATATCTACTGAATCATTTGCAGGGATTGAATCTGGCAATGAGATTTCTAATCCAGAGTCATTTCTTAAATTACTAGATATGTCTAGAGTTAAACTTAGATCCGTGTCTTCCCTTGAATTAATAGTTAGATCTGAGAATGGTAATTTTGAGTCATTCATCATTAAACCGTCTATGTCTATATCAAAACCTGATTTCAGAGAATATGCCCTTGAATTTTCAGCATCACAATTTACTATCCATCCGCTTTCAGGGACCAATATACTCCTATTCTCATAATCTCCATCAATAATAATTGGTGAACCTATCAAAAGAGTAAGATTATCCGTTGAATTCGAGTCTAATGTCGGAATAATATTTTCAGAAGGACAGAACGGTGAGCTGAATGTGTCGGAATATAGTACACCATCTGTGACTTGATTTAATCTAAGACCAGTGGTTTGATTCAGGTATATATTAACATAAGAATTTTCAATCGGCAAATTCCAAATTGTTTTTTCGCCATTATCAGATTCAAATTCAACAATAGGTCCCATTCTATAGCCAGAAATTCCTGAATTACCGATTTTTAACGATTCCCAGCCTCCTTTTTCTGATATAAGGCATAATTCATTCTCACCCCCTGAAAGGAAACTTGAATTTTCTATTGACCAGAATGGATTTGAACTTACGGTTAAATTACCAGATTGGTTTTCAATAACTTCAATATTTATACAAATTCTTTCTTTTGGAGATTCATCATCTCTATGCCAAAGAGGATCGGGAGATGTGATATTAGGATACTTGACTGCGATAACATGTTCTTTAGTTGAGTCTCCTGTCTCTATGATAAAACGTAACTGTACTGGAGAAGTTTCGGTTAAATTATTATCTAAAATCGAAAAGTCAAATGAACCATGATTATTTTGACTGATATTTTCAAAATAGCAAATTAATTTATCATCAAAACATTCAGAGTCAATATCCCATCTTTCATTATCTCCCTCGATTAAAACCTGTATTGTCCCAGAAACAGGCATTATCCCTGAAGGATACAGACCCAAAGAATTAATCCCTTCATCTAGGTAATCTATCTGATTATCCCAACTCGATATATCCAAGCCCTCTTCTAAATTAGAAATTTGTTTAACTGGGTGAACTCCTGGAAAACCTAGCAGTAATGCAACAACTATCGCTGTAGTAAATGTATTTCGAAATTTCCTATCAATACCAAATGCCTCATCTACTACCAAGGGAGTTGGTATATGATCTCCACTAAATCTTCTCCAAGATGCCAATGATGCAAGAATCAACCAAGGCCAAAATATAGTTTCTAAGAAAACTATGCACATAATTCCTAGAGTGATTAAGAATAATGAAGTTTCATTTTCATTTGATTCGAGGTTTTTAGGACCAAGTATTGAATGTAAAATTCTATCACCAGGGAACCCAGGTATAGGGAGAAGAAGTATCCAACCAATTATCGATAATCCAGAACCTGCTAGAACTAATGGGTGGACCCACTGAAGCCTTACTGAGATATCCGAATCAATAAATAGATTCGACAATAAATCAACTATAACGTTTAATTCTAATAGTATTGGATTAGATATAATTTCGGGAGGTAAATCAGAGGTCAATGTAATACCTATGAGCGATAAAATAGAACCTCCTATTAAGAATACAAATGCAGATGATGATTCAATCAAACCTAACGAACGACGATTCGGATATGTTATGGTATCAATGCGCTTTTGACCAAAAACACCTACAATTCCAAATGGCCAGAAGGGAGATATCAAAGGAAATGCTACTGGTACTAAATTACCAACTTCGACCTCAAAGAGGGATGCAATATATTTTCTAAAAAGATGAGCCGACATGGTAACGGAGAAAATAGGGAAACTAAAATATACAAAGGATTCTTTTAATGACTCAAATGCCAGTACTGAATTACTCGCCTCATATTGAGATATCCAATAACTTCCTGCTAATGTAGTAAATGAAAACATTGTCACCCAAATTAATATCTGCTGCCAGAATGGAACATATACGGGATCAACTGGATATCTTGTTATTGTCAATGTAGGAGGATTACCCTCATCTAATAACCCTATCAAACTTAGAGGTTTGAGATGCTTGTTAAGAAGAACGAGACTTGAGCTAATATCCTCGTCATTACGACTATTAATCTCCCATGAGATATTACCAATACTAGATTGATTACCGATAATAAAATAGCGATTGCAAATGGTTTCTAGAAACTCATTTTGATTCCAAGTTTCTTTATCAATAACAATTGGTTTGCTGTCAGACATAGTCACCCCTCCATCTCACTTGACTACTGAGCATAGATTACCCCCTATCAAACCGTGTGTGCTGCTATGCAGAAAGAAATACAAAGTTACTTGTTTTTGAATCTCTTAAGACGGAATGTTTCTTCTCTCTCCATCTCTTCTAATCTTAGTTGAATGAATGATTGTGCTTCTTTCATTTCAGGAATAACAACAAATTCCAAGGCGTTTACACGTCTTTTTGTAGCTTCAATCTCTTCAAGAAGTCTTTTCAGAGTTGCTTCCATTTCTGCTGCCTTGACAATTTTTGATATTAATATAGAATAAGAATCTGCAGATTCATCGATATATGGCGAACCACCAATAATTCCAGTAGGTCTCGTTTCAACAGTGGTTGTAAGATTTGCACCTTCAACTTTAGGAACAACGACACCCATTATATTTCTTCTTGATACCATTACTTCTGGCCCTGATGTTGCTGCAATTGCCGCGCTTTTTACAGCTAACCCACCTTCAATAGATGACGCTAAGGCAATAGATTTCAATGCGTCGCGGTAAGTTCCCACAAGTTCTTCTCTTGCTGCAATCATCTCAGCCAACAGTGTACGGAATTCAAAGAATAAACCATCTCTCTTCATTTTAAGGAGATTATATCCACTTGAAGTCTGTTTAATACGACGTTTCAAATTTATCAGTTCTGAGCGTGTTGGTTTGATGTCTAGTGCCATCTTTCTCATCTCCTAACTATAATTCTAAATTTATTCATTCTTTTTTGTCAGTTGGATGATACTTATCAATCCACTTTTGATCAAGACGTACAAGATATTTTGTATCAATATTTGAAAGCAGTTCCCAAGCATAATCAAGAGTTCCCTCTGAAATTGAACGATCTTCATCACGACTTTGTCGAAGGAATTTATTCTCAAAAATATCCGCGAACTTCAATAACTGTAAATCACGCTCATTCAAAGCATCTTCACCTACAATTGCCACTAAACCACGTAATTCCCTTCCTTGAGCATATGCTGCATAAAGTTGATCAGAAACTGATTTATGATCTTCACGAGTTTTACCGTCACCAATCCCTGCATTCATAAGTCGAGATAGAGAAGGTAGAACGTTAATCGGAGGATAAATTCCTTTCTGATGAAGCTCACGAGAAATAACAATTTGCCCCTCGGTAATATATCCAGAAAGATCTGGTATAGGATGAGTAATATCGTCACCAGGCATTGTCAATATAGGGAATTGAGTGATTGAACCTTTCTTCCCCTTAACCAAACCTGCTCGCTCATATAACATTGCTAAATCAGTATACATGTATCCAGGATAACCTCTACGACCAGGGACTTCTTCACGCGCTGCACCTATTTGACGTAGCGATTCACAATAGTTAGTCATGTCTGTATAGATGACTAATACGTGATAATCCTTCTCGAAAGCTAAATATTCAGCAGCAGTAAGAGCCAATCTTGGAGTAATTAATCTCTCAACAGCAGGGTCATCAGCAAGATTAACGAAAAGACAGGCATTCTCTAGAGCGCCAGTTCTTTCCAAATCATGAACGAAGAAATTGTATTCTTCTGCCGTGATTCCCATAGCACAGAAAACTACTACGAAGTCATCATCACTGTCTACCAGTTTAGCCTGTCGAGCAATTTGTAATGCGATATCATTGTGAGGAAGTCCTGAAGCACTGAAAATAGGTAGTTTCTGACCACGAACTAATGAAGTACAAGCATCAATTGCAGATATTCCGGTTTGAATAAATGTATCAGGGCTCTGACGAGAATAAGGGTTGATAGCAGCACCAATAATGTCTGCCATTTCGTCTGCTACAATAGCAGGCCCACCATCTCTTGGACGTCCAGCACCGTCAAGGATTCTTCCAATCATGTCTGTGCTTACTGGTAACTTAAACACGTCACCAAGGAATTTTATCCCTGTTTGTTTATCAATTGAAGCAGTACCTTCGAAAACCTGAACGATAACTTGGTCGTCAGATGTATCTAGGACTTGCCCAT
This sequence comes from uncultured Candidatus Poseidoniales archaeon, assembly GCA_902511005.1. GTDB lineage: Archaea > Thermoplasmatota > Poseidoniia > Poseidoniales > Thalassarchaeaceae > MGIIb-O2. The sequence continues at coordinate 55,750 of CABXDN010000004.1, read as the reverse complement.
TCTTCAAAGTACCATCAGTGAGGCGTAATTCTACAATCTCTCCAAAGGCAACAGGTTCAGTTTTATTTAGGAACACAAGAGGTCCTTTTACGTCAGTGATTGTTCTATATTCTTTTCCAGTCATTTATACCACCTCTCAGTTATCCTCCATAGTCTCGGCAATTTGTTTGATCATAGTTTCTAACATTTTATCGATTTTTTCTTCATAACCTGATTCGAATCTTCCCCTCATTAGGTCAGTACGTGCTGGTACGTTAACTACGTCTTCAAGAGCGGCACCACCTGCTAAAGCCTTCTTCGATTCTTCTTGGAAAGAAAGTATGGCCTTAGCCATAGTATATTGGAGTTTTAAGTCAGTATAAGTATCTACGTCATGGAATGCATTCTGTTGTAGGAAAAATTCTCTAATCATACGAGCAACTTCTAGAGTTAGTTGTTGATCGACTGGTAAAGCATCGGAACCCACTAACTGAACGATTTCTTGTAATTCTGCTTCAACTTGAAGTAAGGCACTGATTTCAGTCCTAAGTTCAGGGAAATCACTCTTGATATTATCTCTATACCATTGATCAAGCGACGGAGGATATAGTGAGTAGGAATTTAGCCAATTAATTGCAGGGAAATGCCTCTGACGCGCAAGACCAGCATCAAGACCCCAGAATACCTTAACGATACGCAGAGTCCCTTGACTGACTGGTTCTGAAATATCTCCACCAGGAGGTGAAACGGCACCTATTACAGATACTGAACCATCTCCTCCTGCAAGAGTCTCGACTCTTCCTGCTCTCTCATAGAATTCTGCAAGACGGCTGGAAAGATATGCAGGATAACCTTCCTCACCCGGCATCTCTTCTAAACGAGATGAAATTTCTCTCATTGCTTCTGCCCAACGACTAGTTGAATCAGCCATTAAAGCAACATCATAGCCCATATCTCTGAAATATTCGGCGATTGTAATACCAGTATAAACTGAAGCTTCTCTGGCTGCAACTGGCATATTAGAAGTGTTAGCAATCATAGTAGTCCTGTTCATCAAAGCTTCACCCGTTTTAGGATCCATGAGATGAGGGAATTCATCGAGAACTTCAGTCATCTCATTACCACGTTCACCGCATCCGATATAGACGACAATATCTGCATCAGACCACTTAGCAAGTTGCTGTTGTGTGACTGTTTTACCTGAACCAAATGGACCAGGAATTCCTGCAGTTCCTCCCTTAGCTAGTGGGAAAAGGAAATCTAGAATTCTTTGACCTGTTTGCAAAGGAACCTCAGGAGCGTGTTTCTTTGTAAACGGACGAGGCGTACGAACTGGCCATTTTTGCATCATTTGAATTTCATTTCCATCTTCTAAAGTACAAACAGTTTGAGTCACATTAAATTCACCGGAACTAATGTTTTTGATGACACCTGAGGTACCCGGAGGAACCATGACTCTATGTTCGATAGTCTTTGTTTCTTGGACTGTTCCAATAACATCCCCTGACGTTACTGAGTCACCTGCCTTAGCAGTTGCTTTGAAATCCCAATTCTTTTCTAAATCTAAACCATCTGCATCGACTCCTCTTTTGATAAAGACACCCATGGTCTTCTCAAGTTCAGGTAGAGGTCTCTGAATACCATCATAAATCTTAGTTAAAAGACCTGGACCTAGTTGAACAGACAAGGTTTGTCCAGTTCTAATAACCGGTTCACCAGGTCTGACACCTGAGGTTTCCTCATATACCTGAATAACTGATTGTTCGCCGTGTAATTCAATAACTTCTCCCATTAAACCTTCATCACCTACTCGCACAACTTCATACATTCTTGGCGAAATTCCTACTGCGGTTACAACTGGTCCAGAGATGCGATAAATCACTCCATTTTCTTCACTCATTTTTAATTCACTTCCTTTATTTTTTTTCTAGGATTTACTTCCACAAATCGACTCCTAGGGCCGACTTGATGGACTCTCTGAGGGTATTATCCTCTTCGGTCCCAATACCCAATACAGTGGGTGTGATACTTTCGGATAGTTGCACTCGCAATCTTTCCGGAAGCTGTAATAAATCGGAGTTATCAATTACAACAACTCCTACTTCTTTTTCATTTAATAGAGACTTCATCGTTGAAGTCAACTCATCTAGATTAGCAGGGTTGTGTAATCTCAAAACACCCGCAAGTTGGAAACCAAGGGTAAAATCAAGGGAACCGACTACTGCTATTTCCATATTATCTACCTCAAAAATCCATATGCGCTTCTAATACCTCTGATGTGAGGCCAATCGTCTTCCCACGCACAAGAAGACGAAGATTCTGTATTTCGAGCACTTTACGCTCGATATAGTAAATCACTGGGAATGATGACACAGGATTAAGATACGCGAAACGCTTTAGCATCGCATGCCTTTTATGTGTCAAAAGAGATGCTATTGGATCTAAAGAACCAGTGACTTTTGACTGTTGAAGTGCTTCATCGAACCCCTCATCATCAAATGAGTTGCTACGGCGAAGAGCATCTACTATCGCTTCCTGAGATGTTGCTTGGGACGCTTGTGCCATTACTGAGTTCTGAATACGACCGCCTGAAATAACCATCTGTAAACGTTTGTCTGGAGAAATATTTTGACGTAGTTCACGGAATTGATTAATTATATTTCGATGGTCGATCTCGGTCCTGATATACTTCATTAGATGGATGCTGGAATCCTTTCCTCGAGAAACTTTCAAGGCGTGATTGTAGTATTGTCTATCCAATGCATCTTCCATTTCTTCTAGTGTTGATTCTGCACCTTCCAATTTACCTAATTCCTTACCCCAAGGCGTACCTGCCATTGCACTGGCTGCTTCTGCAACTGTCTCTGTATTCCTAACAATTTCAAGCCATAATGAATTCTTAGGATTTTCAGAAGGAAGGATTTGTGATTCAATTAATTCATCTGAACATCCGCCGTTAACTGCACGGAGAACGGTCTTTGCCTTCTCATAAGAGAAACGTTCAACATAGACTGAAACTATTGATTTGAGAGGCCCTTGACAGAATCTCATTACCTCAGATAGATCATTATCAAGATTGTGGAAAAGTGCAGCTTCTACTGCATCTGCTCCGTCCATACGAGCAGAATATATATCCATTTCAGAACGATATCCTAGCTCACCAATACTTGCACCAATTGATTCCGGACCTAATTGCAACAATTGTCGCATACGGGTGGGATCAATTAGAGAAGCCTTACGTGCTTTAGCGCGAGCTGAAGCATTGTAAATATTAGAACGGCCACTTACTATTCCAGTCATATTTTCACCAATTAATTACCAAATAAAGTTTTATTTACAGTACCTAGATTAGTATTCCAAGCTTCTTCTAGACGACTATCAAATCGATAATCAAGTACTATTGAACCGTCTTTAGATTCGAGGACAAAGCCCCCTAATCCTTCAACGTCGTCACCAAGAGAAAAATTCCCTTTTTCAAGCGCTTTGCGATCAGTCGAAACTGGACGAAGTAACATTCCTTCTCCAGATTTGCTCGCTTCAGCTAAAAGTGCACTCAGGACATCAGAACGACCTTTGAGATCTGGTGACGCCACCGATACACGTATTGAATTCCATGTCTCATCCAATTCTTCGCGTCTAGCGATTAGAAGATGCTTTTGGTTTGCTTGTTTAGCTGATGCTACTACTTCTACTGACAACTGGGCGCTCTCTCGCTCAGCACGTGCTTTCATATCTGAGGAGAAAGAAGAAGCTACTGCTTTTGCCTCATCCTCAATTTCTTCAGCTTGCTGCTTAGCGGCTGCGATAATCGATTCTGCCTCTGCTTTCGCTTGGGCAGCGATTTCGTTTGCTAATGCATCCAATGTCATTTCATTACACCTCGTGTTTTAATTATTCATTATAGGAACCTACAAAATTCTGCTTATCCGAGCAAGAATAGTGCAAGAAATCCGAAAAGGACAATTGTCTCAGGTAGAGCAGTGAAGATTAGTCCGTTAACGAACTTACTGCTATCTTCTGCAATCATTCCTACAGCAGCAGCTCCAATTGGCCCTTGGCTTAAGCCAGTTCCAATTCCTGCTAAACCTAGTGCAATACCTGCACCGATGTTTGCATATGCAGCTTCTGTAGATGCATTGTCTTCCGCCTGAACGCTGCTAGCAATCATCACAATTGACGATAATGTTAGCAACATACTCATTCCTCTCATTTTATTTCTGTTATTCATATTTTTTTCCTCCATTTTTTCTAAGCATTACACTTGGAATGTGATATCACTCGACCTCCACATGGTGCGAGCGGAAACCGAAAGGCTCGAATGCCTCTCCGCTAGAATCATAATATTGCCTCATCCATTCTACGAAATGAAGCCTGGCCGCATGAATATTAGGACTGAATACCCCCAGACCCCATGCAAAGAATTGAACTGCTAACCAACCAATCAAAAGGAATGGGACGACTAAGAAATCGCCATGGTCGATAGCATGTGCCATAGGCTCGAATAACTTCACATTGCCAGTCTCGGCAATTTTAACACCGACTACACCTACTGCGAAAAGACGGACATAAGAGATTACTGAGGGCATCATCCCAATCGCCTCAATAGGAGATAGGATCAAACTGATCACAAAAGGAATGCCATGGTATTTGTAAAGTGTCCATACAAGCAAGATGATTGCAGATATTGCTATCATAGCACCAGGTAAAATCATGTATTCGACTTCATAACCATAGTTCTTTGAACCAATATAGCCGTATGAGAATATGAAACCCCCAACTAATAGAATCATCCAAACACCGTGTTCGAAAAATGCTGCAAGGAAACCAACATGACCATGATCAGTCCCGTATAGAAGAACGTCTCTGAATCCAATCAATCTACCAAACATAATATGTATTAATCCTAAGTAAATAGTTAATACTGCTAAGTGTTCAAGATTTCCATGATCTTCAACCGATACAACTCTGTGGAATGGGAATGCCAGTTCGATACTAAAGGGTAGTGACTGAGACCATACATGATATTCATGATGAGGAATCTCAGGATAGAATACAGCAAGAGCCTCAGCAGGATTATGATGCCCATGAGGGAATATCTCCCAACCTGCGAATTCAGCATAGAGGTAACCAAATGCAAAAGTCCCTAGTCCAATATAAACCAAGAATTTCCCACCCAGATTCATCATATCATTGGAACCTGCACGACTCATTATAAATGCTCCAAGAGAAATAGTAATCAGACCATATGCCATATCTCCAAGCATCATTCCAAAGAAAATTGGATAAGTAACAAACATAAACAAGGTAGGATCTATCCTTCCGTACGCTGGCCTCCCTACTGCATCAGTAAGTAATTCCATTGGCTTACTGACTTTTCTATTTTGATAGGAGATAGGGGGCATCTCTTGATGATGAGCATGATCTGAATGCCCATGACCACCACCGCCTGCCTTCAGCACAAAGGGAGAAACCTCAGTGTATAGACAAGATTTTGATAGAGCAGATTTAACTTCCTCGGAGCGAGACATTTCTATCCATCCATCGATGAAAAAAGCATGCTCCGAAACTGCAATTTTAACAGGTGCAGTCAGAATATCGTGTTCTCTCTCTAATAATTCTAAACCACAAACTAGAGATTCTCCGAATTCGTTTGTCCAATTATCTATCTCTTCACTTATTGATGACTTCTCTTTAGATAGTGCGCTGATTGATTCACGTACATCTGAGAGTAAAATATGTGAACTGCCATTGCCATTCTCTGGAAGGTTAATTGCCTGGAATCCGGATGCATTCAATTGAGATTGTGTGTCGTTAGAATCACTATTTTTAACAAAAACAGCAATTACCTTAGTTTTTTTAGATACGCCGCTAAAGAAGAGGCTATTAGATGTGATTTCTTTAGCCATTTCTAAATCATTCACAGTGCCTACGAATGAAGATAATTCCGAATAACCAGATAATAACTCTACATCTAAATCAATTGATGAAATTAATTCCAAGACAGCCGCTTCTTCCTCTAGGGAGGACAGACTATTCTCGACTGAATCAAGACGAGTACTTTTTTCCAAAAGATGTTCTACTGCCTCCGAGAGATTATTTTCGAGCTCTGAACGGATCTTCTTTGCAGACACTGGTTTTTTCGGACCAGAAACATCAACAAGAGATGCTGCAGAGCGTAATTTAGACAGACGTTTTCCTACTTCTTCTGCCTCTTCTTTCGGAGTACCTAGATTAAAACCTTCATCCGTACCATCGTATTCTATTATGTGTAATGCGTTTAATTCTGCCAACGCATCAACTACTTCATCAATCAGATCTTTGCTACCAGCAGCGAGTAAACGACCCATTTGCTGTGTTTTAACCTGAGACATGATTTTAACCTCCAAAATAATTAAAATTAATTCCTAAAAGCGTCAATTACAATTTTTTCTGCCTTTTGACGATTTTTAATCCCAGAATCATGAATACTTTTCTGTGCAACTTTTCCGTCGTTTGAAACGACTTCTGCTTCAGAACCAGCACTCTCGCGCGCTTTTGAAATCAAACCTTGGGCGTTAGACTCGGAGTCTGAACGACCGGATGTCAAAATTTCTGATGCATTTTGTCTTGCTTGAGAAATTATGAATGCTGCTTCTTTTTTTGCATCTGATAGCGTCTCAGTGGCCGCTATTTCTGCATTTTTAATTGAACGTAAAACATCTTCCCTAGACATATTCAGCACCTGTATATCATTGTCGACCTAAAATTAGTATATGATAATAACCGATAAGCAACCTAAACTGTATCACACTAATCACTTTGACATTAATATCAGTACGTACCAAATACCTGAGTCTTCCGCGACATAATATGGATACCGAGACTATCGGCGAAAAAGACTGGGATGAGCTCCAAAGAAACCTTGAAGCAACGATACCAGTTTACGATAAAATAAATCGCTTTGCAACTCTAGGGCAGGTTTCAAAATGGAGACGAATGGTGAGGAATAGGTTACCTCTGGATGGTCGTGTATTGGAAGTAGGTTGCGGACCGGGTAGTTTTGCTGAAGAATTCGAAGGAAATGAGTTAGTATGTCTCGACCCTATTCCTGAAATGCTACGCGTTGCAGAACCGAGAGTTAACAAATCAAGGACAATGAATGGTTTTTCAGAAGCAACATTCGTAGAAGGTAAAGCAGAAAAATTACCATTTGATGATAATTCCTTTGACGCGGTCTGTTCGCTATTTTCATTCAGAGATTGGTACGATAAGAGAGAGGGATTAGCGCAAGTATATCGTGTCCTGAAACCAGGTTCATCAGTAGTAATTGTAGACCCTGCAAAAATCAATAAAATTCATGGACTTTTGGGCTGGTTGTGGATGAGAACGTGGGTAGGAAGTTATGCAAAGATAGTATGTAAGCAAGATGATCACCCATGGAAGTGGCTGACTAAAACATATGTTCACTTTGGAACAACTAAAGATTATACTAAGATGTTAGAAGAAGTAGGGTTTGTTAATTCACGTGCCAAAGTCATATTCCCCGGAATGGCAACTATATGGCAAGCAGAAAAACCACAATAATAATCCAAACTCAAAAAATGAAAAACATATTCCTACAAGTTATTGATCTCCAAACAAAGGGTTTCGTGAAACGATTGAAAATTAAATTAATTATCCAATCAGGTAACCTTAAGATATAACTACCAAAAATAAATGCTCTTTTGGAATTACTCATTACCTTACCCATCTGCTTTTTCCAGCGAGTTTCAAATTCAGATAAAGGAACACCAGATTTGAGATGTTCAGAAATCACCTGCCCTGCAATCCTTCCGCCTATCATAGCGATAGTGATCCCCGCACCATTTGATGGTAGAACCATCCCTGCAGAGTCACCTACTAGGACATAGTTGCCTTTGACAAAAGTCGTAATAGTACCTGACATAGGCAATGAACCTGCTCCAGTGAATGTAATATTACCCTCATAGCGATTGACGAAGTTTTCAGTCAAATCATTCAAATTTCTACCTTTGGAAAACTTATTCTGGATTCCTACGCCAATATTAGCTCCATTTTCTTTAGGAAACATCCAAGCATAACCGCCAGGAGCCATTGAACCAAAATGTAGCTCTACTGCATCGCCAAAATCGCCATCCATCAAAACAAATTTGACGGGAATTTTTAGACTAGATTCATTCCAAAAACTTCTCCTCAAGGGATCATTATGTCCACCTGCACCAACTATTACTTTTGCAGAAAATTCTCTGCCATCTCTTAATTTGACCGTATTGCCATCTACAGAGTCAACTCTTGAATCGACTAAATATTCTACACCGTTTGATTTGGCCAAATCAACAAGAGCTTCATCATGAACTACTCGATTTAACATAAATCCTTCAAATGAGTAACGGAGAGGTTTTCCAGAGGGCGGGACTAAATGCATTTCAGAGGTTTTTCTTGATATTGCACTTGGAGGTGTTTGTAACAAATCATCAATATCTGGTACATCTGGGCAAAGGCGACGCATTTCATCGTTAGTCGGCACTAATTCACCACATTGTAAAGGCGTCCCAATAGGATCTCTTCCATCAATAACTAGAACGTCACAACCTCCTTCTGCAATATACCTTGCAGTTGTTGAACCAGCAGGGCCACCTCCAATGACAATAACTTCCCAGTCTTTTTTGAAACTCATATCTTCACCAAGAGTACTGATTAAATTTTATTTCTTCCTTGAACGGGACCTTTTAGCAACTTCTTCCATTAAGTTTCTTGCAATGCTTTGAGGCAAGGATTCCAATTGAAGTAGAGCTCTATTTACATGATTTTCAATTAATTGTTCCGAATATTCAAAAGAACCTGCGGTTGAAAGTAGCGATACTAATTCATTCCAACGATCATCTGAGAAATTTTGTAACACATCTGCTAATTGTTCACGTTCGATTCCATGCAGCATAGTTAATGCATGAATGATTGGAAGAGTCATTTTACCTTCGTGTACATCGCCACCCCTAGGTTTACCCATATTTTCATCACCAGTCAAATCTAGTAAGTCATCTACTAGTTGGAATGCTCTGCCTACTTCCCAACCAAATTCTTCAAGAGAATAAACTACCTCATCTGAAGCACCAGCAACAATTGCAGCACAAGCACATGCGGTAGCAAAAGGCCCAGCTGTTTTTCCATCAATAATTGAATAATAATTTTCAGGTGTTGTCGCTAGATTCCCTATATGTTCATGCTGTAACAACTCACCAGAAGCTATGTTAGCGCAGGTCTCTGCCATTTTTTCTACAATTTTAGCCTCATATTTCCCACCTAAACCAAATCCGAGAACAAATAAATAGTCGCCTCCAATTATTCCGTGTGCTAGGCCATGGGATGCGTGCAGAGTAGGTTTACCCCTTCTAGTCTTAGAAAAGTCATAGATATCATCATGCACTAAAGTTGCAGTATGAATTAATTCCGCGGCAAGAGCGAGGTCCATAACTTCAGATACATCTTCACCACCTGCTGATTCAAAGGCTAACATCGTAAGAACTGGACGGTATCTCTTCCCTCCTGCGAGCAATACTTCACGAGCTAAAGTCATAGCAGGTGCCTGAGTACTGGCCATCTTTTCTTGCACAAAATCTTCCAAGGCTTCTTCAACAATATTTCTTCTTTTTCGAAGTTGTTGCTGAGCCGAACGGAGGGAGACCATGGTAATTCAATGCACGTTAGAAGGGGTCGCCTATATCAATAAGTGTCTAGCCGGTTAGTTTGAGTACGGTACGTGCTCCCTCCCATGAGGTGGACGCGAATATGGAAAGAATACAATTTGGAACCCTCTCTATATCATCATGCCCAGTTGACCAATATATGGAGAAATTTTTTGAATCTAATGAGGCGCCTGATACTCAAATAGAAAATGAAGAACAAGAATCTTTTACCCAAGCATTAGAGAGCCTTCAGAATGGCGACTTAGACTTACTTGCGATGCCTGCGAAACTTCTACATGGTAAACAAGTGGAAATGTATGAAGCAAATTGCCAGGTACATGGAGCAAGAACTCCTAGAACACCGAATATGGTATTAGTTTCAGAAAATAAAATCCAATATCAGCCAAAATCTGCTATAATCTTGTGCGAATCAAAGTTGATTAGGAGACAGTTAAGAAGATCACGTAGAGGAATGAGAGTTTTATCTCCAGTCGCATTTATAGAAATTGAAAAGAGAAACGAATCGCTAGGAAATGAATTAGAAAGGTATGCTTGGATGGAAAAACTACGTCAAAATAAAGAAATAGATGGCTATATAATTCCAAGAGTTATTTATTCTACATTAAACATCAGTGAAAGAAGACATACCTTACTACCTGACCCTCAAAATAGAGGAGACAACCATTTTTTACCAACTGCATATTCAGATTTAGTGGTATTAGTAGGGAGGAAGAATTATCCCAATAAAAATTCTAAATTATTTTCAGAAATTGAAGGTGAAACAGTTTGGAAAATTCAAAATCATTTCATCGGGAGGATGGATGAAAATCAATTAAACGGTATAGGTATCCTTACTAGACATCGGAAAATGAGTACTCTCATGAAACAGGCCGAAGAACATAGAGACTTGACTATGGAACAGGCATTTCATGATTTAGAAGGGGAAGCAAACACAAATGAAGTACTAGTTGAATTTAGAATTGAAACAATTTCGAATGACGGGAAAAGAACAATCGCGGTAGATAGAGTAATTCCATATTCTGGTTATGAAGTAGCAATGATTGCGACTGAAAAAGATTGGAGAAGAGTGATTGAGAGTTCAAAGATTGCGGGTATCGATTTTTTTAATAATTGATTCCGGCTTTCAGATTTAACTGCCAAAATACATACTGAATCATTAATTCATACGCAATTAATATCATGCAGGATAATTCTCGGCCACACAGAGGAGATAGGTTTTGCAGGTTGACGAAGTATTACTAGATGACCTATACCGATCTCGTCTGATGTCACTGAGACAAAAAGCAGAAGGTTTTGAACTTAGTAAATCCGGCTCTGTAGAAGTACTTAGAGCAAGATTAATTCAATATCAAATCCTTGATAATCTAGATTTATCTTGGGACGGAATTCAGTCGATGCCTCATAAAGAAATTGGCGAAGTTTTGAAAATATTTGGGATTAAATCATCAGGTTCCCATAAAGAAAGAAGACAGAGATTATGGTTACATCTGAATTTTGATTCAAGACGAATGACAATTGAAAGATTAGCTGAACTAGATAGAGAAAAATTGCACGTTATGTGCCAACACCTAGAACTGCCACTAACCGGAAATAGAACCATATTAATGGGAAGAGTTGCAGGAGTATTAACAAGCCAATTTAACGCATGGGGAAGGATAAAAAGAAGTTTAAGGAGAAATGGAATTTTAAATATTGCTAACAATCCAAATGGAACTTCGGAATTAAATGAACGAATAAAATCAGTTGAACTTCCACATTTAGATCAAAAACAAGAAGTTGAGATAAATATTGCATCTAGTGCAGCACTAGAAGATGCACATGATTCGCTACTGATAGGCTTTGAGAATTCTGACTTTACAACTCAAGGAGATATCTTAACCATACAAGCAAGAATTGAAGATTTGGATCGGATGATAAGTACAATTATTAGAAGTCATGAAGGTTTTTGGGGGGAAAAGGAGAGCGATTTACTCCTCAGGCTCGCAACGAGGAGAGGATGGCCATTATCTAATGATAAAGTAAGAGATAAATTAGTATTGGTAGCGACTAATATTGCAGAAATTAAAGGTGCGAAAATGAACTCATCAACAGAAATTGACCTAAGTGATTCGGGGGCAATAGATAGAGTAAGAGACAAGTTATCAAAAATAGATAATTTACTCGCAGAAAGAAAAAATAACTAGTCAAGAATTTGGAAAAATCCAAACCTAGGTTCAATAATTTGACACTTTATATCCCTTAAGTCTTCGATTGCATCTTCAGAGGATTCCCTCGAGAATCCTGCTTCTGTACAAGCAAGGACAATCGAGTCATATGGTATACCATTAACATCTGATGAATTTCTTACTACATTTAGAATTAAATCTTCAACATCACCTTGAGGTTCCAACTTAGGTTTTTCTGCTACTGAGACACTCGATGTGGGATTGTCTAAATCACTATCTGATCGTGTACTCTCAGAGGATGCCATCATAGTTTCAATTTCTCCATTAGAATTCAGAGCCATTGAGAGACCCTGTAATACACCTACTCTGTAGCTTTCTGGATCAAAAGCGCCGTAGTGGTCTTTGGCTAGAATCATTCCTTCAATTAAGTCGGAAGGAACTCCTGAAGCCTCTAGGGCTTCTGAGTTATTATCCGAACCTAATGATGCCGAGTATGCAGATAATCTTCTCAATGTTGCTTCAGAAGTTTCAACTAACCAATTAACATAAACTTCTCTCTCAACTATACAAAATTCTTCTGCGCGGAAAGATGTGAAAATCCCTCCATCATCACTTTCAAACCATCGTGCACGACCTACCATCATCATAAGAAATCGGTCACCCGACTCAAATCGTGCAAGAAGTTCTTCAGCATCAGCATGTAATTCTGGTTGAAAGGGAGCTATTTGGAAACGGTGAACTCCACCTGTGGCATCTCTTAATTGACCGGAATAAGAAGGGCCATTGTCACCATCTCTTCTTTCAAATCTATCAATTACGCCTCCGAAAAGTGCGCGATTAACTTTTGCACCTAATTTAGTAATAATGAATGAGGGGGCGTATTCTCCTACTCCTTCCAAAGGAAGATTTGAATCAGAATATTCTTGAGCAAAAATTCTTATTGCACTCTGCCTACCTACTCTAATTTGATTAATCATAGAAGCACCCCCCATTCTTCCATAACTAAATTGGCTGCGTTTTCATTTGATGTATCATCAAAAATAACTCCTTCAGCTAATATCATAGCACCTTGTGCATCTACTAATGAGCGGCCATGAATTGTAACCTTTCTAGCTAGATAATTATTCCTTACTTCGGTAAGAAAATCTCCTTGGCTACTTTTAGAGATACTTTCTTTAATCTCCTCTTGGCTTTTCCCTAATAATTTTTCAGAAGGCTCCTTACCTAATATTAATGAGGCATTATGGATACCATTATCCACTACAAATTTTAACCTTAAATCTTCTACCCCCTGCTGCGGACCATGCTCCAAACAAGCACTTTCTCGAAGAATCCTGCGACACTCTGGGCATCTTTGTATTATGCCAGAATCAGACCTAATCGCGACAATCGTGCCTCGTGTCTTAATTCCCCTTCTAGAACCACTTGTGACAAGTTTAGAAAGTTCGATATCTACCCAATGTTGCTCAGGATCAATAGATTCCCATGGTGCATCTGTAAGGTTAGATACCTGATCTGAATTATCAACAACAAGATCAGGAGAACCTTGCCAAAATTGAACTCGAGCACCAGTTAAGTGAAGAAAGTCCCCTGGCTTAGGGTCTATTTCACACCAAGCGGTAAGGCGGCATCTGCCAGTAGGATCCATGATGTCTCCACTCCTAACTATCTTCTCTTCACCATCTGAATTAGTAAATGTACGAGACTGCCAAGATTCTACTTGGACTGTAGTAATTACATCTTTCATACCGTTCCTTAAATCACCAATCTTTGAGGTTGTAACTTCAGATAATTCTTCTGTACTAGCGAAATTATTATCATGATATTTTTCTATTTTAGTTCTGTCATTGATATTAACTTCGGGAGTCTCTCTAAATTTTCGAATCATCGCACCTTCGATTTTCACTAAATCTCCAATTTCATGATTAACAGGAACCCATGAAAGAAAGCTTATTTTACCCGACGAATCTGCAAAAGTTCCTCTAAATATATCTAAACTACCGCTACCATCTCTTTTTACTATAACGTCGGGTTTAAGCGATATTATTCTCGCTAAAAGTGTGACATAGCCTTCATTTTCGGATGCCTTTTCTATTGTTACCGGTTCATCACTCACAGGAGGTACTGATGGACCCCCTTCGCGAAGAACAGTAACTCTACTCGAACGATTAATATTAATCGAACGTTTGTCATTCCATTCATTCACAGATACTCCCTCGAGTCTAACGACGGAGTTGGGTGCAAGATTTTCTGAATGTGACCCCCAATCTTTGAAGTCCCATCTCTCTCTTTTATCATTGGATTCCCAAGGATTATCCTCGATCCATCCAAAAGCGATTTGTTTTTCCTCACCACGAACCATTTGGACACGAGGAACATATGTTACAACTGCAACTTCAATAGTTACATTCTTATCTTCTGAACCTAAATCTGAAAATCTATCCACCTTTTTCTCAACACGTGTTTGAGCATTAGATATTGATTTGATTTCCTGGCCTGATGCCTTCATAAATTTAAGAATTACAGACCTTACTGCATCATTAGGTTCTATCAAGAATTCTTCTTCATATCTCCTAAATTCTTCTGCGATTTCATTATTATCTGCATCTTTACATTCTTCTTTGACCAAAGCAACTTGCGTTGCATATTTCTCATAATCTGTCATAATACTACACCTACATCAGGATTGTAATGGCGAGACTACTTTAACTACCGATGCAAATGCCAACAAGAAAGATTCTTGATGGAAAAATGGGGTATAGCAACGGCGTGTATGTTTGGGTAGACTCAACACTTGCAAACCTCCGGGAGACCTTTGCTAGCATGGAGGTCTTTGAACATGTCCATCAGTTTGTCAAAGATTCGGACCGATGGCGTTTTGATTCATTGCTGTTTATAGAAGGCCGATGGAAGGCGATGGTTTGTGCAGATTTGGAATTTTAACAGCATCGGATAGAGCAAGTTCCGGCGATTATGAAGACCTTAGTGGGCCTGCAATCGAGGGGTTCTTGGAAGATGCGATATCATCACTTTGGGAAACAGTTAGGGTAATTGTACCTGATGAAAAAATACGAATAGAAAATGAATTATGTGATTTAGTAGATAATAAGAACTGTTCAGTAATTCTCACTACGGGAGGCACCGGCCCTGCACCAAGAGATGTTTCCCCTGAAGCTACCGAAGCAGTATGTGATAGGATACTTCCTGGATTCGGTGAACAAATGAGGAATATCTCCTTAAAATATGTCCCTACTGCCATACTATCTAGGCAAATAGCAGGAATAAGGGGTGAATGTCTAATAATTAATTTACCAGGTTCACCTAGGTCGATTAGAGAAATCTTAGATGAAATTTTTTCAGCCGTACCATATTGTGTTGATTTGATAGGTGGGCCCTATATTACGACACATTCAGAGGTAGTAAATTCATTCAGACCTGCTCATGCCAGAAGAGAATGATTCATGAGAGGGAGGTCAGCCCGACATCTATGGCTAAGATGAAGAGTGGCGATTTCGAAACAGAAAGAGAACATGATGAATTAAGAGAAATTGAGGTTACTCTAGATTTCACACCTAATGCGTTAGCATCTATATTATACCGTCAAGGGAATACAGTTATTTTGGCATGTGTAACTAAGGCTGATGGTTTGCCAAGATGGTTTCCCCGAGATTCGAATAGAGGCTGGGTTCATGCAGAATACTCATTGTTACCTGGTTCTACAGATAGTAGATTCCGTAGAGAAAGAAGTGGAGCGAAAGGGAGAACGCAAGAAATTGAAAGATTGGTTGCTCGTTCATTACGAGGAGCGATTGATTTAGAGCAACTTGGACCTCTGGCTTTGACAGTAGATTGCGATGTTCTAAATGCAGACGGGGGAACCAGATGTGCATCAATAACAGCAGCATGTATCGCTCTAAGATTAGCTGTTCGCAGACTGATTTCTAGTGGTGAATGTTTGCCTAAAGACATGAGACCAAGTAGAGAAGATCTGAAAAATGGTTGGAAAGCACCCCACCTAACTGATGAGCAGAAAACTGTACATGAAAATAGAGTGATTAGCAATAATGTAGCGGCAATTAGTGTAGGATTATTGGGCGATGACATATATCTTGATTTAGACTATATCTTAGATAGCAATGCGGATGTTGACATGAATGTTGTTATGACAAGTAACGGAGAGTTTGTGGAAGTTCAAGGCACGGGCGAAGAATCAACATACACCCGCAAACAACTCAACGCATTGCTCGATATGGCCGAAAAAGGTAATTCAGCACTCCATGAAATGCAGACGAAAGTACTTTCAGAAGCAAATTGAGTTCTCGGAACAATTGAAGAGCAAAGCGCGGTGCCATGCACGCTAAAGGGACTGTAGCTCAGCTGGGAGAGCGCCGCACTGAAGATGCGGAGGCCGCCGGTTCAAGTCCGGCCAGTCCCACCAGCAACCTACTAAATGACGTGTAGTGTTATACAGTATTTCATTAACTAAAGTTTCTACGAAAGAGCATGGATATTTTTGAAGGGCGCATCACATCGTGTGGTTTCTCATCAGGAGATAGAATAGTTGTTGGTACTTGGAGGAATACCCCCTTTGGTAGTTTCTCAGATATAATGTGGGCAAAATCAGATGGGTCAAAAGTCCTCATTGCCCCTAATGAGGAAATTGCAAATTATATTTCCTCTCTTTATGAATTTGATATCATTCAAATTGAAGATTTAAAGGTAGAAGATAGCGGAAATATGATGAAAGTTGAAACTAAAGATCTGAATTGCCATTTTGAATGGAGTAGAGGATTTTCATTCTTGACTAAGAAAAGGCCTTTATGGTTTGTTGCAAGTATCGAATATTTCTTTGGATGGCTTATTTTTGGAACAAAAACATATGGTAAAACAAAAAATGGGAAAAAGGAGTGGTATGCAGTAGACAGGTTATCGAAATTGACTTTCGCGAAGGCAGAATTCAAGAAAAATGATTTAGGAGAATATAAAAAATTTCACCCTAAAGCTAATTTTGGATTTAGCGACCCACCAAAAATGCCATGTTCGGCATTAGTAAGAAGTCATATTGAATAATTTGATACTTCAGAAAATATCGTCATCATCATCGGCATCTTCGAAAGAAATCATAGAACTAGTGTCTGCTTTCTTAGGTGCTATTTTCTTAGCGGGCTCTTTTGATTCAGATTCTTTCTCTGCTGCTTTAGATTTCTCCTCAGCAGCTTGTCTTTCAAATTCTGCTAATTCATCATCTGACATGCCTGCTTGTCGAGCTAATTTCACTTGACGTTCATCACGCGCTCGAATCTCCAATAACCTCTGTCTCGCTTTGTCATAATGCTGCAACATATACATAGCATCGTGTTCAAGTAAAGGCGAATCCGAAATTATCGTTATATCCAACCATTCACCTTCTTCCGCTAGATATTCTGCAAAAGGCTCAAATTTAAGATCAGACTTTTTAATTTGAGTGTAGTGTAATGCATTACCCATTCTATGTTCCACGCCAGCGAAATGACAGTAGAATTTCTTTCCACCATAACTTTCTCTGACTAAATCGAATAATTCAGCATAGTCTTCACTTGTCTTCATCTTCCCGTGACCTCGTGCATGAATATGTGCCATATTGATTACTGGGACTGTTCCTTCAACGTGATTACAAACTTCAAGAACTTCTTCTATAGTGCCCCATAATTCTTGACGGCCAGAGGTTTCAATTCCTACGAGAGAAGGTTCAGATTCATGTATCCATGGGAATGCAGCGTAGTCTAACTCTTCTTTAGCAACTCCCCAAATTGACCTTACTCTGTCAACAACTCCTGAAAATACATTAGCTACTTGCTCATTAGCACTTGTACCTGGTTCATAATCTCCATATGGGCCTACATGATATGTCAAATGACGAGCATTCAAGATTTTTCCTGCTTGCATACTCGATTCCATTTTCAATAGACTTCGATTACGTTCACGACGATTACCAAGAAGTTCCGCATAATATGGACCATGCATATTCATCTCAATATCAGAGTCCCATGAAAGTATACCTGCTTGCCAGTATTGATCAAAATGTTTTGGTTGAACTGTACGTACAGTCTGTATCTCCATTGCATCTAATCCAAGGACTGTAATATCGTCCATTCCCTCGACAATAGTCCTTCCTTTACATGATAATGGCACACCTGCCGGACCTAATCGTAATGGCATACTTACATCCCCCGAGGGTTGGCCGAAAGGGTGACCCTTCAAAAGGGATTGTTGCTAATAGTCCCTTTTAAACTTAAGAAAGATTACAGAGATTTAATTATTAAACCCTAATATTAACTCAAACAAGCGCTTTTCACACCCGAATTACCTGATTCAGAGAGCGGAAGATTACAAATGAATCTTGCAAGCCATTCTAATGGTTCAAGAGTATCATTAGTCACCACATCAATTGAACCTAGTGAATGTTCAACAAGAGCCCTTCGTTCATCAGCAATATAACTACACACGTGAGGCACTAATCCTCTATTCCGTATTTCTTTAAGTAAATCTTCAACTCCGACTCCTTCTAATTTTGAGATGGCAAATAACGCTTCTGAGGTTAGAAAAAGTACATGTATTTGACGTATCCTATTAATCACAAACCCCCAAGCTTTACTCAAATCCTCTGAATTATCTGGTACGTCAACCACCATGACCATTCGGGCACCTTCTAGTTCCCCAAAGGTCATTCCAGCACCTAAGGCTGATCTAGGAGATATACCAGAAAGTATAGTTTCAGTAGAATTTACAAGCCAGTGAATACCATTTGTCATCTTTCTCCAATCTATAGTCCCGTGATTAAAATTCGAAAAAGATTCATTATCTTTACAAGTTAAGAAATTTGTTTTAGCGCCTAATAATTTAGATTTTGATAATAAATTAAATGAATTATCGTTTTTTGAGGGATTACCGAAAGCAACTATTTGAATATCAGATATAGACACTGTAATCAATCCATTTTCCATCTAAGTAGAGCCAACGCTCCACCTAACCCCATCAGTTGCTGAGCAGAATCATGATCTTGAGATACTTGAATCACACGGCCCTTAGATGAAATAATCGTTTCTGAAATTGATTCCCATGACTCCCGAATTCCTGAATCTAGACTCCGAAGTAATTGAGCGTCAATAGCGAGAACTTCGATTGCCCCTGCATCCGCGGCCTCAGAAATAAATCTCGAGCCATAAGAAACCGCTCCGTTTGTTGAAATCCTCTTCAACCCTTCTTCTATTGTTTTAATCTGGGATACGAGAGCATGTTCGCCCAAAAATGAGTCCGCTAATCCTTCAGCAAGTACTTCATTGGCAGCAGGACGACCACCTATTGATGCAGCAATGTTCAGAATCTGATTTTTAGCGCCGATTAATCGTAAAATAGATTCAAATTGCTCTCTTGCAAGACCGGGGCCGCATATAATTAAAGGTATTTTTTCAGTAAATACTAATGCAGTTTCTTTCGCAACTCTCTCGAAAAAACTTTTGCGTACACTGGTTGAGTCGGAGATTCTTTTACCGCCTCCACGCATACTAAATTGTGACACATCACGAATGCCATGAGAAGTGACTTCAAAGAGAATTATCTCATCATTTTCAACAACAATCAGGCCAGATTTTGCCTTTGAACCTGATTTGATTGTTTCTTTGAGAAGTATCAAGTCAGATTTAACAAGGCCACCAGGGAATGATAATTCTATTTCATCACCTGGAGAAATAATATGTGTATGATGTAAGCCTATGTCGAAATTAGCATCTTTGATTATACCATGTGCTCGGAGATTATCAGTAAATGCCTGGAACTCTGTTTTCTCTACTTCAAGAACTATCCACATAGGCTTTCTTTCAGCATTTTTAGCGCGACCATCTTCTTTCGTCCCGGTTGTTGAATCTCTTCGATGAGAAAGCATACCCAAAGTAGATTGTGGGCGGCATAATTGAGCCAGAACCCATAGATCGTCTTCGGATTCAATCCTTAGACGAACTCCTTCATCGAGCTTCTTAATTTGTCGCACACAATCACAGCCTCAACCAAATACTCCGAGTAGGTTGCCATCTTCATCCATATCCATATCCATAGCAGCAGGCCTTCTTGGGAGCCCAGGCATGGTCATCATTGAACCACAAATTGCCACTAAAAATCCGGCACCTGCGTTTATTCTAATTTCTCTTATTGGTAAAGTAAAGCCAGTTGGTGCTCCGAGTTCAGATGCTTCGTGACTAAATGAATACTGAGTCTTAGCCATACATACTGGAAGCTTATCCATATCCCATTTTTTAAGAACCTCAAAAGCATGGTGGGCTTGTGAACTGAAATCGACTGTATGAGCGCCGTATACATTTGTGGCAATCTTCAGAATAGTTTCACTAACTGACATACCTGATTCGACTATCGGTTTGTAAGGTCGACCTGCACTTTCATGTTCTGAACACGCCTTTACAACTGCATCTGCAAGATTACCTGCACCTTCTCCTCCATTAGCATGGCCTTCGAAAATTACAACTTCTCTTGCCCCTGCTAGTTTGGCCTCTTCGCTAATTGCATTAATTTCATCATCAGTATCTGTAGAGAATTTGTTAATTGACACCACTACTGGGAGGCCTGTCATAGAAATATTTCGAACATGCCGACGAAGATTACTGCTGGAACCCTTGCGCGTGGCTTCTACATTTTCCGACTCTAATTCTTCTTTAGGGGGCCTTTTTCCGCCGCCAGTTGAAAAACCCCCTCCATGGAGTTTCATACTCCTAACTGTGACATTTATTACGACACAATCAGGAGTTTTTCCAGATGCTAGAGCTTTGATATGAAGAGCTTTCTCTGCACCCATATCTGCTCCAAATCCTGCTTCGGTGACCACATAATCAGAACAGGATAAAGCGAGAGAGTCTGCAATAATCGAAGAATTACCATGAGCTATGTTTGCGAATGGCCCGCAATGAACAAAGGCGGGGTCACCTTCTAAAGTTTGGACTAAATTTGGTAAAAGAGCGTCTCTTAGTAGTAATGCCATAGATCCAGCCGCACCAATGTCATCTGCAGTTACAGGTTTCCCTGACTTCGATTCTGCGATAATAATTCGACCTAAACGAGCACGTAAATCTGAATAATCTCTAGATAAAGAAAGGATAGCCATGACTTCGCTCGCAGCTGTAATATCAAATCTATCGCTTCTAACAAGGCCATTCATTTTACCCCCTAAACCAATTGTCACTTCTCTTAATGAACGATCATTCATATCAATAACTCGTGGCCAGAAGATACGGTTTGTATCAATATCTAGTTCGTTGTCCCTATGCAAATAATTATCGAGAATGGCAGAACAAAGATTGTGTGCGGATGTTACAGCATGTAAATCCCCAGTGAAGTGTAGGTTGATTTGTTCCATAGGAATTACTTGGGAAAAACCACCACCCGCAGCCCCTCCCTTAATTCCAAAAACAGGCCCCATGGATGGCTCTCTAATTACACAAGAAGCGTTGTGCCCTCGACGATTTAAACCCTGATTCAGACCTATTGTAGTAACTGTTTTTCCTTCACCGAACGGGGTTGGGTTAACAGAAGTGACAAGAATCAAGAAACCTTGCTTATCTGAAGACTTAGATTTCATAGTATCCCACTTAATTTTAGCAATGGTTGGACCCTGCATAATCAAGTCGTTAGTAGAAAGTCCGAGCTTCGCGGCAATCTCTTCTATAGGCCTAGCTTCTGCCCTGCGGGCGATATCCAAATCACTGTCCATCAGGCTTTCCGGTCGAACTACTCACTTGAAACCTTCATTGCTAACAATTCGTAGGAGGTCATGTGAAGACACCCGCCTATTGGGGCATCTCAGGTTTCCCTATCTCTCATTCTTTGACACCAAGACTATTCAACATAGTAGGAAATGCGCTCGAGATAGAAGAAGTTAAAGATGTATTTTTAGAAGCAAATAACTCAAAAGAATTCAAGAGAAATATTGAACAATTAGATGGCGACTTATGGATATCTATCACCTCACCACTGAAACATATTGTTGGAGAACTATTGGGTATATCCAATCAAGAAGAAATTAATTCTATCAATCAATTAATGAGAACTAATGGAATATGGTATGGAATCAATACTGACGGTTATGGTTTCATAGAAGCAGCGAAATATATAGGTATAAATCCAAGTAAATCTATTTTAAAAATCAGGGGAGGGGGGTCTACTGCTCGATCAATTGCAGCAGCATGGTCTGAGTCTGGAGGAGAGATTATTCCAGTTAATGGGCGGAGAAAATTAGTCTCAGGACCATGGGATATATCAATAATTGAAAGTGGAGAAGCAGATATTTCAGTCGATTTAGATGCCAATCCGGGTGGAGAAGATAGTTGTATGATTAAAGAAAGGAAAAATGTTTCAATATCATATAATGAATATTCTAAAATAGATGATTTTGCAGTAATAATGCTCGCTGCTCAGCATTTGGAGGCATGGAAACGATTTTTCCTCCATGAGAATGTAGAAAAATTACCTCCATTGAGTTACATTTTAGAAAGGCTATTCGATTAGAGAGGGATATTACCATGTTTCTTAGGCGGAATCCATTCTCTCTTTGTTTTAAGAGGCCTCAATGCCTGAATCAACATTTTTCTAGTATCTGCAGGTTCAATTACGTCATCTAACCAGCCGTTTTTTGCTGCGACATATGGGTCTCCGAATTTATTCCTATACTCGTCTACAAGTTCAGAATGAGTTTCTAATCTATTATCTGATTGCTCCAGTTCACGGCGATGAATGATATTCACGGCACCATCTGCGCCCATTACTGCTAATTCACCAGTGGGCCAAGATATATTGTAGTCAGAACCAAGGTGTTTGCATGACATAGCTAAGTAAGCACCGCCGTACGCTTTCCTAGTCACCACTGTAAGTTTAGGAATTGTTGCTTCGGCATAAGCATAGAGCATCTTCGCACCATGACGAATAATTCCTCCCCATTCTTGAACCGTTCCTGGGAGAAATCCGGGGACATCAACAAATGTAATTACAGGTATATTGAATGCATCACAAGTTCTAATGAATCTGGCAGATTTAACTGAAGCATCAATATCTAAACAACCCGCTAATACTTTTGGCTGATTAGCAACAATACCAACCGACTGGCCATCAAGGCGGGCAAAACCAACTAAAATATTATCAGCATAGGATGGAAAGAGTTCTAAAAATCGTTGTTCATCGACGACTTCTCTTATTACTTCCAACATATCATAGGGTTTGTTGGAGTCAGATGGAACTATCTTCTCTAATTTCTTACATTTACGGTCCCATGGATCTCCTGAATTAACGTTAAATGGTTCGGCAAGAGTGTGATCTGGCAAGTAACCTAGTATTTCTGCTGCAATATTTATTGCATCGTGTTCATCATTAGCAACTAAGCATGCAACTCCACTACGACTTGCATGAGACTCAGCACCACCGAGTGTTTGTTCATTGATTTCCCCACTAATAACCTCTGGAATGAAATACGGGCTACGCATAAACATCTGCCCGTGCTCAGAACCAAGTATCACAAAATCAGATAACCCAGCTGCTAAGGCACTAACGCCTGAAACAGTGCCGAGAACTAACGAGATTATCGGTATACGGCCAGAACATGCTACTAGAATATCAAGCAATTCCCCTGTAGCACCTAAAGCAGGAACTCCTTCGTAAGCACGTTGACCATCTCCATCCCAAATACCTATAATAGGCAATTGAGATTTCTCTGCGAATTCCGCTATCTTTGCTATTTTTTTAGCATGCATCTCACCCATTGTTCCTTCGAATATTGAATAATCTTGGGCAAAACATACTATTCTTCGTCCATCGAGCATGCCGTGACCAGCAACGACTCCATCTCCAAAAGGACGATGAAGGTGTAAGTTGTGATCACCTGAACGATGCTGAACAAAAGCATCAATTTCAACAAATGAGTCGGAGTCAATTAAAGCATAAATCCTTTCTCTAGCAGTCATCCGACCTGATTTTCTTAGATTTTGTACCGATATCCTATCGCCGGGATTATTTGCAAGTTGACGGAAATTATCCAAATTTTCACTCGGCGACACCCCCGTCATAACGTTTCGAACTAACAGACGGTTATTGACAGAGTCGGCTCGAACTTTAATCAAGATTGGGAATCATATGGGTTTTCACCACACAGGTCTTGTTCCCATCCTAAGGCCACATAATCTCTTACATTACTAACTGAAAGAAGATGATGTAACTTAACTAAACCAGAACTTGGAGGACAAAGTGACCCGTGTCCTATCATACCTATTTCTTGTTGAATACGTCCTTTGGAATAAACATCCAAATGTACTGGCCCATGAATCGTTTGAGTAGTTAACACCACTATCCCTCCAGATTTACAGTAATCTTCCACTGTAAATCTTAATTTGGTATTTTCAGGACTATCATCCTCAGGATCTTGTATAGGTAAATGTCCGAGACCTGTACCATGGAAATACAGGGCATCGTAACCCGAATCAATTGCCGCCTGGACTAAGTCTGAATGTAAGTGAGGACCTGCGGAAAATTCTGCAATACGGATAGACTCATCAAAATAAGTCGGAGATTCTGATTCAATTCTAGCATCATGAGCTCTTGGTTCAAATAATTCTATTGTCGCTGAACCCTTATTCACAAGAACATGAGCAAGGGGATTTTGATTTATAGATTTGAAAGCACCTCGTCTTGAAGAATGATATTTACGAGACGCACAGCCAGGAAGAACTGCGCAACGGCCATCGGAAGAATCTGCATGAAGTACAACTACTGCTGAGTCGCCATAACCACTAGGTTTGGGCCCATTAGCAGCCCAATGAACTGCTGCTATAAGATTCTCAGCAGCATCAGATGAACCTCTATCGGGAGAACGTTGAGAACCAGTTAGAACTATTCTTCCTGAAGGCCTACCACCTTGACCCGACCATCCGTAAGACATTGCTGCAGCAGTGTAATGTAATGTATCGGTGCCATGAGTAATGACAACTCCCACTGCATCTTCTGAGAACGCTTCCTCAGTAGCCTTCAACATACGATTCCAATGACGTGGGCGAATATCATCTGACCACATGTTACCTAATTTTACAACATGGATTCTGGCAATAGAACGGAGTTCAGGAACTGCATCTAATAATTCATCTGGTTCAAAACGAGCAGATACTGCACCTGTCTTGTAATCAACTTTTGATGCAATCGTACCTCCAGTATGGATTAAATGAACAAGAGGTAAAGATTCATCTTGGGGGATAAATGGTGCTTTTTCTTCCTCATGTATTTCTACAGAATCAAGAATCTCAACACTTTGAACCACGATTTCAGGATAAGAAATATTGTAACCATTTACTAACTTCATAGTTACTAATTTAGGCCCTGCTGGAGGCAATGCAAGGCCTTCATGTGAAGCCTCTCCAGCCCAAGTCTTCACTACCAAACGAACAGCGGTTCCCGCCTCAGGCCAATCTACCACGATGGCTGTGGAATACTGCCACCACATCAAACACACGCTCTGGAAGACTCGCTGAAGACTTCTTGGTTAGTTATCCGTACGAGCCATCATGGATGGACAGACCGCCTTGCTAGCTGCGGTAATGGCGGGAGTTGTTGCGACGACTGTGACCGTACTTATTGAGAAATATGGAGGCGTTTTGGGAGGAATCCTAGGAACTATACCAACCACAATTATTCCTGCTGCTATAGGGATGGGATCAGAAGGCGGAGATGATTCATTGATTCTTAGTCTGGCGATAGTACCTGCAGGAATGTTAATCAATGCAATATTTCTTTCAACTTGGGCGATTCTACCTAGTAAACTACCGAAAACATGGAATTCAAATAAAAGGCTCGCTGTAACTAGTATATGCTCACTATTAGTATGGACGAGTACAGGTATATTCGCAATTAAAACTGTAGATTTAGCTATCGATAAAAATTACTCTTCCTATCAAATAGCAATTACAGGATTTGTATTAGTTGGAACACTTGGAGCTATTATGTGCTGGAATCTGAAACCTGCACCAAAGGGAAATAATCAAGTCAGTAAGAAAATCCTTGTTTCCAGAGGTTTTGTGGCTGCCACTGCTATAGGTATTGCAGTTATAATTTCAGGATTAGGAATGCCCCTAATTGCGGGTCTAGCATCAGTATTCCCTGCAATATTTCTTACAAGCATGGTAGCATTATGGATTGCTCAAGGACCGTCGGTTCCTCTAGGCGCAGCAGGCCCTATGATGATGGGGGGGGGGGTCAGTTGCAGCATACTCAATTATAGCGATGTGGTCAATGATTGAATATGGTTTGATAGTCGGTTCTGCAATAGCTTGGATAGGTTCAATAATTCTATGGTCTATTCCCTCATTTGCTTATGTAAATTGGAGATCGAAGATTCAGAAATTCGACACCCCCACAGGAAAATAACTGAATATGGATTCATCTGAGTCAACACAATGGTTGCTGCGCCTATCATAGATTCTGATATTTGTAAAGCACATACTTTACCATCAAGATACTACACAGAAGAATCCCTATTTTCAGAAATTCTCTCTAGACTTTCTAATTCATTTCACTTTGCAGCACATGTAAGTCAACTTAATGAGAATAATATCATACCTTTACCTCAATTAGAAAATATTCTTGGAGAAGCATTAATATTAACTAAAGATGAACAGATAAGATGTCTATCAAATGTATGTACACACAGAGGTATGCTAATTGCTACAAAGCCTTGTGATCT
Source organism: uncultured Candidatus Poseidoniales archaeon (assembly GCA_902511005.1). Classification (GTDB taxonomy): domain Archaea; phylum Thermoplasmatota; class Poseidoniia; order Poseidoniales; family Thalassarchaeaceae; genus MGIIb-O2. The sequence continues at coordinate 29,150 of CABXDN010000004.1, read as the reverse complement.
GAAATCCCTCAAATGTAGATATCATGGTCGGACATTTGGATTAGATGGATGCATGAGGAATATGCCAGAATTTACAGATGTCGAAAACTTCCCCGCCGTCTCTGATAATCTAAGAGAGTTCAATATTAAAAAATGGAATGGAATAATATTCTTAGGTGGAGAACAATTTTTTGATACTGTGATAAATGAAATGCAAAATAGAATAGGGTGGATGAATATTGAATCTTTTGAATATGATGAATCAAGGCATAGGTCTTATGATATTAATGCTAATTGGGCACTCTACGTAGATAATTATCTCGAAGGTTTTCATATTCCGTTTGTACATGGAGACTTACACAGTGTGCTTGATTATGACTCATATAGCACAGAATTATTCGAAGGAGGTGTTTTGCAAATAGGTATTGCTAACGAAGGAGAGGCATGTTTCGATTTACCAGAATCGTCACCTGACTTTGGACAAAAAATAGCCGCTTACTATTATTGGATATATCCTGGTTTGATGTTGAACTTTTATCCATGGGGTCTATCTGTAAATGTTGTAAATCCAATCTCAGTCGATAGAACAAGAATAGTTTATCATGGCTTTGTAGGTGAAAAATCAATGCTTGGAAAAGGTGCAGGAGGAGATTTAGATAAAGTAGAAGCAGAAGACCAAGAGATTGTAGAAGCTACACAAAGAGGAGTTTCTTCAAAATCTTATGAAAGAGGAAGATATTCACCATCTAAAGAAAAAGGAGTCCATCATTTCCACCGAATATTAACCAACTCTCCAGACAATAATTTTTAGTGCTAAGTTGTTTCGACGAAATGATGGATACCACTAAAAGAACTCTAATAGCAATATTAATAGTGACATCAATGTTACTCTCAGGATGTACCGAAGCATCGAATGAAACAACAGATGAAATCGAAGATAATATTCCACTTCCTGATTGTGAATTAGATAATAGTTGCATAGATGATACACTTGATAATGAAGGAAATGAAGTATTGAGTATCCCTCACTCAGATGGGTGTGATAATATCAATCCAATTCATTGTATGTTACCATTCCCATCCAATGCTTTTTTGCTAGATGATTCTACTACTGTCACGGGAAAAAGAATCAATTATGCTGCTAATAGTTTACCAGGTTCGGGATCAAAGTCAGTTATAGAAATACCACTAATCAATCAGATGGATGGATTTAGTACATCTACTCAAATAATGACTGCTTTTTCTTCAATACCAATAATAGACATGCTCGCAAGCCAGAATAATATCTCACTGAGTATGAATCCAGGGCATCAAACAATGCTAGTGAATATGGATACAGGAGAACTTGTGGAGCATTGGGTTGAGTTAGATGCTAGGGCTGAAGAAGGAGAGGCTGTGATTCTGCATATAAGAACAATTAAACATTTAGAATTCAATACTGAATATGGCGTCTTAGTACATGGTTTAAATGATGAATTAGGTGAATTAATTGAGCCTTCACAAGCACTTAACGCAATAATGAATGGTAATACCACTGACTCATTAGACATTGAAGATAGGAGAGAGGAAATTTCGCTTCTAATTGACTATTTCATAGAAGAGAAGAATGTTGAAAGATCAGGAATACAAGCAATTTGGAGCTTTACGACTAACTCAGCAGAATCTGCATTGGGTCCAACAATACACATGAGAGATGATGCATTAGAGAGAGTTGGAGGAGGTATTGGTTGTACCATAGATTCCGTTGATGAAAATTATGGAGATGATAATCTCACTTTGAGAAGAATAACTGGTACATTTACGACACCTCAATATACTGTCTCAGAATATAATCCTACATTGATTCAGAGAGATGAAAATCGTATGCCTGTCTTCGTAGAAAATAGAGAAATACCTTTCACAATGATTATTCCAAATATTGAGGATAGTACAGAAAACATGCCTATTACAATCTGGGGGCATGGTTTCTTGGGACAAAGTGATGGAGGACCTAGAGGATGGGCTCATACGTATCAAACTGTGATGCTTACAACTGATATCACAGGGTTCACAAGCGTTGACTATGACCCTATTTCTTTTGCATTGTTAGATCCTAATTATTTCACTCATCACTCTGCGAGTTTAGAACAGGGAATGATCAATCATGTAGTATTAGCAAGAACATTTTCTGATGCTTGCTCTAACTTAACTGAATTCTATGATTCAGATGTCAAGATTGTAAATACAGATGAGATTCACTGGGGAGGTTATTCCCTAGGAGGGATAGTAGGAATCCCAGTGATGGCATTATCTCCGGATATTGAGCGAGGAGCATTATTCGCAGGCGGAGGCCCATACACCTTGATTGCTGAAAGATCCGGAGCAGTAGAAGGATTATATTATGCATTTTCCCTAGACATATCATATGATAATCAAATGGATAGAGCCGTGATTATGTCTGCTGTGATTCAGCAATTATGGGACATTGTAGACCCTGATGTATATTCAGCATATCTCAACAGCGAACATTTAGGATTACATGAACATCAATTTGTTGCTTTGAATTCAATGGGAGACCAAGTAGTTCCTGTTTTATCTGCAGATAGAATGGTTCGAAGTTCAGGTGCATTGATTATGAATAGTTCAGTTTATCATCCACTTGAAACATCAATATGGGTTGAAGGGGATGCATCTTCATCAGTAGCTGTGTATTTTAACGGAAATTATACAGCACCTGAAGAAAATATCTTCGGACCAGGGAATGGCGCTCATGGGTATTTATGGACACCTACAGAACCTGCTGAAATTGCTTTCGGGTTTCTTCTGAAAGGACAGATATTAGATGCATGTGATGGCGATTGTAACTAAGATTAGCAACGGTCTATTTTTGCCGCTGAGGAATCAATAAAATCTAGAATTCTACCGACTCTAGAAACTGATGAGCTGTCTGCTTGCTCATCGGCCATGGGTAATGCTGAGTAGTGGTATCCTTGAATCCCTCGGTAACAAACTACTATTGAGAGTTAGTTGACTATTATCTTCTGAGAAGTAACTGTGGAGGTATCCTATATTGATATTCGATATTCGGTCCTATCAATTCAATAATTTCCATTTTTTTATCTATCCTTATAATTTGAATAAATGTATCAACACCATGTAGTGGCATATTAGCTACGAGTTGACCAGTTCTATGTATTATCAATTCTGTCTTAACATCTTCAGGAAATGATGAGAAAGTAAGATATTTTTCATCAATTGAAATATTGCCAAGATTATTGAATACTTTAGAAAAATAAATACTAAGTTCATCCCAGTTAGAAATTTCGATCTCATACATAATGTTGCACTGTAACGGTTGAACTATTTGGAAATGATGGTGCCGGGAGCGGGACTTGAACCCGCGACCTTCGGATGTCTCAGACACTCAAAGCAGGCTGTTGCGCTCATGACCAGTTTCAGTAGAAATCAAATTTCCACACAAAATTACCCTATGAGTCCGACGCGCTACCAACTACGCCACCCCGGCAGTAAGTCGCTCGAGTAACAACCACCATTTGAGTATAACCGTCCTCCAAAAGAGGTTTTCAGGGAACCTTATCTATCCGTACCCTTGATGTATAGTTCAGCATCGGCAATACGTGGTTGACGTAGACACTGCATTGCGTGCAAGCGCTTACAACGATCGTAAACGTAAGTCAAATAGCGACAGAGAGGGGGGGAAATCTACCTCGAAAAAGATTGAACCTTTTGATCCATTGATGCATTCAATAAAAGAAGTAGCAGATGCTTATTCAATGTGGCTTGTAATGATTTACGGAGTTGCAGTGGCAGCAGGTATACGTTACTTATTAATGCCAAGAATTGAGGGACCAGGGCCCTTATTATACCTATTACCATTATTATTAGCCGCAACAATAGTTCCACTTCATAAGATTGTTTTACCTACTAAATATAATGAATTATATACTAATGGCAACTGGTTTAGAGGTATTTTCTTGTTTATTTTTACCTGGTTGGCATTGTCCTTCATATTGTCTAATCCCCCACTTGCAGACATCGCCCCACCTACATTGGCAGGAGGGATAGACATAGAACAAACTGAAGGCATTGAAGATACAACTTGGAAGAACGGAATCTATACTATAGATTTGAATCAAGATACTGTCGATGTAGTTTTGGGGATGGCAGTGAGAGATAATGTAGATGCAGAAACAGTTCAGATAAATGCTGCGATATATTATCGAGGAGAAATGTTACAAGAGTTAGCTAATGGAACTGCTATATCACATACCGAAGAGAAAGAAATGTTTGATTCAGTAACCAACTGGACCCGAGGACAAAAAATAGGACAGCACAAAAATGATGTAGGCATGGCATGGGATTTAGGCACTCTTGGACCTGGAGATTATACTCTAGTAATCACAATGAGTGAGCAAGGAAATCCTTGGGTAAATACATCTGAATTAGTTTATACGATTGAAATTGCACAAACTACAGTTCTTTGATTTGTGAACAAATCTTTGCAGTCATGGCGTCTAATTGTAGTGATTCACCACCACCTTCAACCATTCTAAAATCGGTTTCAGCCATCACTTCGGTAACTTTGAGTTTCTGCGATTCGTCAAAAAATGACACACTGCCCAGTTCTCTATGTAACTGATTCACTAAATCGGTTCCGGCTAAACCAAATCTATCGAGAAGTTCCCTTAATCTTCGTCGAGCAGGTTGAAAACCATCTTGTTGACATGCTAAAAAATAACCATGTAATTCTTCAGGAGGCGCGGTCGCTGTAGTTTCATAGATTAGTTCACGAGTCACATTAGTATCTAAGGAAGCCGCGACTTGTAAAGAGGTAATTGCCTTTCTTAAATCTCCTAAAGAAACATGGACAATCGCATCTGCTGCCTCTGGATGTAATTCAATATTCTCCCCTGAAGCCACATTAACTATCATTTCTCTAACTTGATCTTCAGCTAGTGGACGGAAACGAAATACAGCACATCGTGATTGTATCGGCTCGATGATTTTTGAAGAGTAATTACAAGAAAGGATGAATCTACAAGTTTCGGCATATTGTTCCATTATTCTCCTCAGAGCACCCTGAGCATCGGGAGTTAATGCATCTGCTTCATCAAGAAAGATAACTTTGAATGTGGTTCCAGGCACAGGTGCAGTTCTAGCGAAGGATTTTACTTTAGTTCTAATAGACTCTAATTTTCTTTCATCACTAGCATTCATTTCGAGCATATTAGTACGATATCCCTCTCCAAATACATCCCTTGCTAGGGCAATTGCAGCAGTAGTTTTACCCGTTCCAGGAGGACCTGCAAATAGTAGATGTGGAAAAGTACGTTTCTGAGCATATGCTTTCAGTCTCTCAACTACCGCACGCTGACCTTTGATATCACCAACAGTACGCGGACGATGTCGCTCGACCCAAAGTTCGCTCATAGCAATCTCATCTATGCAGGCGGCTGTCCTTGAAGTTTTGGAGTGATGAATGATAAAAACTAGTAACCTTCATCAGCACTTGGGAACTCTTTATCTCGTACATCTTCGATGTACTGCTTGACTGCTCCGTCTATAGTTTCGCCTAAATCGGCGTATCTCCTTAGGAATCTTGGGCTGAAGTCTTTTGTAATACCAAGCATATCATGAAGGACTAAAACTTGACCGTCACAGTCGACTCCTGCCCCTATTCCAATAGTAGGTATTGTTAGGGCTTCACTGACTTCTTTAGCTAATTCTGCAGGTATCTTTTCGAAAACTATCGAGAAGCAACCAGCCTCTTGTAGTGCCTTGGCATCTTCAAGTAATTTATCTGCTTCATCTTGTTCTCTTGCTCTTACCGTATAAGTTCCAAACTTGTATATTGATTGAGGAGTTAATCCAAGGTGACCCATGACTGGAATTCCAGCCTGTTGGATACGTTTTACAGATTCTACTACCTCAGAACCACCTTCTAATTTAACAGCATGACCTCCTGATTCTTTCATAATTCGAATTGCTGAATCAAGTGCAGTTTTAGAATCGCCTTGGTATGTCCCAAATGGCATATCAACCACTACTAATGCCCTATCTACTCCATTGATTACACATTGAGCATGGTAGATCATATGTTCCAAAGTAATTGGGACTGTTGTTTCATTACCGGCCATCACATTAGAAGCAGAATCACCAACTAAAATTACATCGATACCAGCGGCATCAACAAGTCGCGCTAATGAATAATCGTATGATGTCAACATAGTGATTTTTTCACCCTCTCTTTTCATCTCTTGGAGAGTATGAGTTGTGACTTTTTTAACTCGACTAGATATTGCCATATGGTCACTTCCGTTATTCTCCGAGTAACATACATACCTTCAATTAAACGCTTGTTCATTCACTAATCGAATTCTAATTCCTCTACACCTAACAAAAATTCATCTATTTCTAAAACTCCATCTTCATTATGATCAGCAGCATGGAAATATTCTCTCAAAGTATCTTGGTTACCATCTGAAAAGCCTAGAGATTCCATTGCTGAAATAAATTCGTGTAAATTCAGATGATTATTCCGATTTATATCTGCCGCATGAAATGCCGCCCATCTTCTTCGATGTTCGACTTCATCAGGATTTGTTAACTGAAGCCGGAATGTTTCCCAAGGAGTTATTGACTTTTGACCATGCCTCTTCCCATAGGATTGGTATATTATAATTCCAATTATAACTGCTGCTGAACCTCCGAATAAAGCTTTAACTCCCATCGCATAAATCAATACTGAACCTGTTAATATCCCAAATATCTGTGTAAAAGGGTATAAAGGAGATTTCCATTCAGGTTTGTACCAATGAGATTTTGCAGAATTTCTCAATACTAGAACGCATGCATTGATAAGGATAAACACCATTAAATTGAATCCTGAAGCAAGTTCTGCTACATCATGCACTGGTAAGAAAAGAATTGCTGCCGCCATAGAAAGACCTGTTCCAATTATCGCCCAATGTGGAGTATCGTATTTGCTATGGACATTTTCGAATAATTCAGGCAATAGGTTGTCCCTAGCCATAGCAAAAAGGAATCTTGAGGCTGCCATTATTCCAGCGAGAGATCCTGAAAGAACAGTAAATGCCGCGAAAGTAGCCGCAATTGTTGCAATCGTCTTACCACCAACAATCAGAGCAAAAACATAGATTGGATCTTCTCTAGCATGTCCATTTTCTACATAACTCAAAGGATCAACTGTAATAGCCATAGTTAGAGTGACAAAAACATATAGGAAAACACTGAAAAATAATGAAATCAGTATACCATACGGCATATTTTTGCTTGGATCTTTGATTTCTCCGCCTACTGCTGCAACTTTTGTGACGCCGATGTATGAAACGAAAACTAGAGCAGCAGTTGATGAGAAACTATGCCAATCTGCCCCTAATGCTTCTCGAGATATTGCGGCATCCCAATTTAGCTCCATCGTTAACAAAGCGTAAATACAAACAAAAATCAAATAAGTTACTGAAACTAAAACTACTGGCGTTTGAACTTTCTTAATACTTTTAGCGCCTAAAATATTAATTCCTACAATTAAGCCTAGCATTATCATCACGGCATAATCAAGATTTATTGAAACATCAAGAATTCCCTCTAAGACCCATAAATATGCTCTGAAACCAATAAGGGCGAATGCGGATTTAAGCATGAAATTAGCCCATAACCCTAGGCCAGATATTGTTCCAATTATTGGACCGAATGTTTTCTCAATATAGACATAAGCACCACCCGATGATGGCATCGCAGAAGCTAGTTCCGATTTCGAGATGGCTCCAGGAAGAATAACTAAACCTGCAAATAAATATGCTAACCATATACCTCCAAGAGGTAAATTACCATCTCCGAGTTCCATCATAGCTAAAGAAGGTAGTACGAATAAACCGCTACCTAGCATCGCAGATAATGAAAGAATAACTACAGAAAATAACCCTAACTTTCTTTCTAAAGTTTCTGAAACCATTTCAAGAGGTTGGAGAACAATCCCAATGACCTCTTTTGGAGATAGCCTATCCATGATATTAGCGGCTCAAACATTACTGTTCAAGGTTTGGTCTTCCCAATTCTTAATGTTTAAGTGCCGTTCAGGCTAGAATAAGATGAAGACGATTACCTGTATTATAACTCTGATTATGATGACTGGTTCAATGAGTGGCTGTCTTTCCATGAGCGAAGATTCTAAAGAAATAATTGAAGATGACTTGACGCCTCTAAGAATAAATCATATTCAGGTAAAGGGAACGCATAATTCATATCACTTAGAGCCATTAGGACCCACATTAAGAGCATATGAATATTCACATCAGCCATTAAATGTACAAGCGGAAGAACAGGGGGTAAGACAGTTTGAAATTGATGTTTGGTGGGATGCCAGAGGGCAACTTTATGTTTATCATAATCAGTATGACTTACGAACAACTTGTGTGACATTTGAGGAATGTCTAAACACACTTTTGAATTGGTCAAATGAAAACCCCGAACATGTCCCATTTATGATTTGGATTGAACCAAAGGAATGGATGGAGCAAAGTACGGATAATACTGCAATAGTGGAGCTACAGAATCTATTGGATAGTATTGAACAAGAAATAATTGAATTTTGGCCACGAAACAAAACAATCACTCCCGATGATGTTAGAAAGGATTCAGAAACACTTTCTCAGGCAATAATGGAAAATGGCTGGCCATTACTAGATGATTCGAGAGGTAAAGCGATGTTTATTCTCTTATCAAGTGGAGAATTAAGACAAAGTTATCATGATAAATTCCCTGGTCTAATTGAAGCGATAATGTTCACAAAGTCAGAAACGGGTAGTTCCGAAGCAGCGATATTTTCAGATACAGACCCAGTAGGAAATGCAGATGAAATTATAGCATTAGTCAAAGATGGTTATATCGTTAGATCGAGAGCAGACAATGCGGAAAATGGCGAAGCAGATGATAATAATAAAACTAGGCTTAATGCGGCGATATCAGTAGGAGCGCATTCAATATCTACTGACTATCCTGCTAAAGTCGAGGGGGTAGATTATTGGGTAGAAATTCCTGAAGGAAATCCTGTTGCATGTAACCCTGTATCAGCGCCGACGGACTGTACTCCTGAGAGAATAAATAAAGTTCTGAATTAAACTTTAGCTATAACTTTTAGTTCCACTGCAATAGGTGTGGGTAGGGCCGATATTGCACAAGTAGTTCTTGAAGGCATAATCTCAGAGAAGTACTCTGCGTATACCTCGTTATATCCTGCAAAATCTCGGTCCATATCTACAAGCATTGAATATACATCCACGACATTTTCTAGACTTGAACCATATTCTTCAAGAATTATTCGAATATTGTCAATAACAGAACGAGTTTGAGCTCTGATGTCGTAGTCCAATGGATTACCATCTTCATCCTTAATTGGACCTCCCGGTATTTCGTTTGTAACTGGCTTCCTTGGACCTATCCCACTAACAAAAATCAAATTACCTACTCTATGTAAATGAGGGTATGCGCCTACTGCTGAAGGTCCTTCTGTAGAGATAAAAGGGCCATTTTCAGTCACTAATTTACCCGCTGTTTTCTTACCTACTACACTACCTACAATACCACCTACTGGGCCACCTACTGCTACACCTGCTGCAGCACCTAATGCACCACCTGCAGAACTAAGCAATGATTTGCCATATTCTGAATACATTTTTTCAACAAAATCATCAGGAGAAAATATGATCGCTTCGATGAGTTTACGACGTTTCTCAAAATCAGTCAACTCATCTTTAGACATCAAAAGTTCCCCTTATTCAAGACATTCCGATCGCCTTGATAGAATTCAACATCATCTTCATCAAACTCTTTATCGCCAAATGAACCTGTAGAAGGAGTTAGCTGAATGACTGCCCCCCCAGAACCGTGTAAGGCCTCGTAAGCCAATACTTCACCCTGGTAATTATTATGTTGACCCATTGCAGATGCTAACCACCAAGCAGGTTTGTATGCAACCACCTTTTGAACTCTTATTTGTCCGTGTATTTCGCGACTTAGTTGGCTTAAATCTTCTAACCTACCATCAGCAAAGAATTGTAGGATTTTCTCATTCCATTCATTATCCTTAGAACTATGAATTCGATCATCTGCGGGATCTATATGCTCTGTGAACATCCTATTAGAGAGACTTGATACCACTACTATAACCGCTTTTTTACCCTGAGCAATTAAGGCATCACTAGCGGATTTACCTAAGACAATAGTTTCCGAACGGTTTGCATACATATTACTAGAAACAATACATGCAGGTATACGGTTGTCAGGGTTGAGTAAACTGAGTGCTACAACGGAACCAGTATCTATCGGGAATCCTTCATATTCTACTGTACGGGCATGTAAACCTCTTTTTTTGGCAGCAGAACAATATTCATTAGCAAAATCAGTATCAATTTTGAAATTATATGGCATACTACCTAGATAATGGAAATCGTCATCGACATGAGTCCAAATTGATTCTTTCAGTGCTTGTATCTGATGACCAACAACACTCGGCCATGTTGTCGAATAAACTAATATTAGGTCTGCATCACTTTCTTCAATTCTTTTCCTACAAGTTTCAAAGGCAGCACGTAAGTTAGAATATCCTTGATTTGCATCAGGACTGAGCAGAGGTTGTGGATGCGGAGGGACGTAAAGTCCGAATAAAATAGGGGAATCTTCGCTCATTAAATCGCCTCAAAGAACTAGCTCCCTAGTATTAGTATTCGGATCCCAACATGCAATACAATTACCTGTACCTATTACTGATTGATAGCCATAAATTTCTGCAGGATAACTTGGGACACCCATGGCTGCCATCATCCAAATTAGTCCACCTGCTTCTGTTTCAGCAATCGTTTGTTCAGTATATTCGGGCATAATATCAACTACTTCTTGCATTTTCCCTTCCCTGAACATATCGATTATCTTCATATCCCAAACGTATTGACTATGGTTGTAGATGTGTTCTCTACTCATATCCTCCGGAAGAGGTGCTTCAGTAACGAAATGACGATGGCTTAAACTATGGCTACTAACTAAAACAACCTTTTTGCCACTTTTTTCTATAGCCTTCATACAAGCCTCGCCTAATGCTTTGGCCTGTTCTATCATCACTTCGTTGGAATAGTAGTGCGAATTACGATTACTAGAAATTGTAACTATAGGTTTATCCCAATCAGGGTTCAGAAGATGGCATGAAGTAATTGTACCATAATCGACTCTAAAATCGGGGTTTCTCATCATTTTTGTTATAATACCTGCTTTCTCTGTTTCTTCATGCATGGCTTCAGCTAATTCCACGTCAACTTTTAGATCATAATTATATCGAAATAAATTTGGGAACACAGGATCTACGGATTTTGATTTGAATTCTGGAAGCCCTAGGAAATGAGTTCCGATGTAAGTTTGCCAATGAGGAGTGAAAATTACAATTGCATCATAATCAATTGTTTTTAATTTTCGAGCAAGTTTCGCATATCCCCATCGAAGTGTTTCCCAACCACCTTCGCTGAATGCTTCATTCTGAGGAGGGTTCTCTGCATAAACGAGATGTGGAGGGTGGGGGGCAAGACAACCAAGTACGATTTCGCCTTTCGTCATATCGTAGCGGAGACTCTCCTTATTGATGAATGAGACGCATGGAACCATTCAGAGTATTATATGCTAGATACTAATCCGACAAAACATGAAGTGGGAGTCTGCTCCACTATGGCCAGTGGCTCTACCATCAATAATTGGATGTTTACTATCATTCATACCATACCTATTTGAGATAGAATATTTCAGTAAAAAAAATCTTTTGGCACCGATTCTAGTTTTGGGGATATTGGGGGTTTGTTGTTTCCTACTACCGGACAGATATGGCAATAAAATAGAACTATACTTAGGGTATACATTAACACTTTTACTTTCTTTTTCATTTCGTTTCTTATTCGGATTTTATGGAATAGTTGTAGTATTTCTTGTTTGGTTGAGTCAGTCAATATACATATGGCAGTATAATTATCCACCATTCAGAATCGGGATTTGGCTAGCATTAGGGGCGATGTCTGGACTATATGTTGGCGGGATTTTGGCTTATAATTTACTTTGATTTCTACGTAAATTAATAGCGCCTTCAAGAACTATACCAGTTATGATGAATGCAGGCAAGCTGACTAATAGACCTGTCCAAAGTAACTTATCATCAACATATTGAGAAGAAATTCGCACCTCCCCAAGTGCATCTGAATCTAAATCACTGGATTCAGAAATTCTTACAAGAATAATATATACATCAAATAAGGTAGTCGGATTTACTTCAAATTCTATTGATTCATTACTCGGAAGAGAAATAAGTTGACCTGAATTTTCAAAAGAATCCCAATTAAAAATTCCTTTTTCTACATGAGGTTCAACATATTCCCTCTGTATCAGAAGAATATCTAAATTATTTTCACCCACATTAGATACATCTACAAATACTGGATCCCATAAACTATGCACTTCTATTGTATCCAAATTGACATCACCGACGCCCATCCTCATATTCGCTTCATTCTCATCAGTCCCAGGACCATCTACTACTCCTACAATTAACCAAGTAGAACAAATAATCACAGTAATTAATGAGGCGACTAACTGATTCCTATTTGGTAACAGTGAAGAAAAACCATTTTCATTTCTTGCGCGAATTATGGGCTGAACGGAATGAACAAACGAAGAAGTAATTATTGCAAGAAAAATTCCTGGGATGATATCAATAAACCAATGTATCCCGAGATATTGAATAGAAAATAAATAAATAATAACATTAAAAGAAACAAAACGATCAAATTCTTTATGTCGCCAATCATTGAAATTTATTCCTAATTCCCTACAGTGTAATCTATTTATTATTAACAGACTAATAGGTAAACCCACATGTAAACTTGGTATCGCATTATCCATTGGGTCATTATCTATGAAGAAAGACAGTGTAAATGAATCATGGTACAGGAGTGCATCCATATCTGCGATATATGTGGAAGTTACTTCTACATTGAAAAATAAGTACAAAGGAACACTGAGAACATAAATTATAAAATAATTTAGAGCTGCTTTATCTGCCATAATTTCATCACGACATAAGATATAGTATATTGGAGAAAACCAAATCATAAACAAATACATGAACAAATAATGCCCTGAAAGAAGGTTTGTGAGTGTATCATTCAAGAAGTACTCTTGAATATTATTAGTCCAATCACCTTCAATTGAATAAATCCAGTGAGTAAAACCTCCTACTCTATCTTTCATAGGTTCATTATGGTGGTCAATTGCTGCTTTATACAAAAACATAAGAACATAGAGTGAAATATGCCACCAGTAGCCCTTTTCACGGATTTCTCCAGGAAGTTCTCTAAGTGAAACTCTACGATCTTTTTCATCACGAGTCAGGAAAAAATGTATTGGCAATGTGAGTAGTAGTAAAGCACCCATGGAAGTCCCATAAGGACCAATCGGCCAATCCATTAGTTCTCTCGCGCTATACTATGGGTCATCAATCATGCGGAAGTAGAAACAACTTTTATTCTGAAACCTTACACCAGTAAATATGGACGGCCATCAGATATGGATGGAGCAGTGTAAAAAAATTAATTATGCCGCTGAACCGAGAAGATATGAAGATGGAACCAGAACTTCTGCGGATGCTGCGTATCAATTAGGTTGTGACATATCGCACATTGCTAAATCAATTGTTTTTATGGGAGAAAATGAAGCCATTGTTATAATTACATCGGGTTCAAACAGAGTCAGTCGTAAGAAGAAACTGAAGAAAATATTGGGTTACAAGCCAGGGCAAGCTTCCCCAGAATATGTCTTAGATAATACTGGATATGCCATAGGCGGAGTACCACCTTTTGGACATCTAAAAAATACTAAAATCATAATGGATGAGGATCTTTTCAAATATGAATTAATTTGGGGAGCAGGAGGCACTGCTGATACGGTATTTCCAATTACCCCTAATGATTTAAAACAAATTACAGAAGCAGATGTTAGAGACATAAAACAATAGTGATATTATGGTAATTGAAGAACTTATTCAGGCAGCAGCGAGACTGAGAGATGATGTTGACATAATCGGACAATATTTAATTCAGGATGAAAAAATAGATTGTGTCTATAACCCTCTTATTTATGCATGGGAGCCGCATAAAGCATTCATAGAATTAGGTGGAGGGAAGGGAGCAAAGACGCTACTCCTAGGGATGAATCCTGGACCTCATGGAATGGGGCAAATGGGTATTCCTTTTTCAGCAACAACAGTAGTCAGAGATTTGCTAAATATCAGAGATCTAGAGGTGAAACAGCCACGGAATTTACACCCTAAGAGGCCAGTCACAGGACTAAACTGGCATAAAGAAGAAGTCTCGGGAACGAGGTTATGGAATTTACTAGAAGAACAATATGGTGATTCTGAAAAAATATTCTCTAATGTATTCGTTGTAAATCACTGTCCATTGATGTTGTTCAATGGAGAGAGGGCTACAAATATCACGCCCGATAAGATATCTGGTGAATATGTCAAAGAATTGATACAAAGGTGCGACCAACATCTGAAAGAAGTAGTGAAAATAATGGGCATTAACAAAGTAATAGGAATTGGAAAATATGCTGAAAAAAGAGCCATTAAAGCATTAAAGGGAATGAATATAGAAATTGTAAGTTGTTGGCACCCTTCTCCTGCATCACCTTTAGCTAATCGCAATAAAGGAAAAGATTGGAGAGAAAACATTAGGTCAGTTCTACCTTGAAATTAAAGATTTGAGTGTAATTAATTATACTAAGTGTCAATTATTACACTGGTAAACAATTAAGATGAAACAACGACTGTCGAGTCTCATGTCTGCTATGACTACTCCCGAATACCTGATGGCGAACGCGAAGAATTATGGAAATGAAAAAGCAATTTCTACAAAGGATTTAGATGGAAACATGAATCATATTAGTTGGAGTGAATTTCACGATCAAACTGCTTCAGTAGCAAAGTCATTAATCGCAATGGGTTTTCAAGAAGGCGATAAATTAAGCATTTATTCATACAACAGAGTGGAATGGTATACTTCTTATCACGCTGCAAATATGTGTAATGGAGCAGCAGTCGGGGTTTACCATACTTGCTCACCAGAAGAAGTCGAATGGGTAGTTGGGAATTCGGATTCAAAGGTTGTCTTTGTCGGAGATAATCCAATGGATGGAGGCAATAAAGAGAAAATGTGTGCATACAGATTGCATGAAATAATGGATAAATTAAACAAAGTTGAAACTGTAGTAGTAATGGATGGTGTAGATATGCCAGAACATGATAAATGCATATCATGGTCTGATTTTATTGAGAAGGGAACAAATATCGAATATTCTGAAATAGAAAAAAGAGTAGAGAATATTACTCCTGAAGATACATTTTCTCTAATTTATACCTCCGGCACTACAGGTAACCCCAAAGGAGTTGAATTGAGTCATGACAATATTGATTTTGAACTAGCAGAAGTTTGGAAATTACAAGAATTTGAGAGAGGCTGGGGGTATGTATCTTGGCTTCCTTGTGCACACGTTTTCGGTCAACTAGTAGATTGTCATGCACATATTCGCTGGGGCCTACACATGACAGTTGTAGATGCGCCTTTGAATGTCATAGATTATGCTAAAGAAGTACAGCCACACTTATTCATTGGAGTTCCAAGAATTTATGAAAAAGTATACAGTAACTTAGTTGCTAAATTAGGAGGTAAGATAAAACTGGCTAAAGTTCCATTACTAGGAGGAATAATCAAGAAAAAGGCGAAGGAAGCTATTGGTATGTCTAATTGTGTATACGCAATTACTGGTGCAGCACCAATAAATCCTGATATTCTAAAGCTATTCCATACACTAGACATTCCACTTTACGAAGGATATGGGATGACTGAGACTACTGCAGGTGCTAGTTTAGGTTACAAGAAGAATCATAAATTTGGTACAGTAGGAAAACCATTTTCTGGAACAGAACTTATGATTTCTGATTCGGGAGAAATTTTATTCAGAGGAAGACACGTCATGAAAGGTTACTACAAAAATCCTGAAGCAACTGCAGATACTATTGACGCAGACGGATGGTTACATTCGGGAGATAAGGGAGAAATTGATTCAGATGGATACGTCAAGATCACTGGACGAATCAAAGAATTATACGTAAGTTCTGGTGGGAAAAATATAGCACCTTTAGTTATTGAAGAAACCATGAAATCAATACCGATGGTTTCTCAATGCATGCTTATTGGAGATGGAAGAAAATACTGTAGTGCATTATTTACTCTAGATGTTGGTGCTATTCTGAGAGATAAACATGGAATGGACCCTGCTAAAATACCAAAGGATCCAGCAGTACAGATTACTACTCTGGAAAGTTTTGGGAAAACACTATCAGATTATACAAACAGTGAAGAAATATTTAATGAAATGCAAGTTGAAGTAAGTAGGCTGAATGGACAATTCAGTAATCCGGAGCAGATTAAGAAATTCACTATATTGCCTAGAGATTTAAATGTAGATTTCGGAGAACTAACCCCTACTTTGAAGATTAGAAGAATACAAATCAGAGAGAATTGGGCTAGTGAAATTGAAGCTATGTATGAAGGCGCTTGAAGGTCGGTTACATAATGACGCCTGAAGCATGGTTAGCTCTGGCGATAGTCTTCAGTTTAGGTGCAATGAGCCCTGGTCCATCTCTAGCAGTAATCCTGCGTAATACCTTGGCAGGAGGAAGAACACAAGGAGTAATCACTGGAATCGGACATGGTATCGGTTTCGGAATTTACGCATTTCTTGCAGCGGGAGCATTTGCTACTGCAATTTCTATTCATGAAACCGCTGAAACATGGCTGAAATGGGGGGGTGTATGTATTCTCATATGGCTGGGATATACATTTCTTAAGCATGCAAAAAAGGGACCATCAGTATCTCTAGATCAAAGTCATCAAAATTCGATGAATAAACAGGGATTCATTCAAGGTTTCTCTATAGCACTATTAAATCCAAAGATTCTGGCTTGGATGTTAGCACTTTATACTCCATTTATCGAAGATAATGTAAGCATTGAGACACTTCTCGCCATGGGAGCATTAGGGATGACAATCGATGGAACTTGGTATGTAACTGTTGCACTAATACTAACAACAGGAGGGCGTGTAGAAAAATTAAGTGCTATATCACACATCATAGATGGAGCAATGGGGGTATTGATGTTTATTTTTGCCGGACTAATGATTGGAGGAATTATCTAATTAAAAATTATTCCAATAAAAGAAAGAAATGAAAATCATAGAAAAGCAAAAAGAAATTGGGGCAATAATAATTCCACCAATTAGACCAAATCCTAGAGATTTTCTCTTAGATATGAAACTCCAGACTATAACTCCAATATAGAATAAAATAATTAGAATAGGGAGTATTTGTAGAAAAATACCAACTCCACTAATATCAGTATCACCGTAAATACTCGCGTAATCAGCCTGTATATTCTGATCTATCGCATAAGTGAAAGTTCGCTCGTCCACTTGGAAAAGTACCTCATATTCTTCCATAGACCCAGAACAATACATTGGATACCAATAACTTCCGTCATCTGATTTTTTCAATTCGTTATTGCCTAACATATCCATGTCGAAGTAGCAATACCCCCATTGGAAATCTTCTTCTATGGCCCTAAACTCTATTGACAACCAATAGTCCCTTTCTTCAATATCTGAGATATCAATATCAGGGACATCAAATATCACATCCCAAGTATAATATTCATCTCCCGAAATAATCGTTGTACCAGAATTATCATCCTCGGAAAAATAATGATAATCGTCGTAATAAATATCGTTAACAGATCTGCCGGCAGATATAGTTACCACTGACATGATGAAACCAGAAAATATAGGGATTAATAATAATCCAATAAGGAATTGGGACATGATAAATTTATTCGGATCATTTTGCACAATTGAGATATCAGGAGATTGACTAGATATGGCGGCTACGTTACCAGTAAAAACATTCATAGATTCAGAAGATGAGATTTTACCATCTGGGTTTTTATTATCCCACCAATTACCCTCATCTTCAACCATGAATAACGACCTATACTATCTGAATTCCTAGATTAAAATTATACAAAAACTAGTGGAAGGTGTAATAATAAATCAAGAACTATAGCGAGTGCTCCAGCTTCAGAAGAAGGGTTTGTATCAGTATTACCGCTTGGAGGTGATAAGCGTTGAAGTTCGCCAGCATCAAGCCAAACGGATGCGCAATTCGGACAGCCATCTATTTCAATTAATTCAGTAAGATTACCATCTATTTTTCGGAATGCGAAGTCTCGAACTTTCATACCCGTCTGACAGAATGGGCAGCAGATATCTACAGAAATTCCCTCATCTCTGAATCCATCATGAATCACTTCTAATTTTTGATTACAGATTTCAGAAGATGCTGCCTCGAGATTTAGTGCGAGGCCTGAACAAGTAGGACAATGTGAAATTCCATTTCGTGAAAATACAGACTTTGAAGCATTATCTGGAGATATTAGAGGGCTACCGTCTCGTGGGCAACGCATAACTCCGGAGATCATAATTCTCTCGAATAAATCATATCTATTCAATACTTACCCGGATAGACGTAAATGTGACTGTTTTTTGAACTGTTTATAATCTGTCGGAACAATATTCATTTGATGACTAAATATTGCAAATGGTGTGCAGGGAAAATCCCTAACGAATTAGAATTATGTTCAGGCTGTCTAATGTTATCATCCGAATTTATGGGGACAGATATCAGGCCATTCTTATCTGAGGAAAGAAATAAAGAAATCAATAGATTTCTGAAACCAGGTAGAGGACTTAAGATTGAACAAAGGATTAGACATTTGGTGCAAGAAGTTGAGGTACCCATATCGATCCCCCCAATTCTTAAATCCAAACGTAAGAATTCAATAGCACATTGGACTTATGAGTCTACAGAATGGGATGAACTAGTAGACTATTGGAGGAGATTCAATATTCTACGCCCAGGTAATTATTATTTTCCAGACGGCACCTCCCTATCTATCGAGAAGAATCAAAAAATATTCATAGGAAGATACAGATTGGCTCGTAACATACCTATTCTCGATATCGCAGAATGGCTATCTAACTCACTCAGGATAAATTCAATTAAAAATTGGAGTGATTTTATTTTATTATTAGATTGTGTTACCACCACTCTGCCAGATAAAAATTACTTTGGAAATAACGAAGAAGAATGGGGTCGGTGGATCAAAGAAAACTCATGGAGAGGTATTGACTATCCAATGAAAGTCCCACCAGGTCATTATATGAATCCTTCAAGAGTTCCGCCGTTCTTAGAATTCATTGAAAGAAAGTGTAGAGAAGAAGGAGACACTAGAGCACCTTCTGAAATAATAAGAGAAAATATTACACTAATGGAAGATGAAAATTTTGGAATAATCGGAGAATTATGGACTGATATATATTATGGGAAGGAGAATTATATTGAAGAATATCAATGTAAAAGTTCCCCTATATTAGTAACTCAAAATCATAGATTGAAGATACTGGTAATTGATAGAAATAAACCTTCAACATGTTCACTTGGTAATGACCCTAGAGATTGGAGGAAATTAATGGCATGTGCACTATTGCCAAATAGAAGTCGGGGATCAGAATTCATACAAGGACTATTGATGAACTGGACCAAAGAATTAGAACTATGGAAACCTAGCCTTAGACAGATACGATCTGCAAGATTATTGCATAATGAAATTGAGAAATTAGGAGATAAATCATCATTAATTCCAATTGACTATAGCAGCGAAAAATCTGGATTAAAAGTTCAAGGAATTTCTGGTATAAACTATGTTATATCTTCTGATGAATCTAATAAATTGAAAGTAGACGCCATACAAAATATCACGGATATAGATGACGTAGAACATAAAGGATTAGATCTGTGTATAGATCCTTTAATGGATGATCATGAGTTACCATTCGGCGATATAGCAGTAGGTTACGTACTAGCATTACACAACGATGTAGTATCTAGGAATTATATATTCACATTGGACTTCTTCTTGAATGCAATAGATGAGAATACATCAATATTGAAAGATTATAATTATTGGTCAGTAGTTGAACATGATTATCATGCAGGACTAGAATCAATGCATGGACATCATGAAATGGATGAAAATATGGAGAGGGCAATTGAAGAATATGAAAATGAATTAGAAATACAAAGACAGCAACATGAATTTGAACAACAGCAGCATGAATTTGAACAACAGCAGCAAGAGTGTTCTAATGGGATGATAGATGAAATGTTGCAAGAAATGGATACGGATGCAAGATTCGAATTTTTCTGTGATTTAATTGAACAAAATAAAAATGGTGAATATAATGAATGAATGCGTGGCTTGTGGAGAAAGCAATAAAACTCAGATATGGTGTGAGATATGCACACTTCTAGTGCCTAAAATTACAGGATATAGCTTAGATTGGATTCCAGATAAGAAAAAAGCAGATGAACTAAGAGAAAACATTGGGAACCCTTCTTCGGATATCAGAAAGGTTTGGAAATCATTCAATCTTTTGGATTCAGAAAACAGAGATTGGGCATTAGATAGTAGAGTTGAGAAATTACAAACAAGAATCTTCGACTGGAACCGAGAAAGGAAAGATACTGAGACAATATTTTCAAAGGAAGATGAAAGGATATTTCGAGATATCATTAGAGAATATAAAATTGAAGAAATAAATGATATGAAAAGGCTGCAGAGAGGATGGGTTTTGCCAGATGGGAGCCATTTATCTTGGATTTCAGGTAACTTTTTCTTAGATGGCGAAGTTATTAGATTACCATACAGAGACTTAAGAGAGGTTCTAGAAACAAATCAGAATAATACATTCAGTTGGAAAATTCTATTATACTCAATTTCCTTAGCTACTGAGAATAAATATTTAGATAACAAGCCTAATGCTTGGCACTGGGCGAGAGGTTTTACTAAGATTGGAGATAAGAATCTCATTAAACATCCAATAAACAACCTAGATCTAATAGATAATAAAAGAGTATTTAATTTCATACAACATTCACTTCTGAAGAATGGAGATAGGGATTATTGGTTAGAAAACTGGTCGAAAATATTGTCAGATCGAACAAGAATGTTCATCAAAGGATATAAGGCACCTAGGTCATTAATAGTAGATAAAGGAAGACTTATGATAAGGGTTCGAAGAAATGATACCTGGAGAAAAATAAGAGTTCCTAGAGACCTGAATATATGGTCGACGTTAGTTAATTGGAGCCTTAGTACGCCCGGTCATGAGAATAGAATGAAACTCGAATGCCTGCAATATTACTTATTCTGTGATATTGAAAGAAATATAATATCAAATCCAGATATTAATGGTATTAAATTCCTTAGAGGAATAATAGACCAGTCAGATGGAAAGGTAGTCCTGAAAGGAGGGAAGAGAATAGAGGTCACAGGAGAATTAGGAGTTAAGTATGCAGTTATACCAGGTCGTGGTCCACATCAATCCAGATTCAGAGTAACTGCGGAACCTATTTCAGAACAAGATATAATTGAAGGACAAATCAATAGTTTGATATTAAGAAGAGAGAATGTGCTACGTATGGAAAGAGAAAGGAATGGGCTAGTAAGAGAACTCTGTATTGTAGAAGATCCAAGTCTACGTAAACTGGTAATTGGAGATGCAATAGGTAGTATTGTGATGGCTCTTCTTAATGATAAAACGTCAAGAAAAAATATAAACACATTGGATAATTATCTTTCGAGATTTGAAAGGCACAAACGTAGAGGAGATAAAAATGATAATTCGAGAGAAAGGTTTGACGTTAATAGAAATTATTTGGAACGAATGGTCGCATTGAGAGAAAGATTACAAAATATCAATAGAGACGCAGATGATTTAGATCCAGGAGGGGCTCAAATCAGAGAAGAACAAATGAATGACGTTACAATGAGAATTGCTAATCTTCAACGAGAGCTCGACGACGTCGGCCCAGCCTAGAGTTAACCCAAGTCATACCAGGTACAGGTTTTTTATTGAAGAAGCACTTAATTATCTCATCCGAATATCCAAGATGAATCATAGAATCGATTATTGTTTCCATGGAAGCTTTTTGAGGTGACATATTACGATATTTCCCTTCATTATTAATGAAAGATGCATTGCCAATAGGCTCGCCTTCTTTAGAAAGTATTTCAATGGCTAAGGCAATTATTTCTTTGGCAGAATCAAAATCGATAATCTCACAAAGATAATCTTGGAAATTGAAAAGAAAATGATTTAGTTCATCGTTTCTGATGATAGATGGGTCCTTTGTTTGATTATTCATATCACTAACTGAAAGGCGGTCATTTACAGATATTGAAACTTTATTGATTAGTTTAATCGCCTGGGAAATATCACTTTTGTCGATGCCCCATTCTGATGCAATTTCTAATACTTGAATTGCTTCCGATTCTAAATTACGGTTCAAGAGCTCTAAAGCAGCAATAGCATATACTCTACGTCTATACTGAGACCTATCTTCTCTAGTAGATATTAACTGTAAACCAATCATGCCATCTCTGTTATGAGTTAATTCCATTCGGCTATTAGCTTTGGAAATTATATCTGCAATCTTAAGGCAAATTGATGGAGATAAATTAGCATTCTCCGCCTCTTTAACTATCTTATCTGTATAGCTAAGATTTCTACGAGAATGTCTATCTTGAAGAGCAGCTAATCTCCTTGATTGATAGGAACTACTCTTATCAATACCTATCTGGCTACCTAAATCAGAAGAACTATTCGTTCTTCTTGTAGTTTTAACCTCGCTAGGAAAGGTATAGCAAGTGTCATACTTTAATGATTCAAGTTGAATCCCACAATTACCGCAATGATAATGTGAGACACCTTCTTCTATCGATTTACTCCCACATTCTTCACAATTTTCTCTACCATTTATTCTACTATTTTCTCTATCTGTACCGCACATCTTAATCGCCTCAAGGCCCGAAAAGGGAGAACACTCCAGTCCCAAATAGGTAGGTCTCTTCGCCGGACTTACTAGGTTATGTCGAAGGCGCTTAAACTTTGCGGTCTCATGCATCAATGTCTACTCAATTTATTACAAAATTAGAGAGAGCGAGATTATTACTTTTACGATAAAAATAACGTTTCGGACTAAGAGATTTACAGTATCCACAGATCAACATTGAGATTCCCTCCATTTGTATAAATTCATCACACCTTCTGCAAGTTCCTTCATCGTAATTTCTGCACCAAGATTATCTAAAGCTATCTTCACCAGTTGTTTGATTTCATCGTCCGCATCTTCCCCTATTATCGTATTTATTATCGAATCTATACCTATTGATTTTTTATCTGAAGAGTCAAGTAAATGATTCAACCTTTTGACTGACTCTTCATCATCTATTGGCATTCTGAAACCTCGGACATAGAATATTCATATATTATTTCATCAGTCCATCGACTTAATGGCCCAAAGTCTTCAAGGAAATCAAAGTGTTGGTCATCCGATTTTATTGTTCTTTTGAAGTGGTCATGACCAAGGACAATAGCCTCATCTAAAATTTCCGAATATATAGCAATTGTATCTTTATCGGTAGATGACCAATAAGCATCTCTCGGATGTGTGTGTATCCAGAGTTTATAGGGAGTCAAAGATCCTATTGGAGGAGATAACTCTACGCGTCCAGAAGTGCCGATATCGACCCACATAGTTAATTCTTGATCATATAATATACTGACCTCTCGACCTAATTCATTTGCCAAAGACCAAAGAGATATCCAATCCTTTTTCTCAGCGAAAGCTGCTAATGTTTCCTTAATTACTATAGAATCATGATTTCCAGATTTTACCATCTTATCTATCTCTAATTGAGAATGAATATGTGGCGATACTGAAGAATCCAGGGCCTCATTATTTGAATCAGTTATTCCTTGTTCTAATCTGGCAGCAGTACCAAAAGTAATATTTGAAATCTGAGGAAGAGGTCTTTGGGCGTTGTCCTCACCCGAAATAATACGTAAAGACTGGATGACCCATTGCGCACCATGAGCAGCCGCAGACATATATCCGAACTGTATATTTCCAGATTCAATCGCCCCTTCAAATTGGCAAGACTGCGACTCTTGATTAGGAGTTAATTGAGAGACTATTGAGGTATCAACAGTGTTATCTATCGCAATATACCCATCGCCTAAACATCGTAAGTCCAACCAAGATTCACAGTTTTCATGAACCACTTTACGAGCTTGATGAGAATCAACTGCTACGACTACTAAGTCACATTCATCTAAATCGCTCTTTACCCTGATATCCCATGGAGATGGATCTAAAATTATATTTGGTCCATCTGTAAAAGATTTATCAGTGTTCGACCAGAGACGATTACATAAGCTGATAACTTTCAAAGCTCCAACATCTGAAATCGTGAAATTTTGATGTGGTAAGTTACTTTTTTCTACTATGTCTGAATCATATATACGTATCCTTATATCACCCAATCTTCCAATTAAATCACCTTGCTGTAAAGTAGGGTAAAGAACTGAGGTTAAGTTAGAACCTATGCCTCCTGCCCCTATTATTCCAATTATCAATTCACTTTTTTTAATCATATTTTTACTTCCTTTCGATATTATTGGCCTCGCACCAATTCGGCAGTCATTGTTCTACACCACTGAGATAATGGATGGAAAAGACCATCCATCTTCTTTGAAATTCCGACTTATACTAACTAGCATATTTCATTGCCCGCCCGTTAGACCTGGCATTATTCGGATTGTACCAACATCAGCCCAATTAGCATCAGCAATATCACTTGCTTGTACCATTCGGTTATTTTGATAAATCCAAGATCCCTGATTGCCTTCGATGAGATCTAGTGTCTCTTTCTTCGTTAGCGAAAGGGATGAATGTCCAGTTCTATCGGCGATTTCTACATTTGTCTTGATATCGTCCATTGACTGCTCCTCCATTAATTTATGACTTCTACTTGCTTCCCTATTTTATGTCCGGGCGCAGACATAAGTAATATTCAATCTAAGAGTATATGAACTGTTCAGGAAAATTACCTTTCTCTGGAGGAGTGATACATACTTAGATAACAGAATGAAATATGGAGAATACGATTAGAATGTCAGTTGATGGGGCTCTAGACTCAATCGAAGCGTATCGAAGAACCGTTGATGGGCTACGAGAACTAGGATGGAAAGATCTAGAATTAGATTCAAAAAATAGAGGCATTAATGCCAGTTTTGAAAGTCCGAAGGATATCTGGGAAATTTTACTCAACTTCGAAAAAGACGGAATGTATGAAGTTCAATCTAGGTCTTCTTGGAAGATAGGAAATGAGATATCAGACATAGTTCAACATTTAGTGAATAAAATCAATCAAGGTAACTCTACACATGATTTCAGAATGAACGATAACGGTACTTTCGAAGTTAAGACGAGAGCCAATATTTCAGAAGAAAAAGAATTTATGAAATCAATTAAAAAATCAATGATTGAAAATATCCAAGCGTACGAATCATATGTAGGGATGTTGAAAAGATTCGTGAACATAAAACCTGAATATTTAGACAAAGAAACTGAAGGTTTCAAGGCATTAATGGACTCCAATTATGTCCCAATAAGAAATGAACAAGAACCCTTGATTAGTATAAATTTGCAAAAGTAGGCAATCGGCGGATTAAATGGGACACGTAGTGTCCCGAGTTCATGCAAAAGTCTGCCGAGACTGGTGGAACTCCGCTGAGAATCATTACAGCAGCGGCTATATTCGATGGTCATGATGCTGCAATTGGCATCTTCAGACGTATTTTCCAGTCAATGGGTTGTGAAGTAATTCACTTAGGTCATGACAGAGGAGCAGATGAGGTAGCTAGAGCCGCTATTCAGGAAGATGCACATTGTGTTGCAATTACTTCATATCAGGGAGGAGCTGTAGAAATGTTTACACATACTAAACAAATATTAGACGAGGCAGATTTTGGTCATGTTAGTTTAGTAGGCGGAGGAGGAGGGACAATTCTCCCTAGTGAAATACAGCACTTACTTGATTCTAATATAGCCAAGATATACTCTCCTGAAGACGGTAGAGAATTAGGGCTTACAGGTATGGTATCTGATGCTATAGAAAGGGCTTCAAAAAATAACTTACTTGACCCAGTAAGGTTTGAAAATCTGAAAAAACCAATCTCTGCAGATAATCACGGTTCAGTATCAAAATTACTCACATTAGCTGAAAATGCAGATGAAGAAATATTCAATGAAGTTCTGAACAAAGTTAGATCAACTGATGGTTCGAAATGTCCAGTCGTCGGTCTGACTGGAACTGGAGGTGCTGGAAAATCAAGTCTTACTGATGAATTGATGTTAAGGATACAAAGGGATAATCCAGAGACTAAAATAGCCTTACTAGCCACAGACCCTACACGTAAAAGAACAGGAGGAGCTTTACTAGGAGATAGAATTAGGATGAATTCATTATCTGATGAAAATCTATTCATGCGCTCATTTGCTAGCAGAGATAGTGGTAGAGAAATTGCAGATTGTATAGGTCGCTCTATCGAAGCCTGTAAGGCTGTTGGATTTGATCTGGTAGTTGTTGAAACTAGTGGAATTGGACAAGGTAATGACGCAATTACCGAAGTTGCAGATATTTCTTTGTATGTAACAACAAGAGAATATGGAGCACCTAGCCAATTAGAAAAGTTAGAGATGTTAGATTCAGCAGATATTGTAGTTCTGAATAAGTTTGATAGGCCAGGAGCAGAAGATGCACTTGCAGAAATCCGTAAACAGTTCAAAAGAAATAGAGAGATGTGGGATGCAGAGAATTCTGACCTACCAGTCGTTCCAACCATTGCTAGTCAATTTGCAGATGCAGGAGTTGACCAATTATGGCAGAAACTTTGCAATTTACTAAATGAAAAATATTCTCAATCATTTTCAGCAGCAGAGCCAAGATTAGGAGCAGACGGTCTACCACATCGATCTTCACCAATACCTCCGGAAAGACAGGGTTACTTGGCTGAAGTTTCAAGCACTATCAGAAATTATCATTCTAGAACTGAAGAGGTTTCTTCAAAGATAAGGCTGGTTCAACAATTAGAAGCAGCATCAGAACAAATGAAATTAAAGAAGAATAAAACCGCAGCTGAAGGACTCAAAGAAGAAGCAGATACTATTCGCTCAGAGATACCTGAGGAGGCTTGGGGGAGTTTAGATAATTTCAGAACTAAGTCAGAGGAGTATCGTTCCGGAGCAACTAGTTATACAGTGAGAAACAAAAATATCCCAGTTAAAACAACCAAAACTACGCTTTCTGGATTAGATATGCCTAGAGTTGCATTACCAGATTACAGCGACTGGGGAGATACTCTACAATGGATTAGGAAAGAAAACATGCCTGGTTCATTCCCTTACACAGGAGGTGTTTTCCCATTCAAGAGACAAGACGAGTTACCTGTCAGAATGTTTGCTGGAGAAGGTAGTGCAGAGAGAACAAACAAAAGATACCATTTCCTTTCCAAAGATCAAGACTTCAACAGACTATCAGTTGCCTTTGATTCACCTAGCTTGTATGGGAATGACCCCCAAGAAAGACTAGACATATTTGGGAAGGTATGTGAAAGTGGAGTTTCAATAAGTACAGTTGATGAAATGGAGAAATTATTCGAAGGATTTGATTTGTGTGCCCCTAATACATCAGTATCAAAAACAATTAATGGAAATTATTGGTGGCATCTTGCTGCTTTCTTCAATGTGGCAATCAGACAGCAAGTCAAGAAGTTCGAAGAAGAGAATGGACGTAAACCAGATGAGAAAGAGCATGCTGAAATTAAGGCTAGAACTCTGAGTACTGTTAGAGGTACTGTTCAAGCAGATCAGTTGAAAGAATCAATGGGTCAGAATACCTTAGTATTCAATCTAGATACTGCACTAAGAATGATGGGGGATGTTGCTGAGTTTTATGTAGATAATGAAGTAAGAAACCATTACTTCGTTTCAATTTCTGGATATCATATTGCAGAAGCTGGTGCAAATCCAATTTCACAAGCTGCTCTGACTCTATCCAATGGTTTGACATATGTTGAGCTATTCAATTCTAGAGGATTAGATGCAAATAAATTCCTGAGAAACTTCAGTTGGTTCTTTTCTAATGGTATGGACCCCGAATATGCAGTAATAGGAAGAGTATGTAGAAGAATCTGGGCTATTGCTATGCGAGATATGTATGGAGTTGATGAGCGTGGTCAGAAACTGAAATATCACATACAAAGTAGTGGCCGCTCGCTACACGCTCAAGAATATACATGGAATGATTACCGAACTACATTACAAGCACTTTACGCACTAGCTGATAATGCTAATTCACTTCATACCAATTCTCGTGATGAGGCATTTGGAACACCTACCGAAGATACAGTAAGAGATGCAGTAGCAATTCAACTAATTCTTTCGAAAGAATATGGATGGTTGCAAAATGAAAATCCATTACAAGGATCTCATGTAGCAGATTGGTTAACTGATTCTGTCGAAGAAGAGATACTGAAAATATTCGAAGAAATGCATAGGCGTGGTGGCGTTCTTGGAGCTCTTGAAGTAAATTATCAAAGAAATAGAATTCAAGACGAGTCAATGATTTATGAACATAGAAAACACTCTGGAGAATTACCAATTATTGGAGTAAATACTTTCGAAGAAGGAGTAGACAATTCATTATCTGTAGAAGAATTCAATATCGAAGTTACCCGTTCTGATAAAACTGAAAGGATGATGGTAATAGATCGAAATAGAGCATTCAAAGAAGCTCACGCTAAAGAAGCTGAAGAAGGACTAGCAAGACTCAAACAGGTGGCTAGAGAAGGCGGTAATCTCTTTGAAGTGATGATGGATATTGTAGAATACTGCACTGTTGGACAGGTTACACAAGCACTATTCGAGACCGGTGGAAAGTTCCGTAGAAATATGTGAATAAAATCAAACTATAGAGTCTGCCCAATCAACGAATTCATCTAGATCATCATTAACTAATTCGATAAGACCAATCTGGTCAC
>CABXDN010000003.1 GCA_902511005.1 uncultured Candidatus Poseidoniales archaeon | reverse complement strand
CAATTAGAAAAGAATATTTTTGCTGTACTAGCATCTGAACCACCTCTTCTTCGATACCATTGCCAATCAGATAACATTTCAAAGTGGCTAATCATTACACCTTCTCGTAGACTGACATTTTCCATCGCAATCTTCCATCTTGAATGATTAAAACGCATTCTGGCTAATATCCATTCATCAATTTCATTCGGAGAATTAGTAAATTTATTAGAAGATTCAAAGGCCTCAATAATTGATTGCATTTGCCTATGATTTGAGACTATAGCATTATCAGACCAATCC
The DNA here is from genome assembly GCA_902511005.1 of uncultured Candidatus Poseidoniales archaeon. GTDB lineage: Archaea > Thermoplasmatota > Poseidoniia > Poseidoniales > Thalassarchaeaceae > MGIIb-O2. The sequence goes on along the minus strand of CABXDN010000003.1, from coordinate 154,452 downwards.
ATGCCTGCTTCGGGGTTTGCTCCGAATAGAATGAATAGGCGTACGGTATCTGCACCATATTTATCGACCATGATTCCAGGACTTACTGTATTCCCTAGTGACTTGCTCATTTTCGCCTGTCTAGTAGTAAGATTAGATTTACAAGATGGGCAATTCCCATCGAAGTTATCTATATGATATTCTATATTACATTCGATACAAAAAGGTGCGGGAGCGTTTAGCATACCTTGACATACTAATTGACCAAATGGCTCTCCAGTTGTATTCATTCCAAGATCTCTTGTTGCTTTAGTAAAGAACCTTGCATAAAGAAGATGCATAACTGCATGTTCTATACCTCCTATGTACAAATCTATACCTCCTTCCATCCAATAGTCAATAATCTCACGATTAAACGGACTATCTTCATTGTTAGAATCCCCATATCTTAGGAAATACCATGACGAATCATAGAATGTATCCATTGTGTCAGTTTCACGTCTTGCCTGATTCCCACATTGTGGACAATTAGCCATAAGGAATTTTTCATTAGATGCTAGGGGATTACCACTTTCATCCCAACTAAATTTAACATCTAATGGTAGTCTAACAGGGAGTTCTTGGTATGGGACTGGGACAACTCCACAATCATCGCAATGAAGCATCGGGATTGGAGTCCCCCAGAATCTCTGACGACTTAGAAGCCAGTCTTTCAATCTATATTGAACGGTTCCATAGCCTGACTTCTCAGATTCTAGTACTGCAATTACAGCTTCCTTAGCTTCATTTCCAAATAGTCCATCAAAACCTTCTCGGGAAGAGTTAGTCATATACCCTAGGCCATCAAATACGGGATTCTCTTCAATTGCATTTTCATCATTAGTTCGGGAAAGTACTGGTTTAATCGGAAGATTATACTTCTTAGCAAAATCATAGTCTCTCTGATCATGCCCCGGCACGGCCATTACAGCTCCAGTCCCATAACTGGCAACAACGAAATTACCTGCATAAATTGGTACTTGTTCACCGCTAAGTGGATTTATGGCAAACCTCCCTAAAGGTATACCCTTCTTTTCTTTCAACATATTAATTCTTTCAAATTCAGACATTTTTGCGCATTCGTCACGGAGATTCTTCCAGCCTTCCTCGTATTCTGTTCCAGAAACAAATGACTCACAAAGGGGGTGCTCGGGAGATAATGTCACAAATGTCACACCAAAGATTGTATCAGGCCTAGTAGTAAATACACCTATTACTGATTCTCCACCAACAACAGGGAAGTCAATATGAGCTCCTTGGGACCTACCTATCCAGTTTCTTTGCATTGCCTTGACATTTTCAGGAAAATTAATATTATCTAAATCATCAAGTAATTCATCAGCATATTTCGTCATACGTAGAAACCATTGTGCCATATCTTTCTGAATAACTTCTAAACCACAACGCCAGCACCGATTATTTTTGACTTGTTCATTTGCAAGTACGGTGTCACAATCATTACACCAATTTACTGGAGCGACCCTTCTTTCTACTAATCCTGCCTCGTAAAAACGAATAAAAAGTTCTTGATTCCAACGGTAATATTCAGGAGTGGAGGTAGCAAAGGTACGATTCCAATCATAGGAATAACCCATCCTTTCCTGATCGGTTCGGATCATTTTGATATTTCTCTCAGTGACATCGTGAGGATGGCCCCCCTCTTTTTTTGCAGCATTCTCTGCAGGCATTCCGAATGAATCATAACCCATAGGATAGAGTACATTTTTACCCATTAATCTTTGAAATCTTGCCATAGCATCGCCAATTGAATAATTCCTAACATGTCCCATGTGCATATTGCCAGACGGATAAGGAAACATTTCCAAGCAGTAAAATTTTGGCTTAGATGTATCTAACTTAACTGAGAATACATTCTTTTCTTTCCATTGATTTTGCCAATACGACTCTATTCGATGCACGTCATAATTCATTTAATCACGCCCACACATTATTCTTTGACTGATGATAATATCAAGTTAGGATTCATTACAAATTCAAAGGTCTTTTCTTTGGTAAATGGATACACCACTTGATTCACGCGCTTCGACTATTAGAGTTCGCTATGAAACCTCTCCTTTGAATATGAGCCGGTATGGCTATGCAGTAGGTATACTTCGATATGTCATTATGTTAGGGGAAGGTGAGTTTGATATTCGGGTCAGAGATGATGGAGTCGAGGTGTGGGTTACACAAATGGGAAATTACATGAATATGAATACTGCATGGATTAATCGCTCGACTGGTACTGTAGCCATAACAGATCCTTTTGATTCGAAAAGATGGGTTTCAGCCTTAAAAAAAGAAGGTTTGCGCCCTACTCATTTACTTTACACGCACACCCATCGTGACCATGTAGAAGGATATTCAGAAATGATCAAATTAATACCTGAAATTGAAGTTTGGGGTCATAGTGATGCGAATCTATCAGGTCTTTTGGCATATGCTGTATTCAAAAAAGTTAATTTTACCGATGAATGGATTAATGCCCCTAATACAACTATAGAATGGTCGGTTGGAGGAATTAACCTTTCTGTGACACATTCGCCTGGCCATGCTCCGGGGCATGTTACAATTCACGGGCACGGAGTATATCATGCAGGGGATCTTCTTTTTACAGCCCATAGCGGACGTGTCGATTTACCAGGCAGTGACCCCGCTGCACAATGGGATAGTGTGTTATATGCCAGAGATTTACTGAGAAATCTCCCTAAAAATTGGAGATTAATTCCGGGCCATAGATATGATTGGATAGATGGGACTACTCCTGACTGGGTTAGTATAGAGGATGCTTTAGAGTACAATTATTCTCTGAATTCACCGGTTTTAAATAGTTTAAATGGTAGTGATTAAATGGTTCGAATTGATGTAAAGTATGAAGGGAAATTACGATGTACAGCAACACATGTTACTTCTGGGAAGAAACTGATTACTGATGCACCTCTTGATAATCATGGAAAGGGAGAATCATTCTCTCCTACCGATTTATTGGCGACTTCTATGCTAACTTGTATAATGACTATAATTGGCATTAGGGCTAAAAAAAGAGAAATTAATGTTGATGGAATGTTAGGAAGTATTGAAAAAACTATGACTACAAATCCTCGCCGTATTGGAAAGTTAGAAGTTAGAATTAACTTACCGAAAAATCTGAGTTTAGAGAATAGAGAATGGTTGATTAAAGAAGGGTGTGATTGCCCTGTGTGTTTTTCAATTAATCAAACGATGGATGTGAACATTATTTTCGTCGAATAGTACTTTATCTATCCTCGAATTATACGAATAATTCAATTTGATATTAAACTATTATATATCGTCCATAGAGTCGTTATGAGATATGGCACGTATATGCCAAGAGTGTGAAAATATGTTTATAGAAATTAAAATAAAAATGGAGATCTTATCATGATGGAGACTATCACACTCGTATTGCAATTGGTAATCGCTTGTGTAATATTCTCTGTATGGTTAATACGGCCAAATTGGAATACCCCTTACAGAGCAGGAGATGCCATGAATATCAAAGAAGAATTTGCTGTTTATGGATTACCTGATTGGTCAGTTTATGTTGTTGGGGCGACTAAAATCGCACTGGCTATTGCATTGCTGGCAGGCTACTGGAAAAGTGAATTAGTTGTACCAGCAGCTATTTCTATGGCTATATTGATGGCAGGGGCAGTACTATGTCACTTGAGAATAAAAGAAGACAGTTTATCTAGAGCCGTTCCTGCATCATCTATGTTACTAATGTCATTATTTGTTGCATTAATTTGAATCAACTTGTCTTATCATTTCTTTCTCTAGAGATGCCAAGCTTGTTCGCTACTTCTTCGGTTAGGCCTGTATTGACTCTACCTTCTCTCTCTAATGCAGAGATTGTTGCTAAGACTATGCTTTCTGTATCTATTTCAAAAAATCTCCTTAACTGTGCTCTATCATCAGAACGGCCGAAACCATCGGTACCCAGGACGACATAATTTCCTCCGACCCAACGTTGAATCATTTCAGGGACAGCAGTAATATAATCTGAAACCGCAATCGTAGTAGTTGAGTCACCGAAACATTCGGAAACATAAGATGATTTATGTTGGTCTGGATAAAGACGATTAACTCTCTGAGATTCAAGACCTTCACGTCTTAATTCGCCATATGAAGTGACTGACCATACTTCGGAATCAACACCATAATCTAATAAAATTTGAGATGCCTCTTTCACATGAGAAAGTATAGGTCCAGAACCTAAGAGTCTTACAGACGGATTACCATTATTAGATTCAATTATTTTATATGCTCCCTTTATTATTTTTTCATCTACGTCTTTGGGTTTAGCGGGTTGTTGTTCATTTTGATTGTATAGCATTATGTAATGGAAAACATCAAGATTTTGGTTCCACATTTCATCAATCCCATGTCTGATAATTGTGGCTAGTTCATATGCATAAGCAGGATCCCATGATCTACAATATGGAACTGTACTAGCATGTAATAATGAATGGCCGTCTTGATGTTGAAGTCCTTCACCATTCAGTGTAGTTCGACCCGCAGTCGCACCCATCAAAAATCCTCTAGCTCGGGCATCAGCAGCTTGCCATATCTGATCATTTACACGCTGAAAACCAAACATAGAATAAAAGATATAGAAAGGCATAGTTGGAGCAGAAGCATGAGAATATGAGGTTGCAGATGCTATCCAAGATGCTATAGAATTAGCCTCAGATATTCCTTCTTCTAATATTTGACCTGTTGTTGATTCTTTATAGTTCATTATCATTTTATGGTCTACTGGCTTATATTTCTGACCTGATTGTGAGTATATACCAAATTCACTGAATAAAGGGTCCATCCCAAAAGTTCTACCTTCATCTGGAATTATTGGAACGATTTTTTCTCCAATCTCTGACTTCATTAAATTTCTTAATAATCGAACAAATGCCATGGTTGTGGATACTTTTTGACCTTCAGGAGTGCCTTTATCAAACTCAGAATATGTTTTCTCTTTGGGTAAATCAAAATTAATTTTAAGAGATTTTCTAGAAGGCAGATACCCACCAAGTTTTTGTCTGCGTTCATGAATGTATGCTAGAGCATCAGAATCATTTTCTAGTAGATAAAATGGGTTTTTTTGTAGATTTTCGTCAGAAATTGGAATCTGGAGGCGATTTCGATAAGCGATTAAGTCTTCAAGATTCATTTTCTTTTTCTGATGGGTTGTATTCCTACCTGCAAAGGATTCAATCCCCCATCCTTTAACGGTATGTGCTAAAATAACTGATGGTTTATCGGATTCTAAAGCAGCATGGTAAGCTGCGTATACCTTCAAAGGATCATGCCCTCCTCGTCGTAAATTAATTATTTCTTCATCAGAAAGATTTCTTCCTAAAGAAACTAATGCTTCAGAACCGGAGAATAATTCATCGCGGAATTCTGAAGGAGCTAATGTACTCATTCTCTGAAAATCACCATCTGTTATTTGTTCTAAACGGGTAAGTAATATCCCATCTTTATCTTGAGCGAAAAGACGATCCCAATTCGTATCCCATAGTACTTTGAATACATCCCAGCCTGCACCTCTATACAATCCTTCCAATTCTTGGATAACTTTTGCGTTTCCTCGAACTGGCCCATCCAATCTCTGAAGGTTACAATTAACTATTGTAATTAAATTATTCAGTTTCTCACGGCCAGCTACTGCAATTGCTGCAATGGCTTCGGGTTCATCCATTTCTCCATCGCCTAAGAACGAATATACTGTACTTTCAGAGGTATCTACTAAATCACGATCGGTGAGATATTTCCAAAACCTTGCTTGCATTACTGCTGCTAATGGACCGAGCCCCATTGAGACGGTAGGGTATTCCCAGAAATCTTTCATTAAACGAGGATGCGGATAGGAAGAAAGACCGTCTAAGAATGCTTCTTGTCTAAAATTAGATAGTTGCTCACGAGTAATTCGGCCTTCTAGGAAAGCGCGAGCGTATATTCCAGGGCTACCATGTCCTTGAATGTATAAGGCGTCACCGATTCCATTGGATTCTTTGCCCTTAAAGATATGATTGAAACCTACCTCATATAGTGTAGAGGATGATGCATAAGTGGATATATGCCCCCCAATACCATCTATTCTTCTATTGGCATCGGAAACTATTAATGCGGAATTCCAAAGAATTATATTTTGAATTTCTTTTTCAATTTGAAGGTTGCCAGGGTATGGTACTTGATTATCCCAAGGTATTGTATTCACATAAGGAGTTTGAGACGCTGCTGGAATTTTTATACCTAAATCTTGGGCCTCAGAAAGGACTTCATGAAGCAATAGTCTTGCTCTCTCGAGGCCCGTTGAATCAACTACTGAACGTAATGATTCTAGCCATTCATCCGTCTCTTCAGGATCAATATCGGGTAACCTCTGATGATAATTAGGACTAACCATTTGACCACACTGCCCCTAAGGGGCAGATTGGCGAGGATGCTGGGGGTTTTGAATCTTCAAGAAAAGTTTTCACTTAATTTTCGAAGATTTTGGTGTAGTTTTGATAAGATGACAGTGATGTAATGTGCGTATTCCCGCAACTGTGACTGCTGAATCGCCTGAAACACATCTCTCACCATTCCAATTATTGACAGTTTGTAAAACAGTTTTTTGTCCGGCTAAATTAAGAGGATCTACTTTCAATTCAATAGTAATTTCACCAATTGCGCCTAACCATTTTAATGTTGCATTAATTGATTTTTTAGCTAACCCATGCCTTTGAGCAGAACTTCTAACCCAATATCCTAAATTCCACTCTGCTTGAGTTGTTCGAGTCACATTATCAAAACCAATTAATCCTAATAATTCGTTGTCCCAAGGTCTAATCATAACCCAATGGTGCATTAATCCGCTACGGCCCATTTTCTCTGTTTCTTGGAGGAATGAAGCTATTTGTTCTGAAAAGGAAATATCTGGATTGACCCAAGGCATTGCTCGGCTAACTTCGGGCCAAGTTTCTTCAAACGCTTCTAATAATTTAGAACTATAATCTAAAGTTGCGGGGCGAAGAACAAGGCTATCATCGACTCTGATGGATGAAGTTGCCCGTCTAGACACACTTCTCCGACTGCAACCTTATGCATGACTTCTGCGGAAAGTAGTTCTCAGTATTCAAGGCCTTAATTTCTTTATAGCGACTGCTAAATTATTATCGCTAGGTATTATTTCACTTGCATTCTCGAGCATTTTGTCTACGGACTGGGGACGACCAATTCGTTGTAATAAAGCACCGATTGGATAAATTAGTTTTGAACGGTTGCCTAGATGAGGGCCCACTTCATCCAACAATACAGTTGCTTGTGCAGTATCTTTGGATTTTGCCGCTTCCATAGCAGCCTTGACCTGTAAGGCTACATCTCTATCTGACCATTTCTGTTGTTGAGGCCATGGCCAATAATTCGGATTTTCAACCGGTAACGAAGATAAAATTTGATCCGCTGAAATTAGAGGAGGCAGAGGTGTAGGAGGTGGGGGCATAGGAGCTAATTCTTCATCCCGAGGTGGGATTGGAGGAAGTAACGGCGGCGGAGGAATTTTTCGAGTTGGGAGGACCTCTGGCTCTGGCTCTGGCTCTGGCTCTGGTTCTGGTTCTGGCTCTGGCTCTGGTTCTGGCTCTGGCTCCCCCTAACTCAGGGGTTAAACTAGCAGTGCTTGGCTCTGGCTCTGGCTCTGGCTCTGGCTCTGGCTCTGGTTCAAATTCTTGATCGGCCGGCTGAATTAATTCAACCGATTTATAAGATAGTTCTTCAACTGGCTCTATTTCCTCTTCTGGAATTTCAAATTTAGTCACGAATTCAGGAGCATCTTCGGGTTTGAGAACGTAATCTTCTTCTTCTTCATCAATTGGTTCGGGTGAATCAACAGTTAATGCAAACGATGGATTTTTTGAAACCACTATACCATCATCATCATCATATTGCTGAACATCGATTGTTACATCATCAATCTGAAAAGTTGTCTTAGACCAATCGATTATATCTTCTGATTCTTCTTCTTCAAAATCACCCAATAATTCGTCAAAAAGATCACTGGCAATTTCTTCATTCATATTAGAATCTTGTTGAAAAGATGCTTTTTTTAACTGGTATTGGCACAATGAGCAAAGAACTGCATCTTCTGTATTCTTATGTTGACAGGTCGGGCATATTTGACCCGCTTCTTCGACATTTCTCCAATTTCGGAACCTATCGAACACCTTGCATCCCCTCAGACATTCGCACTCGACAAAACATACCGTATAATCCTCACGTGGAGAAGTGTAAAACATCAAATGCAATACTATTGTGAATTAATACTAGAAAGCGTGATGTGTCAATTGCCTTGGCGAGTAGTTATGAGTGGGGATTCTAAGCTGCCCCCTACGCGTTTTAACAGAAGCCAAGATCATCATGAATTATATCTAAAACTAATCAGATGGGAATTAGACGATGAAATGCAAAATGTTCTTCAAAAACTACAAAATTGGACTAGAAAAAGGTTGATTGAAAATGGCATATCTCTATTTGATTTAATTGGAAAAAATGATGGGTGGTTATTTGGTCAAAGAATTATCAAATTTACAAATAAAAGAAAAAAAGACTTAGGGATTCATCGTTTTAGGCAGGGAGATATCATATTATTATCTAGAAAAGACCCTCTGAAAGAAACGGCAATAGAAGGGACTATTTATTCAACTTCGAGAAACTCTATAAAAATAGTATTTTCAGATATACCAAAGAATATTAGAAAAGATACTTGGAGAATAGATAAAGGAGCAAATAGGATTGCTTATGATAGAATGAAAGATGCTCTCAATAGTGTATTTCAAGAAGAAGGAGGGGTGCCTTTGAGAGAATTGTTACTTGGCATGGTTCACGACCCTCCAAGCACTGCTAGTTTAACCCCTGAGTTAGGGGGAGCCAGAGGGAGGAGGACCTCTTTTGCACCTGATCTAAATGAGCCTCAATTGATTGCTTCGAAAGCAGCAATAGAAAGGAGATTGACATTAATTCAAGGGCCACCAGGTACTGGAAAAACTCACACGGCCGTAAGAATACTGGAATCATGGGCCAAGCAAGATGTTGGGACTATCTTGGCTGTAGCTGATTCAAACGTCGCAGTAGATAATTTACTCGAAGGTTTACTTGCAAGGGGTGTGCGTTCTGTGAGATTGGGGCAACCCGTAAAAGTAAGAGAAAAATTAAGACAGGCGACAATGGATGCACAAATGGAAATTCATCCATTGAGAAGAGATTTAGAGACTCAATTAGAATTAAATGAGAAATTGAACCGAAGAATCAGTTCTATGAAAGGTAAAGAGAAAGGTTTGGCCCATAGAGATATCAAAAAAGGATGGAAAGAAATTCGTAGAATTGAAAATCAGATTAGAGACGATATTCTAGATAAGACTCAGATTGTTTGCTGTACTTGTATAGGCTCAGGTAATGAAATACTAGATGGAAGAAGATTTTCTCAAGTTTTGATTGATGAGGCAACTCAAGCTACAGAACCTGCATCTTTAGTCCCATTAATTAGAGGAGCGAGACAGATTGTACTAGTTGGCGACCATAAACAATTACCGCCGACAGTACTATCTTTTAGAGCGGAAGAAAATGGCTTGAAAAGGTCTCTTTTTGAAAGATTAGTCGATTTAGGAATTGAACCATTTTTATTAACAAAACAATATAGAATGCATCCTTCGATTTCAAAATTTCCAAATGAACAATTTTATTCTAGTAAACTAATTGATGGAGTGAATGCAAATAGTAGACCTGCTCCCGCGGGATTACTCTGGCCAGATTGGGAAAATCCCGTTGCATTTATTCCTGTAGATGGAGGTGAAGTTGTTTCTCCTGATGGGACATCAAGAGAAAATCCTATAGAGGTTTCATGGGTTCTTAAAGTTACTAATGATCTACTTGAGGCGGGAGAATTGACAAAAAAAGACATTGGGATTATCACACCCTATGCAGGTCAGGTTAGGGCTATCCGTAATTCTATGGATGAAAAATTGGATGATGTTGAGGTAAGAACAGTAGATGGATATCAAGGAAGAGAAAAGGAAGTAATTATTTTCTCTTGTGTACGCTCTAATCCTGAAGGTAACGTAGGATTCTTAGCAGAACCAAGAAGATTAAATGTTGCTTTAACGAGGGCAAAAAGGGGTCTTATTGTAATTGGCGACCCTGCAACGCTCAGAACTGATAAGAATTGGCAAGCCTGGTTAGAGTATATCCGCAATAGTAAGTTTGAGGCGTGGCACCTTCTCGGAATGTCCTGAGATGACTATAATGGATGGGCATGATTCACCTATTTCGATTAACAAAGGCAGTACTACAATTGCTAAAGCACTAGTTTCTGAAGATGGTGGCCACTGGCCTGTACCAGAAGGAACAATCTTAGCATCTGGAATGAGGAGGATTGTATCTTTTGTCATAGATACCGTAATAGTAAGTTCAATTTTACTACTAGCAACAGGAGGAGATTTAATCAACGTGTGGAATCTGACTCTTTGGACATCTATGGATTTCCATTATGCCTTAGCAATGCTGTTTGTTCTTCTAATATCACATTGGCTTTATTGGAAGTATACTGGCTTATACTACTCAAGATCGTTTGGTCAGAAATTAATGGGCCTTGCAGTTTTAGCAGAAGATGGTTCTGAAATGACAAGTAAGATGTGGGAAATAAGAGCTTGGAAAAAATTAGTTTATCTTATTTTTCCATTTAGTGTTTATTTTGGTTCCTATGATTTAGCAAGAATTTCTCAGCGACATACGCATCAATCCAATATTGATTTACGTGTAGGTTCTATTGTGGCACATGCTAATTCTTTACCACCTGCAAATAGAAAACATATCAAATGAGGATGTTGTATGGAAAAAGCAATTCTAGAAATATTAAACGGAAATTGTGTAGTTTATCCTACTTCGACTTTGCCAGCCCTAGGTTGTATATTAACTTCCAATGCTCTTGATAATTTATATGAGCTGAAAAAAAGATCTCATGACATGGTGGTAAGTGTAGCAGTGAGTGACTTGGAACAGGCATCTGATTTAGTATATTTAACAGATGATTTAGAGGACTTTCTCTCAGCATTTCCAGAAGGTTCGATTACAATTATACTTCGTGCTAAAACACCATTAGATGAAAGATTAGGGGGGGAAAATATTGCTATTCGTATATTATCAAATCCTACAGCCAAAAAATTTGTAAAGCAGACTGGCCCTATAACCGCAACTTCTGCTAATATCAGTGGGTTAACTCCTGTTAATGACTGTCAAATCGCTGCTGAAAGTCTCTCTAATGCCGCTAATAATGTTTCCTACATTACCGGCGTATGTCCGGGAGGTACACCCAGTACCTTGATATCATGGTATACGGTCTGTAAATCACCCAACAGTCGCGAGATAGAGGTTTTGAGAGAAGGTTTAGTTAAGTCAAAGGAGATTCTAGAATGGTCGAAGAAGCAGATTTGAAACAATGGAGGGATGCTGGGCACGTCGCTCGAAGAACCTTAGAGGGAATCAAAGATGAAATTCAGGAAGGTAAAACTTGGTTAGAAGTCATTGATTCTGCTGAGAGATTTATTCGAAGACATGGAGGTCAGGCTGCCTTTCCGGTCACTATTTCTGTCAATGAAATTGCTGCACACTTCACACCCAGCCATCAAGATCTTGCTCCGGAAGGATGGGACGCACCAATGACATTTCAAAAAGGAGACTTAGTCAAATTAGATGTTGGAGTCCATATAAAAGGTGCTCTAGCAGATAATGCTTTAACTGTCGAAGTTGGTAATCAGAACAAACATACCGAACAAATTAAAGCGGCAAGAGAGGCAAGAGATGCTGCTATAGAAAAAATGCATCCAGGCACGCCTTGGCATGAAATTGGACAAGCGGCAGAACAAGTAACTAAAGATGCTGGATTCAACCCTATCAGGAATTTGTGTGGACATGAATTAGAAAGGTGGAATTTGCATTCAGGGACTTCGATTCCGTCATATGCCTGTGGACCAAATTCGGGATTCAAAGGCAAAGCCCAGACGGGAAGTATTTACGCAATTGAGCCCTTTAATACAACGGGTAAAACGGGGATGATTGAAAATATATCACCTGCTGGATCATCGAATATTCTAAGAGTTACTGGAGATGTCTCAATTCGTAAAGCACTATCCAAAGGAAAATTAAAACCTCTTGGAGCAACTATGGCTAGATACATCGAAGAACGATATCATACACTACCATTTGCTTCAAGATGGGCATATCCACTTCTAGAAAAGCCATTTCCAACTGAAGATGCTGAGTCTTTACAGAAAAAATGGAAAGCAATGATAAAAAAACTAACGGCTATAAGATTCTTGGAAGTTTATGAAGCATTACGAGATGTTGACGGAGGGAATGTAGGGCAGTTTGAGCATACAGTAATCGTCACTGAAGGCGGACCTGAAGTGTTGACAGTACTTTAGGTGAATGCATATTTTAATCACTTATTGAACTATATCTAACAAGGATTATGAATTGCCCCCCCCCTATGAGAGTATGTACAGGGACGTAAGGTTCTGCTGAGTGCATCCCATCCCCTCGCTAATATCTCTCGCCCTGTACACCTAAATTATTCACTACTACTAGCGTCAGTATTGCCAAAAATAGTTACTGCAATGACTGAACCTAATATCAATAATATTCCGGCAGATTGTTGAAATGAAGGTTGCTCTTGAAGGAGCAACAATCCCCAAATTATTGTTAATACTGGCTGCAAAAGGACTGCAAATGAGGTTTTTGCACCAGGTAAACGAGGGAGCGCGTAAGTAATCGCAGTCCACCCTAATACTTGACAAAATATGGCTAGTAAAATTAGCCAACTATGGCTTGGAAATGTTGGTTGAAAGTCAATAGGTTCAACCCCTAGAGAATTTAAAGGCATTAAACCGATGAAAAGCAATCCAATTGCAGCACCTGCTGTAGCATCAAATTGAAGATTTTGAGCAGGTGCCATTTCTCGGTTAGAATATCTGTAAAGGAGTAAAAAAGAGGAATAAAATATTGCTGCAAAAACTCCTGCTATGACTCCGCGGAAAGGATCTTCTCCATACGGTTCATCATCCCAAATACCTGAAATTAGCACTAGTCCTAAAATCACTACAGGTAATGCGAAAATAATAGATTTATTTGGTCTCTCTCCAAGAATTTTCCAGCTAACTAAAGTGACAATTATAACTTGAGAATTGCCAATCATTGTAGCAATACCAGTTCCTATGTAATCTATTGCAGTATGGTATCCTATGAAATCTAGAGAAATTATTAGTCCTGCATAAAATGTCATTAATCTTGATTTTTTACTACGAGTATCCTCAGATTTTGAGAATAAAATAATTAATGCTAAAAATGGTAGAGCATAACTCATACGGAAAAAAGCGCCTGTAGCGGGATTCGTATTCGAATATTGATAAAACAAAGGGGCGAATGAGATTAGAGTAGAGCCAAATAAGGCAATTAACATATTTTTTCGGTCTTCATCGACCGACATTCGATACACCTTACTCAGATTTTCCATCAGAAATCATTTGTTGGAGTTCGCCACTTTCGTACATTTCCATGACTATGTCAGAACCGCCTATTAATTCACCATTAATAAAAATTTGAGGCATTGTCGGGAAATCTGACCATGTGCAAATTGAAGATATCGCTCGAGGATCCGATGTCACATCTATGCTTGCCCATTTATCTTCTAATTGTCCGAGAACCATTGCAGCCCTATTACTGAATCCACAACGGGGTTGTTCGGGTGTTCCTTTCATAAACAACACAATTGGGTTGTTATCTACTATTTCTTGTAACTCATCTGCTGTCCAATTAAAACTCATTTTATTCACTCCTTCTTTTCTCGACGAATGTGCACTCCGAAGAATTCTGTTTTTTTCTCAGAGTGAGGGTCGAAAGCAGTATCTTTGGTAGATTCTGCCTGTTCGGGGGTCATACATTTCAAGTCTAAAGCATGCACTATATTTTGGGCAATATATGGCTTAAAATGATTGAGTATTGGTTTTTGTCTTTGTAATGGCCTAACTCCATCGTACGATTTAGATATAATTCGAACATGAAAATGATCACCACTACCATGCAAATCAGTGGCCTCAACAATGGCGTCTGGGACAACCTCGAGAACCTCTGAAACCATCCACGCCTCGGTGACCATGTACTCTCTATGAGGTTCGCCCTCTTTGAACATGGCTGAAAGATTGTTTCAAATTAAAGCATTAAATTAATTTTTTCTAAATTCTCTTTAAATGTTCCATTATTATTAATCAAGCCGCTTCCAACTACGGCTATATCTATTCCCCAACTCTTGATTAGCGCTGCATTATGATGCTTAATTCCGCCATCAATCATCAATTTTGTAGAGCGACCACCTGATGCTATCTGAGAATCTATTGCAGTTCTAAATTCACATACTTTAGATTCCATTTCTGGCATGAAAGATTGGCCTCCTTTTCCAGGCACTACACTCATGACAAGTACAAGATCTAATTCTGCTAGATAAGGTAATATCGAAGATGATGATGTGTCAGGGTTGAGAACTGCTCCGGCTTGACATCCCCTTGAATGAAGGTTTTTGATTAATTTAGAGATGTTATCAACAGCTTCAACATGGAAAATTACTAAATCTACTCCAGCATCTACATATTGTTCCCAATTTTCTTCGGCGTTTGTAACCATAAGATGACAATCTAGAAATATATCTGGTCCTACATGTTGACGGATACTTTTAATTAAACCAGGACCGAAGGTTATTGTCTTATTTACCACCCAATTTCCATCCATCACATCTAAATGAATCCATTGAATTCCAGCAGAAATTGCGTCATCCATTACTTTTCCTAATTCGCAAAAATTTGCAGTGAGTATGCTAGGTGTTATCTCCATACAATGTGCCCTCTAATTAATACGAGCAGTCGAAGGTACTCAATAGTTACTATGATAATTATGATTGAAAATAACAAATTATTATTAGGGTGAGTTAGAAGTCGAAGTTTGTTGGTGAGAACATGGGGCGGGTTGTAGATGTTAGTGATGCTGAGTTTGATATGGTGACAAGTAGTAGCGAATGGGTTCTAGTTGACTTTTGGGCACCTTGGTGTGGACCCTGCAAGATGATTGCACCTATTCTAAATCAAATAGCAGCAGAAAAAGATATTACAATAGCTAAAGTAAATACTGATATGAATCCTCTTTCAATGGGCAAATTTGGCTTTAGAGGCATTCCTGCTCTAGTATTATTTCACAACGGCAAACCCGTTGACCAGATGACAGGGGCAAGACCCAAACCAGCATTTGATCAATGGTTAGGCAAATATATGGATTAATCAGATTTTTGATTGATTTTAGTCGACCTTTCCGCGAGAGATGTCCCTACTTCTCTTAATAATCGTGACCTTAATGCCTCATGTAACCACATTCCATCATCTAGTTCAAGCATCAAACCACGCTCCAGTAAACTAGTTGGTGGCTTTCCATTAAATTCTGAAACCTTCGCTAATATTTCCCATGGTACTGGTTTGTCGGCAACAGCCAAGAAAGCTAATAATTCCCTATGATCATGCGGTAATACATCTAGTATTTCTTCATCGAGGAATCTTAACCAATCTCGATGTAAAGTATTCCCATATATCTCTAGTAATTCAACAGCAAGAGGATGCCCACCAGTAGCTGCGTAAATTTCTTCCGCGGGTGCATCATTAGGGAGATTCAATTGACCCAGCCAATCTACTATCTCTTCCAAAGTTAATCCTGTCAAAATCAATTCTTCTACTTTACCTCTGGTATGAACATCCCGACGATCATAGAATGCAAGATTTGTTCTTGAAATTAAGAATAACCTCATGGATGTCACCTCAGCGATTTGTAATAATGCTCCAAAAAGATGGTCGCCATCGGGGCCTATATTGTGAACATCATCTAAAATTACAAATAAATCTGATGGTTGTGTTGCTAAAATTTTCTTTTCGTCTAATAAATGTGCTATTAATCGTCTACGAAATAAGTCGATATTAAACGCTGCACCTGGCTTTAATGGTAATGACTCTAAAACACCGTATGGGTCAGATAATTTATCATCCGAACCTATTCCTATTCGATGAAGTAAACTTGTTGCTATGCCAAGCGAAGAGTCCCAAGGCTGACATGGATAATACATGGCATGAATATCTTGTCCAGAGGAGATTAGACTATCTATCCAAAACGAAGTTAAAGTTGTCTTGCCACAGCCTGCGATACCAGATAAAACAAACATTGGAGTTTCGGAATTATACCAGTCATCTATTGATTTTTTCTCTAATGAGCGACCATGTACGTCCCTCGTTTCAGGAGGTCTTACATGATATGTTGAATGAGCACCTGACAATAAAGAAATTGAACCTGGATTATTATTATCTTCGGAACGTATAATTGCACCAAATCGGATGTCTCCAAAATTCAGAACCCCTTCGTGTTGTGCATGCATCAAAACCTGTAGAAGAGTTAATCCGGTTTGTAATCTTGAAGATACTTCATCTGCCCTGATTTCTAATAATTTACCTTTTTTATTTCGAATTAAAACATTAGTTGACCGAAGTTTTTCAATTCTTTTTCTTGATTCTAGGCGACCTTCTTCTGTTAACTGCCAAGTTTTTTGACGCCTTTCTTCACCTCTAACCGCTCTAGTATGTTCTGAAACTAAACCATTAGTTACTAATTCACGCATCGTCCTTGAAACATTAGGCAAATGTAGTGCGCAAACTTCTGCAATACCGGGACGAGTCATTTCGAATGATACAAGATAGTGATCGGCTTGGTGATCTTGTTCCCAAAGATGTATCATTATACGATCTGAAACAGCGACATTGACTCTCGCATCGCTAGCCACCATGAGTTATCCGAGACCTATAACTGGCATCAAGAGTTCGGATTATTGTCCAGAAAGAATAGTCATACATTGAGGATATTGCTCTTGCATAGGAGGAAGGAATAAATTATCACAATTTTTATCAGAAATTGGTAGTGTTAGAACACTGCCAGTACCTAACCCTAAAGTAACAGCCATCGTAGAAACAGGACTTGGAATATAATCTTCTCCAGTTTGAGTAATTATTAGATTAATACCATCTCCTTGTGGTATTACCACATCCATTCCAAAGAATTCCATTTTAGCGATAACTGTTTCACCAGGTAAAAGAGTCTCTCCCTCTTTACCGCCATTGTGGAATCTTAAATCCATCACAGCATGCCCTAAATGCATCCCATTACTTGCTTGAACCATTTCAACGAAAAGATGACCGCTGGTTGAAAGTAATGATATTGTGGCTTCTACATGAAAGGTTGGTGTACCTATAATTCTAGTTTCGTTCTCGAAAAAAGGGCATTCAATCGATAATTGAGAGCTGGATGTTATGGTTTCTCCGCCGCCGATAATATTACAATCATCCATATCATACTTCAATAAATCTGAATCTAAAGGAGGATATGTCTGCTCCACTCTCCAACCTCCAATATTATCCTGTATTTCGGCGATTAATCTTGGTTCTGGGCCTTTATCTCTAAGATAGAAGTCAAACCACTCTAGCAAATCATCTGCCCAATCCCATCTAAGAGTAAATGGGAAAGCTTCGGCACCTCTGCCACTTGATAGCCCCTCATGTCCACTTTTCCTATCTGGATAGTCGTGCCCCCATTGCCCATATAGGCCCTTAACATCAAATCCTGCATCGCGAAATATGTTATGCGTTGGAAATGCCATATGTGGGTCGACGTTCCAATCTTGCATACCATGAATGATATAGATAGATCCGTTATAATTCTCTAAAGCTCTATCGAGGAAAGTACGTTCTGACCAATAATCACTTCCTAACCATGCTAGATTATCTCCAGATAAATATGCAGCGGGACCAGCGTAGTAACCTTCTAAGTAGCCTTCACAGGCATTTTGTGCATCTTCAAGATCACCGTCTAACCCAAAACTTCCATATACTCCATTGTGCATTATTGCCCCTCTGGCTTCCATGCTACCATTTCTCCACATTAAGTCGTGAGCCCCGATAAGCCCTGACATAGGGATTATTGTTTTCAGATATTCAGAACCCATAGCAGCGGCCTCCCAAGGAGTAGAACCATCATATGACTTACCAATTATACCAACTGCTCCGTTAGAAAATGGAGCCGTACCCAAATACTCGACGGCAGCGTGGATTCCCCTTTGCTCATCGGTACCCATCAAATCCATACAGTGATTACTTTCTCCGGTTCCAAATACGCTGACTTGAGCTACTCCATATCCATGAGGAACAAAATTTTCAATTAAAAATCGCCCTAATCTATCCGCTGGGGTTAATGCGTCAACATCTCCATCGTCATAATATGGGCCTATTTCAGCGATTATTGGGACTTGGCAGTAATCCATGATCTCGGCAGCTTCATAATCACATCCTTCTATTATTGGCAACCATAATCCAAGATGTACTTCTGCATCTCCAGTAAGTCCTGCACCACCGTCACTAGAAGTAATGGCAGGGACTGCAACATATACGGATTTTACTTCGCCTATTCCATAGGACCCATTAATTGATACTCTGCTGAAAACATCATCATTACGGTATTCTAAGTCAGATCTATCTTCTACGTCGGGTAACCAATGAGAATTATCAACTACGGCCTTAGATGTGTCATCACCAAAACAACCAGACAACATTGGTGTCATAAATAATAACACCAGACATAGAGTCAACGACCTATGAATCATATAACCCGCGCCATTTCTTTCACTGATGAGTGTTTTCCATTACAGTTTGTGTATTATAAAAAATAATTTAGTAGAAATACTACTTCAAGAGTAGATTAGTTGAATAACTTGAGTGTTTGTACAAACATCATGACCAGTGATAGAACAAGAAGTTTAGTACGACTTCAACGGATGGAAATTACTGAAGCAGAGGTCTACAACAAACTGG
This sequence comes from uncultured Candidatus Poseidoniales archaeon, assembly GCA_902511005.1. GTDB lineage: Archaea > Thermoplasmatota > Poseidoniia > Poseidoniales > Thalassarchaeaceae > MGIIb-O2. The sequence continues at coordinate 135,448 of CABXDN010000003.1, read as the reverse complement.
CTAAAAAACAAAAAAATCAGAATAACAAAACTATTCTAGAACAAATTGCTGAACAAGAAATTATGCATTATAATATCCTGAAAAAGATAACAAATGTTGATGTTAAACCATCAAGGATACGGGTATCTTTGCATCTCCTTACATCAATCTTTTTTGGCCTTACTTTTTCTTTGAAACTTATGGAAAAGATAGAACAAAGTGCTGCAAATGAATATCGAGAATTGGGGCTAAATGATATTGCTAAAGAAGAAGATGAGCATGAAGAAAAACTGCTTTCACTATTGGAAGAAGATGCATTAAATTATCTAAGTAGTATCATATTAGGACTTTCTGACGCACTAGTGGAGTTGACAGGTGCTCTTGCAGGACTTACTTTTGCATTTCAGGAATTAAGAGTGGTTGCATTAGCAGGATTAGTTACAGGAATTGCTGCATCATTCAGTATGGCCGCATCTGAATTTTTATCAACTAAAGAAGAAATTTCTGAACGCTCCCCGATTAAAGCAGCAATGTTTACTGGATTAGCATATATACTAACTGTGGTGCTTCTAGTTACACCTTATCTTTTATTAGATGATTCAAGTGGCATTGTATTTGGTCTTGAACCGCATATTCAAGCACTTTGTATTACGTTAATTATTGGTTTACTAATAATTGCTTTATTCAATTTTTACGTATCTATAGCACAAGATCATTCATTCAAGCAAAGATTTACAGAAATGACCAGTATTTTAATTGTGGTAACTGGTATTTCTTTCTTAATAGGGTTAATTCTTAGAGAATGGTTTGGTATATGATTATTTGATCTAATAAATATGAGAATGTCTAATCAAAGGGTTTGATTTAGAGTATTGATTCCGGTGAAGTATGAATGCTTATGATGAACTATTAGCAAGATTGAAAGATATAGATTTGGTTGGCCAAATTGGAGGTTTATTAGGATGGGATCAAGAAGTTTTGATGCCACCAAAAGCAGCCGCATTAAGGGCTGAACAACTTTCTTGGATTTCAAAAACGGGTCATGAAAAATTAACTGAAGCGAGAATTGGAGAATTATTAGAAATATTAGAGCAAAAAGATGATTTAGATGAGATACAAAGAGGAAATATTCGATTAGCTAGGGATTCTTATGATAAGGCTACGAAATTACCTACTGATTTTGTGGCAGAGATGGCAATGCATAAATCAAAATCACAAATTTCTTGGACTCGAGCAAGAGCAGAAAATGATTTCTCGATTTTTAGAGACGATTTAGCTAAAATGGTCGAAATGTCGAGGAAAAAGGCAGATTATCTGGGTTATGATGATGTCAGATATGATGCACTTCTGGATTTATATGAATCGGGATTAACTGTTTCAAGAGTAGATCCACTTTTTGCAGGATTAAGGGAAAATGTGGCTCCACTCGTCAAAAAAGTAATGCAAAGTGGGACGAAACCAGATATGTCTTGGGTGCATAACAATACTTGGAGTAAGGAAGGACAAGAAGGGTTGTCACAATCTATTTCTGAAGCAATTGGATTTGATTTTAACGCGGGTAGAAGAGACGCATCAACTCATCCTTTCTGCGGTGGCCCGAATCCAGATGATGTTAGATGGACCACTAGATATGACGAAAAAGATCCTTTTGGATCATTATATGGTTCAATGCATGAAACTGGACATGGCCTATACGAGCAAGGAAGACCACGGCATTTAGATTTCCAACCAACCGGTTCGGCAAACGGATTGGGAATTCATGAAAGTCAAAGTAGATTATGGGAAAATCAAATAGGTCGCTCCAGAGAATTCTGTGAATGGGCATTGCCGATTTGGAAAGAATACTTTCCTGAACAAATGAAAGGGGTTTCTGCAGAAGATTTGTGGCGATCTGTGAATTTTGTTGAGCCAAGCTTGATTCGAGTTGAAGCTGATGAAGCCACATATAATCTTCATATTATGATAAGATATGAAATCGAGAAAAAACTTATTTCAGGAGAAATTGAGGTAGATGATCTTCCTGATGTATGGGATGATATGTATGATGAATTTTTGGGAATAAGATCACCAAATAGAACATTAGGGGTGCTACAAGACATTCACTGGTCATTTGGAGCATTTGGGTATTTTCCTACATATACACTTGGTAATTTGTATTCGGCTCAATTGTTAACTGCCGCTCGTAAAGAATTACCTAATCATGATGAGCAAATAAGAAAGGGAGAATTTACTCCCTTACTAGAATGGATGCGTAAAAATGTACATTCTCGGGGGAGTATCATTGAACCCTCTGAATTGATTAAAGAGGCGACTGGGGATGAGCCTTCTCCTGATGATTTTGTTAAATATCTTCAAGATAAGATAGAATTTTTATATGAATTATGAAAATAAGTACGAAAACGACAAAAAATAGAAAGGACTAGGAATTATGATGCAAAATCGTTCACTAGAGGAAATTGCGTCTTTTGTTAGAGATTTGGGTAGTGAATGTACGTGCCTAGTCTTACATAATAATATGTTGATTTCTGGATCGAAAGACGGAAAAATAGTTTCTTGGGATGTTGAAAATGGATATGAAAAATGGCAATGTAAAGTAGATGGGCCGATTTCAGATATAGACATAAGTGATAGAGTTTATTTTACCGCTTCTGCAGAGTTACATGCAATGAAAATTGAAACTGGAGAATTAGAATGGACTGTAGATATTGGGGGTTCTAGTGATTTGATTAAAATTGACAATGATTCAATATGGGTAACTTCTTCATTATATGAAATAGAGGTTCAGGATTACACGGAAACAACCTTACTTAAGTTCGATAAAAATTCAAAATTAATTAAGAAAATTCTTTTTGAAGAAAAACCCTGGTTTATGGGAATATCGTCTAATGATTTAGTTTTAGGTATCGGAAGACCAAGATGTGGTTATTTGTTTGTGGATAGCGATTTTGTATTATCTCATAGGAGAAATGAAAGAGATAGCCCAGTTACAATGGGTATTGAAACTGAATTGAGTCTCTTACTCGGACATAGTAACGGAATGATTACGGAAATTAAGGATGGAAAAATCGATACAATACAATTTGAAGAATTTCCTATAAGTTCAATTCTGAAAAATGAACATTATTTGTGCATAGGTAATGATAATGGGACAATTATTTCGTCAAAAGATTGGGAAAGAAATTTCACTAAGAAGATTGATTGTTTAATAAGAATTAATGGCTCAATATGGTTAACTAATACTGATAGTAAAAATAATATCTATATTCTAGATGAGGATAGTGGCGATACTAAATATAAAATAAATCATGATTCTAGAATCAGATTAATAAAATATATTAATGGAAAAGTTGCTTTATCAGACCAGAAAGGAAAGGTAATGCTCCTAGAAGAAGATGTCGTATTTAGGAGGCTAAACGAAGTTAGTGAAATCGTACAAGATCAAGAGAAAAGAGATTTGTTAAAAAAACGATTAAGGGCGCTTCGCAAGTGATTTTTTTTACAGTGGAAATCATCGTCAAACAACCCCTATTTCCGGTGGACTGCGGCTTGATTAGAGAAAGGTTTAAGAGCCGCCGCCTTCCCTGAGAACTTTGCTGCTCCAGTGGAGGAGTGTGGGCGTGTTAATTCACGACCCGCGGGCCACAAAAACCGAGCTCCGAAAAGGAGCAGTAAAATCGGAAATCGAAAGAGATCCGAGGAATAGCCGAAACGTCTGTGGACGTAGAGGCGACGGGAGAACTGAGATGGGAAAGAACTGGACGAAAGGAAAGGGAAAGAACTCACAGAGGAAGTATGGAAAACAACACCGAACCGGAAACGGGGAAAACACAACCGAAATACAAGACTATCCCGAAGAGGTACACGAGCGAAGAGAGAGAACCAGAGATGGAACGAACTTGAGGCGCGTATGTGGGAAAATGAAGATGAAGAAAACTGGACGAAAGGAAGGGGAAAAGAAACAGAATGGAAACACATTGAGAACAAGAGCGGGAAACCGTGGAGGATTAGTACTGAGGCGTGGAAATAACTGGTGAGAGCTAGGGAAAAAAGCGAACACGGATTGAAAGAAGAGATTCTTGATATTCGGAAAAGGACGAAGAGAGAGCATGAAGTCTCTGAGTCATCTACCCCAGGGGAGTAGGAACCTTACGGAACCTACAAACTTGGGACCCTGCGGAGTTAGCAGAGGGTAATGATCCCCCAATGTTCAGAACCCACTGCTAGCTCCCACCTATTCGGTTTATCCGCCTAATTTTCTACTTCTTATTAGGTCCAATCATTTCTTCGGGTTTAACCCAATTGTCAAACTGATTATTATCTAATAATCCAAGTTCTAGAGCGCTTTCTCTCAATGTTAAATTATTTTTATGCGCATTTTTAGCAATTTTTGCAGCATTATCATAACCAATGTGAGGATTCAATGCGGTTACAAGCATCAATGAATTTTCTAAATGCTGAGAAATTTTATCAATATTAGCTTGTAATCCATCAATACACTTTTCAGAAAATGAAATACAGGTATCAGACAGTATCCTGATACTATGAAGAAGATTATGTATCATCATAGGTTTATACACATTTAATTCAAAATTACCTTGACTCCCCCCTATTGATATCGCTGTATTGTTCCCCATTACTTGACAACAAACCATTGTCATTGCTTCTGCCTGAGTTGGATTTACTTTACCGGGCATAATACTAGATCCAGGTTCGTTCGCTGGGAGAGACAGTTCACCAAATCCGCATCTGGGACCTGATCCCAACCACCTCACATCATTGGCTATTTTCATTAAAGATGCGGAAAGAGTATTCAACATCCCAGAAGTTGCTACAATTGCATCATGAGCTCCCAATTGAGCAAATTTATTTTCTGCACTCACAAAGTCTAAAGATGTGTAATTTGCTATTTTTTCCGCCACTTTTTCCGCAAAATCTGGATGAGTGTTAAGCCCCGTTCCGACAGCAGTACCTCCAAGTGCGAGTTCTAAAAGATCCTGCTGAGAATTTTCTATACGAGAAATGTCTGAATCTAACATTGAAACATATGCACTAAATTCTTGACCTAAAGTCAATGGCACCGCATCCATTAAGTGCGTACGGCCAATCTTTACTATATTCGAAAATTCTTTTGATTTGACATCTAAAGAGTTTCTAAGAATCATGATAGCAGGGATTAGACGATGTTGGATTTCTTCAGCGGCAGCAATATGCATTGCAGTAGGGAATGTATCATTACTGGATTGGGCTCTATTGACATGATCATTTGGATGGACTGGAGTTTTACTCCCTAGACGACCATTTGTTAGCTCAATAGCACGGTTTGCAATTACTTCATTGGCATTCATGTTAGTTTGTGTGCCCGAACCTGTCTGCCAAACACGTAAAGGAAAATGGTCATTTAGACTGCCTGCAATCACTTCGTCACAAGCGGAAGAAATTAAGGCACCTATTTTGGAATCTAACTCGTTTAATTCTACATTTGTCTCTGCCGCGGATTTCTTGAGAATTCCAAAGGCGCGTATCATAGCATGCGGCATTGTATCTTGACCTATGTTGAAATTAATCAATGAACGAGCCGTTTGAGCGCCGTAATAGCGATCGGAGGGGACTTCGACTTCACCCATAGTATCTTTCTCGATTCTCATAGAATCTTTTTCGCCGCGGGCGTTTTTAGACTCTTCTTTAGGTTCATATGGTTGGGGGTTTCTCTCCGAAAAAAGTGCTTTCTCAATCATTTTTGATATTGTTGCAGAACGTCCATCATTCTGTCCTTTACCTACTTTTTTATCTAATTTTTTAGCTAAATCTTCTGGTATACTTATGCTTAGGATACGTCTATCCCCTGCTCGGTGTTTTGCCATGAATAATCTTGTTATTAACTTATTAATAAACTTACGCTAAAGAAGAGCAGTATATTGATTAGTATTTTATAAAAATTACAAACTCAGAGCCTTTGAACGGATATTATCTGCATTGGAGTTTCTGGTTTATCGCGAAAATCTGTTGGTTGAGATTCTATTTCTTTAACTATATTCATTCCTTTTACGACTTCTCCAAAAACAGCATGGTTTCCATTAAGCCAAGGCGTGGGGACAGTAGTTAGAAAAAATTGAGACCCTCCAGTATTCTTACCTGCATTAGCCATGGAAAATAAACCGGGACGATCATGAGCCTTTGCAAGTGCCGCTGATTCGCAGGGGATTTGCCACCCTGGGCCCCCAGTTCCTGCTGCACGGCTATCTGGGTCCTTAGATTTAGGACAGCCTCCTTGAATCATAAAATCTTTAATGATCCTATGAAAATGTAATCCGTTATAGAATCCAGAATCTACTAATTTTAAGAAATTGCCTGTAGTCTCAGGGCAATCTGCTGTATAAAGTTCAATTTGTATTTCTCCTAAAGTGGTTGACATTTGTACTAAGGTCATACCTATCCGAAGTAACTCATGTTCAAGAGGATAATGGTCTAGTGCCGTGACAATACTAATGTGTTATGCCTTACTTGGAGTTTCTATGAGCGAGCTCAGCGAGTATACCTGTCCTCGGTGCGAATTAGGACTATACATAGAAACCAGTCAAGAAGCACAAGGTGTAGATTTACTGATTTGTAAAGGGTGCTGGGGAGTAGCGGTTGCCGCTAAATCCATGGATTCTGTTATCTCAAACGGAAATAAATTAGATGAACTGAACGATGAATCATATGTAGGGAGTGGTTGTAATTGCCCTATTTGTTCTACTGAAATGAAGGAAATCGAATTGGATATCCCTGAAGAAGTTGGAGCGAAATTAAGTTTGATTGATGCGTCTGCTCCAAAAAAAGTCATAATTGATTCTTGTGAAAATTGCCCCACGTTCTGGTTCGATGCAGGAGAATTAGATCTTCTAAATGGAATAAAACCTAAAGTTCGGAATCCAGAATCATATGATTCTAAATCGAATAGGCTACTTGATGATCAAACACTGACTGAAGAAGATATCAAACAAAAAATGATGATTAGGAGACTTTCTGGATTAGGAGTATTGATCATAGGATTTCGTTTAGCGACTCTTTCCGGCATCATTATACCTGCCGGAGGAGTTATTTTGGGAATTGGAGGTTTGATCGCAGTCGTCTCTAGCAACCCAGATAAATTTCTGAATAAAGGTACTTGCGATAAATGTTTAAAGGAAAATAAATCTTTAGCTTGGAATTGTCAAAGTGGGGGATGTTGGGCACATATTTGTACTGATTGTCAAACTATAGGGTCTGATCCTGTGGAAGCCTATGCTAAAACTCTCGGAAAAGTTGCAGTAGGGACTGTAGTGGTAGGCGTAGGTGTGTTAGCAATTTTTGCCATAGCCGAAGGAGGGGGAGCGATAGGCGGTTCGGGGCTAGATTTGTTACCTTCTAAAAGTGAGAAAAATAAAGAAAAGGAAAATGAACGATTTAAGGGCCTTTTACTTTGTCAGAAATGCACTAGAGATGCAAAAAAACATGAGGATGTTGAAGCGATAGAAGATGGAAACTATTCCGATAGTGAGGAGGATGGTTATTGTACCTACATAGATCCTCGAAATGGGAAAAAATGTAAGAGGGTGCAATTTAGAAATACAGGCCTATGTTATGTTCATAAATGAATAGATGAATAAGTAATTAAGCTATTGTAGACCCTAATAAAACATCATTCGGCAATTCAAGAAGATTCACCGAACCGTCTGGATCAAGTGCCCCTAAGATTAGGAATTGAGAAATGAACCCCCCCGGTAATGTTTTTTCTCCAAGATTAATTGCACCAACAACCAAGCGCCCAATTAATTCACTTCTAGAATAATTAGTAATCTGTGCGGAGCTAGATAATTCACCTATTATTGGACCGAAGTCAACTCGGATCTTATAGGACGGTTTTCTCATTTCAGGATATTCTGAAACATCGATTATTTTTCCAGACCTTATGTCTAAAGAAAAATAATCATTGACGCTAACATATTCTTTTCTGAGCAATTTTTCTGGGTGATAAGGAAGGTTGTCTGAATCAATTTGATGTTGACTCATTTACTCACCTGTGATATCAGAACGTAAAAGTAAAGGAATTAATGGAACACCTGCTTGATTGAATGCATCTAGCCCTCCTTCCTGTCTATCAAGAATTGTTATACAAGCAACTACTTGACAGCCTATTTCTGTCAATCTTTCTGATGCTTTAAGCGCGGACCCCCCAGTTGTTGTCACATCTTCCAATAATATTACTCGGTCGCCTTTAGATAGGCTTGCTCCTTCAATACCTGGAGGATTTCCAGTTTTCCTACCTCCTCTGCCTTTCGCTTCTTTACGAACCATGAAACCACGTATATTAGATCCTTTAGGCGCCTTTGCTATGACAATTCCAGTCAAAGGTATCGCTCCTAATTCTAGACCACCAACTGCATCTATTGAATCTAGAGAATCGATTTTTGAGTGTATTAGAACACCGAGAAGATGAGCACTCTCAGGGTCCATCATTACGGGTTTCATATCAAAGAAATGGGGGCTTACCCTGCCGCTGGCTAAGGTGAATTGGTCGTCTGGAGAATAGAGGTAAGCTAACTCTCGAACTTTTTCTATTAATCGTGTTTTTGCATCATTTACACTTGTCGACATACAACTTCCTCTTATTTGCGGCGGAAGGGAATCGAATGAATGTTGCCACATTAAAATACTCGAATTGACATTGTTTACACTGAATGTTCTTGTGCGGCCGGTATCGTTGAGAGAATATTGAGTGGCAGGGGGGTGGAGTATATCGAGGAGAAGATTAGTAATGATTTGATAATTGACTACGAGCGCCTAGAACAAGAACAAAATTCATATGAATCTTGGTTAGAAGAACATACTGAGGCGGTTTATCAAATTGCGGAGAACGCAAAATCGAAAAAATTAGACTTTGAAAATGTTGTTGAAATACCCCGTGCATCTGATTTGGCCAGTAGAACAGAAAAACTGTTGGAAGACTATCTAGACGGTATGAAAATTGAAGACGATTTGAGACATTTACTTAACACCACTGACAGAGAGAGCGCCTCTATACAAATTGCAGTAGATGTGGCTAGAAAAATGAATGAACAAACTCTAGATATGCAGAAATCAATAGATTGTGGACTAAGAGTTGGACTGGCTGTCCTTACCGAAGCAGTTTTAGTCGCGCCATTAGACGGGATTGGAGATGTCAGAATATTAAATAATGCAGATGGAACTGAATTTTTATCTATAGATTTTTGTGGACCTATTCGGGCAGCAGGAGGAACTGCTCAGGCGCTTGGCGTACTTATTGGAGACATGGTAAGGAGAGAATTAGGATTGAATAGATACATTCCTACAACCCAAGAAGTTGAGCGAGTTAAAGAAGAATTTGGACTATACCGAGTAGGTTTGCAGTATAAACCACCACCTGAAGAAATTGAAACTATAATAAGAGCATGTCCAGTAATGGTAAATGGCGAGGAAACTGAAAAAATCGAATGCTCCGGGTATAAAGAAGTGAGGAACATTGTTAATTCTAATGGGTCTTATCGAACACGAATTCGAGGAGGGGTGATGTTAGTAATCGGAGAAGGTTTGTGCCTCAAAGCCCCGAAAGTTCAGAAACATACTGAAAGAATGAAAATTCAAGGGTGGGAATTCATAGCTCAGTTTGCAAATAAGAATAAAAGTAATGATAAAAATATAGAATCTTTCAAACCAAGACAGATCACACCAATTAGGAGATATATGGAAGACGTAATTGCAGGAAGACCTGTGTTTGGTGAACCAAATCAACCCGGCGGATTCAGACTTAGATATGGAAGAAGTCGGATTACCGGTTTAGCTGCAGCAGGGATGAATCCGATCACAATGGAAGCCATGGGAGGATTTCTAGCAGTAGGTACACAGATGAAAATCGAAAGACCTGGGAAAGCGTGTGCGGTAACTCCTTGCTCAGAAATAGATGGTCCCACCGTATTAATGGAAGATGGAGGATTCCGAAAAATTAGAAATCTGGAAGACTGGAGATTAAATGTCTCTAATGTCAAATCTATTTGGGATGCTGGGGAAATATTGATTGGTTACGGCGAATTCCTTGAAAATAATAAAAATTTAGTGCCTTCGGCGTATAATAAAGATTGGTGGGCTTCAGATTTAGTTGAATCTTTGGATATGCCTATGAAAGTACAAAATTTTGCTAATATATTGGGTATAGAACGAAGTTCGTTACCAGATGGGTTGCCGTTTAATGGGGCAATAAAGAGAGGTGGCGAAAATCCATTAGATAGGAAATGGAGGAAACGTAAATGGGTAATGCATCTCCGAGAATTAGAATTAGATTGGGAAAAAATAAAATTAATATCATTAGAATATGGAACCGCTATTCCTCCACCATGGAATCTATGGTGGTCCGATTTACCAATGACATTCATACCTGTGATGATTCATCACTTAACAAATTCAAAAATTGTCGATGGGAGTATTTGTATACCTCAAGTAGCATCAAGTTGGCCGCGTGAAGATGCTCTAAAGGAAAATGAATTGCCACTTCAAATATCTAAAAAATGGCCAAGATGGACGGATGTTAAAAATAATGGAGTGCTAAAATCATCTCTGATGACTCTGGGGGTAGAGCATTTTCATGAAGAGGGGAATATAATTATCGAAAAAAATTGGGAATCACTCTTAGAAGGACTTGGATTAGAAACTCATCAACAAAATATCAGGAAAAAAACAGATGTTGAATCACATATTGAACAAAGAGTTCAAAAAATACAAAACGCTTATTCAATAATTAATCACGAATCTAAACGTGTTGAAGAATTAGAACACGAAAGAGATCTAGAAAGGATTGTAGCGACTACTGCGGCGCGGCAGGCTGGAATGAATATCCAGGAAACTGAAAAGGCTGGAGAAAAGGCAGCAATGAAGATTGTAGACAGTGGAACAGATAATATCGAAGAATTATCTAAATCAAAAATTCTAATCGATGAAAATGAAGTGGAAAGAAGCCTTTGGATCGTGAGAAAAGTTTCAAATTTTAGATGGGAAGATTCTGTACCTTGTAGAATTGGAGCTAGGATGGGTAGACCGGAAAAATCAGCAAGAAGAGAATTGAAACCAGTAACTCATGCGTTATATCCTATTGGTGAAAATGGTGGTTCACAGAAATTACTAATACAGGCTGCTAGTAAAGGAAGAATTCGAGTTGAAATGGGAAGAAGGATTTGTCAAGAGTGTGGAAAAGAGTCCCCTAATCTTATTTGTCACAATAGAATTCTAGCGGGTGAAGCTACAGAGTGTGGCGGTAAAACGATTGAGAGGAAATCTAGAGGGAGCAATAATAGGAGAAGGAAAGGAGAAAGAACCACTGTCGAATTAGATAAATTACTGGAAGTGAAAAGAAGATCATTGGGCTTAGATAGATTACCTAAAATGATCAAGGCGCAGAAAGAGTTGCTCTCAGTAGGCCAAACGCCAGAACCTATTGAAAAAGGTATTCTTCGTGGTAAACATGGAGTTTCTGTATTCCGAGATGGAACCTCGAGATACGATATGATTGATGTTCCAGTTACTCATTTCAAGCCTAAGGAAATATATACTTCTTGGAAGAAATTATACGACTTAGGTTATGAAAAAGATGTTTTTGGCGAAAAATTATCATCAGACGACCAAATTTTAGAATTATTCCCTCAAGATATTATACCCTCTCTAAATGCTGAAGAACATCTGATCTCGACTTGTAATTTTGTAGATGACCTATTAGTTAGATTCTATAAAATGAAGCCTTTTTATAATGTCAAAAGTGTTGAAGATATTGTTGGCTCATTGGCAATAGGACTTGCTCCTCATACCTCTGGAGGGGTTTTGTGTCGAATAATTGGCTGGACGAAAGCCTCTGCAGGATACGCGCATCCACTTTTCCATGCTGCAAAAAGAAGGAATTGCGATGGAGACGAAGATAGTATACTGATGCTAATGGATGGTTTGCTAAATTTTTCAAAACATATCTTACCCTCGGGGAGAGGTGGGAGAATGGATGCGCCCCTTGTTCTAACTACTAGATTAAATCCTAGTGAAATAGATAAAGAGGCTCTTAATGTGGATTGTTCGCATAATTATTCAAGAAGATTTTACGAGGAAACACTCAAGCAACCACATCCTAATGAACTTAGTAATCTCGTGGAAACAGTAGAGTCTCGTTTGGGCACCATAGGAGATTTACGAGGATATGGGTGGACTCATGAATCAGGAAATTTGGACGCAGGGCCTACTAATTCCTCATATAAAACCTTGAAATCAATGGAAGATAAGATGAATGGGCAATTGGCTATTGGAAGTTTATTGAGGAGCGTTAGGGTCGAAAAGGTGGCTTCACAAGTTATTGAGTCTCATTTTTTACCAGATTTAAGAGGAAATCTTGTAGCATTTACTAGACAGAAAGTTAGATGTGTGAAATGCGGAGAAAAATATAGAAGAATGCCTCTGGCAGGAAAATGTATTCAAAGACGTAAATTAGAAATTGGTGGGTTGTCTGCTAGAAGAGGGGAAGATACTACTGAATGCGGAGGAAATGTCATACTAACTGTTTCTGAGGGAGCCGTGAGAAAATACATCAAAGTTACAGAAGGAATTATTCAAAATTATGGAGTTGATATGTATACAGAACAGCGGGTTAAATGGTTAACTGAGAGTACTGATTCATTATTCAATAATGATCGTGTCACTGTGATGACTTTAGGCGATTTCTTGTGATTAGTATTCTATGCCTATAATATCTAAAACTTTAGCCATCCATTCTAACTTGATTATTTTCTCAGCAGGTTTGGTTACTCCTGACCATTTTCCCACTATATCTGTCCGAGTTCCTAGTAAAGAAATTTTTTCAATCGGTACGCCCAATGCTAGTAAAAAGCAAATTGCGCGGTCGCCGTCAGTAAAACCTCCTGGATTATACATTCCATTAATTTCACCGGGTGTTTGATGAGTAAGCACTAATCTAGGAGGGAATGAATTTCTAGATGCAGTGTCTAAAAGAGTTTTCCATGACTCAAAATTATCTCCATGGGCATGTAATATTACAGGTATTCCTCTTTTTACCGCTTCAATTGTCCCCTCCCCTCCGTCGGCATCACTAACAATACAAACAAGACGAGCCCATGCCCTTTCAGAGATTGATTCAGATAATGAAGAAAGTACGCCTACTGCCCCATCTGCTGCGACTAATAGTGTTGAAGAATCTAAGATTGATATGACCTCGGATTCTTCAACTGCTGCACCAAGAACCGCTATTCTTGTATCTCGTAACACTAGTCTCCTACGTAAATTTGCTAGAGTAACTAATCTTTGTGGCCTCTTCCATATATCAATTGGATAGCCCTCGACAAAAGACAACATCTCTAGAGCGCTATCTAGATCAGATTTCATGTCCCACTCAAAAAATTTCCTTACCTCATCCTGTATCATGATTAATTTTTTATCAACAGCGAGGATTCCAATATTTGTTGACATTAGACCTCGTCTCCAGTGGAAGGAGACGGTGAGTATTGAAGAACCCTCGTCGTTCATGACAGTAATATGCCGACGCCGCTCACCAAACCGAGCATCGATGATGAGGCGTTAATGGCTAGGTATCCTTTCCTTCCTCAAGGAGCTACATTTCTTAGAGTAATTCTTGAAAAAAATGGAATAACGGTAGAGGACCTAATTGAAGCTCATTGGCTGGAAGAAGTGAGATCAAGAGGAAGAGTTAGGCTATTGGAATCAGTGATGCATAAGGAAGGGGTCGATAGTGCTACCACAATTGATTTGTCATCAGATCTTGGAAAAATGACTGAATCGCTGTCGTTTTTTTATGCGATGTTAGTAGTATGTGCTTCATTTAATGAAAGATTATTGGCGCGATGGGTAGAGGGGGAAGCTAGTAGGGCTGATCAATTATTTGGAATGGATAAGGAAAATTTTGATATTTTAGCAAGATCTTACCTTTCCGACATTAAAGAAGTAAGAGAAAGAGCCGGAGGAGAGGTGACTTATTGGGTTCCAATTAGTGATTTTATAGAGTTGTGTCCACGTATTTCAGGGAATTATTGGAGGTTAATAAATAGGCCATTAAAAGAAGGTTGGGTATGTATGAATTCAGGCGCAGGTGAATCGAGTAGGAAACGAACTGCAAGATTGATTAAAGAAAGAATCCGTGAAGATTTAACAAATAGCTGTGTTGAAAGAATGAATAAGATGGATGATTCATTCGCACAATTATTCATTGATCCGGTTGAAAGAGTTACCAAATTGCTATCTGAACAAGTAAAGGAAGAGATGCCTATGAATGCCTCCATTAGAGCAGATTGGCCTCCCTGTTTTGAGTCGGCAGTAGGTGAATTAAGTCAGGGTGTGAACGTGAATCATACTGGCCGACTTTTCTTGGCGTCCATGTCTCTAGCAATGGGATTGAGTCAAGAACAGACTTGTGGATTCTTTGCCAATGCTCCAGATTACAATGCGGATACTACAAGTTATCAGATTAATCAAATATTCGAAGGAAAATATACGCCTCATGGATGTGCCGCTCTAAAAACAAGTGCAAGATGTCCTGTTTCTCCAGGGGATGACCGACTTTGTGATCAAGAATGGCTTACACATCCTCTGAAATATCTGAAAGCAAAACAGAGACGTCGCTTTCAAGAAACTGGCGGGACTGTAATTACGGATAAAACTGAATGAAATACATACAATTAAGACAATTCTTCATAGGTAACTTTCGTTAAGACTATTCTATTGGAGGTGAACTCGAATGGTGCGGACATTAGTTCTAACAGTTGATAGAGATAACGACCTTGGCGTTAAAGCAGCAATAAGGGGGCCAGTATTAGGTCGCAAACCTACCATTACGGCAGCAATAAAACTTGGAATTGCAGATCCAGAAGAATCTGATACAAATGCAATTCTAGGTGCTTTACACCACTATGACAGATTAATTGAGAATGTTGACTCAAATGATGAAGTAGAGGTGGCCATACTCACAGGAGATGTCCGCGTAGGTCCGAGAAGTGATAGAGCCATAGCAAGCCAATTAGATGAGGTGATTAAAGAATTTCAACCAGATGTTGCTATTCTCGTCACGGATGGGGCAGATGACGAAGCTTCAATGCCGATTATTACATCTCGAATTCGAGTAGATCATGTCGAAAAAATAATTGTTAGACAATCAAAAGGTATCGAATCTACGTATTATTATATCGCTAAGGCCATTGATGACCCCCGTTGGAGGGCAAGGTTATTAGTACCAATTTCTATATTTTTAATGATTATTGGACTTGGTTTAATTTTACCTAATGGGAAGGTATTAATTGGAATAATGCCATTATTAGTGGGGATTTGGATTCTTTCTAAGGGGCTAGGTTGGGAAGAACAATTGGAGAGATTGATGGTAGATCTAAGAGATAGTGCGCAAAAAGGCATATTTTCATCTATGTTATGGGCAATGTCAATATTTTCTGTTTTCTTAGCAGGTATTACGATGTTTCAAGTTTTCTCTGATGTTGAAGCATATAGTGGCTCCTCGAATGCATTCATCTGGACGACTGCAATAGGTGAGGCGTTACAATGGCTTGTTGTGGCCGTATTCTCATTCGCTCTAGCAATAGGCATTGTTAGATGGGGAGAAGGGACATATACTGGCAGATCGATGATTCTATTTGGTAGAGGTGCGATTGTTTATACTATTGCTGATGCCTCACTTGGAGTGTTAATTCTAATTCTTGATTCTCAATCATATATAGTGAACTTTGATACGGTTTCAAAAGACTGGTCTTTACCGTTATTTACTCTTGTACTATACTATTTACTGAAGACGGCTGTTGAGTCGATAACTAAAGAAGAAGAGGAGCTCTCCAATAACAAATTTTGGGGAGTTTGATTAATTTTCAAATAATGATTCGATTCGACATGAAGGGCACATGACTTTTATTGGACGGATGGGGGGTATTCCTATCCCTACATTGCAATGCGGGCAAAGAATTGCCTGATTGACTTTGGATTGGCGTTCTTTAGCATCCCTACTTGGATCATAAGTAAATCGATATTTATGTGCATCATTTATGAATTTAGGGGAGCCTTCTCGGGACTCTTGATTCTCTGTAAAGTTTGACTTTGCTTCGGGAATTTCAGATTGAACAATATCATTTTTTGATGAAAAACCGTCTTTCTCAAAGTCATTTATCTCTGCTTCGATAGCGGCACTAGATATTCCTAATTCTCTAGCGATGCGGTCAATTGCTAATCTTTTTTCATAATCATCCATACCAATAAATTGCTGTAATGTTGTTGCTGGAATTACGGACATAAAAATCTCTCTTGATTTGAGCGGAGTATTTCTTACCTAAGAAAGTAGACTAAATATGATTCATTTTGAATTGTTAAGGAAGCCTCTGACAATTTCTCCTTCGGCCTTTACAAGTTGTTCGGCGACAGTAGATTTGGATAATCCTAATTTCGCAGCAATATCTCTTATTGAAGTCTTTTTTGGCACTTCATACCATCCATTTGTATGCGCCACTTTGATAATTCGATGCTGTTGCAGAGTCGTACTAATATTGGAAATACCCTTAGATTTCTTCGCCCTTGTTATTCTTTCAAATGGCATCTCTGTTTGAATTGCATTTAATATTTTAACAATAGATGACTGTCTGCCCGAAAACTGTAGAACAAGTCCTGAGGAGGTTAAATTAGTTCCTGCAAGAATGCACAAATCATTCCCTGAAAAGAAATCTCTTATGATTTCAGAATTAAATTCTAGAACTAATAGATGATGCGTTAAGTAGTCCGATGTCCATTCCTCTAATACCTCTACAACTGAGATGCCTCCAATGCTGAATCCGGGAGGCAAGCATTGCGAGTCTGTAGTAATACATTCAATCATTAATCTAAGTTTTCCATCGATAATCCCCAGATTTCCACGGTAATCCCAGCTGACGAACTCGAGTGCTTTCCGGACTCGAAAATCATGACTTATTGAAGAGGTCGCGCATTCAACTCTAACTGCCCGCATGGTCAACTTCCTCATGCTTCAGTAGCCCCTAGAGGTTAAGAAAATGATTCATAATTGATTTTCATTAGAAGAATCAATTATTTTCTTTTCATTTTCTATAATTGCGAGAGCGACTTCAGGTGAATATCCTACTTTAGTTAAGTCGTCTAACTTTTCCTTGGTGCGATTCTCTCCCCACACAGGGGAACGATTTGCATACATTGCATCTACCTCTGCAGTGTCATCGGAAAAACCTCCTACTCTTGGTTTATTTCTTTGAATCAAAACTAAACCAGCAAGTAAGATCATAGTCATACCAAAGACTCCGGCTGTAACTACTGAACTAGAAGACATAAGTTGGAAAATACTCCTCTCAACGCTATCATCTTCAATTGAGTCCATACATCCATCTCTATCCAAGTCTGTTGACTTAGAAGATTGCCAATTAGTCAAGCCATTTGGACAGCTATCCTTTGAATCGGGTATTCCGTCACCATCATCATCAAAATCTTCTATGTCATCAATACAACCATCATTATCTAAATCTAATCCGCTTTCTATACTGTTGGGGCATAAATCAAATGTATCCAAAACACCGTCATTATCGTCATCTGCATCTTCATTTTCATCATGACAGCCGTCTCTATCCGCATCTTCTGCGATTGATGAGACCCAATCTAACGAAGGGTTGTCTTGGCAATTATCGTTGTCATTCATTATTCCATCATTGTCTATATCCTGGTCTTCAGAATTATCCAAACAACCGTCATTATCTAAATCTCCATCTGAACCTCCCTGAGTTGTATACATTGGGCTTCTAATACAATTATCATTTACGTCCAAATATCCATCATTATCGTCGTCGATATCTTCGAGAAGATCGTTACAACCGTCTGAATCCCAATCATTTAATGTCGTAGAAATCCATCCATTAAGTCCCATTGAACATTGGTCAAATTGATTCAAAATACCATCGTTATCTATATCATCATCTTCAGTCGAGTCATGACACCCATCTCCATCTTGATCTGTTGCTGGGCTTGAAATCCAAAGGACAAGGCCTTGCGGACAAGAATCGTCGCGATCGAGAATACCGTCATTATCATCGTCATTATCGTCAAATACATCATGACAACCGTCATTATCATGGTCGAAATATAAATCGTCCCACCAAGAATAACCTGAACTGCAAGCATCATCGCTATCCAGATAAGGGTCGTTATCATCATTATCGTCTTCATCGGCATCTCGGCAACCATCATTATCGTTATCGATTGCAAATTCTCCCCAATATTGGGCTCCATCAGGGCATAAATCATTACTATTTACTACACCATCGCCATCATTATCAATATCTTCTGCTATATCGTCACAACCATCTCCATCATTGTCTAAAATTAATCCAATTTGACCGAATGGACATAAATCATCTGAGTCTAAATAACCATCATTATCGTCGTCTGTGTCTTCTGAAGAATCTCTACATCCATCGCTATCATGATCATTAAGAGGAGTTGATGTCCAGTCTTCAGCGCCGAATTGACATAGGTCTTGTTCATCTGATATGCCATCAGAATCATCATCATTCCAGTCGCCATCATTCACAAGATTTATCTTAATTGATTTTATAATAGATGCTTCATCTTTAGTTGATGAAGTAATTGACAACGTTACCCAAAATTCTTGATCTTCATTCACTTGAAGTAAACTAGGCGCTCGAATGAACAGATCGAAATTATTCATTTGATTTTCTATTAATGTAGTCGTATGTTGATATGTACCTGCAAAGCCAGCATCAATAAACCAATTATTAGGAACATCTTGTACGTCGATAACCACTATATCAGATTCTCCAGGCAATTGAATTGCATTTATCTGATAATTTGTATTAAATGATTGAGATGGTACGAAAGTTAATTCAGAGGGGTCAGAACTTATTTCAACATCCCAGACATTTTCTGACCACATACAAACATCCCACTTGTCCTCGATTGAGCCTGAATCTAAACAATCATCAGTAGTCCAGATAATATCTCTATTGGGCCAATTAAAGTTCACTATCGGTTGAGACGAGGTTTCTGCATTGTTTCCAAATATGCCCATTAAATTGTCTGAGCTAGATGTTATTATTCGTGTGTTAACTACCCCATAAGCATCGTTAAGAGTCTGTCCCGTTAGAAGTAGGCCATCATTATTCAACTGAGGTGAATTAATACGAGTCCATCTCAATTCAACTCTTTCCTCATCAGTGATTGGATCTTCCATTGATTCGAACCAAGTAATATGAATTGAGCCGTCATTATCAAAATCGACTCTTGGATTTGCACCATAAGTCATATCTGAACCAGGTACTGCAGAATTTGTAACAACCGCTACTTGATTCAAATCTAAACCATCTGCCTCCCCATCAAGAACCCCTGCACGACTTAGGTCTAATTGCATGTAGTGGAGTTGGGATGGCGCGCCTTTTCCAGGCATGGAATCTCTGCCATCAACCCATACTACGTGTACGTTACCAGAATCATCAACATTTACTTCGGGGTTTACCGACCAGCCGTGACCGCTTGTCAAACGAGTATCATTAACTAGGACGAAATGACCTATTGTACTCCAACCGAGATCATCTTGCCAAACATAATCTAAGCTTGGTCCAATGTCTTCTATATACTCCCCAGTTTCCTCATCTACAGTAATTGCAGGCATGCCTATTGACCATCCGCTCCTTGGAGAATTGAGCATAGAATATGGATTCAAAACTGTCAAGAAAGTTTCTGTAGAGCCGCTGCCAGTAGTCAAAGAAACTATTTGATTAACCAGAGCATTGAGTTCTTCAGTATAGTTCGCAACTGGTACAATGACGTCATCTATCCAAGCAGCATCAAGACCAGAACTTACACTTCCATCTTTCACGTACTTCCACATCAAAGTATGTTGCCCTAGGGAAACTGGTGTTGTGAAATTGCCGTTCTGAGAGCCTGACCATTGAGCTAATTGAATCCCGTCGATATAAAATTGCAAGAAATCATAATTTGCTTCGGAAGAAATATTATATGAAAAACTTACAATTCCGTCGGCTAATATTCCAACAAACTCTAAACTCGAGCTTTCTCCATTAGATATATCTCCCGATTGGGCAGAATATGTGCCTGAAATTGGAGTAGATGGGGGATTTACTTGATGCACGTAAGGATAGTCGACAGATACAGAACTACCTCCATCCCCATATGTATCATTAAGATAAATTGTATAATTTCCAGTATCAGTATAACTCGTCAAGACTGCATTATAATAATTTGATACATCGCTGGAGTTGTATGAATCGACTGTTCCGTTAGGTAGGATTACATCCATGCTAAATTCAGAAGGCCAGTTATCAACTGTTACAGTAAGTTCGACAAAAGCAAGGGCTGGAGGGTGATACCATGTACAATTTAATGAATGAAATGATGGGTTTCCGGCTGTCCCTCCTATATCGCAAAGATTCACATTAGAATATACTAATCCATTATTTCCAGTTTCTACTGTCCAAGGGCTGTTTGATGTACTTGAAGCGGCCCAACCATTTGTTAGGCTACCACTTTCAAAATCACCCTCGAAATTTGCCATATTGTTTGATGGATACAAGTACATTTCACCTTCTGCATCTTTAGTTCCCCAAGTGGAATCATCACAAGTTCGCTGGTAAGTTCCAATGGTTGTGCCTGGGCATTGTACTAGATCCATCATATGAGATCTTACCATTGAGTCAGAACCTCCCGCTGTATTTGTAGAAGGCCCATATGCAGAAGTTCCCGCAATGGCAATAGGAATTATACCCGCCTTAGTACAAGCATCGTGAGCTTCGACTATTGATTGATTATCATCTGATTCCTGTGATGGATCGCCACCAAATGGCCCCTCATCAGATACTGGAATTATCAATCTTGTAGCATTAGGATTCCATTGATGGTCATTTGGCGTTGCAGGATTTCCTGGAATACTACCCGAATTATCTCTCCAAGAAAGGCAAGCCCATGTTGACCCAGGCCCCCACATTTCACTATTATAACCCCAATCAGAAGGAATATTGTAACTCGAGCCATTATACATTACATCAGATAAAGCCCTTATCCCGCCGGATGTATCAGTAGAATTTTGCCCTAAAGATAAATCTCTAGGACCATCTCCATAACCTCCTATTTCATAAGCGTCTTCGCAATTTTTCTGCCCGCTTGCAAAGCTCATTTGACCACTTATTGCATAAAGAGTCTCGAGAACTGTAATGCTAGCGGATTCTAACATGGGTTTGACTCCTTGGAAATACTCTCCACTACTCAGGTTACCTCCATAAAATACAGCGCACATATCTAACCACTCTGTTGTCATAGAGCCTGAAGAATCTATCAAGCCAACATATTCTATTAAGCTACCACGAGTATCTTCCCATACTACAATTACCGTGTTATTTACACCCATAGAAATTGCAGGGCTACCTTTGTAACCTATTGCAGGTGTAATGATTGTATTATTAATCATAGTAGATAATGAATTGGCACCTGAAGTATTGAATGCAAACATTGCATAATAGATCAATGAAGCACCGAAAAATGTACTTTGTGCGTCATATGTATCGACCCAAACTACATGAATTCCATCAAAAGAGTCTATTGCAATATCTGGTTCGTTCCTCACACCCGTTCCTACAGCAATTGTATAAGTTGAAACAAGTGTCATAGACGCTATGTCTCCAGCGCTACCGTCTTGATCATCTAAAGAGGAGTCTAGAAGGGTGTATAATATCTCAGTATCGGTAATTGCCCAAACTATATGTGTTCGATAATTCGAATCTATGACCAAAGATGGGCTAGACATTGCTGTTGAAGAATTCTGTCCGACCGGAGTGCTTGCAATAAGAACCGTGTCGACCCCACTAGTAGAGATTAGAGCATAGTATAATTGAGGATTTGTACCATTTTCTATCCAAACTAAATGGACTCTTTGAGAATCATCCATAACTCCTGAAACCTCTATTGGATTAGAAGTATTTAGATTCGATAAAAGTGTGGAAGTTGATGTATCATCGAGAGTTCCGTTCGCAGTATGGTATCTTTCTTCGTTATATTCTAAAATTGGCGAGTTATTTGGCATCATAGGGACTGCCACTGAAATAATCATTAATGTTATCAACGCAATTGAAACTCTAGATTTATGTTTATTTTCCAATGTTAATTTTCTTGATGACATATTGTTTTGTGTGCTGGCGGAACCTCGGACCATACTAACTTGAAGTAATACTCAGCACATAGAATGGGCACCGGACATGTCCGAATACCCACCAAATACACGCTTAAATCATATATTTCATATAAAATATGATTATTATTTCTTGGCACCTTGTAAAGCCTTTCGACGGATGTATTCTGAATAATTTCCGGGCCAAACCCAAAGACTTCCATCACCTGGAAGTTCCCATATTGTATCACAAATTTTGTCTAAAAACCATCTGTCGTGACTTACAGTAATAATTCCTCCGTCATATTCTTCTAGAGCGTATTCTAATGCTTCTTTCGCATCGGTGTCTAAATGATTTGTTGGTTCATCAAGAAGAAGCATATTATTGTCTTCAAGTAACAACTTTAGCATCGCTATTCTCGCTCTTTCACCACCACTTAATTTCTGTAATTTGGTATTAACCATATCACTTGTAAATTGAAACTGACCCAGCATGGCACGGATATCTTTGTAATCCATTCTAGGTTTTAATTCTTGAATTTGTTCAATCGGCGTCTTATCAAAGTTAAGAGAACGATGATCTTGATGAAAATAACCCACTTGAACCCCTGGTCTGACGTCAAGTTTACCTGAGTCTAACTTTAATTCTCCCATTATTACTCTTAGAATACTGGTTTTACCTGCACCATTTGGGCCGACTACCCCTATTTTTTGTCCACGGCGAACTCCTACGTCAAGACCATGTAGTATTGGCCTTTTCATACCATCAAAATGTAAATGTGCTTTATGAAAATCAAGAACCTCTAAACTTGATTTCTCTGTTGCCTGTAAAGAGAAATTTAGCATTCTGCGTTGCCGAGGTTTAATCGATTTTAACCATTTTAATTCCCTTTCGGCCCTCATTATCATGAAATGTTTTTGAGAAATTGATTTGTCGAATTTATTGTTACTTTTCATCGACTGCATGGCACCCTTAAGTCTCTTCAGTTCTTTTTGTGTTTTTACAATACGATCTTCTAATGTTTGAAGAAACAATTCTTTTTGTTTCAAAAATGAAGTGTAATTACCAGGATATCCTTTAGAATGCGCATCTTGAATCTCAACAATATTATTACAAACTCTATCAAGAAAATATCTATCGTGACTAACTACTAGTAAAGCACCCTGAAAATTCAATAGAAAATTTTCTAACCAATCAAGTGTCTGTAAATCAAGATGGTTTGTTGGCTCGTCTAAGAATAGTAAATCTATTTCTTTGAGGCCAACCAATTGTCTAGCCAAAGCAACCTTTGCCTTCTCACCTCCTGAAAGTGAAGACAATTTTGTTTCCATAGGGTGGTGTGCTAGATCTAACGCTTTCAGTATCTCTTGAGCATGTCCTGCGACATCTCCTCCACCTGAACGTGCCATGAGTGCTTGTAACTCTTGATATCTGTCCATTGTAGGCTGCCAGTCGCCTTCATAGAACGAAGGAATGGCCATTTTAGCCTCTATTTCATTAATCTCATCTTCAAGCTCTTGGAATTGACGACCACGACGATTTAATTCTTGTTCCAAAGTGGCTCCTTCGTCTAAATCTCTAACTTGAGTTAGAAATGCTAAGCGTAAACCTGGTGCAAAAGTTATGTCGCCCATGTCTTGATCTTGATTTGAAATTGTTCGTAAAAGGGTCGTCTTACCCGCACCATTATGGCCGACGACACCTATCCTGTCTCCTTCATCAATTCGGAGGTTAACGCCTTCTAAAATTGTTAGAGGACCGAAGGTTCGATGGATTTCATCTAGCCTGACCAATTCACGCACCATGGCTTGGCGGAAAACCCCCTATTCAAGTGTCCATCGGTCGGACGAGCCTAATTTGATTTGATTAATTTTGATTTAATCTCAGATCAGAGAGGCGAGACTCGTCTAATCTTTCCCACTCAAAATCACCATCTTCCGATGGAGGACGGCCAAAATGACCGCCTGATGCAGTAATGCTGTAACGAGGATTTCTTAATTTGAGTTCGCGGACGATTGCAGAGGGTCTAAAATCGAATACTTTCCTGATTTTTTCTTCTATTTCTTTATCACCAACTATTCCTGTAGTAAAACTATTGACATGCAAACTTACAGGTTGGGATTCTCCTATGACATATGCGAGTTGGATTTCACATCTTGTTGCCAATCCCGCCGCAACAACATGTTTAGCAACCCATCGAGAATAATATGCAGCGGACCTATCTACTTTCGTTGGGTCCTTACCACTGAACGCACCCCCGCCGTGCCTACCCATTCCTCCATAAGTATCTACGACAATTTTTCGTCCTGTTATTCCTGCATCAGAATATGGCCCTCCTGGATCAGCAAATCTACCGGTGCCATTGACGACAAGTCTGTATCCATTTCTTAGCCAATGAGAAGGTATAGCATGTTCAACAACATGCTTACGTATTTCCTCAGTAACAAATTGATGTTCAAGTTCTTCACTTCCATCAAATTTTTCCTTTAGTTTAGAATCATGTTGTGCTGCTACTACCACTGTGTGAACGTGACTAGGGTTTCCTGAATTATCATATTCAACTGTGACTTGACTTTTCCCATCAGGCCTAATCCATGGAATTTCATTGGTCTGAACTATCATATCTAATCTACGGCATATTCTCTGTGCTAATGCCGCTGGAAGTGGGAAAAATCTTCCTCTTAATTCTTCCTCGGCTTCTGTTTCAGTACACGCATAACCAAACATCATTCCCTGGTCTCCTGCACCGACATCATCATCAGAATTACCATCGACGCCTTGAGAAATATTTGGAGATTGAGTAGTAATATGGACTTGAACTTCACATAGATCTGAATTAGTAGCATCCATACCTATTTCATGAGAATTATATCCTATATTTACAGCAGTTTCCCTCGCGATTTGCTCATATGAAGGAGGATTACCAGACAAACTAACTTCCCCAGCTAAAATTATTACAGCCTTATCTGACTTGCCCTTGACCATTGTTTCGACCGCTACTCTAGACTTCGGATCTATACGTAAACAAGCATCTACGATAGCATCGGATATGGCATCACAAACCTTGTCAGGGTGGCCCGCCGAAACCGATTCTGAAGTGAATAGCGTAGTCATAATTGACAAGGGGGGAGCCCCTCCTTCATAGAATTTCATAAACTCAGGGCAAGAATAGACATTATAGATAGTTGTAAAAAAGCATAATTTAGATTTAATTGTATAAACAAATAGAACAGAACATTGAGAAAGGGGTCGCTTTCGGATAAATATGGCTAGGAAGTCTAAAACTGAACCAGAACCCTATGGAGGAGTTCAACCAAAGAAAGTACCTGAAAAATCAATTGATGGGAAACCAACTATCTATACATATGCAACATGTCCCTTTTCATTAAAAGTAAAATCACTATTGAAATCGAGAGGTATTGATTTTTCAAATGTCGAAGTTGACCCTATGAAAAAAACGGAATTAAAATGGTCTGATTGGACAAAAGTTCCTGTATTCGTAGATGCTGATGGAACTCATGTTAATGATTCGAATGATATCCTACATTATATTGATGAAACAAATGGAGGGAAATTCCCCAGAAAAGGAGTTGATTCTAAACAAGATGAATGGATGGATTTTTCAAATGATATCTTAGGAAAAAGTATAGTTGCCGTAATTTACAAAAATTATCGTACATCATTACATGCCTTGGATTATGTTACTAAAGTTGATAAATTTGGCTTGAGAGATAGAATTGTCAATAAATGGCTTGGTGCAATAATAATGAGAATGGTCGGGAAAAGTAGAGCAAAAATGTTTGATGAACCTCCGAGAGAGAATTTGACGACTCAATTGAACTCAATGTCTGGAGCGATTGAAGAAGACTTCTTTGGAGGTGAATCGCCGAATGGGGCAGATTTTGCTAACTATGGAATATTAAGGTCGATGCAAGGGCTGAATGGATTCGATATAGTAGAGAATCACGATATAATTTGGCCTTGGTACGGTCGGATGCAATTATTATCTGATGTATGAACTCAATTAGATATCTGAATTTGAATAGGATGATCTTTGGTTAATCTAGAGATATTCGCTTTTCCCATCCACCCCGAAATCTTAGTATATTCTGAATTTTCTTCTACTCCTATAACCAATGCTTCACGATATACCCTAGATACCAATTCAATTAATTCAATTTCTCCTTCATTTTGGGGAGGTAGAATACTGATGTCTATTGGGGGGCCGTGTAGAATTGTCATTATTCCTGACCTTAATTCATCTATTCCTTGGCCCGTAGCAGAACTAACCGATAGAGATTCGAAAGGGCTGTAAAAGTGTACAATTTCTTCAGCTTCAATTATTTGCTCAGCAGAACATAAATCGATTTTAGTAAGTACAACCAAAGTATTTGGGTTATTTTCATCATTAATTCT
Source organism: uncultured Candidatus Poseidoniales archaeon (assembly GCA_902511005.1). Taxonomy (GTDB): domain Archaea; phylum Thermoplasmatota; class Poseidoniia; order Poseidoniales; family Thalassarchaeaceae; genus MGIIb-O2. Next base: position 108,836 of record CABXDN010000003.1, on the reverse strand, counting down.
TCCAAATAATTCTCGGCGCGATGTTGCTAATTTTCGACGTATTTCGTCGGAATCATCTGATGCATCGACAAGCAATAGTAGCATATCACAAGAAAGAGATTCCTGTAATGTCGCTGAAAATGAATCAAGTAACTCTGCGGGAACATTATCGATGAATCCAATTGTATCGACCATCAATATTCGTGGCTGATTTGCCATTCTTCCAACTGTTGTTTCCAAAGTGGAGAAGAGCTGGTTTTTTATCAGAACTGGTTTTCCTGAAAGGGCCGAAAATAAACTTGATTTACCCACATTAGTATAGCCCGCTAAACCTACTGTCAGCGCACCAGATTTAGCTCTCTGACGTCTTCTCTCAGATAGTGAATTATCCATTTTCTTTAATTTTCTTCTTAATTTGGCGATCTCATGGCCTACGGCAGTCATAACGTTACTCCAACCAGTCTGACCTCCTGCTCCAAATCCTAAACGTTCACCAGTATGTTCGCGATTAATTAATTCTCTAAGAACTGACCTATCGGCAAGTAATCTAGCAATACGGACCTGAATACGAGCTTCGACAGAAGATGCATGAATAGTAAATAACTCAAGTAAAAGCCGTACTCTATCCCAACTCTCAATAGATGTTAAATCATTAATATTCACTAATTGACTTGATTTTAAATTATCATGGATTAAAAGTAAGTCTACATTTTTCCATGGATGGCCCTTACCCGCCATTTGGAGCTCTTCAGATATTTCACGTAATTTTCCAGTTCCAAGATAAGTTTTTGAATTTGGTTTACCTTTCTGAATTACCGTATCTACTATTGTGATGCCCATGGTTTGAGCTAATGAGGAAAGTTCGTTCATGTTATTCTCTCTAGAAAGTATAATCGCTTTACGACCAGAATGAATACTTTGAGACTGAGAATTATTGACTCCGCCCATACCTGCTAGCAAAGGCACATCAGGCACAGGATCACTACTCACGTAAATCGGTACACAAGAGGAAACATATGTGTTAGGGTGTTCGGGTGTCTATGAGTAAAGTTTCCACGACTCTGGTTTGGTCAGGTTCTAAAAGCCGGGCTGAAGCATTATTAGCAGGGATTTCGGCTGATGACCCACATACATTTAATGCTGAAATTATAGAAGTTAACAATATATGGGAATTAAGAATTCTTGTGGTAGGAAAATCTCTTGGAAACGTCCGCTCTACTGTTGATGATCTATTAGCCTGTCTAGGCGCTATCGAATCTACTTTGAATGCAATCAATGAAGAATAATCAATATAAAAATTTCAATTTCTAGTAATTATTGGATGAATTGGTGTTTCGGACGTTTGAAGAGAGGTGTTAGGCACGGGATACTGTGGCAGCACTACCCCATGACAGGTCGCGGTTGTTGGTAGAACAAGGTATTCCAACTGAACTCTTCGTTAATTCAATTGATCGCTGGATTGAAACAATGATTGCAGACGATAGGAGTGGTGAAGATATAGTACCCCGAATAGTCAATGCCAAAGTTATTGCAAAAGAAATCGGGGTTCTTTGCGGACATTTGGTAATTGATAGATTAATTCAAAATTATACAAATAATTGTTCTTTACAATGGGCTGTAGAAGAAGGCGGCAGGGTGGAGCCTAGAGATATTGTACTACTGATAAATGGAGATTCGTCTGAGATACTAAAAATTGAAAGAGTATTATTGAACATATTGGGAAAACTATCTGGAATTACTACTTCAACTTCAAAATGGGTATCGGCTTCGGAAAATATCGGTATCGCTTGCACGAGAAAAACTGAATGGGGACTTTTAGACAAATGGGCGGTCCATATCGGAGGAGGGTTGACTCATAGATTAGATAGAAAAGATGCTTTGATGCTGAAAGAAAATGACTTTGCTTCTGCTAGAAAAAATTATGAAAGTATAATTGAGACAATTGGACGTGTGATTTCTGAAATTGACTTGAGAGAAAATTCTAGTTTTATCATCGTAGAAGTGCAAGATGAAGAACAGGCAATTACAGCTGCTAAAATGTGGATGAAGTTACAAAATAGAAATGAAAATATACAACCTATTGTGTTACTTTTGGATAATATGGAGATTGCAGAGATAAATAGTACAATAATAAAATTAGAATCCTTAGATTTGAGAAAATGGTGCATATTAGAAGGTTCGGGAGGAATTTCTATTGACTCAATTTCTAAGTGGGATAAAAGTGGGGTTGATTTGATATCAACCTCTGCCGTAAATAGGGGTGCCCCTCCTGTTGATTTTTCTCTAATTATAGAGGAGGCTGAAAGGTAATGGGAAATATTCCTGATAGTCATCCGAGAAAGGCTTCACTCCTTTCTAGACAACGAATTGTCGACGCAACAAAAGATGGTTTTCTGGCAGATTCTGCTATGATTGCACACGGCAGAGGAGAGGCTTTTGACTACTTACTAGGAGAGAAAACAAGTGATTCTGCTAAATTAGCGATTAAAGAAGTAGCGGCGAGATTAATTGCAGCGAAAAAACCTGTAATCTCTGTGAATGGAAATACAGTAGTATTGGCGGGAAAAAACATTATTCGAGTGGCAGCAGTACTAAATTGCCCAATAGAAGTAAATATTTACTACAGAACTGAAGATAGAATGGAGAAGTTAAATTCTTTTTTAGAAAAACAAAAAGAATTATTGTCTCAAGAAAATAGCCCCGAAGGATGGAAGGGAGATTGGAGTTCAGCAGTTATGTCTGTCAAAATTCTTGGTAAAGTTGGCGACGGGAGAATTGAAGGGCTTGATGGCCCGAGATCTGTTTGCTCTGCTGAAGGGATTGAACGAGCAGATGTAATCTTAGTTCCTCTCGAAGACGGAGATAGATGTGAGGCTCTAGTTAATTTGGGAAAACAAGTGTTAGTTGTTGACTTAAATCCGCTCTCAAGAACTGCCAAAATGGCGACTGTTACTATCGTTGATGAAATATCAAGAGCGGCTGAATTACTACTTGAATATACAATTAAGAATGATCAAATGCCTACAAAATGGAATAATAATGGCATTCTAAATGAGGCTTTAGAAATTATTGCAAAGAATAGTAGAACAATCTAGAAACTATCTTTTAATAATTTCTCGCAACGATTTGCAATGGCCGTTCCAACATCACTAGTAGATGCAGTGCCGCCAAGATCGTATGTCACACATCCGCCCTCAGCGAAGTGCTCTTCCATTGCTTGCATCAAAATATCTGCGCATTTGTCTAAATCGGAATCATTCTTACGAAACCCGAGAGCCTCGAACATCAATTGTAATGATGAAAGTGTGGCCATAGGATTGACTGTATTTTTTCCTGCATGCTTTGGTGATGACCCGTGAACAGGTTCGAACAACATGTGTTTTGGACCTAAATTAGCACTTCCTGCCATGCCCATTCCGCCCTGCAAAACAGATGCTAAATCGGTTGCTATATCTCCAAACATATTTGGCAAAACTACTACATCTAGGGTTTCAGGATCTCGCATCAGCCACATGGTGAATGCATCTATATATGCATGATTAATTTCAACATTAGGGTGTTCATTTTCTGCTATTTCATTGAATATTTGGCGGAATAATTGACAACCTCTAGTCACATTTGATTTGTCGACACAAGTGACTTTCTGTGCTTTACCAAGTTTATTTTGCCGATGTTCCGCTAAATCAAAAGCAAATTTTATGACACGTTCACTTCCTTTTCGAGATATAGGTCGCGCATCCCAAGCAACTTCTCCCTCAAGACCAGGGAATTTCTCAATTACCATTGGTTCGTCTTTCTCTCCAATGGCTTTTTGCGACATGCGTCTTAACAACGAATGGTATAGTCCTTCTGTATTTTCACGTATCATTACCATATCAACTAAATCTGAATTCCAAATATCCTTGTGTACGCCATGAACTTTATGTTTTATCCCTTGGAATAATTTAACTGGGCGTACATTCGCATAAAGATTCAATCCTGATCTGAGCCCTAGAATTACTTGGCCGCCAGCGAGATCGCCATTTGGAAGACGTGCTCCCGGCCAACCTATTGCTCCGAGAAGAATTGCATCTGAATTATCTCTACAATGTTCGAATGATCCTTCTGGCCACTCTTTTCCTGTTTCGAGATAATATTCCCCACCACAGGGAATTTCAGTGATTTCAAAGGAAATTGGGCTATTTTTCTCGAATACTGATAAAACGCGCATAGCCTCTGCGATCACTTCTTTGCCAGTTCCATCTCCTGGAAGCACGGTCACTCGGTACTCGGCCATGAGTCGGGCAAATGCTTTTACTTCATCAATCCAACTATTGGACAATTGACAATTATCAACACGATACTTGATAGACGTTCACCATAAACCAACTTACCATGGGTAGTACTTCGGATGACGGAGAGGGGAGTCCGCGCATAGATGTAAGAACGCTTCCTGAGTCTGTAGCTAGACTCTGGGAAACTATGCTGAGACTCGACCCTTCATGGAATATTTCAACGTGGTTGGACGAAAGAGCTAGTGAAGAGTTACAAATGGTTGAGGGGCAGCTTGGAAGAGAGAAATTACGTTTAGAACAGCGTCTGCATCGGCTAGAAACATTAGCAAAGCGCCTCAAAAGACAAAGAGAAATTGCAGAGGGGGTTGTTTGGACCGACCCGCATCAAAAGAATCTCTTCGATGTTTATGACACTGAGAAAAAGAATAAAAATTCTTCGGATTCAGAAGATAGATTTGATTTCCCGGCAGTTGACTACACAAATTTAGAACTCGGAGACGACCCGCTTTTAGCAATAGTTGCTGAACATATAATGCATATTTTAGAATCATTAGCAGTAAGGGGAGAAATTTCTATACATTTTAACTCCTTATTACAAGAACTGGGAGCAATTGGAATCAAAGAAGAAGAAGTTGATGAAGCGATTACTTGGTTATTACAAAGAGAGATGATAATAGAGTTGGAACAAGATTACTTTTCTTTAGACATATAAAACCGTGGGGAAAGAGAACCGATTTTAGCCGACTCATTCATAGAGGAGACCCTTGTCGCCTCCCCTGTATTTCTATGGTTAGTGATGCATCCGGTTGGTACGCTAGGCTTGACAGAGAGTGTTCCGATAGGATTGAACAACTTGAAACATGGTTAGATTCGTGGGAGGAAGCAACTCGTCACGGAATTCCTATTGCTGCCACATTACCAAATCATTGGCCGACTTTACCGGCAGGATTACTTTCTGACCCTGGGGCGGTTCTAGATCATCTTCTAGCGCGAAATGAAGCTGAAAGCGATGGTCGCTCTCCAAGAGGCGCATATGCCACACCTGCGAAATTTGCAGAAGCTATTCTTTCTGATGAATTGAAGAATACTCGTGAAGAAGTTTCTAAAGAGCCTTCGGCAACACTATCATTATCTGCTTTACCCCCTGGATTTAGGGCTTATGCACAAAAGTTCAACCAAGATGTTACAGAAGATCAGAGTGAAAAATCTGAAAATAACTCAGATAATTTACAAACACGCACTGGGATATCAATACCTTTCGCCGATCCTTCTGTAGGTGCAGGAGTTTTTGCTGCTAGATTAATTAGAATTCATTCCGAGAGAAGCGAGAAATTTACTGATGAAGAAAGAAAGAAAGATACATTGTTTTTACTTAATGGTTTACAACTGTTGGATAATTCTGAAATTGCAATTAAGTGTGCTCGTAGAAGAATTCTGATTGCATTATCTCGTTGTGACCTAGTTGACTTAGATGGCAAAGGAGACGCTGGGAAAATTGGCAGAAAGGCAGCTGAAAAGATTCTGACTCAAACGGTTCGTTGTGGTGATGCATTAAGAGGAGAGTGGCCATGGGAAGATAAACCCGGATTACTTGTTTGCAGACCACCTTGGCTGAGGATAAAAGATCGATTTAGAGGTCATCCCGACGGTAGTGGTTTGAGAAAGGAGTTATCTCGGCAATTAAGAAACACTACAAACAAAGATGGCAGTAGGAGATTCTCAACCCTAAGAGGAAATGTCAATCTATATCGATTATTCTTAGAAAGAGGGATTCAACTTGTTAGAAAGGATGGTCGTGTGAGAATGATTGTTCCTGATTCTCTATTACGCGAAAAAAGTAGTATTCCTCTCAGGAAACTAATGGTTGAAAGCAATAGCTGGTCCTCTTCATGGTCGTTCCCTGAAAATCAAAGAATCTTCCCTGGTGTATCTCAAGGAGTTTTGGTTATCGGAATAAGTAAAGGTGGCGAAACACAAAAAATGACTAGTTTCGGGCCTCTACAAACTAACGAAGTTACTCCTCAAAATGGACTTGCTAACAATGTTCCGACCTTCGATATGGAACGCGAATCATGGAAAGGCTGGACTGATGGGAATTGGGCTGTTCCTCGTATGCCTCGCGATACTTACGATAGGAGAAGAGTTGTTAGAGCAATTACAGAATTAGCTGAGCAGCCAAGATTATCTGAAGAAAATAATTGGCTAAATCCTACTGGAAAACCAATAAGAGTAAGAGTTGGGGAAATTGACCAAACTAATTGGTCTGACGATATAATAAATTGGAAATCAGGGTCAAGAGGGACTCCTTTCATTAGAGGGACTCATTTCTCAACAAATGGCGAAGATATTAGCATAGTGCACCCAGCATATGTTAGTGGGATTAAAGATGATTCTGTTCAAAGAACTCAAGCTAAATGGGTAGGGCCAATACGCCCCAAAGGACAGCCAAGACTTGCATGTCAAGCAATTGTTAATGCTCAATTAGAGAGAAGATTGAGATGGGCAGTAGTTCCTTCCGACTGTGTACTAGGTAATTCTGTTAATTTCCTAGAATTACCCGCTGAAGTTCTAGAACGAATATCAGAAGAACACGGGTCTGTTGATAAAGGATTAAATTGGTTATCTGTGCATCTAAATTCAGAAACTCTAGATCTTTGGTCACGCGCATGGGCTGCCAATAATAACGTAAATAATTATGAAATAGAGAATCTACCTTTCCCTAAACCGAACAATATCCGTTCAATGACGGCGTAATAACATAATTCGGAAACATTGTTTGCGGTTTCCGGTAATTATTTTCCATTCTTCGGTTTTTTTGACTGTAAATGCCCAAACCCATTAATACGTACGCTTGACCTCGGTGAAACCGTATTGCGTCCGAAAGCATACAAGTGAAGGCATAATTATGGGCATATATCCGAAAATTGGTATCACTGGTCTCCCAAGATCAGGGAAGTCTGCTGTTTTACAGAAAGTAATACAAATGGTACAGGAAGAAAGAAAGAATAATTCTAGAAAAATGTATAAAGATATCATCGGAGGTGTTCAAACAGAAGCTATCGTAGAAAACGGTGAACGTGTAGGCTATGCCTGTGTAAATGTTAGGACGGGTGAAAAAGGAGTAATTGCACATCGCAACATAGACTCCAGGAATAGAATCTTGGGGTACGGAATAGACCCTACCGAACTAGATAGAGTCGCTGTCCCTGCAATACTTGAAGCATTAGATGAATGTGAAGTATTAGTTATTGATGAAGTAGGTAAATTTTCTGTAGAAAGTGAAGCTTTTGTTGCTGCTGTTCGTGCGGCTTTAGAACATGATAAGCCAACTTTAATGACCTTGCATAAAAAAAGTCGCCATCCACTTTTACAAGATATACGAAGAAGAGATGATGGTAGAGTTCTCGAAGTCACACCAGTTAATCGAGCTTTATTGCCATATAAAATTCATAAACTGTTGGAGTGAAAAATTTTAATGAATCAGCCAACATATTTCTTTGAATGGTGATTTATTTGGATTCGCCTGCAAACCGAATTCAAAGAGTTCTGATTGGGGTTACGTCGGCCTTTGTTTTAATGACAGCTTTGGCTATCTCTGAAGGATTAATTCAAATTCTTGATTGTGGAAAAAATATTTGCATAGACAGGAATGATTACGCTTTAATATTCCCTTTTATTTCTTTAATTGGTATTATTTTGCTCTCTGTAATGCATTTCTCTAGAGACAAGGAACATGAAGGCGCGTTCTTAGATAGATGGATCAGTAGGGAAAAGGAAGACGATATGAGATCTCGATTGAAGCAAGAACAATTAGAAGCAAGCGGGGATAGTATGGGCTCAGGTTGGTCGAAAATGGAAAAAGAACATCTAGAAATTACTCTAGATGAAGAAGAATAGCGAAGCGAAAACTTGACTCTCTGATTCTCATCGTAGAGGCTGGAGATTACCATGACCGAAGTGCCCGAGGGACTGATTTATACAAAAGAACACGAATGGATACGATTAGAAGGGAATGAAATAACTGTTGGAATAACTGATTACGCACAGAATGCATTGACTGATGTCGTCTGGGTTGAACTACCAGAGGTTGGAGTAAACGTAAGTTCGATGGAATCGTTTGCAAGTGTGGAATCTGTAAAATCTGTTAGTGAAATATACGCACCTATTTCTGGAGAAGTTATTGAGGTAAATGAAGAACTAGAAGATGCTCCGGAGACTGTTAATACAGACCCATATGGAGAAGGCTGGATTTGTAAGATGACTGTTGGAGATATGGGAGAGCTAGACGCTTTGCTCGATGCTGCTTCATACAAGTCTCTGGTCGAGGAATAAGTAATGACTTCTTCAGAAAAGATCTCTATTTATGTTGATGGATCTTGTGAAGAAAATAAAAATGTCACTTCTCAAACACCTGCGGGTTGGGGGTTTTGTGTAGTTATCGGAGACACCGGACTAGGGAAAGGACAAGGTGAAATAATAATTGAAAAGAGTGGTAAAGTTATTACTGAAAATAATTCAAAAGAATTTATCGGAGCAGAGGTCGGTTCGAATAATACGGCTGAATTGTGTGCACTCGCTCATGCATTAAAGTGGTTAATAATCGAAGGTAGCGATACAAATGCAGTCATCAGAGGAGATTCACAATATGCATTAAATATTGGCTCTGGGATTTGGAAAGCTAAGGCGAATAAAGAATTGGCGTTACATGTTCAAAAACTCTGGATAGAAGTTTCATCTTTCCGTAATTTAACTCATGATCATGTTAGAGCACATAGAGGGCATCGGTGGAATGAAAGAGCTGATCATTTAGCATTCCGTGCAATGCAAGGACGAGAACCGTTGCCAGTACAATTCTGGAAACCGGGGCAGAGATAGTCAATTATCAGATAAAACGCTAACACTCAATAGCACATATAAGGATTGAATCATCATTAACAATCCAATCAATGAAAGAATCAAAGATGTTGGTTCGGGAAAAAATAATCGGTCTATTCCGAGAACATATGCCAATAGTACAAATATGAAGGATGCAAACAGTTCTTTTTGTGCTGCGGATTTAGGATTCTGCCAAAGGTCTAACCAAGGCACTAAACCGCGTCTTTTGAAGATAAATCTGTACCAAGAAACATAAATCAGAGTTAGACCAACTAGGCCGGAAACACCTAAGGTAAATGAGTGAGATTCCCAAGGGCCTTGAAATGAAATCTTAAGGAATATCGTATTGAGAATTAGTATGGATCCAAGAGAAAAATATGTCCGCCAATCAGGCCCCTCCCCTTCGCTCACGACTAGACCTAACATAAGTTAGATTTGAAGGCGCCGACAAAAGATAGTTTATTGAATTATGAGATGTACACAGAATATATGCAACATCGATTAGTATGGCTAGATTCAATGGATGAAAACCATCTTGATTTAAGATTTAGAGTATTGAGAGTTGGTATGCCAAGAGGAAGTGAACATTATCCAGATGTTGATGACGATATTCGTACTAAGTTTCTTTGTGCATTTGTAGGCCAAAAAATGGTAGGTTGCTCTACATTACAAGTTGATGCAAGAAAAGGGTGTAAATATAGAATAAGGGGTATGGCTGTCGATTCTTCTTTCAGAAACCTAGGAATTGGATCTGATATTGTTAAATCCTTACAAGATGAAGCCAAAAAAGAAAATACCGGGATTTGGTGTAATGCTAGAATACGCGCAGTACCAATGTATTCGAGGTGTGGGTTTAAGATCGTGTCCGATATTTTTGAAATAGAAGATATAGGGCCTCATTATGACATGGAATGGAGTTCTGAATAAGAGCTACGCTAGGAATAATAATTTGGAGCACAGGCCGGGATTTGCACCCAGGTCCGCGGATTTGCAGTCCGCTGCATAGCTACTCTGCCACCCATGCTGTGGCCTTGCGTAACAGACCTTGTGTTTGAAGATTCTTCGTTAAAGACTACCATTTACAACGAGTGCCCGTACAGCATATCTTGATGGGGGGGGTGCACACCCTAGGCTCGTGCCCGATGTTTCATCTCGCTACGATGGCCTAGGTGTTGGCTTTGCACCGTACTTACAACCACCCGGTCCAGAGGTAATTCGATGGACTGTTGGGGAGCCGGGCTTTGATACTCCGAGAGAGATAATTGATTCTGCCATAAAGGGCCTAGATGCAGGGAATACAAAATATACTAGAGGTGCTGGTTCAATGGATTTGTGCCAAGCTGTCGCAGATTATTTATTAGATAAACATCAGATTGAAACGGTAGCCGAAAATGTTGTAATTACTCCTGGCGCCAAACAAGCGCTGCTATATTCTTTCATGATTACTACAATGCCAGGGGAGGAAGTGATTTTGTTAGCACCATCATGGGCTTCTTACGAACCTATGTTAGAACTCATTGGAGCGGTTCCAGTACATGTTCCTGTCAGAAAAGATAATTTTCATCCAGATTTAGATGCTATAAAATCCGCTATTACTGACAAAACAAAGATGATTTTACTTAATTCTCCGAATAATCCCACTGGGGCTGTATTTACACCCGATGAAGTCACAGAGATTGTAAAAATCGCAGTGGAACACGATTTGTGGATTGTTTCAGATGAAATATATGCTCGTCTAAATTGGACAGATTATCCTCATGTTTCTCCTGCAATCTGCCCCGGAGGAAAAGAAAGAACATTAATTGTTAACGGATGGTCGAAATCATGGGCTATGACTGGGATGCGTCTAGGTTTCCTTACCGGCCCTGAAAATGCAATGAAGGCTGCTATTAAATCTCAGGCTAATTCGGCATCTCACGTTCCAACCTTTATGATGGAGGCGGCTAAAGTAGCACTTTCTTGTGATAATGATGTTGAAAGGTTCAACTCAGAATATTTGAATAGAAGAGAACTTATGAGAAATGGCTTATCTGAAATCCCAGGATTAAGAGTCGGAAAATTGGAAGGTGCATTCTACGCATTCGTAGATATCACTGGTACTGGGATGACGGATATTGAATTCGCCGATGGGGCTTTGAAAGCTGGAGTACAATTAATTCCTGCTTCATTGATTACTGGCGGAGAGGGATTTGTTAGAGTTTCGTACGCTGCTGACGAAGAAGTGATAATAGAAGGTTTGAGAAGATTGAGAAAATGGTTACTTTAGAAAGGAGGGAAATCAAAATGTCTCATGGAAAACAAATTTGTGTTGACTATGTCAAATGTGATTTTAATGAAGTTCGAGATGGGAGATGGATGCTAGAATTAATGCGTCATGCAGTTAAAAATGCCAAGGTTAGAGAAGTCCATTCACACGTTGAAGAATTTGATGGTTCGGAAAGCCCTCCTGGTTTTGCTGCAGTAGTTTTACTAGACGAAAGTCATGTAAGTGCTCACTGCTACTATGGAAATGGCTTATTAGCGATTGATGCATTTACTTGTGGGGCGGGAGATCCTAATGCAATTATAGATACAATTCATGAAAAACTTATTTCTGAGATGGAAAACATTAAAGAAATAAGTAGGAAGGAAATTAAAAGATTTAAACAATGAGGGTTTATGATGGAAATTAAAGATTTCATTGGGTATCATTACAAACATTTCAATGCCGGTGTACTTGCAACTTGTTGTGAATCTTTACGAGATTTTTTAAAAAATGACGGCAGAATAATGATTACTTTGGCTGGCGCTATGTCCACTGCTGAAATCGGACGGTCGTTGGCTCCAGCCATCAGATCACAGAAAATTCATGCGATATGTTGCACAGGAGCTAATCTTGAAGAAGATCTATTTAATTTAGTCGCTAAATCTTCTTATGAAAAAATAAAAGATTGGAGGAGTTGGACTGCTGAAGACGATAAAGGTTTACAAAAAAGAGGTTTTAATCGAGTCACTGATGTTGCAATACCGGAACAGGAAGCAATCCGGCATATAGAAAAGCCATTAATTAAACTGTGGAAAGATGCAGATGCAGCGGGAGACAGAAGATTTCCTCATGAATATCTATATGATTTGTTATTGCATGGTAATTTGGAATACGACGCAGATCCAAAAAATTCTTGGCTTCTAGCCGCAGCGGATGCAAATCTACCTATTTTTGTACCAGGTTGGGAAGATTCGACACTAGGGAATATTCTAACAGCTAGAGTAATTGATTGTACTATATCTTCACCAGATATTGTATTGGGAGGCTTGCATGCTATGCAAGCACTATCTGATTGGTATAGGGAAGATAATTCACCTACTGGATTACTACAAGTCGGAGGAGGCATTGCTGGTGACTTCGCGATTTGTGTTGTTCCGATGCTCCGGCAAGATGTTGCAATAGATGTTGACTTATGGTCTTGGTTCGCTCAAATATCGGAATCTAGTCCATCTTATGGCGGTTACTCGGGAGCCCCTCCAAATGAAAAAATAAGTTGGGAAAAATTAGATGTTGATACACCTAAATTTGTAATAGAATCCGATGCAACTATTGTCTTACCTTTGATTCTTGCGTCCTTAGAATAAACGGCTATATTGAGAGCAAGTCTCACTAATTCTCAGCAATTGGTTATACTTAGCGGTTCGATCGCTCCTTGCAGGGGCCCCTGTCTTAATTTGCCCTGAATTGGTACCTACTGATATATCTGCAATTATATCATCTGAAGTTTCCCCTGATCTATGAGAAATAATAATACCGAAATTAGCCTCACGGGCCATTTCGATAACCTGTAGCGTCTCAGTAACTGTCCCTATTTGATTCAACTTAATGAGTATAGAATTAGATGCACTATTATCAATTCCTCTTTGTAAACGCGAGGGATTGGTTACATACAAGTCGTCTCCAACAATTTGAACCCTATGTCCTTCCCTCTTAGTGAATTCAATCCAAGAATTCCAGTCATCTTCTCCGAAGGGGTCCTCCAAGGATACAATTGGATAATTATCCAACCAAGAAGAGTATAGTTTACCTAACTCTTCTCCGTTTATGGCCCTATTATCAATATGATAATTCTGGCCATCATAGAATTCTTGCGCGGCTACATCTAATGCTATTGAGACTTGATTACCGGGGGAATAACCTGCTTTTTCGATAGCTCCTACAAGATATCTAAGCCCTTCCTCGTTCCGAGGTAAATTAGGGGCAAAGCCCCCCTCATCCCCTACACCACCAAGCAATCCTTCTTCTTTCAGTACTGCCTTTAATGAATGATATATCTCAGTGCCTGCTCGGAGAGATTCTGAAAAATTATCAAATCCGTGTGGCACCACCATAAATTCTTGTACATCTACATTTGAAGCCGCATGAGCCCCTCCATTCAGGATGTTCATTAACGGAACTGGTAAACTATTTTCTTCTTTTTTTGAGATATATGACCAAAGAGGAGATTTTGTTCGTGCCGCGGCGGCTCGAATTACTGCCATAGAAACTCCCAAAATTGCATTAGCGCCTAAATTTGCTTTATTCGCTGTCCCATCTAGCGTCAACATAGATGCGTCAACTTCTTCTTGATTTGAAACCTCTAATCCTACCAGTAGATCTTTGATTTTTGTATTAACATTAACAACTGCTTGATTTACTCCTTTACCCATCCAATTATCTAGATTATCTCGCAATTCAACAGCCTCGTGACTTCCCGTACTTGCGCCAGAAGGAACTGCTGCACGGCCAGATAAAATACCATCAACATAACAATCAACTTCAACTGTCGGATTTCCTCTTGAGTCGATTATAGTGCGGGCTTTAAGATCTGTAATTATACCGCTCATTGATATGCCCAACAGCACTGATGCTCTGAATGTTGCGATTGCTGAATTATGAATTCAACCAACTCAACCAACGAGAAACTTTGTTCTGAATACCAGGGATTTCCATTTCTGAACGGCATATCTCCTCCCAACAAAGTTGTTCTTCTGATGGCGAAATTGAAAATAATTCGGCTTTGAAGATAACCCCGTCTATCTCAATTGGCATATTCCTCTTATCGTCAATGAAACAATGCAATAGATGTTTAGGATAATGATGCATTCTTCCCGAATTAGGGCAACATAATAATACACTCTTTTCTAAGAAAAGTAAAGATGATCCGGTGGCTTCGTCAATATCATGACTTATCAATTTACAATTTACAAGTAAAGCGGCGACATCTACATTATACCACTGAGACTTAGAGAATGATAAATTAAGATTTGAAACATCATCAAGATACTCTTGAACTCGGAGATGGCCTATCGCCTCATCCCCGGTCATGTATACTCAAATGTTGGCGTCCCATTTCAATGCAACTTAGTATAATTGTTAAAAATAGTATAGGATTACTTACCTGAATACGGAAAAAATGAGATGATGCAACACGTTCAAAATACGAAAAGAGTCAAAAAGGGTTCAGTTTGCGGAATGAACATGGTAGATGTAGATTCCTTGGATAGAGCTATTCTAGCGTTCCTTAGAGATTCCGGTAGAGCGCCTTTTGTAGACATTGCAAAAAATGTTAATGTTACCGAACGAACAGTAAGAACTAGAATGAAAAAGATGGAGGATAATGGAGTTATTCGAGGATATACAATCAGAGAAGCAGGCATTGGATTAACTGCTTTAATACGACTTAAAGTTGGATCTGGGGTTGAAATAGGAAGTTTGGCGGGAGAATATTCTGGATGGTCTGGGGTTGAATGTATATACGAAATAAGTGGAGATGCAGATTTGGTCGCTATAGTCCATGTGGATGACACTGTATCGCTAAGAAATTTACTAGACCGTATGTGGCTGGCGGCGCCTGGTGAAATTACATCTACACAAACAGAATTAGTATTGGAACAATATTAGTTACTTTGTCATTCGGTAACAGAAATACTTTAATTTTTGATTTTTAAATGCCTCATAAACAGGCGTTCCCTCGATTCCCGCAAATGTTTCAAAGCTACGGCGGATTGTTTTGGGAACTAACTCATTTATCCGTTCTTTCTTTGCTTCATTAATTGAGTCGAGAGCGGTTAATACTTCTTTGGTTATCTCTCGCTTAGAGACTATTTTGAAGCCGCTATCTAAAAACAATTGATTTGTTAATTTCATAGTCTTATCATCACGAAAATCAGTCCAACAGAAATTTCCTCCGGGCTTTAGTATCCGGAACGCCTCATTTATGAATTTTGACATATTTCCGTAACAATGTGAAGATTCGACGTTGTAAACAATATCAAAACTAGAATCTGGAAATGGTAAATCTTCTGCGTTACCTTCAATGAAATTCAGATTTTCTTGTTTGTCATACCATTTTTTAGATAGTGAAACTGCTTCTCCGGAAAAATCTACTCCGGTTAACGATGAGGGGTTCATTGTTCGGGCTACCCAACTAGCACCACCGCCTCTCCCTGACCCAACTTCAAGAACTTCTTTATTATGAAATTCAATATTTCTAATGTTCATCTCATATAATTGTATAAAAAGGCGATATGGTTCATCATAAAATTCTAAAGAAGGAGGGGTAGAATCGATATATCCATAATTCATAAATCTGAAATCTTTCTTATCATGAGACTTTGATAATTTCTGATACCACCATTTCCATAATTTATTTTGTATAGATGAAGGGGATAATTTCAACAGAGTTGCAAAAATTTTGGCGGGTATCCCCATTTTCATTTTTACACCTAAATTTTCCATTTAACAGAGCAGCCAATACTTTCAGTTCTATCTTGTACAATAGGTTTGCCAGCGAGAAGTAGGTTGATTGCATCGGAAAGTTCGGACGTAGTTGCATGTGAAGGATCTCTGGGTGAATCGTCAAGACGGCCTCTGTAAACTACAATTCCTGATGAATCAATAAGATAAAACTCAGGGGTGCGCTCAGCACCATAAATTGTAGCAATTGATTGGTCAGCATCATGTAAGTAAGCGTAAGACATTCCTTTAGATGCTCTTTTCACCATATTTGTCCAAGAATCTGATTCATATTTGATTGGATCGTTAGAATTAATTCCTATGAAGCCTATATCACTATTTCTAGCCTTTTCGGCCATCTTTTCTATCCTAGATTCTGACCCCACGACATAAGGACAGTGGTTGCAAGTGAATAAGATAATTGCTCCATTAGCGCCCATTGCCTCTGATAAAGATATATTTTCCATACCTAACTTCTGATTAGCGTTGGGTAATTCAAATGAAGGCGCTTTTTGCTTTGGTTCAATTCCACTGGAAGCAGACATATCCGTTGCTAAGGCAATTCAGTGTTCAATCCTTTGGATGTGGCCTTACCTTGAGGATTTTTTGGCGGTCAGAAGATTCCTGTAATCTTCTTCTTGCTAATCTGTGTTCAGGATCAATGTCAAGCACTTTTCTCCATGCAGTAACTGCAGCAGTAGCGTCTTCACCTTCATGCAAAATTGCAGCAATTCTCAAACGTGCGTCTATGTGTTTGGTATCATGCTTTGCCGCTGCCTCAAAGTCAGATTTGGCTTCTTCAACTCTTCCAAAGTCAAGATAAAGTAAACCTCGTTGATACCATGCATCTGAATGTTTGGGGTCATATCTTATCGCATCATTTAGTGGCTTCTCTGCTTGCTCTGCTTTATCCATAGCTATCATACAAGTACCTAAATGAACTAATGCCATAATATGTTCTGGTTGGTTCGAGAGGAGTTTTCTTAGTTCAATTTCAGCTGCTTCCCAATCTCCAAGATTCATGAGAATCTCGGAACGTCTTTGTCTAGCTAAATTCAATTCGGGAGCGTGTTCTACAAGATAATCTGCATCATCAAGAGCTGTCGCTAAATCATTCGATAATAGTGCTGCTGAGCACCTATTTAATCTTGCACGGATATGATTTTCTTGAATTAAAAGAACTTTAGAGAAAAAGGTTTGAGCTTCAATAAATCTTCCTTGTCGGGCGGCAATTATTCCTCTTATGAAAGGTATTGAAGAATGACTTTGAAGATTTGTCGATGCCTCTGAAACTAGAGCATTTGCTTGGTCCAATTTACCAGTTTCTAAACATAAATGGGCCTCTTCCAGAGATATTGAAGGATGATCAGGTATCAGCCTTCTAGCCCTTACTAAAGCAACCTCTGCCTCCTTCAAAGACCCTTGATATCTCAAAGCTCGAGAACGCCCTAACCATGCAAGACCTGATTCTCTATCTTTTTCTATCGCTGAATCAAAAGAAATGGTTGCATCTAATAGAATAATATGGTCATGATCTCCAGTTCTATCTCTATACTCGTCCGCAGCTAATAGGTGTAGCCTTCCTTCCATAACATGCAACGAAGCGCTCTCCCAAGCCTCTGCTGGAGCTTCATGAAGCACTTTGGTTGCCCAGTCAATTGCTCCTGCACGAAATAAAACTAAACTCAATCGTCCCCGTGCTTCCGCATCGGATGGAGTTTTTTCTAACCATTCTTCTAATACTGCTCTAGCAGAGTCTAATTTTCCATCATTCTCAAGTATTTCACTTTCTAGTAAAACTGTATATTCTCCCAAGGCAGACGCTCGACGAACTGCTTGAAGGGCTTCCTTTGTTCTGTCATCGCCTGCAGCAAGTAACTTTGCTTTCAATAACCATGCTTCAGAACTTGTTGGATCTAGGTATAGAGCTTTTTCAATTGATTCAAGTGCCGTGCCTATTTCTCCTAAAAGAAATAATTTTGCTGATTTAGCGGCCCAACCCTCAGATGTCGAAGGCTCTTTCAGATGAGGATTTATGGCACTTTGTACATCACTTGCACGCCCTGAAATATTATTCAGACCCATTTGATCAGTGGATATTTCAAAATCCTCTCCTAAAGCTTCCAATCTTCTTACATTACGATTCAATCTTACATCCTCACTTCCGGACAATAAGATTGCTTGTTCTTTCAATACTTCAATGTCATCTGGATCTATAGCTAAAAGTCGCTCTAAAGTTCGATCTAATGTATCCAAATCTCCTTCATCTCTCTGAATTGATGCTAATGAATAGAGTACAGAAGATCCTTCGGGGGAAAGCACATGCGCCCTACGATAGAAATCTGCCGCTCTAGAAAACTTGCCTGCTTCATGAAACAATTCACCAAGACATCTCTGTTCTTCTCCGTTCAATTCTAAATCTTCTGATTTCATCTCTGCTTCTGTAAGGATTGCATCTAATCGGAGTACAAGTGGAATAATGCCTGGAAGAATATTTTCTCGACCTTTGTCTTCGGAGTCACTTTGATAATTAGAAAGAATTGAACGCCCCGCATGAGTAGCAATAGCGCATGATTCGCTAGAACTGATAGTTACGTCTTGTTCGAATAATAAAGACTCGGCAGATTCTAATGATCTGTGGACCGCAAGTAACTCGTGAACTTCAGGAGTTTCCCCCAGTATTGTATCAACACCTCTAGAAAGTAAATCTAGGCGATTAGATGTATTGGTCAAATTACCTTGTAAATTACCTAGACGAATTTGCATTTGTTCTCTTTGTCTAAGTACTGATTGATGCCTTAGCCATAAGGTCGCCAGTGCGATACCAAATAGTCCGTACAACGCAAGAATTGTTAGCGTCGACTGTTCCATCCGTATGTAGCGGGAATGAGAGACTTTTGATGGCTTCTACTGTTAACGTGGCTGACGCTACGATTTGCTATGAGTTAAAAAAATGCCAAAAGTAATCTAAAATCTTCAATTTCTTCAAAGATTAGAGGCAGAATAAGCCTGTACACCTGATTTTCTAGTTACCTTTCCAACAGATGTGCCCATTACGTTTTCAATTCCAGCACCTGATGCTAAATCGAAAATTCTATCATTAACTTTTCCTGAGAATACTAAACCTATTGCACCCTCAGATTCGGATAATTCCTCTTCAAGTTTTGATGCGCCAATTGGTTCACTTCCTGAACCATCAGCGTTAACAATTATTGCTTGATTACGCTTTAATCCGTCTAACATCCCTGCCCATTCTTTCACTTCGTCAGGAGCCTCTAATGATTCTGCGCCTCTTCCAACAGCAGCATCATCTTCTTTAGCTAATTCTGCTTGAAGACGAGATACTATTTTGTTAGCCGCTTCTTTCTGACTCAAACATTTCGTGATTACTTTACCTTCAAGATGTTCAACTTCTCTACTCTGAGGAGCAAGAGCCACATGAGTCAAAGATTTTCCTAATTTGCCACTGAGTTCCATTAGTAAAAGACGGCCTCCTCGATCACCGTCTACGAATGCTATTACTGTGGTTTTTGACTTCGCTAGAGTTACTAACTCATCTTGAATCCCTGAACCCATTGTTGCAATTGCATTTTTGATTCCAAACTTCAGTAAGTTTCTAACATCATTTCTTCCTTCTACAATAATTATTGCATCACTATCTGCAACATTTGGTCCTGCGGTCATGCCAGAAATATCCTTTTCAGTATCTAATGTCAAGACTGCTCTAACCTCATCTAAGATGTTCTTAGAATCGTCTTGGCCAGAATTGACCATGTTCAAAAGTAAAGTTTTAGCGCGGTCGATTACATTGTCTCTCTTAGCAGATCGGATATTTTCAATTCCTTTTACCTTGATTACTGCTTTACAAGGCCCTATTCGATCAATTGTTTCCAGAGCGGCACCGATAACTGCGGTGCTCACTTGATCAATTGAAGACGATAGAGATATTTCTCCTTGTACCTTTCCTTTATTCTGGTTTAGCGTTACGTCGACATGGCCTATACGACCTGTGCGTTGTAGTTTTCTTAGTTGTAACTGGTCTCCAAGAAGACCCTCGGTTTGGCCAAAAATGGCTCCTACGACGTCTTTTCTGGCGACTGTACCGTCACAACGTATTGTTGCGTGTATGATATATTTTCCTTCTGTTGCTGACATATTAATTCCTTTCCGGTTTTCGGCCCAACTAGGGGGCTTCACTCCCTTTTGCCTTGTTGGCGTTTGGGTTGGATGGGCGCGAAACGCCCGCGAGTGTGGCTGATTACCAAGCTTAACGGGCGGTTAGGCCCTTCATGAAGCCTCCTATTGATTCAAATCTACTTTAGAGGTTTTATTACCTCGAATATGACTCGTACGTAAACAAGGATAGAGATTAAGTCATAGGGCCATCAACGAAGCACATGGTTGAGCCTTCCTCCGATAGGCGAGCAGTGTTTAGAGGAGTTGTTAGTCTAGCCCTTCATGATGGAAACTTGAGTTTTGGAGAGAAGAGATTGATTACAAAATTGGCTATGGCTTTGAGATTGGATGATGATGAGCCAAAAATGATCTATGATGCAATTTTAGAAGAAAGAATTTTGGAAGAAGGGCATCCTTTGACGATTAGTGAACAGATTTCGGCATATGAACAAGTTCTCGAAACTTTTCTGATTAATACTAATAAAACGGATGATGAACTTAGAATGATTGCCTATTTGAGACGTGTTTTTGAGATTAGTGATTCCGAACATAGGGCAATCTTGAGTAGCCTAGACAGGCAACTTGAAGATATTGTGCACCGTAATGTTAAACAAAACATCAGATTTGAATTAAAAGAAGTCAATAAAAGGTTGTCCGAGATTCTTGAAAGTGTAAGAATTCAAAGATGAGGAGTTTTTTAGATGACATCTAGAAGTCTTGATGATTTTTTGGACGAACAAAATTCACGAATACACTTGTCTGATAGAAAATTATCTAATCTAGTAAGAGATGCTTATCCGATTGGAGTTCCTGCTTTAATCATGAAATCTAGCACAGATAGAATGACCGATTCTTCTGGGTATTCATTCATATTAGGGACTCCTGACGAACTATTGAGAAATCTTGCATCTTGGTTAGTAACGAATGCAGGGAATACACACAGAGTATTATTGAAATTAATCGGGAGGTTATGGAAAAGACACGGGAGAGAAGATATCGCTTTAGCAGCTATATTACTGTCTAATCTCGATCATAAAGGGATGGGGACAAATCCTTGGTTGATACTACAGCAATCAATCAATTCTATGGAGTCGATAGATTCTTTGCTATTGAATATTGAAGAACTATTTCGGGCGAAACGTCAACCGCCTAATGATGAATTAATATTTAATTGGATAAACGGGCGAAAAATAGAACAACACATGTCTTTGATTGTCGTTTATTCTGGATTACTGCACGGACACACATTTTCTTCCGAACTAATTGGGAAGATGATGCAAATAAATATACCAGCAGGAGATTCTATTTTAACTCGAATAAAGAGTAAAATCTCTTCTTTGGAAGCGCAGTACTGATTGCTGATGGTTGCCTCGGGGTGCCATGGTGGAGCGTCTATTACCTTCTGATGACCCCATTGCTGAAGATGTTCTCGAATGGACCATCAAACGAGATTCTAAAGACATTAAACAACTAATGAGATGGATGGAGACAACTGAAATAAGGAGAGATAGGCAGGTTCTACTAAATCGAGCTATGGATTTAATGGATGAAATTCAATACGCACTCAATCGATTAAGTGAATTAAGGTGAAAATATGCGATCTTTACTTCTAGCAGGAGGTAGATCATCACGTATGGGACGAGACAAGGCTCTAATCGAAATAGATGGTTTACCAATGATTACAAGGGTCGTTAATGCATTAGTTGAAGCTGGCAAAGAACCTATCAGAATAGCGGTTGCAAGTCCTGAAAAAATGGAGGCTTACGCTGCAGTCATTGATTCTAGCCATAATATTGAATGGGTACTCGATTCAGTACAGTATGCGGGACCAGTTGATTCAATTATAGAAAATTTAAATGACCCCTTTGCAAAAAAAGAAGAGCATGTGCAATTAGCTACAATAGATGTCCCTTGGATAAATGCAGATGTATTTACTAGCTTAGAAAATTCTATCTCAAAGGATGATGATGCTATTGTTCCGACGGATGGGGAACTTTTACACCCTTTGCTTTCTTTAGTTAGGCCAGGTCTTTTGATTAATTCGTTGGGGAATTGGGAAGGTGAACCACTTCATGAGATGTTTCTAAAAATACCACACTCATTATTAATCGTTGAACCGAATCTGATTAAGAACATTAACTCAAAAAAAGATATAGAATAACCAAATGCAGGGTATAAGTTAATATGAGAAAAAGATGACTGCGAGCCATGATGGAAGAAAGTCATATGGGAAGACCTGCAGAGATGATGTCGTTTATGGACGCTGTAAAAAGTGGCCTGGGGAGATGGAATGATTTTTCCGGAAGATCTTCTAGATCTGAATATTGGTTCCTCTATCTATTTGGAATGGTTTTTCAAATAGGAGGTTTTGCTTTAATGTTCATTAGTGAGTATTTTGGATTTGTATTGTTGATTGGGCTTCTAATGCTTATCGTTCCATTCATAGCTGTAAGCGTTAGAAGACTACATGATGTAGGACAGTCAGGATGGATGTTACTGATAGGAATAATCCCTATTGTGAATCTTGTTGGCGGTTTCGTTCTACTTTACTGGTTTATTTTTGCTGCTGGAGAAGAAGAAGCAAATCGATTCGGACCTGTTCCAACAAACATGTTAGAATAATTGTTTACGATGTATAAACTGATAGGCAAGTAAGAGAACCATCTGCTTGCATTATCGGAGCCATATCAACAGACATTAACTTAAAACCTTCATTTTGGAGAATGTTCTTTGTCTTAGAGAAACCTGCTGCAATGATTAACCTGTCATTTGAATACCCAATGGTGTTTGAAGCATAGCTTTCATTATTAGGTATCCAAATAATCTCTTCTGCAAATTTAGAGATCTGATTTTCTTTAAGATGTCCCTCTGCTGCGATTATTGTGCCTTTCCGTGGAGAAGAACATACTGTAGTTAGATGTAATGTAGAGTTTGGAACCTCGATAAATTCAACATCGTAACCTTCTTTATTTACATGAGATGCAAGAAATTCTGCACCTGCTTTGTTAGTCCGAGTTGAACGTCCAATCAAATATTTATCATCAAAGAATACCACATCTCCGCCGTCGAGATTCGCTCCTTTGGGCATTTGAATAATCTCTGCAAAATTTTTCATGTGTTCTGACACAGCAATTTGTTCGCCTTCTCTAGAAGGGTGTCCCATATTGGGAATGATTGCTTTGCCATCGATCATTACTGCTGTGTCCTCAACAAAACAGCTATCTGGGAAGTCTGCTAGTTCAGGCAGTATAGTAACTTCAGTACCGTGCGCTCTCAAAGCAGTGACATACGCTCTGTGAGAGCCCGCTGCTTCTTCATAACTAGGTGTTTTAGTTCCAAAATAGTTAGAAAGTGCGTTACTGTAATTAGAAGAAATTCCTCTAACAACAGCAGATTTCCTGCTCCTATCATATGCACCTGGCACGGCCATCCGTCATACCCTCCGTTCATAATGCTTCGGAATACGGAGATGAGATTCCCGAATTAGGAATTTGCAACTGTTATAAAATATATTTTTGTGATGTTTTATACCTCTTATTCATGGACTTTCATGATTTCGGGCGTTTATGGAAAACTTAGTTGAAGCTGTAGATAGCGATGGGAAAAAAATCAGTCCGGTACTGCCATCCGACAAGAAAAATTACTTGATAGATATTGATGGAACTGTTGGAGAAGATATCCCTAATGAGGAGCCAGAAAGAATGGTGACTGCTGAGGCCTATCCAGATGCTATCGAAACAATAAATCGATGGTTTGACGAAGGCCATCATATTTGTTTCTTTACTGCCAGAACTGAAAATCATCGTATAGTAACAGAAACTTGGCTAAATGAGAAAGGTTTCAATTATCATTCTCTATTAATGGGTAAGCCACGTGGCGGAAACTATCACTGGATCGATAATCACGTCGTGAGAGCTACTCGTTACACTTCTAAATTTACAGATTTAGTAAAGCGTAACGTAGAGATTGAAGTATTCGATGACGAATAACTTCAATCGTCTCTACGTGGCAATAGGAACGCTGCCCCTAGCATACTGATAGTCGCAAGAAGTCCGCCAAATCCTGGCATATTCGGAGCATTTACTCCAGATTCTGAAACGTAACTGTCGGACCATGAATCATACAAATCAAATTGATAATCGGGGTGCATGCCAGTTAATTCTAGCGTATCTCCAGCGGAAATCATGCCATCCATGTCTACATCCGTGTAAACATAAGTTGAGTTGCCTATTTGGCCGGTTAGAGAACTAAGACTTGCTTCTGCCTCTACCATACATTCTGATCTTTCATCAGAATTGCATGATAAGAAGTTGATTGAGAAGTCGCTCAAAGGCGCCTCGAAAGTTTGATTATCGGCTATAGTGAGGAATAAATCCCTAGGCTCTGAAGTTTCATCATGATCATCGTCTTCGACAACCCAAATATGCCCTGCTGCTTCGCAGTTGGCTTCGTCTGAATTGTAGTAATTCTCATGGGTTGTTGTATTGTGGCAATATCCTCCGTCGTGCTCGTCACCACCATCACCAGGTCCACTGTCTGCAGCAGTCCACATCAATCCAGCATATTCACAATCTTCTTGATTCTCATAATCTTCATTGATAGTATGGCTATCCATGTCATAGCAAACCATTTCTGAGTCATCTTCATCGGAGCCATCGTTGTCGTACTCATCGGATCCATCGGAACAGTCTTCATCACCGTCATTGACATAATCTACGGGTATTTCTTCACCATTTTCGCACATCCACATCTCTGGCTCATTGTCCCACTCATCGGATCCATCGGAACAGTCTTCCATTCCATCATTGACCCAATCTGCAGGTATCTCTTCACCATCGTCACACATCCACATTTCTGGCTCATTGTCCCACTCATCGGATCCATCGTAACAGTCTTCTTCACCGTCATTGACATAATCTGCTGGTATTTCTTCGCCATCGTTGCACATCCACATTTCTGAACCATCGTTATCATCCTCACCCATGTTGCTTATCCATGAAGATAGTTCATTATAGTCAAGTAATCCATCGCTATTAGAATCTGAATAATTGAAATGTTCTTGACTTTCAGAACGCTCATCTTCGTCTCCCCATCCTCCATCTTCATAAATGATGAATTGGTCAAATTCATCCCAACTTACCATTCCATCATCATTGTAATCCATCATATCGAGCATCATTTCAGGAGATATCTCGTCGCCATGATTATCGTAATCATCGATATCTAATATAAATCCTTCAAGTTCATTTATATCTAGTAATCCATTCATGTCATAGTCTGATTCATTGAAAATATCGTGTAACTCTTCATTATTTTCTGCGTCACCTTCTTCGGCCCACGAGTCCCAAAATTCTTCGAAACTAATGTAATTGTCCATGTTTGTATCAAACCATTCTAGAACCTGTTCTGCAGAAGGAGATCCGTTGTCGTCGTCATCGTCATGCTCATCGTCACCTTCATCATGGTTATGGAAATCTGGTAATCCATCCCAATGGACCGGGATTGCAGTCTTCGGTAGTGTTTCATCTACCGTTATTACAACTGCATCGCCCCACATAAGTGTGTAAGACATAATTGAGGTTTCACTCGCATTCGATGTTTCGGTGGAATAAGACATAAGTTCAGAATTGGCGTCTATCATAACAGACAAATTAATTGTCGTTCCTGTTTCATTGGTGGTCGATAGATCCATGGTTTGGGAATTTGATGATGAATCAAAAGTTACAGTCATAGTAGCATTTGCCATATCAAAACCATCATTTTCTAAATCCTCAAGCATTGATGGTTCCTCATCTGACATCTCATCTCCCATTGACATAAGGGACCCGAAAGAGCCGCTCATCATCGGGATTACCCATTCCATGACATCAGGTGATGCATCTCTGGTTTGATATGTTTCATCGACACTCTCTCCTGCCATTTGGCTGGCCATTAATCCACTCATTTCATGATGAACATTTACGACCTCTCCTACTTGTGTCATCGTATTAGTGATCGAGATCATTGGTTCAAGTTCTAGAGTCAATTGCACATGAGCTGCATTGGCGGATAGATTAACCATTACTACTTCTTCAATGGTCATCATTTCATCGCCTGTATCTCCAAAATCATCACCCGCTGGGCCGTTCATATACATAGAATAACCAGCAGTAGTTGTATTCTCATTTAACATACTTTCAATACTAATTTCTTGCGTCATTGCTTCCATAAATACATTCATAGAAGCAGCATATATGCAGTTCCCAACAAGCTCAGTTGTAGCGTTTTCATCGTAATTTTTAGCCTGTTCATCCATGCAGCCTAATACATCATCGATTAAGTCTTCAAGTGTGTCTTCTGTAAGGCATCCTGAGAGCGGGGTTGAAATTAATAATAGGCTAGCAAGTATAACGGTTACACGGTTCATATCTTAATGCGGTGAAAAACCCTTTATGAATAAACCGCCGGATATATCGAATAAGTAAATATATAATTAAAATATTAATTTGAACGAAGAAAGGAAAGGATAACATAACTCTGTGAAATGGGAAGGATATGAGTACTCGTATCACTGCTGCTCTTGTTAGCCTAATGATGTGCGCAGTGATGCTTTCAGGGTGCTTACAGGCGGATGATGAAAATAAAATTATTAGCGAGGAATTAGATTCAAATAATGGAGTATTTGTAACCGGAGCAAACGGTCAATCAATCGATATCCCTCCTTTACCTCTAAATTTTGTTTTTAGTAATGTAGGTGAGGATGGTCCAGAGCCAAGTATTGGAATAACTTCGAGTGGATGTATATTCTTTATTGCAATGGAAAAACCAATGCGTTCATGTGATCATGGAGTCACTTGGGAAAATTCGCGTGATTTCACTCAAGCGCCATTCACTAGTGACCCTTACGGCTGGGTAGACCCAGTTACTGATCGTGTATTTAATATTCATATGATGGGATTGGAATCTACTTGGATTGGCTGGTCAGATGATGATGGAGAAAGTTGGTTGGGTAATCCTCATGATTCAGGCACTACTCCTTTGAATGACCATATTAAACTCGCAACGGGACCTTGGGTCAGCGACGGATATGGGATTCCTGGCTCATTATCTCCAATTTATGAAGAGGCAGTATATTTTTGTTACAATAAAGGATTGGGGATTTTCTGTTTCACTAGTTTTGATGGAGGGGCTACTTTCGAATTAGGAGGGCAGATATTCGGACTAGCCACTGACGATGGAGGCTTGCATGGAGCGATTACGACCGCTCCGGATGGAACTGTTTACGTTACACCAAGGGTTGAGACTCCCGCAGTAATTTTCTCAAAAGATAATGGTTACTCTTGGGAGACTCGAACAATGGGTGAAGATGTCAGTACCCCTAATCCTCGAAAAAATAGTGAGGTCGCGACCGATACAGATTCTAATGCATATCATATATGGTCTGGGGCTGATTTTGGAGTATATATGTCGAGAAGTACTGATTCAGGAGAATCTTGGGAAAAAGACAGCATTAGAATAAGTCCAATAGAAGTAATTTCAACGACTTTTCCTCAAATTGATGCAGGTGACCCAGGGCGGATCGCAATAACATACCTAGGGAGTGAAAATGAGAGTGAATTAGGCGCATTAGATATTGATGAAGTTAATTGGACAGGAAATCCTCACTTTGCCAATAATAACGTACACTATCATTTGTATATCACTTACAGCTTAAATGCATTAGACGAAAATCCAATATTTCATACGGTAAGAGTTTCTGATGACCCTGTACAAATTGGAAGTATTTGTCTTAACAGTGGGGACTGTAGAGATATAGGCGGATCTAATAGGAATTTACTTGACTTCAACGATTTACATATCGATAGAGATGGCCGGGTTTATGTCGCGTTTGCAGATGGTTGTACTGGAACCTGCGCGAGTGGAAATAATTCACAACCAGAAGATTCTCGAACAAAAACAGGGGGCGTTTACTACCTTGGCAGTGGACCAAGTTTGTATGATTCTGTCGGAGATTTAGTCGAATTTGAAATGGAATGATTTATGAAAATAAGACTTCATCAATTTCTGTCCAAATGCGGGGTTTTTTCTTCGAAGAACGATGTGAAAAATGCCATCTGGTCTGGCGATATTGAAGTTAATGGTTCAATTATGAAGGATATGAAGTTTGAATTCAATCCTAATAAAAAGGTCGTGACTTTCAGGGGGGAGACGTTGATTTTACCGTCCAGTGATGTTTATTTTTTAATGAATAAACCAGCAGGAGTTATTTGCTCTCGCTTAAATTTTCAAGAGAAAGATTTGGGAAAGAAGTCAATTTATGAAATATTCAGAGGCAAGGTTTCTTCCAGAGTTTATGAATCATTAATTACTGTTGGAAGATTAGATGAAGATACTACTGGTTTGTTATTAGTGACTACAGATGGTAAATTAGTTGAAAAGATAACAAATCCTGAAAATCATATATCTAAGAAATATCTTGTCGAAACTGAATTAGAAATTACTGAAGAAGAAATCTCTAAAATAAAAAATGGAGTTAATGTTGTAGTATCTGAAAATAATTATGTGGAAAAATATATTTCAAGGCCTGCGAATATTACTTTAGATGATCAAAATATTGCGATTTTAACAATTAGTGAGGGGAAAAAACGTCAGATTCGCCGGATGTTTAGTTCTCTGGGTAATTATGTAGTATCAATTCATCGTCTAGCGATAGGGGATATGCAGCTTTCAAAATATGATATTAAATTGGGAGAATTTAAAGAAATTACTCTCGATGAAATTAAGAATTCTATCTTTGAATAGATTGATGTGCGCAATAATCATCCAGAACCTTTGGATAAAGCAAGTGTTCCTTCTCTTTGATACGGTTCTGTAAAATTTCAATTGTATCGGTTTGCAAAATAGGGACTTCAGATTGTGCCAATATTTTCCCTGTATCTACTCCTTCATCGACTAAATGAACTGTACATCCAGTTATTGTAGCACCATCTTCTAGAGCATCTCTTTGGGCGTTTGCACCGGGATATTTTGGAAGGAGAGAGGGGTGGATATTGATCAAACGGCCTTTCCATTTCTTTACAAATTCTGGAGTTAAAATCCTCATATAACCATTCAAGACTATAAGTTCGATATTTGATTCGATTAATCTTTCATGAATAATATTTTCATGTAAGATACGTTTTTGAACTCTATCGTGAGATTGTGGTAGATTTATCGCTATTGTAGAAATCTGAAAATCATCACCATATTGAAGACCTTTTGCATTTTCATTATCTGAGATGATTAATTTTGTGATATGTGTGGTAGGTTTGGAGTGCTGATGGTTGAGTAGAGCGAGTAGGCCTGAACCCCCTCCTGAAATCAGAACTGCGATACGTAACGGATGACTGATTGATCCCTGACGGGGTTGTATATACGGCGCGCCCATACATCTCCGAGCGAGTAATAATCCTTGACGGTTTGGAATTATTGCATAAATTGAGACATATTCCTTTATGATTAGATGGTCGGTCGGAGTTTTATGGATAGGTTACAAACTATCGACGAGGTTGTTGAAAAATACTGTGTCGCTAGTAGTCCTCTGAAAAGTAAATTGTACATAGGTACTGGTTCATTGTTTGTTTTATTTGCAATTATTGGAATTTGGATACCTGGTTGGCCCACGGTATCTTGGGCTGTTCCCGCTGCTTTTTTATTCTCTCTTTCCAGTGAAAAATTATTCCGAAAAACGTTAACTAATCCTTATTTTGGAAACGCTATATTTGATTACTATGCTACTGGTAAAACAATACCAAAGCATGCTAAAAGAGGTGTAATGTTCATGATTATGACTATGACTTCCTTGTCTGCTTATTTCGTATGGTTGGTATCGACAAAAGGTGATGGAGTTTGGAATGATATGTCTTCATGGAACGGCGCGGATCCGGGGTTTGGAACTATCACTATAATTTTAGTGGGACTTATTGGGCTTTGGTATGTAGGAGTCAAAGTAACCACTAGAGGAGAAAATTAGTCTTCTCTGGAAACATGAGTTCATACGTCAACCAATTTCTGTAAAAGTATGAAGGCGCGGAAGTTTTACGCTTGGAGTTTGGTGCTTTCATTATTTGCTCTCTCTTTTTTAGGAGTGACAGTGACATCTGAGGAAAATAAAAATATAACCTTGGGAGAAGAAGTGATTATCTCAGTAGATAGTACAAATTTGCGTTTTTCCCCCGCAGAAGTAACAATTACCGAAGGAGATACAGTTAGATTTTTTTGGGATGGAGAGTTATTAGCCCATAATGCAGTTGAGGAAAATAATATCTTTGATTCGGGCGAACCTGAAAGAAACGTAGACTATTCGTTTACATTTGAAATAGGTATGAACGGTACTTACGAATTTGTATGTGAACCTCATGAGGCAGCTAATATGGTTGGAAAAATTACCGTTAATCCAGCGCCCGATATTATGGAAGAGGGCGACGAAGATGAAAATGAGGATAATTCGGTGCCAGGGTTTTCAGCACTCACATTGATTGGTGCTTTAGTGATTAGTGGTTTGGCGACTAGAGGGAAAATGGGGCGTGTGTGATGTGGAAGTTCTGAAATTAGACGACATCCCCTCACTAAAAGAAGGACAAATGATTGTGCCTCTATTCACTCTCGATTCACTTCTCTTACCAGGGGATCAAATGATAATGAGAGTTTTTGAGCCGAGATATAAACAGATGTTAGATGATATTACACTCAATGATTTGCCTTATGGTCATGTAATGTCAAATCTTTCAATGCCTGAAATAAACGGATGGTCGGTACCATATGATGTAGGCACTCTAGTAGATATTAATGACCTGCAAGAACAGGGCACTAATCTGCTTTATACCGCTAATGGAGGAAAACGCTTTCGTATTCTATCTCTAATAGAGCCCGCACTAAAACCGGAATCTTTTGATGAGATTTTTCCCTCTGTCGATGAGCTTGTCCAACAGTATGTTGATTCCGCCCCTTCTGGTAAACTCTACGTTAGAGGGTTGATAGAAATTATTCCAAAATTAGAAGGGGCTATTGAATCGTCTGAGTGGAGTAATTTACTAATGCTGTGGGTATCTTATATCAAAAATATTGCAGAAATGAATGAAATGGAAATCAATGAATTTGATATTGATAATGAAGTTAAAAATATGTTTCCGACCCCTAATGATGAATCACTCTGGAAATTAGCGTCGTTGATTATTGACTCTATAGATACACAAATCAAAGCATTGAATGCAACACATGTAAATGAGCTCTTGAGCATTATAGAATCAAGTATTCAGAAAAAATTGAATGTGATACGTTCTTTCCGACAATCAAATGAATAGTGATAATGATGAAATCTAATCCTAAAGATTTAGAAAACATAGAAGTATGTTCTAATTGTTTTAGTCCGCGTATTGTTCCTTACATGGGTTATGAAACTGGGAAACGTTTCATTTGTCAAGACTGTGAACACATAAGTGTAGTGACTATACTTTTTGAAAATCTAGATTCTCTCGTTAAATTCCTAAGAGAAAAAAGAGATTCTGAGAATTAATGTAAAAATAATCTCTGATTGGTGAAAAGCATCGACATCCCATGTTCATCTGCCGCATCTATGCTTTCTTGATCCCTCATAGAGCCGCCTGGTTGTACAACGGTAGTGACCCCTATTTCATTGGCAGTATCGATACCATCGCGGAATGGGAAAAACGCATCGGACACCATCATAGATCCAACTGCTCGGCTACCGGCTCTTCTAGCGGCTATACGCACAGCTTCAACACGACTTGTTTGCCCCGGACCGACTCCAACGGTTGCAAAACCTGTTTCCGTAGCAGCAACCAATACTATTGAATTAGATTTAACTTCGGAAAGGACTGTTGAACCGAATTTAGCCAATGCAACTAGATCCTCATCGCCAACTACTTTTGTAACACATTTGACATTACTCCAGTCTATACTTGGCGGACCCTGTACTTGCGCTACCCAACCACCATCTAATTGACGCACTCTAACTTCTTCTTCTCTCGGTAAAAATTCAGACATTGTTAACATTCTTCTATTTTTCTTCTGAGAAAGGATTTCTAATGCCTCAGGCGTATATCCTGGTGCAATTATGCATTCTAAGAAATGCCCCCCTATTGATTCAGCAGTCTCTTTTTCAACTTCTGAAGTAAAGGCAACTACACATCCAAATGCACTTTCTGGATCGCTTGCTAATGCATTTTTCCAAGCATTACTTTGAGAAGTGTCGATTGCAGCGCCACATGGGTTTGTATGCTTAATTACAACACATCCTTGGTTTCGAATTTCGTCCATATCTCTCAACAAACCTCGAGCTATTCTTAATGCACCATCTAAATCAAGATAATTATTGAAAGAGAGGGCTTTGCCTCCATGTTGTACCGCTGCAGCCAAACCTTTAGCGCCCGATGCTGAAGAAGCAGGGTAAAATGAAGCCGGCTGATGCGGATTTTCGCCATAACGAAGAGGGACGCCTTTCTCAGAAGAGATATGAATTCGATTTGGTACTGGTCCGCCTATAAATCTCTTTTCTAGTTCATTACTTACAGCTGTATCATATGCTGCTGTGCATTGATATGCCGCAAGAGAAAGTTGTTGTTTTGTTTCTAAACTAATTTGAGAAATATTTCCGTTTACGTCTTCTAGGGCTTGAATAATCGATTGATACTGGCTTTCATCCGTTAGTACTAACACATCTTTATGATTTTTAGCAGCAGAACGTATCATTGTTGGCCCCCCTATATCGATCATTTCAATTAATTCGGCGTCTGATACCGGCGGTTGCTTTGCTGCAACCGCTTCAAACGGGTACAGATTCACACAAACTAGATCAATTGTGGCATAATCTAATTCTGCGAGTGTTCTCATATCGTCTTCTCTATCACGTCTTACAAGTATTCCTCCGTGTATAGCGGGATGAAGCGTTTTGACACGTCCATCGAAACATTCAGGATGGCCTGTTGCATCACTTACATCGGTTACTGGGACTCCAGCTTCTCTTAATTTACGAGATGTTCCGCCTGTTGAAAGAATCTCCCACCCCATCTTGGATAATGCATTCCCTAGTTCTACGATTCCGGACTTTTCCCAGACACTTAGCAACGCTCGGCGTGTTGTCATATTAATGCGTGGAAGCATGAGCCTTGAAGTGTTTGTAACTCGTTCTTTCAATCTCCACGGGATGAAATAACTTGATCTATACGAAGCATCCCAATACTTGTTTCGCATGCCGATTCTAATGACTCTTGGATAATTGATCTAGGGTGCCATACTCTTTCGATTGGAGATACCTTTCCTTCAGCATTTATGCCGTTAAATTTCTTTTCATTTCTGGTCGCTGCACGTAATTCAAGTACGCCATCTAAGGGGTCATTACCCGAATTCTCGACTAGAGCTCCCGGTATTGTCTCCATCGCTCTGGCGAATGCATCCATTGCGAGTCTGGAACGTCCCGGTTCTGATTCGGAAGCAGTTCTAACTGATTGAGCGATTCGAATATGTATCGCCCCTCCGCCGGGTAATACCTCTTCATCATCCATTGCCAGAGATACTGCTCTTAATCCATCATGTAACCCGCGAATGATTTCTTCTGTGGCTATTTCACCCGCTCCACCTACTTCAATTGTGACTAATCCTGGATTAATACAGCCGTCTATTCTAACTACGTCTTCCACCATATCACTCGCCTCATTTCTTTCCCAAATAACACTTCCACAGAAACCTAAATCTTCGACTTCGATATCTAAGATTGAATCTATGACTTTGGATCCTGTTGCGGCGGCAGCGTTTTCGATTTCTGAAGAATCGAGTTCGCCTATTGCAAGAATATTCTCATCAAATAAATGATGTAATATGTCTCTATCAATTTCCCCTCCACATAATACAAGTTTTGCCCCACTATCTATTAATGATTGCCCAAGCGAATTTTTACGGCGCTTTTCAGCGTCAACAAATGCATCGAGCTGATCTGCTGAAGTAATCTGAATTTCAGCCGTTCTAGTCATTTTTCTAATTTTAATATCGCCAGATATCACAGCTACCTTTACTTTTGATAGATTGTTAGGTAAACTATCCATCAATACTCTACGACGAAATGCGACTCCAGATATTATTTTTGAATCATTAATGCTGCCGCTTTTTGACTTGAACATAGCAACATTTTCCGCTTTCGGTTGTTCACATGTTTCAGAAATTGATGTGAGTGCTTCTACTATTATTGATGAGAATAAATCTAATGCGCCTTCTGTACCCTTGCCAGTAAGTGCTGTTTCAGCGACCCCTAACAATACCTCTTCACTAATTTCTTGAGAGTCTAAATCCATTTGACTTTCCGCAACCAAAAGAGATTTTCTAAATCCTTCAACCAATGTTAATGGATGTAATCCTTTTCTCAAAAGATGATTTGCTTCTTGAAGCAGTGCTCCACATAGTAGCATTGTAGTTGTTACGCCATCACCACAGTTTTCTTCCTGCGAGTTAGCCATAGATACCATCATTTTAGCAGCGGGATGTTTAACTAATAATTCTGCAACTATTTTTGCTCCATCGTTAGTTACTGCTGTTGTCCCATTGGTTTTGTAAAGCATCTTATCCAGCCCTCTAGGGCCGAATGTAGGCTTCAATAAATCAGAAAATACTCTTGCAGCTGTTATTAATTTCTTTTGAACTGCTGTGCCGCTTGTGATTGATGTTTGTTCAGGGACTATCACTACTGGAGGTTGCCCCGCCCCATCGCTCATATTCTAATCGGAGGTAATGGCTGTCATGAATCCTTTGAATTTAATTTCAATCAAAAAATGACTAATGATGGCAATAATTCTATTCATGAACGTTTACTCGGACGCAGTATGTCAAGAGTTGTTAGTGTCATTTGTATGATGCTTTGTTTATCTTCAATGGCAGGAATTATGTCTCCTGTTTCGGCACAAACCATCTTGCCTGAAATTGTTCTTGAATGCGATGATGAAATAGAAATAAATCCTGAAGACCGTACAGCAGGAATAATTGATTGTATGGTAGAAAATCCTTCATCATACCAAGAAAAAATCGATGTTGAAGCATGGGTGTATTCAAGAGAGTATGTTTTTTGGTCTGATTCATTTACAATTGAAGCAGGAGAAAGTGTGAATTTTGGAGTAATAATGCCTTTACCGGATAGGGATACGGAACCAGAAGAGGATGTGGTAAATGTTACCGCCACTATTAGTCAAGTTGCTGGCGCTCCATATCCTGTAGGGGCGGAGGATACAGAAGAAGTGACTGTCATTATAATCGAATACTCATCTTGTGAGATAGAATATAGCGGTTTTGGCGGATATTGGCAGGATTCTGTAGATGTTGACGATGAGTTTGTTTCAGGGGATGAAATTTCTATTTGGGCAGTAATAGACTGTTGGAGTAATGTAGAAGTAGAAATAAGTTATCAGATTCATTTGATTGAAAAAAATATGGGTTCATCTTCATGGCCAAGTGATTTTCAAAATATAAATGATGTTTGTTACGTAGAAATTGATGTAGGAAAGACAACAACGGAAGATGATTGTGATTTCAAAATTGGAACACCTACTGATTTAGAAAAGGATTGGGAAGGTTGCATAGTCATTATTGAAAAGGGTGATTTAAGGCCCAATATATGTCCAGAATATCCAGTAGGAATCAATCTAAAGGTTGAAAAAAAATCTACAGGATTAGGTATTGAATTTGGAGGGAATGAGTCGGTTATGGAACAGCTTGGCATAACCGAGGAGCAAGTTCCTGTCATAGCAGGATCTATTGGAATCTTAATATTAATAATTGGTGGATTTGTATACTATCGCCGAAAGGGTAGAGAATACGAGTAGTCAAATGATCATTTGAGCAAAAAAAAGATTTTTTGGAATAATTCTATTCATGAACGTTGACTCGGACGTAATATGTCGAGAGTTGCTAGTATCATTTGTACGATGTTATTTTCGGCAATAATGTTTGGCTTTATCTCACCCGTTTCTGCGCAAATTGCACCAGAGGTGACCCTTGAATGTAACGACCAAGTGGAAATTAATCCAGGCCCAGGGTCAACCAGAACTGCCATTGTAAACTGTATTGTAGAAAATCCTTCGGCTTTCTCAGAAACTATTGATATTACTGTAGATTCAGGTAATTTAGATAGTGCAGCACCTGGGACTTTGACTGTCGCAGCGGGAGAAAGTACTAATTTTGAGGTGATATTTAAATCGAATTTAGGCGAATCTGCAGGAAGGATTTCGACTAATGTGACAGCGACCATTTCTCAGGTGAATGGCGTCCCATATCCTGTTGACAATTCAGAAAGTGAAGAAGTAATTGTGATAATAATCGGGTATGATATATGTGAAGTAGAGTTTGGACAAAGTGGGGGAACATTTGATTCAGGAGATGAAATCTTGATTTTGGCAGCAATAATTTGTGAAAGTAATTATGGAACCCAAATAGGATTGACTAAACTCTTTCAAATTCATTTAATTGAGGAAAACATGGGCTCCTCTTCATGGCCAAATGGATTTCAAAATATTGATGGAGATTGTAATGTAGAAATCAAAACTGGGGACTCTTCAGAAAATTGTCTTTACAGAATAGGGACTCCAAGCGACTTAGGAAAAGACTGGGAAGGATGTGTTGTGATTATTGAAGAAGGCGAAATAAGGCCAAATTCATGCCCCAATGCTAATAAAATAAATTTAAAAATTAATAAAAAGAAATCTAGTTTAGGTATTGAATTGGGAGGTAATAATTCTATTTTAGAACAGTTGGGAATTACTGAAGAACAAGTTCCCGTTATTGCAGGTTCTGTTGGGATCTTGATATTAATAATAGGCGGATTTATCTATTATAGAAGAAAAGGGCGAGAATATGAGGAATAAGACCCTATTATTCAAGAACAAGAATGTGCCATCTCAATGACATCGTAACAAACAAACTAATTCCTAATGAGGAAACTACAGGGAATTCAAGCAAATTTGTGTAAATGATATGTTGTACCCCTGTTAATACTAAAATTACAGAGATATCCAATAAATTTGAATAACCCCATCCTGATTCATTGACAATATGATTTCTATTTTGTATAATCCATATAATTGATATTAATAAAAATATTAAGATAAGCTGACCTATGATCCATCCTAGAGAGGGGCCAAAAGCAGAAACAAGAGTGTCTTGAAAACCAGCCAGCACGAATGATGCAGGGTTAATCATGTACTCTACGAATGGCTTCTTGTTATTCAAATGAATGTCTAATTAATCTTTAATCCTAAAAATATTTTATCTAATAATCGTGTCGACAGGTATGTAATCCTCTAAGTTTTCGAAAAAATTTATTTCGTCTAATAATTGCTCTTTAATGTGCTTCTCAATATCATGTGGTATTGATTTCTTGACGGTTTTGATATGTTTCCACCCTTTTCTTCTAATAGGGTCTAGCAATAATTTTCGTAATTTTCTACTGGGAAATAAAATATGAGATACCTGAAAGGCCCATTTCGGAGGCTCACGTAGAAATTTTCTAAAACTAGAGTTCGAAAGTGCTCCGCCTGTATTTTGGTTTGTTAAATTCTTTGGGAGCTTTGTCGCGTCAATATCTAGCCAAGAAGACAGTTGTTCCAACACATTTCTAGGGTTGGCGAGGGCATCCAGAGGAATGACGCGTACCCTATCTTCACCCAATTCATCAATCCAAGAAATTACGTGTTTTGAAAACTGTGGATAAGAAATGAATGGCCATGTTTTGGGGTCATTATCATCCGCATTCCAATCTAAATTGTCAAGCTGTAAAATTAATTCTTCTAACGGAGTGTCATAATATAATGTTTTATTTAATATCATAGAATGATAACTGACAAACAATTCATAAGGATTTCTAATGGTAATTATTACCTTAGAATGTGGCATTAGTTGTGAAACAGTAGAAAGTGCTTTTTTCGAGTAAAGGTGCTGAGTCGATTTGTCTAAGATCCATTTCTGATCGTTATAATAATCCATATTAATTTCGTCGGGAAGAAGTAAATCCCCCTTTGTAAAAGATGGATGATAAGGGTACTCAATAATTCCTGAAATAAGAAATCCACTCTCTGCGGCATTGCCGTGGGATTTATTCCAAGGATGGAAAATCTCTGGATGTGTACGGAGCCAAGCCATTAGAGATGTGGTGCCACACTTTGGCGCGCCGACCAATAAGAGATTTGGAGATGGCTTGTGGAGTTGCATTTTAACTCACATCTCCAGACTTATCATAAGGAAGAATAAATTTTTCGGCTTGTTTTATTTCTAAATTTATTTTATCGATCCACTTGGTAGTTGGAAAGTTTGTAAGTTGTTCGAATAATAATAATTCTTCTACTAATTCTTTACCGCAAATACTGTATGCCTCAGAATCGATATGATGTTCTTCGCCTTTGTTACTCAACAAAGGAAGGTTGTAGATATTTAAGTCCCTTTTCTGTAATAATTTAACGATTGGTTTCTTAATAATGTTAGGTATAATGGAAAAGAAGATTCGTACTAATTTTCCTGTCTTAGATATTGGCCTTCTCCCTGCTGCACTGTTTGAATGGCGGGTACTTGATAGATCATATTCAGAATTATTTATTCCTAAAAAATTTTCAATTTTTATTAGTACTTCGGTTGGGTCATTTTTTAAATCAAAACTATTGATTATTAGAAAACGCTCTAGACTGAATTGATCTAACCATCGAGACATTGATGTTGCATACAAAGAATCCTCTTTCAAGTGATTGTCGTTCCATGCTTTTTCGAATGTACTCCAATCAACATTATTTGTTTCGGCTTCTTTGGTATTCAAAACCATATTCCAATGACTGTAAGATCTGGAAACCGGCTCTCTTAAACAGAGTATAAACTTAGATTCAGG
Organism: uncultured Candidatus Poseidoniales archaeon; assembly: GCA_902511005.1. Classification (GTDB taxonomy): domain Archaea; phylum Thermoplasmatota; class Poseidoniia; order Poseidoniales; family Thalassarchaeaceae; genus MGIIb-O2. The sequence goes on along the minus strand of CABXDN010000003.1, from coordinate 69,904 downwards.
TAATCTTTCTCGTATTCTAGAAGGCGCCAATGGACATGCAAAGGCATGTATTGAAGCGTCTAATCTCAACCCTTCTCCTTGGAAACATGTTTCTAATTTCTCCCAATCTGGAGATTCATTTTGACGAATAAAGGTGCCTTTGTGTGATGCTATTATATTCGGTTCTTTGGGGTCTGAAAGTATAATTTCCTTGTGCTGATTGAGTGTGTTTGCAAGCCAAGTTGTTCCGGCCTTTGGGACGCCAATAAGAAAAATATCTACCTCCGACATCTGTGACACCCGGAATTACCACCAGCCACATCTTATTTTACTTTCATCATTTTTGCTAGAAGGGATTAGTAAGGTTCCTGAACTCGTTTGTAGAATAGACCTATAAATCTCAGGCCTTTCATTTGTTTATTCCATGCACATTTTAGTGATGACGCGTTCGACTCTTGCACACGGCTTTGGTGGTTTTCAAAGACAATGCGTAGACCTGTGTGAAGGATATGTTGCTAAGGGCCATCAAGTTACTGTAATTACAACTTCACATCCTGATAATATAGAGACAGAAAAAATGGAAGGTTATGTTGTACACTATCTTAATCCATCTAAACCTACCAAATTATCAAGGAATTGGTTTAATAAATCAAAAACATTAGTTAAAGAAATACATCAAAAAAATCCTATCGATATTATTCATAGTAATGAGTTTGCGGCTACAGGGGTTATGTCTTGGGCCAATAAACTTAGTATACCGATAGCAGTGGTTTGCCATGGCTCGTTAAGGACTGAATTACTTTCTTTTCTTTCGTCGGCAGATAAGAGGCCTCGGTATTGGCATTGGATGATTTTGACTCCTTTACATTTATTCAGAAGATGTCTGTTCTGGGAGTTTCCTATGAGGAGGAATTCTTCAAAAATAATACTAGTATCTCCTACACTGAAAAGAGATTTTTCTTTATTTTCGAAGAATAAGGTGAGAGTTATTGAGAATGGAATCAAATTACCTAAGAAATCTGATTTTGTGGAAAACAATGGAACGCTAAATATGCTTTGTACGGGGAGGGCTGATCGTCAGAAGGGTTTCCAAAAAGCCATAATGGCTGTACATCAAATTGAAGATTTAGATTTACACCTAGATATTGTAGGAACTGGGGCTTACCTAGGTGAGCTGAAAGTACTATCTCAAAAACTTGAAGTTGAGGATAAAGTGACTTTTCATGGACGAGTTGATGATGATGAATTAGCAAGGATATATGCAGCGGCTGATATATATTTGATTCCAACTATGAGATACGAGGGGTTGCCTCTAGCCCTATTAGAAGCAATGTCTCATGGCATTCCAACTATTTCATCTGAAATTGGAGGCAATGCTGATGTCATTACACATGATCTCGATGGGCTATTCATAAAACCCGGGGATATGAGTGAATTAGTTAGTTCAATAAGAAAATTGGGGACCGATTCTAAACTTCGAAATTCTATTTCAATAGCGGCTAGAGAAACTACCGAAAAAAGATTTGATAAAGAAAGAATGGTTAAAGAGACTCTTGATATTCTAGAAAATATGTCTTAAAATGGTGAAATTTATGGCAATAGTGAATTCAATAAATATCAGGAAAGACGGGGGGGTGCCTAAATTTCCTGTTTCACAAGTATTTCTCGGGAAAAATAACGTGGAAGGAGACAAACAAAATGATTTGCAATATCATGGAGGACCTACTAGGGCTGTTTGTTTATTTTCAATGGAAAGAATCTTGGCTCTACAAAAAGAAGGTCATCCTATTCAACCCGGAACTACTGGAGAAAACCTCACTATTCAGGGGCTAGATTGGGAATTAATGAAGGTCGGAGCTAGATTCAAGATTGGCCCAGTGGAAATTGAATTAACTGGCCCTGCGCCCCCTTGTAAAACTATATCAGAATCTTTTAATGGCGAGGGATTTGTTAGAATTTCAGAAAAAAAATATCCTGGTTGGTCAAGATGGTATGCATCAGTGAATAAAGAAGGTTTAATTTCTAAAAACGATGAAATATTGAAACTATAATGAGATATGCCGTAGAAGTATTAAAAAATTAATTAAATTCAGAGTTCATTTTATGGATACTTATGAGTCCTCACCTAATGATGGAAAGTTTGGATTTATGAATCGAATAAAAAGAGGGCTCAGAATTACGAAACTCGGCATTCATGTTGTAAAAGCGGATCCTGAATTGATGGTTTATCTTTTATTTTCTGGAATTATGTCAGTTTTGAGTTTTGGAGTAGTTCTGACTTTTACTGGAGGGCTCGGTTTCGTCATTGGTAATGATGAAGGTTTTGAAGGAGGGGTTGCGGTTGGCACCTTCATTAGTTACTTCATCGTGTCCGTAATTACTGTTTTTTGGAACGCGGCTATAATTGCTAGTGCTTACGAGAGGATGACTACCGGCAGGAATCCTAGTTTCTCTTACGGAATTAAACAGGCGATGAAATGCTTTCCACAAATATTAATCTGGGGGCTTATTTCAGGTACAGTTGGAGTTATAATAGGCTTCTTTGAAGCAATGGCTGAGTCGGATAACATAGTAGTCGCCATAATAGGACATATTATTTCTTTTATGATTTCGTTTGCTTGGTGGATGACAACTTTCTTTGTCGTTCCAATGATTGTTTTAGAGAACAGTGGAGTGTTTGAAAGCATGAAAAAAGGTCCAAAATTATTCGATGAAACTTGGGGTGAAAATATTGTTGCTAGTGTAGGTACAGGAATAATTAATTTTATCGTAATATTAACTATTATTGTCGTTTGTTTGCCACTCTTTATTTTTGGAGAAATTGGTGCGGCATTAGCTTTCATCTTAATCGTAATAGGTATAGCAATATCCAGTCTTTTCTTCACTGCTTGTGATGCTGTAAATAAAGCCTCACTGTACTATTATGCAAAGACAGGAGAGGAAGTTCCTCTGGCGCAAAAGTACGGTTTAGATACTTACTAATACTTACTGTCTGTTTCGCCATTCTGATATATGTAAGGCATTTGGGTAATTGTAAGGCAGAGGTACCCGAGTGGTCAAAGGGGCTGGGATGAGGTCCCAGTGCGTAGTGCTTCGCAGGTTCAAATCCTGTCCTCTGCACCAGAATAAAAATCAATATATTGTTCCGGTATTAACTACAGGCGTAGTATCTGTTTCAGAACAAAGAACAACTAATAAATTACTAACCATCGTTGCTTTTTTATCTTCGTCAAGTTCGATTATTTTCTTCTCACTGAGTTGTTCTAATGCCTCTTCGACCATTCCAACTGCACCTCTAACGATTTCGCTTCTTGCTGCTACTACTGCGCTAGCTTGCTGACGGCGGAGCATGGCTTGTGCGATTTCTTGGGAATAAGCAAGATGGCTTATTCTCGCCTCAAGAACTTCTATGCCTGCTTGCTTTAGGCGATCTTCTACTGATGCTTGTAGTAATTCAGCAATTTCTTCTTGATGGCTGGATAATGATATTCCGCCTACGTCCTTATCTTCAATTATATCATATGGATATGCTGTTGCCATTGCCCGAAGCGCCGCTTCACTTTGAATCTGTACATAATGATCATAGTGATCGACTTCGAAAAGAGCTTCTGCTGCATCAAATACTCTCCAAACTACTACTGCACCAATATCAATCGGATTAGCGTTAACATCGTTAACTTTCAATCTAGCAGATTCAAAATTTCTTATACGTAAGGAAATTTTTTGTTTGTGATAGAATGGATTAAGGAAAAAATGGAATCCTTCTTTATTTACTGTTCCAGAATATTTACCAAAGAACTGTACCGTCGCTGCTTCATTGGGTCCAATGATAATGTAGCTATTCCAATAAATAAGCCAAAGAGGTCCCGTGAATATTATCATTAAGAATGCGAGGCCAGCAATGATACCGTCTACTCCCAACAGTATCGTCAATAGCAAGTTAACAAAACCAAGGACAATTATGTGGATGAATATTCCTAAAAAACCATTCAATGTTTTTTTCTCGAAATCCTGTGTAATGCTTTCTTTTCGCCTAACTATGTCGCTCATACCCTTCCCCTCTGAATTTAAGATGATGGTTGGCATTAAATAGTTATATCAGTATCTGGGAAATATAATGAAGAAAACACAAATTACAGGCCCTGATAGCTTTACCACCAAATAATTATTCTGATTGTTGAAACCGTTTAGTTCAACAAGATGCTGTGGTTCCGGATAATATGGAACGTACCGGCGTCGCCAGTTTACTCGTGCTGCTGATGTTGTCAGCACCACTAACTGGATGTTTTGCTGATTCAGAGAATATGCCTGGAGAAAGCGATCTAGAAGTTAATATAGCATCATTGGAGGGTGGTTTCTTCCAAAATATGGAATTATCTGCTTCTAGTTCTATGTCTGTTTTTATTCCTTACTTAATCATCGAAGATGGTAATAATTATGTTCAGAACTCTACAATTGTTGATTTGGAAAAGGGAGATTCTGTCACATTGTCAATATTAGCACCTCCAAGAACTGAAAATATGGTAGTCATAATCGGGAAATTTGGACGAGACTTTTGGCCGATTCGGGACCAAGGAGAATCTTGGATGACTTGGATAAGTAGAGAAGGAAATATAGATAATTCGAATAATGGAATTGAAAGAGTTCCGGCTTCTGAAAATAGTACATTCGATACAGTAAACCATAGTTCTGAAACTGGTGGTTCAGTAATTGTAAAAATCATACCAATTAATCGGGCAATGTCTCTATCGAAAGATGAAGGGGGAGTTCACTCTACTGGAATCGTTGATGGAAGAAGTGTATACGAACGATTGTTTGAAATGAGTGATCCAACAGATTCTTTCGATATTATAGATGGTAAAGAAGGCTATTACGACAGGTGGGCGGGTCAAGGAAACCCTGCTTACGAAGATGCTGCTCAATACCTAATTAGTGAAATGACAGGTTTTGGTTTAGAAGTAATAGGCCATAGATTTGAATTTACAGATATTACAGGTTCTCAGAACCCAGAAGCATACAATATTTGTGCATATAAATGGGGAACAGAATTTCAAAATGAGTGGTTAGTTTTTGGAGCACATTTTGATATCGCGCCTCCTGTCAATGGAGTGCTATTAGATCCTCATATAATTGGTGAAAGAACATACGGAACTAGAGTTGGAGCATACGACAATACGGCGGGTACTTCAATGGTTATGGAAACTGCAAGGGCACTAGCTGATTTTGAAAGTAGGAGAACTATGGTTTTCTGTCTTTGGTCAGGGGAGGAAGGCGGTAAAAGAGGCTCGGATTATTGGACCGAATACTATGTTGGCGAAGACAATCCTGATGTTACCATTACTAACTACATCAATTTAGATATGGCTGGAGTTAATTGGCCAGGTGGTGGTGGGGCTCCTCATGGAGATCCAGATCCAGCTATTGATGAGGATGGGTATCCAAAAGATGCCGAAGTATGGCCGATGAGAGTCTATATTGGCCCTGGGCCTAATCACGATAAATTAGATCAACCCGGAATGGTTGGACTATCAAACTGGATAGGTTCGGATGCTCTAGGGTTGGAAGAACAGATGGGGACGCTTGTAGGAACCAACTATTCTGCCGATACATGGAAAACTAGTGTTTGGTTGGATATGGATAGACCTGAAATTATTGTTTATGAAGATACCACTGCTAGAAGTGATCATGCTAGCTTCCAAGATAATTTGGATGTTGTGACTATTGGTTTCGGAGGACTGGTTGATGGTTATTGGTGTTACCACCAAGTCTGCGATACCTTGGATGAGATGGAAGCATGGATGGATACCACAGGTAAAGACTATGGCGAAGAAAATACAGGTGTGGCTAATGTAGTTAACAGCCTAGATATGATAACATGGTGGGCATTGATGACTTTCTTCCATTGTGATGAAAAGCCAGTGTTGAATTCATTAGTTTGATTTTATTTACAAAACGACGTGAAAATATGGCGACTGGGAAATATGGGGATAGTCGTGCTATCGATGTTTCTGATTGGGGGCGACCTATTGCCCGATTCTTCGCTAAAAGATTAGAAAACACACCTGTAAGTGTATTAATGGTGACTCATTTTCATCTATTTGTTTCTATTTTTTGTGCGTGGTTAATTCTCGAAGAAATGATTGTAGAAGGATGTATTGTCCTTGTAATAAAAGGAGTAATTGATGCTATAGACGGTGAGTTAGCGAGAATTAGAAAGAGACCTTCGCATGTTGGAAGGTATTGGGATACTGTTGCCGATACCATAGGATTGATTCTAGTAATGTATGCGTTTAGTCAATTCTTAAACTGGAATTATTTGCTAACTAGTAGTCTAATCTTAGCTGTTTTATTTCAATATTCTTTGTTTAACCATTTCTCTGTTCGTGCAAGAATTCTTGGTTCGGGAGATACTACGAGTAGAGTAAATGAAAAAATTTGCCCTACGGCTCAGCCATGGGAAAAACAGAAGCATGTAGATTTCTTTCACAAAATATATCTTATCGGGTTTTCTTGGCAAGATCAGATTGTAGATTTCATAGTTGGGAAAGGGAGTAAAGATTTATCATTTGAATTGACTGTTTCGTCACTATTAGGATATGGCTTTCAATCTATATTGATTCTAATATTAGCGCTTAATTCAGAAATTGAATTATTACCTGAGTTAATATTTGGATTCAACGGCGGCTTAATGTTCCTTACTATTGTAAGAAGTTATTTCTGACTCAAGACGGGTTAAAGTTAATGCACTTAAAGAACTATTTTTTCTTGTATCGTAGCAATCTCTGTGTTTACTCTCTGTCAGTTCAATTATTTTCATCTGCTACGATACATCAATTATTCAATTGATGACTATTTTTATTATCCAATTAAACCATTTAAATATTTGAAATTAAACCAAATCAAACTGACACAGATAATTCCCCAAACATAGAAGATAATCTCAGACCAAGTCTTGATTTTTTTTCCGTCTAGAGGCCCCAATGGAATCATGTTGAATGTACCTAGAACTGCATTACCCCACATCCATGGTACGATAATAAGCGCAACGATTGAGTTTCCAGTTGCACCAATTAATATTGCACCCAACCCCAATATCCATAGTAGGACATTTGTTACAGGACCTGCTAAGGCTATCTTACCAAATTGTGATTTTGTTGTATGTCCTGCAACCATAACAGCCCCCGGGGCCATGAATACTATTCCAAATACTGCAGCCAATATTACTCCGAATCTCAACCCTCCCGGAGAAGCTCTGAATTCTGCCCAACAACCATAATTTCTTGCGGCAATCTTGTGAGCTATTTCATGCAAAACAAAGGCTGGAGTTAATGCTAAGAAATATATTGCTCCACCGATTATAAATTGATAAGGGTCTGAGATTGCTCCAAAAATTCCTTCTGTGGACATAAACGCTAATGCCAAAGTAAATGCAATCGTGGCTTGAGAAAGATGTTCAACTTCAGTTTTGGAAAAATGCCAAATTGAGCCTTTATGGATAGGTATCTTATGAGATTGTTGGGTTCCAAAAACTCTGAAGAAAGGTTGACCTGTACTATTTGCCGCAACGACACGAATATGTGGTTTTCGCCAATTTCCATCATCTCTTGCTCGAGTATGTGTCTTAGAATTATTATTGATATTTTCAAATGGATCTTCGTCTAACCACCGAGCACGAGGGTCTCGTTTTTCTGTCATATTACTCACATCCTTGAAAGCATCATCTTTGAATGCTCGTAATTTCAATCTTCCTCTAATAGGTCGTTGACGTCTTCAAGTAACTCTTCCCAAAAAGAATCCGGTGCTTCGGGCGCTTTGTCACTTATTTTCGATAACAATTCTTCAATTTCTTCTGGCGCAAGCGTTTCTGGCGTTTTTTTACGGTTACTTGCTACGTCTCGTATTAGGGACCTTTCTTTTTTCTTTCTTTGTGCCTCGAATCTTTCTTTGACTTCTTTAGCGGTTTTCGGTTGAGAAGTTCCTTGGTGTGCATCGATTAATGATTTGTAATAGGTCATCGTGACAGAATGTTCTGAATTCTCAATAAAATCAAGTGGGTTGGCTAACATTGTAACAAATTCTCTCGATAATCTATCTGCCTTTGTTGTTGCCGGACCTGAAGAAATCTTATCTCTCACTTTTACATGAGATGATATGCAGGATTTACATCTTTGACTTCCTGCAATATCGGGAGCATCACAAGACAAGCAACATATGGAAAATCCCATCTGTTCCATGGCCCGCCGTGGCAATGACATGTTTTGGAGGACGCCCTTACTAGCAATGAAGCCTACCAATGTCCGTGTATCAACATACAAAAACAGGATTTGATAACTAAATTATTCTTTGACAAATAATATGAGGGCGATTCTGACGGACTTAGGTGTTGCAGCCTGCCTCATAAAAAATGAAGCGATTCTACTGGTAAAAGAGGCCTCAGGGCCTCAAAAAGGACGCTGGGGGATGCCAAAAGGAACTGTTGACGAAGGAGAGTTGCCAAGTTTTGCGGCATTGAGAGAATTGGAAGAAGAATGTGGAATTAGTGGAACCATAAAGAAAATGATTGGCGTAAGAGAGTGTCTCATACGAAATATTCCTGCAATATTTATTGTGTATTTGGTTGATTGTGATTCGGCAGATGTAACTATTGACAATGATGAAATCGAAGATTATGGTTGGTTTGAATTGAATAGTTTCGAGTCAATTGACTGGATCAGCTCTGCAATGAGAGAATTGGCTACTGCTGCACTATCGGACGTGGACAAAGAGATGATCGATTATACCGAAGAAAGAGGGCAAGAATATTTTTTATATTTATAATTCTATTAATTATTTGCTGCGTCGAGACTTTGTGGAGTGATTAATGCATCACTTGAATCTCTATATATTCGAGGAATTTGTAATTCTGACAAAGAGGGTAAAATATGAACTGTGCAGCTAGGCCCACATGCAGGTGCTAAGTAATCTTCACCTGTATCTGTGAACACAATATTTATTCCGTGCCCTGCTGGTAATATCGCGTCTATAGCTTGGAACTCCATCATCATTGTTACCTGCTGCGAAGGAAGCACGGTTTGAGGCTCATAACCTCCTGCATGATATCGGATATCCATGGTTGCATGCCCCAATCTAATACCTGTTTCTGAATCTCTTAATTCAGCAAATATTTGGCCACCATCCATAGTCGCAACTGCTTCTAAATGTAATCTAATAAGTCCTGAAATCTGTAAATCTTCTGTTTCAGAGAGGGCTGAACAAACAGTGGTGACAGTTTGTCCACCTCCAACTACTGGTGCTCCGCCTCCTGTGAATGCGCCCGAACTAGAGCATTCAGATAATGGAAGAGTATGCCAATCCAAATCTTCTGGAGGCCATGTTTGTTCTATTCGCCATTGGCCATCATTTCTCTGAACTTGCGCAATTGCCTCTGGCTTGGGTCCGTTCCCTTTCAAATAATATTCATACCATTCAAATAAATCTTGAGCCCAATCCCACCGAGTCATGTTGTGTATTGCTTCTCCTCCATAGCCACTGTCCTGAGCATTGTGTTTAGTCCATTGATCTGGATAGTTATGCTCCCATTGACCAAGAATTCCTCTTATTTCATATCCTGAATCAATATAGTCCTGATACCAATTGACTCCTATTGGGCCGCCGAAAACCTGGTGTGGATCTACATTCCAATCTTGTAATCCTTGCACCCAGTAAACGCTACCATTCCAATTTTCAAACGCTTTGTCGATATGGCTTCTCTCATCATAGTAATTTGACATGTAAGGATCTAGTTCGCCCGCCCCATAGGTTACAGGGCCTGCAAATAGGCCCTCTACAATATCGGGGCATACATTGTCTAAGTCATCTTCATTATAGTCAACAGTACTTGAAAAATAGTTCATGTGCATAACCTGACTTCTAGCTTCTGCACTTCCATTTTTGTAAAGCAAAGGATGCAATGCGGTGGTTCCAGAGATAGGAACTATAGTCTTAAGATATTCACTTCCTATAGCGGCCGCTTCCCATTGGGTCGCTCCCTCGTATGACTTGCCATAGAGCCCTACATTTCCATTTGACCAGTTTTGTTGGCCAAGCCATTCAACAGCATTGTGAATTCCCCATCCTTCTCCTGCTCCACGATAATCGAAACATCCACTGGAAAGTTCCGTACCAAACACAGCAACTTGGGCGAAAGCATATCCATGAGGGATAAAATTCTCAAAAATGAATTCACCACGACCTGCACTCACGATATTGGTTGGAGTTGATTCATCTCCTTGAGTGCCATATGAGAAATATGGGCTTATAACAGCTATTACAGGAACTGTTTCGCCCTCTAAAGTGTTACTTGGTAACCAATATGAAAGATGGACTTCTGAGGTTTCAGGGCCTGTTTCCCACACATCTGACGTGTCTACTTCAATTAGTGCCTCTTGAACATCGAGTGCATAATATGGCCCTTGTTCAAGAGTATAAGAAAAGGTGTGATTATCTTTCCAATCCAAAGTATGGCGATCGAAAATAGATGGGTATGTATCTCCTTGGTCAGAATTACCTACTTTAGAAGGCTCTGAAAATATACATCCAGACATGCTAACTACTATGATCATCAAAGTCATAGAAAGTGCATATAACCGGTTGGCCATGATTATCGGAGGTGGTGCTAATATTGTAACCTATGTTTTGAAAAAGTACTATTCGACGGCGATGTTATGGAAGTAAGTAAGACACATGAAAATCGTTGGATTATCCTCGGTATTATGAGTCTGAGTCTTGTAATTGTAATGCTGAATAATGTGACTTTGAATGTTGCATTACCTGAAATGTCTAAAGATTTACAGGCTAATAATAGTGATTTGCAATGGATAGTTGATTCCTATGCCTTGATTTTTGGAGGAATGCTCCTAGTTATGGGTGCATTAGGAGATAGATTTGGTCGAAAGAGAGCTTTACAGTTGGGATTGGTTTTACTTGGATTAGCTTCTGCCGCTGCTGCATTTTATGCGGATTCTTCGAATGATGTCATTATGGCTAGAGCCACTATGGGGTTTGGTGCAGCATTAGTTATGCCAGCTACACTTTCAATTGTCATTGTTGTTTTCCCTAGAGAGGAGAGAGGTAAAGCGATTGGGATTTGGACGATGATGGCAGGTATTGGCGCACCTATTGGATTATTGGTCGGAGGTTGGGCTGTAGAAAATTATGATTGGCAGATGGTTTTCTTGATTAATATTCCAATTATATTATTGGCTCTGTCATTAGGATTAATTTTTGTACCCAATTCAAAGGATAGTAAAAAGACTCCTTTAGATCCGGTTGGAGCGATATTATCGATAGCCGCCTTAGGGACTATTCTTTATGCTATAATTGAAGCTCCATCACTAGGATGGACGAGTTCAGAAATGATTCTTATTAGTGGATTGGGAATAATTTTAACTTATATGTTTGTAAAATGGGAAAGAAAGGCTGAATACCCAATGTTGCCAATTGGATTCTTTAAATTTAATGGTTTCTCTTTGGGTTTAATTGCAATAATGTTAGCTTCTTTCGTGATGTTCTCATTCATGTTTACTCAGATGTTACATTTTCAATTAGTAAGGGGCCATACTGCATTAGAAGCGGCTGTGAGATTTCTCCCCCTTCCTTTGGGCCTCATGCCGGCTGCGGCTAATAGTGACAGATTGTCTGCTAAATTTGGAAGTAATAATGTCATCTCAATGGGATTAGTTTTGATGACTGCTGCTATGGCGATATTTACTACTGTAGAAATTGATTCTGAATATATTCGACTGGCCTGTATTTTCCTGTTACTTGGATTTGGGATGGGTTTGACTCTAGCGCCTGCCACAACAGTGGTAATGGATTCCATACCTTCGGATAAAGCAGGGGTTGGTAGCGCTACTAATGACGCCAGTAGAGAAGTTGGAGGAGCACTTGGTATTGCGATAGGCGGGAGCGTGTTGAATGAATATTATCAAAGAAATATGGAAGTTCCTGTTGGCCTTGAGTTGGGTAATATCCCTCTAGAATCGTTTCCTGCAGCAATGCAAATCGGTGCCGAACTCATAGAAGGCGGGAATATCCTCGGGCTCACATTAATTGAAAATGCACAGCATGCATTTATGGAAGGCATGATTGCATCGGCAACGGTGATGGGAGTTATGGCGATTGCCGCTGCAATCTTGGTAAAATTGTATATGCCTTCTAAAATAATTACTAACCTTATTGAAGAAGAATGATTATCCAAGGCGTCTTTTAAGTTCAGAAATTAACTGCCTGGGTATAGGACTTTCAACTTTCATTCGTTTACCATTAGGGTGGTCAAAGGTGAGAGAAGATGCGTGCAAACATAATCTGTTAACACTTGCTTTACCGAATCCATGTCTTGTATCGCCAATTACTGGACAGCCTAAGTTCACCATATGTAAACGAATTTGAGCACGTCTACCTGTGTCAATTTTAATACGAACTAGGCTGTGTTCTGGGCCTGTATCTTCTACTGACCAATTTGTAATTGCGGATTTGCCTGCACGACGTCCTTCTGGTACAAGCCTCATTCTTTTGTCCTTCATTTCTTGTATTCGTCCTGTTTCAATACCTGATTTTGCAGGAAGCCTTCCATGAACAACCGCATGGTAAATTCGTTCTATTGATCTGTCTTTGAATTGGTCTTGAAGCATGTCTCTAATCTCTGAAGAACGCGCTAAGATAAGACATCCTGAGGTTTCTCGATCTAATCTATGAACAAGATGGGCTCGGGTTTTACCATTCTCCCACGCCCATGCAAATACTCTGTCAAACATTGTGTCCGCCTCGCCTCTATCAGTAGCAACAGATAACAATCCGGCTGGTTTATTTACGATAATAACAGACTTATCTGAATAAACCACTTCAGGTGCTGGGATGGAGGACTTGTATTTTCCAACTGTTTCATCGCCATCAAACTTTGAAAGAACTGTGATTGTGACTCCTGCTAAAATTTTAGCATTAGCACGTGTAACTTTGATTCCGTCTGATCTTACACGTCCATGATCAACCATTCTACGCAGTGAATTCTTCTTGGCATTAGGGTGTAATAATGACAATGCTTCAATCACAGTTGTGTCTTTCTTGACTGTGATGTTTGGGTCCGACATACCCTTGGGAAATCGTTCAAACCATTCAACTTTCTTGATTACAGGATATTTGCAACTGAATCGTGAAGCTGGGAATAAAATCAAGGTTTACGGCCAAAAATCGCCAAAGTACCTACGAACCCTGATTTTATGCCTACACGTCGTGTTTCGACGTCTATGAAACCTGCATTAATCATGCCCTGTTTCCATTGCTCTTCACTCAATGTAGTCATATGTACATTGAGAGATTTTGGCCAATCATGACTTGCAATATTTTCTAAATAATGATCAACGCCTGCAATAAGAACTCCTCGGTCTTCTAACCATTCATTAAACAATATCTTAAGCATTTCCAATGGTTCTTTCAAATAATATAAAAATTCCATAGAGTGAATTAAATCGAACTTTTGAGAAGGTTTCCATCCGGGTAGTGTTGACAGATGAAATTCTCCAGTGCCCTTTTGTTTGGCCTTAGCAATCATTTCGGATGACCCGTCGATCCCGACTACTTTACTACAATTTTCATATGCCTGTAATTTTCGGCACACCCAACCATTTCCACAACCTACATCTATTGCTGAGAATGGTTTTTTTAGCATTGGAATTACAATATTTAGCATTTCGTTAACTGATTTGGCGTGCCCACTTTCCATGCCTTCGTCTCTATCTATAAGTGCCCATTCTGAGAAAACATCAGTTGCATTACGGGTCGACATAGTAATTCCTATAGATCTCTATTGCAAGAATATTTTTATTTTAATTATCAAAATTTTCTGAAACATAATTTACAGCATTTCTGAAAATCTTCATGCCTTCTCCTTCGCCATGCTCTATATTTTCTCTAGTCCATGTTGCCCCTAACCAAGTCGAATGATTGGCTTCAGGGTGTGGCATTAAACCGAATACTAGACCTGATGGGTCACAAACGCCCGCAATATTTCTCCAACTTTGATTCGGGGAGATCGGATAAGGCAATACTTCATCAGTTGATGATGGGTATTCGGTTGAAGGATCTACATACTTTACTACTAATTGGCCGCCTTCACCCCAATCGTCAAGGAGATTTTTATCGGCTGTAACGAATTTTCCTTCACCATGCCGAACCGGAACTCTGATTCTTGTCATTCCTTTTGTCCAGATACAATGACTTTCTGAATCAAATTCTAAAGTCGCCCATCTGTTTTCATAATGGCCTGAATCATTCAGTGCTAAAGATGCTGTTTGAGTTAAACTAACATCGTCGTCACCAGGCAATAATCCCATTTTCACAAGTACTTGGAAGCCGTTGCATATTCCAATTACTGGTTTACCGGATTTGACAAATTTTCTTACTTGTTCACGCAAACCAAAGCGTAGCCTGTTACCCATCAATCTACCACTTCCCAAATGGTCACCAAAGGAAAAGCCCCCTGGTACAGCCATAATATGGTAATCTTCTAGATCCAATTCTCCGTTGACTAACCTATTCACATGTACTCTGTCTGCTTTGGCTCCAGCCATTTCGAAAACTGCCATTGTTTCCGTTTCACAATTAATTCCAAAACCGGAAAGAACCGCCACCCTAGGTATCATTAATTTATACCTCCGTTCAAGGTATTTTTCCAAGAGTCTCTCAGTTCAGACATTGAAGCGATCAATATAGGGATACCTTGGTCTGAAATTGTTATGTTGTCACCTGAGTTCACTTTACCTAAGTAATTACATTCATGTCCTTCCATAGAAGCCTCAAAAATTTCGGAGTTTTCTGGTTTTACACTAACTAAAATCCTACCAAGGCTCTCCCCGAATAGAGCACCCCAGTCATTCAAATTAATATCTGCATGGAATATATCTGAAATATCTAAATCGGCACCTGAATCACAACCAAAACAACATTCTGCTACTGCAGCCGCAAGTCCGGCATCACTACAATCATGAGCACTAGAAACTAGTTCATTTGACATAGCTTTCGTCAGACTGTGATAGAGTGATAAATTCCTAGATGTGTCAATCTGTGGAACTCGGCCTCCGATTCCACTCTCTCCATTTGATTCGTCACGTAGCATGAAAGCTAATTCGCTAGCGCCTAACTCTTGGTGAGTTTCTCCTACAAGATATATCATGTCTCCAACTTGTTTGAAGTCACTAGATACTGCCTTTCTTACATCTGAATGATTGCCAATTAAACTGAACAAAAGCGTAGGAGGTACGCTGATTTTTTCACCATCTAATGTAGCATCATTTTTCATAGAATCTTTGCCACTTATACATGGTAAATTATATGCTCTACATACTTCATCTAATGCCCTATTTGCTCTAACTAATTGTGCTAATTTATATCTTCCATCTGGAGTTTTTGCTGATTCTACTGGATCGGGCCAACAAAAATTATCAAGTCCAGCGATTAATTCTAAATCTACCCCTACGCATACTGCATTACGTAGAGCCTCGTCTATGCTAGCTGCTGCCATGGCATAGGCATCAATATCTGAATATCGAGGCACTATTCCATTGGAGATTACTGCGCCTTGAGTTCCTCCTTGTATGGGTGCAATTACCGCTGCGTCTCCAGGCGCATCATGATTAACACCACAAAATGGTTTGATTACAGATTGTGCTATAACTTCGTGATCATAAGATCGAACCCACCATTCTTTACTTGCTACATTGGGTCTAGCCATTAATCGCGAAAGAATCTCTCCCATTTCAATATGATTTACATCTGGGAATAATATTGGATCGTGTTCAGGCGTTCGCCATTCAGATTCTAACTGCAATTGTGGACAGCCGTCATGCAAGAATGAAATTGGAAGATGTGCTACTGTTTCGTCTCCAAAACGAACTACGAATGCGCCTGAATCAGTAAATGTTCCAACTGCTGTTGCTTCGACTTCATGTAATTGAGCTAGTTTCTCAAATTTTTCACAATCTTCCGGGTTTACTCCGATTGTCATTCTTTCTTGGGATTCTGATACTAAGATTTCCCACTTACTTAATCCGGGCTGTTTCAAAGGTACCGCTGCGAGATCTAAATCTGCACCTCCTGTGAGTTCTGCCAATTCGCCTACACTACTAGACAAGCCCCCTGCTCCATTATCTGTAATGACCTGGATTAATCCTAAATCCCTCGCTTCGAGAACCATGTCAATCATTTTCTTCTGAGTAATTGGATCACCTATTTGGACTGCTGAAGAAGGGCTGTCTTCAGTTAATTCAAGACTAGAAAAGGTTGCTCCATGAATCCCGTCGCTACCCACTCTTCCTCCAACCATGTAAATTATATTACCTGGCTGGGGAGTTTTTTCGTGACTTTCTCGGCCATCAGGTAACAATCTCGGCATAATACCAACCGTTCCACAATATACCAAAGGCTTCCCAAGATATCTTTCATCGAATACGATTGAGCCATTGACGGTAGGAATACCTGATTCGTTTCCTCCTGCTCTAACGCCAGCATGTACGCCCCTGAATACACGAGAGGGGTGGAATAGTCCCTCAGGAATATGACCCGAATAATCTGGTGGGCCGAAACAAAAGACGTCTGTATTAGCGATAGGTCTTGCACCCAGTCCTGTACCTAGAATATCTCGGTTAACTCCTACGATACCAGTCATTGCACCACCAAATGGATCTAATGCACTGGGTGAATTATGTGTCTCTGCTTTTATGCAAAGGCTCCAATCATCATTCCAAGCGATAACTCCTGAATTATCGTGAAAAATGCTAAGCAACCAATTTACTTCTGATTGAATGTCTAATGTCGGTTTCATAATATGGGTTTTGAACAATGAATCTATGTACGCGTCTTCACCTGTCTCAAAATCAACATGATGTATTTTTGATGCGAATATTTTGTGACAACAATGTTCAGACCATGTTTGTGCAAGACATTCTAATTCGGCATCTGTAGGTGCCTTCTCGGGCAATCCCAATTCAACCCGCGCAGCACGTACTTTTGGATCGCGATAATTCTCTTGAATTGCTTTCATTTCTTCGAGATTTAATGCCAACAATCCTTTCTCACTAATCTGTATCAATTCCTCATCACTGACTTCAAGATTTACTGTTGCAGATGGTTTTTGCGTCAACTTTGGCCTTTCAGGGAAATCCAAAGATGGCCAAACTGATTTTTGACAATCTTTGCTATCAGATATACTAGATCTTTCAATCATTTGATTGTGTAGTTTACTAGAAAGCCAATTAGGAGAAATGTCGCTGGGAACTCCCCAGAACAAGTATGTCATTGCTGTAGCTACTTGTGAAGCAGATGATATTTCTGGAAAAATTGTTCTTAGACCATCTAATCCGGCTTGGCCCGCATTATCTGTAACTCCTGGTTTAAATCCCACTTTTATTGCAATTTGTGGCGCCTCAGAAAATAAGTTCTTGTTGTCAAGAAGAGAGTTTTCTAAATTTCCAACTTCAATAATAGGATCTGCAAATAAATCATAAATAGACCTAGTTGCTTGCTCTAAAGACATATCTGATTTGACTTGATAGCCTAAAATAACTCTCACATTATTTACTTGTACTCCATAGTCTGACTCTAACATCGATTTGACTGAATCTCCCCTTGCATCAGTCAATCCTTCTATGTCACGAGTAGTAACTTCGAAATTATATATCTCCATCTGACTCCCCATATTCCGGCACCCTATAGACTGTCCCCGTAGCAACTCGTCAATGAACAAAGCGGTGTAGGCCGTAGGCCTGTAAAGAACATTTTAGGCGAAGACTTGACAAACCCCTAGTGTGTGATTAGCCTGATGGAGCCTGAGGCAGTCTGGGGTATGCGTTGGAAAAATTGTGCAAATCCTCTCTCTCATCGGATAATGGAAATTGCAGTCAAAAAGAAATCTTTAGTTTGTTTGGCAGCAGATATGGCATCTATTTCAGAATTAATTAATTTAATCAAAGAAGTTGGGCCTTATGTTACTGTTTTGAAGACTCATGTAGATTTAATACAGGACTTCAATCCTGAAGAATGGTCAGTTTTGACAAAATTAGCAGAAGAACATGATTTATTGTTATTTGAAGATCGAAAATTTGCAGATATTGGAAACATTTCTCAGCAGCAAATGGCTGGAATTCATGACATTCGATCTTGGGCACATATTGTAACGGCGCATAGAATTTCAGGGCCCGATATTGTCGATGGAATCGCTGCAGGGTGGGCGGATGTTGAAAGAATTGGAGGTATCCTACTATTAGCTCAGATGTCGAGTCGTGGAAATTTACTACACAATGAATACACTCTCGAAACGATTGCAACCGGTAA
Organism: uncultured Candidatus Poseidoniales archaeon; assembly: GCA_902511005.1. Taxonomy (GTDB): domain Archaea; phylum Thermoplasmatota; class Poseidoniia; order Poseidoniales; family Thalassarchaeaceae; genus MGIIb-O2. Next base: position 51,562 of record CABXDN010000003.1, on the reverse strand, counting down.
AGCGTCTCCACATGTTTTGGGATATATTGGAAACGGAAGTTCCGCGGATGATGTCGCCAAACTTAGGAACTTAGTAGGAGATGCACAAATGATTTGGACACCTGGAATTAATTTAGATAGTGGCGCAGGAAAAATGGGGCAACGATATGGTAATCCACATGATAGTATTATGTCTGGTTCGGATATTATAATCGTAGGTTCGGGAATACATAGGGCGGAAAACAGGAGCGCTGCGGCAAAACTCTATGCTGAAGCATCTTGGGATGCTTTAATTCAACGAGGACAATAAATGTCATTAATTCTGGATGTCATTTATTGGTTTGTAGCAGCATGTATTTCTTTACTTACTCTAATAATAATTGCTAGAGAAATTTTGAAAAGGTGGCGGTTAAATTACCGGCTAGAGAACAATGATGAGTCTCTATTGGAAGATTCTTCTGTTAAAGTTGAAGTCTTAACAAGCGCACCTGAAGGGAGTGTGTTTGTTGATTCGGTGCCGGCGCTATTAATCGAAGAGTCTTGAAACTTCATCTAGATATACCTGAATATCAATATAATCTAGATAATTTGCAATGCCAAGAGCGCCACTAATAACCAATATTGTGAGTATTAATATCTTCAATTTACTTCTTTTCTTTGCCTTGGGCTTTACTACTATTGGATCGATAACTAAAGGAGGAGGCAATGAAGGAAGAGGGGGTAATGGAGGTAGTTCTGGCTCTGGTTCCTCTATATCTGGGTACAATGCGTCTAAGTCAGAAAGTCCCGGGGCTTCTGGTATGTCGGAATTGATTTCTTCCCATTTTCTTTCAATACTATCGAATGTTATAGGAGTTACAAGTGTTGCAACTGCACCGGAAGAATATGCAGCATCCATAGTCATGGACAATCTCGCTTTACTAGAAACGAAAACTACTCTTGACGAAGGGTCCGTCTCTCTCATTTCAAGGGCCACGACATGTCCGTTCATAGTCGGTAAATCTAAGCTAAGAAAAACTAGATCGGGTTCTATTCGGACATACTCATCTACTGCTTTATCGCCATCATGACAAATTTCGACGTCCCAACCTCGACGAGACATTATGTCTCGAATTCTTCCTTCGTTGATAGAATTGGCCACTACGATTAGGGCAACTCGGGACATTTCAAACCGCACACAAGGGGCATTATACATGAACGACGCGGTCATAAGGTTCAATCTAAGATAGAATCTAAGAACCATTCCGGGTCGAAATCCATCAAGTCAACATATTCTTGCCCGACTCCTGCTAGAACGATTGGTCTGCCCGTTGCATGTGCTATAGAAAGTGCAGCGCCGCCTTTGGCATCTGTATCGAGTTTACATAGAGCAACCCCGTCAAAATTTAAAATCCTCTGGAATTCTTTTGCTTGAGTTACTGCATCATTTCCAGCTAATGCATCTGCAACAAATATTACTAAGTCTGGCTTAGTTATTCTGTGAACTTTACGTAATTCTTCCATTAAATTAGTTTTATTCTGCATCCGACCTGCAGTATCAATTATTACTATATCATCACCTTTGGCCTTGGCGCTTTCAATAGCATCTCTAGATATTGCTGCGGAATCTCCGCCTCTTTGACTTTTGATACATCTAACTCCTATTCTTTCAGCATGAGCGGCGAGCTGATCTATTGCTCCGGCGCGGAAAGTATCGGCGGCAGCTAAGACTACAGAGTAACCTTGCTCCGTTAGTCTGTGAGCTATCTTTGCAGTAGTTGTCGTCTTTCCTGTGCCGTTTACTCCGACTATCATAATAGAAACCGGCGTATCCGCTACTGCGAATGATTGAATTGTTCTATCAAAGTCCCAATAACCTGCCTCAAGAAGATCTTGGAGAGATTTTCGGACTACCATTTCTACAATTTTATCTAGACCCTTACGAGTATCTATTCTCGAACCTATTAGGTTAATTTTGAGGCTATTGATTACTTCCATAACTGCAGAATGCCCCATATCTGATTGCAATAACTCTTCTTCAAGTTGAGATATAATTTCATCTAAAACCGGGCCGCCTCGAATTATTTGGCCACCTTTGTTAACGGTTGCAACTGAAACATCCATTTCAAAATTTTTAACGGTAGCTACTAATGTCCTCCCAGTAGTTGTTTTCATTCTATCTATTGGCTTATTTTCTGGTGTTTTTATTGAATTTAAACGTTCTTTTTTCTCTGCTTTTTGGGCTATTTTTCTAGATTTTTTATCTTTTTCTTTCGAAAATGGATTTGTGGGGGTTTCTTCTGAAAAATCGTCCCACTGCTCTTTTTCTGGTTCTGATTCTTCACTGTCAAAGTTTTGTATTTTCTCATCTTTAGATTTTTGAATTGATGCGAGTAACTCTTCTCTTTGCTGAATGATTCTATCTGCTTCAGGCGTTCCTTCTTGAATGGTTATTTTATTTGTATCGACTGCTTCTTTGGCCTGTCTCTTAAATCTATCAAATAATCCCATGATACCACCTAATCATCAAGAGTTAATTCTGTGCCACGTTTCCTTTTCTTACGTGGGGTTTTGACTGGTTCAGGTGTTTTCTGAGAGATTATTGGCTCCGTTTCAACAGGGGTAGTATCTGCCTGTAGAGTTGCTATCTGATTGTTGAAAATATTGGCTAAAGAAATTGTTGTTTCTTCTATTGAATCGAATTCAGATTTCATCTTATTCATTATTCCTAATACTTCTTCTGTTCTTTTTTGGAGTATTGTTATCGCTTCCTCTCTAGGCTTTTCAGCTTGAACTCTGCTCCCGATGTCAATTACTGCACCTGCTTCAGCGGGAATATCGGCTACAATTTGTACACCTGCGCCAAGTGGTATCATAGCGCCTTTGGCTCCGGTAGAAGGTATTGCAGACAATGTTTCTATTGTTTGCATCTGTTCCAATCTTATTTGTTCGAGGCGTTTCATTTGTTGTTCAATAGATTCCATTCTTTTACGATTGAGGTCAACTTGTTGTGCAATACGCTGTAACTCCGCTTGGTCGACTGCACTCATCAGACTTTGCGGGTTTGTCGTCTGTCAAGAAGTCGTCGGAATCTCCGATTAGGTTGTTTTGCAGAGATATTATTGCTTTGTAATAAATTCAATAATCTGATTTGCCGCTTCTTCGGCAGAAATTTTTGTAGTGTCTATTCTAATTTCAGGATTCTTTGGATCTTCAAAAGGAGATGATATTCCTGTAAAATTTGGTATTTCTCCGGAACGTGCCTTGGCATACAATCCTTTGACATCTCTTTCCTCACAAACAGACAAAGGGGTGTCTACAAAAACTTCTACAAATTCATTTTCAGAAACTAATGAGCGCGCCATAGCACGCTCAGATTCGAATGGTGATATGAAGGAAGTGATGCAAATTAATCCACTATTGAGCATTAATTTTGCAACTTCTCCGACTCTTCTAATATTTTCGACTCGATCTGCTTCAGTAAACCCTAAATCTCGATTCAAACCATGACGTATGTTATCTCCATCAAGAGTTATTGTGTGCTTACCTAACGATTGTAATTTCTTTTCTAAAATATTTGCAATAGATGATTTACCTGAACCTGATAATCCAGTAAACCATATTATCCGAGGAGTCTGGGATTTTTGTTCTGCGCGAGAATCTTGTGAAACATCCATTTTCTGCCAATGAATATTTTCTGAACGACGGAGTGCGAAATCAATTAATCCCATGCCAACTGTATTATTTGATAGTCGATCAACGATAATGAAGCCCCCCATCGTTTGGTTATCATCATAAGAATCGAAAGCAATTCTCTTATCGAGAGATATATTACAAACTCCAATTTCATTAAGCTCTAATGTTTTAGCAGGTAGATGGTCAAGAGTATTTACATCAATTCGATGTTTTAATTTCCCTAAAGTCAATGTAGCAGATTGTGTACTTGATTTTAACAGATATTGTCTACCTGGCATCATTGCATCGTTATTCATCCATAATATGCGTGCTTGAAACTGATCGGCCTCTCCGCAAGGATCACTAGATAGAGCTATTATATCCCCTCTTGACACATCTATTTCGTCTTCAAGAGTTATTGTCACAGACTTTCCTACTTTTGCTTTAGGAAGTTCTCCTTCCCATGTGACTATGCTCTTGATGTGTGAGGTATTGCCTCCAGGAAGTATTCTGACTTCATCTCCTGTATTTATCTCTCCACTGGCAATTAATCCAGAAAAACCTCTAAATTTTGAATTTGGCCTGTTGACCCATTGCACTGGCATTCTAAATGATTGGAGTGCTTTTTGATTAGATACTTCTACCGTTTCAAGATATTGCATTATTGTTTGTCCGTTAAACCAAGGGGTGTTTTCACTCTTGTTTACTACATTATCTCCCATCAATGCGGATATTGGAACTGGAGTTATAGATTCTAAGTTCAATGCACTATCTGCAAACTCTCGATATTCGGAGACAATGTCATCATAAACTTGTTGAGAATATTCAACTAAATCTAATTTATTGATTGCTAATAATACATTCTTGACACCGACCATAGAGACAATGAATGAATGTCTGCGTGTTTGAGTCAAAACTCCTTGCTCGGCATCTACCAATATAATTGCTACATCGGCTGTTGATGCTCCTGTTGCCATATTGCGCGTGTATTCCTCGTGTCCGGGTGTATCTGCAACAATGTATTTTCTTTTATCTGTTGAAAAGAATCTGTATGCTACATCTATTGTTATGCCCTGCTCTCTTTCTGCTGCTAGACCGTCTACTAGTAAGGCGAAATCTATCTCTTCTCCTTGTGTTCCAATTTTCTTTGAATCTGTTTTCAAAGACGATAATTGATCATCAAAAAGCATATGAGATTCATACAACATTCGGCCAATTAGTGTTGATTTCCCATCATCTACAGAACCACATGTAATAAATCTCAAAAGACTTTTTTCTTCGTGCGATTTGAGATAAGAATCTATATCTGTAGCGATTAAGTTACTGATATGAGACATTAAAAATACCCCTCTTGTTTCTTTTTCTCCATAGATGCATTACTATCATGATCGATAGTTCTGCCTTGCCTTTCAGACGTTGTGGTGAGAAGCATTTCTTGAATTATTTTTGGCAATGTTGTGGCTTCAGATTCTACTGCTCCCGAAAGAGGGTAACATCCTAATGTTCGAAATCTAACGCTTTTCATCATTGGAGTTTCTCCCTCTTCTAGAGGTAGCCTATCGTCATCGACGAGTATTAGCACTCCATCCCTTTCTACAACAGGCCTCTTTTTCGAAAGATATAGTGGAACTATTGGTATTTTTTCTAAATGGATGTACTGCCAGATATCTAACTCTGTCCAATTAGACAAAGGGAATACTCTGATTGATTCTCCTTTGTTCTTCCGCGAATTAAAAATATTCCATAACTCTGGCCGTTGATTCTTGGGGTCCCATCGGTGTTTTGATGTTCTAAACGAAAAAATTCTTTCCTTGGCTCTTGATTTTTCTTCATCTCTTCTGGCACCACCAAATGCTACATCAAATTCATATTTATCTAATGCCTGTTTCAGGCCTTGTGTTTTCATCATATCTGTATGCTTAGATGAACCATGTGTGAATGGGTTCATCCCCATTTCTTTCCCTATTGGATTGATATGAACTATTAAATCGAGATCTAATTCTTTAGCAGTTTTGTCTCTAAATTCAATCATTTCTGAGAATTTCCACATTGTATCTATGTGCATTATTGGAAATGGAATTTTGCCGGGATAGAAGGCTTTTCGCGCTAAATGAAGCATGACTGAAGAGTCCTTACCAATTGAGTATAACATAACTGGATTTTCTGCCTCAGCAACCACCTCTCTCATGATATGGATTGCTTCCGCCTCTAATGCGTCGAGGTGAGACATGGCTGTGGCGTGAGATATGGGCTATTTCACATCGACGGGTTTTAGGCCATTATTGAAAAGAGGCTTGTAAAGCCTTCATTGAATAGGATTAATGACTATAATGTCATTGCTGAGATATCCAATCTTCAGTCCATCTATCATCCGCTGCTACAAGAAAATAAGGATTAAGGACGTTTTCTACTAGGTCATAATCTAATGTTTTTCCGGTTGGCCCCACTATAATACCTCCAGCGCCTGATACCACTGCGTGAGCTGCGGCGATATCCCAACAAGAAGTAGGCCCAAATCGAGGATAAAGATCCGCTGAGCCTTCTGCAACTATACACGCTTTCAACGATGAACCCATCCTTACTAGATCGTAATTCCCTAATGTTTTAGCAAATTCTTCGTCCTTCTCTCCTCGATGTGTTCCGCTGGCTACAAGACGTACTGGCGAAGGAGGTGAGGATGGATTTACCATCATTAAACCAGAACCATCAGAACCTCTTCTTTCTGAAGGTTTTAGGGTGCCACCGAACCATGTTGTTTTTGTTACAGGCGCGTGAACGACTCCAAAAATTGGATTCCATCTGTTTTTCCTACGATGCATTAGGGCAATGTTCACAGTAAACATTCCGTTCCTTTTGATGAATTCTTTTGTCCCGTCTAGGGGGTCCACTAGCCAACAAGTATCGCTTGACATTGGGTCTCCTTCATTTCCTTCTTCTGAAACAATTGGAGTGTTGTCTATTTTTCTTAGTTCTCTAACAATTATGTTATGTGCCGCTAAATCGGCCGCAGTCAAAGGTGAATTGTCGCCTTTATGCTGAATATTCATTGTTTCTGGCTTACTATATATTTCTAAAATTGCGTCACCCGCTAATTCAGCAATATGTACTATATTTTCTAAATCCAAAATTTATACCCCCTGTTACTCAGAAATCTTGCATTTCTTCGGCGGCAGATTCTAATTTGTTCCTAGATTCTTCACTAAGGTGGAATAAATATGGGTCTTCTTCCCCGACGATTTCTTTCCAAGAAGACATGGTTCTCGCCCATATTTCTTGTTCGGAATTCCATTCAAGCCATCGATCTACGAAATCACAATGACGGATTATGTCTTCATCTTCTTCAGATAATTTACGCAGTATTGTATTAGTTTGGGCCAATAACATACCAAACGGTGCGTTTACTTTGTATGTTGTAAATGGGTTTCTTTCCTGGACTACAGTCAGATGTTCTCGCCACAGTCCTAGAAATACATCATATGTCCATCCCATTATTAGGACAATGGCTAAGACTGAAAATGCAATTGCTCCAAGGCCCCAATAAGTCATAGGAATGGCTAGCATTTCTGTATCTGAATCAAATCGCCACTTAACGTATGGCCACATGAGTAATGTGAGCGTGGTAATCCAAAATCCCATTGAGATAAGAGTTTGACTTTGTTGAATACGCCAGTATTGGCGCATGAAAGTTTTCTTCAGCACAAGTGGGCCTGAGGCCAATGTCATTTCAGAGTTACGTGCTAAAGTTAGGTAAATCTGAGTAAATCGTATAAAAAACGAATTTCCATATCAGTTGTTTCTGAAATGAGATACTACAGCAGGCGCACTTGATTCTGATGGCTCTATTGTATCTAGAGATTGGATAGTAATTTCACGCCTCTTAGCTCCGTGGCGACTTCCAAAGTTCGACATTATTTTTTCTCTTGCACCGTCTTCATCAGGTGCAACTAAGTCCATTGTGAAGTCTTGATTTGTCTTTCCTTGACGGAAGAATCCTGCTGCGCGATATACCTTCATATCGGCGGCGAACTTTGACTTTGATATAAACGCGACGAAAAACGGCAAACTTGTTAATCTACAAATATCAACGCCTAATGGGTTGATTTTTACTCAAGGTTCAAGAACGTATTAGCCTCGATGTTTGTTGATTATTGATGAGTTCCCCTTCAAATCTTGATTCATCACCGGAGAAAGATGGTTCTCCTTTGGAAGAAAGGTTAGCGCAATTCCCAAATGAAAAGCTTGTTCAAGAAGTAATATCTGTTTGGGACGAAGTGATACGTATAGAACAAGAATTGGCTAATTCTAGGCAGCGTACGCGTGCTCTTGAATTAGAATTAGCTTCAATGGATTTAGAAAAGGGCGACGGCCCTTCCATAACTGATCTTGAAGAACAATTGAGAGTTATGAAGATGCGCTGTGGGCAATTGGAAGCGAAATTAGAAAATGAAAAAATTCGAAGAATTGATGGTACGGATAATTCAGACTCTCGCCTAGAAGAATTACAAAAAGAAAATGCGCGACTTCTGAAGGTAGAAGAAGAGCATATGATATTAATTCTCGATATGGAGTCGCAAATCGATAGATTGATTTCTTCGTTAAAGGACTCTTAACTATTCATTTTCGAAATAAAATCCGTCAAAGTTTTTTGGAGTTCGTCGGCATTATCAAATGATTCAGTCAAGTTACCAGTTATTATCCAATCAGCGCCTGATTCAGCGGCTATTTTGGCGGTTTCTCCCTGTCTTATCCCTCCACCGACTACAATCGTTAGATTGCAAGATTCTCTTGCTGCTTTTATTAGATCTGGAGATACTGGGTTTTCAGCCCCACTACCTGCCTCTAAATATATTATTTTGAATCCATAATATTCCGCGGTTACTGCATAAGCAGATACTCTTTCGGTATCTTCGGGCTGAATCAAGTCTGCCATCCCTACTTCCCCTGCTTTCCCACCAGGGGCGCAAATAATGTACCCCATGGGAAGTGGTGCGATTTGCGCTTGTTTGATGTATAGGGCTCCCGCTACTTGTTCTTCAATTAAAAATCGGGGAGATTTGCTATTCATCAGCATCATGAAAGTTATCGCATCTGCGGCGGGCGACAATGCAGCAGCGCCCTGTGGAAAAAGAACTACAGGTACTTTCCAATTTTTTTCATCTAAATCGGAATCCTGTGAAGATGCCCAAGCAACCAATTCAAGTGCTTCTTGAATGGCAATTACTGTCTCATTCACATTTTTCATGTCTGTATCACTGGAGCCGCCTACGAGTATCATTTTACTCCCAGCAGCTACGGCTGCTACTGCTCTTTTAGCCGCCGTATCTGGTGTTTGATCTGCAGGGTCTATCAGTATGGCGTGACGGGTGTTTTCATTTGGGTTACAAACATGCTCTAATGTCTGACTGTCGACTCCGCTCATATTCTATCGTGAATACACTAAGCATCTAATATTTTACAATAATTATACTAAATTATTGATAATTCGGCAGTCTCTATTCCCAACTGAACTCTTTCAGAGATTGATGATTTGGGATTTTTACCGTACCAATTCATTATTTGAATAAAATTATCTTGTAATTCTTCTTTATCTGACCATGTTTCAATAGTATTATCTGGCCTGATTCCATGAATTGCTCCTTCAATAATTTCGTTGGATATCATGCCAAACCATTTCTTCTCATCTTTTTTATTTCTAAGGTCAATGATTTTAGTGAATTTTAGTTTACCTGTTCCAGAAATTCCTGCTCCAGAAAAATGAACATTACTTTCTTCAATTTTTGTTACTCGGGATTTTAAATGAAAGGTGGCATTTCTTTTGGCCAGCATTATAGAAAGAGATTTTACAAACCATGAATATCTTACTGCGGATGACTTTTCTGTTGGCATTTGACTATACATTTTACCAAACCATGTAATAGGGGTTATTGGCCAAGTTTTGATAATTCCTGGTTCTTCTCCGAACATACCTGATTCTGCCTTTTCATCAAATATATGTAATTCTAACTTAGGATCTAAATCTAATAAGCGGTGGCCACAACAAAAAACTTCTATTCCAGACCCTATAATCGCTATCTTCATATCAATCGTCTCTTAATGAATCTAAAGCTTTTAGAGCATTATTCACATGTATTGCGGTACCTAATGAGAGGGCTTCTTCGTCAACTTTGAACATAGGGTGGTGAACATCATATACGGCATTTATTTCGGGATTACCTACTCCAATGAAAGAGAAGCAGCCGGGTATTTGTTGAGTATAATATGCGAAATCTTCGCCCCCCATAATAGGCGACATTTCTGATACTTTGTCGTCTCCAAGGATTTCCATTGCCGATGTCTTTCCTAATTTCCAACAATCTCCATCATTTATTGTTGGAGGATAGTCGTTCCCTAGAAATATCACTTCTGCCTCACAGCGGTTTGCAATTGCTATAGCTTCTGCTACTTCTTTAACTCTTTTTTGAAGTTTATTTATGCCTTCAAGAGTTAGTGAACGTATCGTTCCCTGAAGTTCCATTGTAGATGGAATGACGTTCGAAGCATTTCCTGCTTTAGTCATTGTAATACTAATTACTCCTGAGTCTAAAGGGTTTAGTTCTCGAGAAATAATTGTTTGAAGTTCAACTACTATCTTCGAACCCGTAACTACAGGATCAATTGTTTCATGCGGTGCAGCGGCGTGCCCTCCGTTTCCTTTTACAACTATCTTGACTGTTGATGTGGCTGCCAAGAGGGTCCCTTCACGTGATGCTAAGGTGCCCATGGGCATCGTTCCTGCAACATGCAATGCGTAAATTTGTTGAACTTTCGGATTTTCTAAAATTCCTTCATCTCTCATCATTTTTCCTCCTGCACCACCTTCTTCAGCAGGTTGGAAAACTAACTTTATCGTCCCTTTTATTTTATCTTCATTTTGTTTCAATAAACGGGCTGCTCCTAACAACATAGCGGTGTGACAATCGTGACCACATGCATGCATTTTTCCGTCTATTTCGCTCTTAAAATCAATATCTGTTTCCTCATGAATTGGTAAAGCGTCCATATCTGCTCTCAAAGCAACACAAGGGCCGTCGCCATCTCCTAATGTGGCAACTACACCCGTTATTGCAATATCTTTCTGGAATTTGATATCTAATTCTGAGAGAGTTTTTTGTACCAATTTACTCGTTTCAAATTCTTCATACATTAATTCAGGATTACGATGAATAATTCGTCTTTTATCCACTATCCAATCATGAATTTCTCTCGATTGATTTACTATGTCAGTAGGTTGCACAAAGTGTGGGTGGCTGTAATATTTTATTAGAATGATGTTAACTTAGGAGATATTGTAAATTCTAAATCCCCTGCGCGATCTTTTAATTTCCATGAAGTATAAATTGGGATTACAGCTGCAGTTAATATCCATACAACACTTAATATTTCATTTGTAGATAAGATAAGTTCGTTATCGATTATATTAGGTTGGAATATTGCAGAAATTTGGAATATGATTTTGAATACACTCGCTATAATATGAATGCTTGTGATAATTTTTGATTGGAATTTTTCTTTTTCTGTTAACTGTGTGACAAACTGATAATAAATGTAATTCTTTGCACTCAATATGGATAATCCAATGATTAAGAAGGTAAACGGAAGGGTGTGTATTGCTACGTTCTCTTCGGGAGTTATGGCAAATATTGTACTAAAAACGGTGAAGGAAAATATTTCAATTATGGTGCATGTTGTGAAAAAAATATAACGATTGTTTTCAACGTGGTTCAAGGCCTTTTCATGATAGACTCGTAACCAACATGAAAGAGAATAAGAGATCAATAAAAGATAGTTTATGGCCCACAAGGAGGGTAAAACATAGTTTCCGGGAGGGTGGTCAAAGAGTAGGCAAATGCTATTTGAACCAAATGTATCGATTAATATGTTATTATGAAAATCTACATCTGAGTGATGTTTTGTAAAATACCAACCACACCCTATAATTATCCAGAAAAATAAATACGAGTATATTCTTAATATCTCAGGATTTATCGCCCAAGTAATTTTATTATCCTCTAAATCTATAGATCTAGTTATTGGAAATTTCATATTGAGCCTCAAGGATTTATTTTAGTTATTGAAAGAGCATGTACAGGACAATGAGGTATACAAAAATTACAATGGGTGCAAGAAGGTTCATCGACTATAGCCAAAATATCATCAAGAATCAATGCGTCTACTGGACACAAAGAAACACAGGCGGCACAGCCAAAACAACGATCATTGTCCACTACAAAGAGCGCGTCTGGCTGTCTTGCCATACTTTCGAAGAAGGGGCTTTAGTTCTCAACATTACCCCTAAAGATGAATGTAGGCAATACACTTATTGGCAGTGCCGCGCCTTAAGAATCATGAAAGAAACTAAGTTTATCGCATTATTGATATTTTCAATACTACTTTTGCCAGGATGTCTTTCACTGACTGGCCTGGAAAGTGAAATTATTGAAGGATGTACAGATGAAGAGGCTTCGAACTATGATGAAAATGCCACCTCCAATGATCGTTCCTGCGAATATGCTGTGATTGAAGTATGGGAAGGATGTACGTCTCCCTCTGCCGTAAATTATGATGCATTGGCAGAAATTAACGACGGTACTTGTATATTTACCGCAACAGGAGAACAAATAGACTCAGCATTAGATGGTATTTCGAATGCTCTGAATTCGTTTAAAAATGGGGAGAATATGGATTTTCACTTGATTGCGAAGAAGGACCATGCCATCGAAGGAATTAACTTGAATGTTAAAATAGAATTATTCTCTAAGGATGGAGAGATTACAGTACTCAATATTCTCAACGAAGAATTGATTTACGCATCTATAGAAGGTGATGGCGTAATCGAAATCTGCTCCGTCACGAAAGATGAGTGTTTTGTGCAAAGAAATTATGCAGACGATTTTTCATTACTTCTATCGGCGATGACATACATGAGGGATTTTAATTATTTAGCTGAGCCTTCATCGGACGAGATGCCTTCAGGTGCAGAAGCAGATTCATTAACTGGTCTGTATGAAAACGTTCTGAATCTTGAAATACCTCAAGGGTCCGATTGGAATGTGCAAATGGATGGTGGGCCTTCAATCTATCAAACCGCTACTACTACCAGTAGTTCCGGTTTTCTTACGGCCATACTTTCTTCCGGTTCTGCAGAATTGATTTCGTTAACTATTTGTCAAGAGGTATGGGGTCTCGATTATTGTTTCGATTTATCTTTGGGTGCTGATTTTTCAAAAGATATTCCAGATGATGAGGCCGAAGATTTTAGAATCCCTGCAGAAATATTTTGGGAGCCCCCTGTTGTTACAGAAATTGGACCAGTGTATGTTCAAATATGGGAATGTCGTGTTCAATTTGTCAATCTAGACTCTCTCGACGACGATAGTGTGGAGTCTGTCAATGAGGCTCTGTATGGAGACATGGTTTCTCCTTACTTTTGTGGACAATTGGTAGATGATGATCCGGATAATGAGAGTTTTTCCAGCACGGGACCATTATTCGACACCCGATGGGGGATCGTGACTTATATTGAAGATACAGATGGTAATTTGAAGGAGGTTGTAATCGAGATAGATTACCAGGCTTCATCATTGACTTACTATCTCCTAGATGTTACTTCAGAGGAATGTTCGCATAATGGAGGAACTTATGATTTACTAACACAAACTTGCGAATGGTTCGTCGAAAATTCTGAAAACACTGCTTCGAACATATACATGTGTTCAGAATATGAAGACTGGGGTGAAACTATTTGTAATAGATATGGATTAAACTCTGATGGCCATCTTTTCGTGGCATATTCGGTCGTAGATTCTGATGAAGAAGGTGAAGAAGGTGAAGAAGGTGAAGAGGAAGAGGCTATCTGGGATTGTCAAGATTCTTTCTTCGCTAAGGACAGTACTCCCTTGGGTCCAGACAACGATGACGATGTCCAAGAAGAAGTGGACGCAATGGCCAAACCTGTTTGGTGTGGGGAATTAATAGAGTGGAACGGAACTTTTGAATCGGTTCCTACTTCAGAAGCTTCCCTATCTGAGAATAATTGGAATAGTCCTGAAGGTTTCTACATAGATTTTACGAGTGCCGGGCTCTTGAACATGGGCGACCGTGATAGCACACAAGAAGAATGTAGTGAATATGGAGGTTCTTGGAATTCTGTAGAAAATGCATGTGAGTTTCCTAACGGTGAATGGATTGCAAATGAAACTCTGGTTGAAATTGATTTTGGTTGGGGTCTGTTTGAGAGAGTTCGTTACGAGTTTGTTGACGATGGCATCGTACTAGCATTCCCTGGTGAAGCTGCTGCTGGCGGTGATGCTCCTGACATGGAGAATACATTCAATGCAGGTGATGTGGGTGCAACAGGATATAATGCGTATGAGTTTGTTGCTTCTGAGAGTGGAAAATACATCATTAATTCTTCACAAACAGAAGATGGTTACTTATATTTGTACGAGGAAGTCTTTGATCCAGATGCGCCTCTACAAAATGTGATTGCTGCTCAAGATGATTGGGAAGTAGATGGTAGTGATGATTGGGGGTCTTCGATTCATTGGGATTTAGTTTCTGGTAATACCTACATCATAGTAACAACTACTTATGATGAGGGGGGGGGAGATGTCTTTCTATAATTCAATAATTTCACCTGCAGGTGATGGGACAGATTGGGGAGGTGTTATTGATTCTGAATCGCTGACATTTGTTAGACCGGAGGGTCATTGGTCTGATAATTCTGATCAGTTCGGTTACAGTATTCTGATGGAGTTAAGCTCTTGTCATGAAGTTATGTTAAGTGATTTATCTATAGAAGTTTATTTTGATGGTGTGGAATTAGGTAGTGCAGTAATGAGTTTCGGATATTTTGAATTTGATGACTCATCTATGGGGTCTGTAACTTTTAATGATAATGATGATAATGGTTTACTTTCACTAGGAGATACTTTAGTTATTGAAACAAATCAAGATCACACAAGGATTTCATTTCTAATATGGGATGATTGGGCAGAAGCAGAAGTAATTGGTGGTCTTTAGATACAGGCCAACCCCTTTGTTTCCACTGGAAGATGAATATTGTAATAGATTTTAATAAAATACTAAATTTGTAATAGATTTTGATAGACAATCTAAGTATACAACAGGCAGACAATAAACATTGGGATTGATTTTTTAATTATGCGGTGAATAGAATATGTTTGCAATGGAAATAGTGGGGTTGGACGCCAAACACTCATCATCATAGTACTGTTCGCCGAGTCATGGTGCTGTATAATCCTGGACAATTTACTAAATATCCATCAGAACCTGTAGATAACGGTATACGTTTCCATTTTCTTGGAGGAGGAAATGAAGTTGGTAACGTCGGATGTATCATTGAAGATAATACAGGAACAAGACTTCTGATAGATTATGGGTTAGCTCCTACAAGGCCTCCAAAATACCCCGATCAAAGTCCTCCTGTGACTGATGCTATAATCACTCATAGCCACATTGATCATATTGGCATGGTCCCTTGGTTAACTCGATTCAATAATATTAGATTTCATGGGACTAGCTTGACAGCAGATGTTTCAGAAATAATGTGGAGAGATACTTACAAAGTATCAAAGATTGAAGGATACCCACTTTCCTGGGATAAAAGAGATCTAGAGTATGCATTGGAGTCGTGGGTAACTCATGAATATGAAGAATGGTTTGATGTTGGAAAATGGAAATGTAGACTTCATCGTGCGGGACATATGCCAGGGGCGTGTATGATTGAAATTGAAACACCAACGCATAGAATATTATGGTCGGGGGATCTTGATACAAGAGATAGTCCCAACACAATTGGGGCGAAACCGATCGAATGTGATATTCTTTGTTTAGAAGCCACATATGGTGGCAAAAACCATCCAAATAGAGAAGAAGAAGAAAGTAAATTTGTAACTGCAGTTAAGAATATAGTCAGAAGAGGAGGAGTAGCATTAGTACCTGCATTTGCATCAGGAAGAGGTCAAGACATTCTCAGAATTCTCCATCGGGAGGCGCCCGAATTGAATGTACATTACGACGGAATGGGAACTAGGTTGACAAGAAAATGGTTCGATAACCCTCAACATATTCGTGATCCGAGTACCTTAGAAGAAGTATGGAAATGGACGAAAAAAGTATCCAGTAAATCAGATCGGAAAAAAGCCCTTCAAGCAGATGTAATAGTAACTACAAGTGGAATGTTGGATGGAGGGCCAGCTCTTTGGTATCTGAACCGCCTTAGAACCGATCAAGCAAATGGAATTTTAATAACGGGCTATCAGGCAGAAAATTCTGGTGGGAGAAAACTACTCGATGAAGGTAAAATAAGTATATTTGGTAACGTTACTCAAATAGATTTAGAGATATCTCAATTTCAATTATCTAATCACGCAGGACATAGTGAATTATGCAATTTTGCCAATCAATGCGCTCCCCAAGACATGATTTTATTCCATGCACCTGAAGATAGCAGAAATGTTATTTTTTCCGAAATGGGGAAAGAAATTAAAATTCATTTACCGGTTAATGGCACCCCAATCCATATTAATTCTTGAATCAAGGGTTCCGAACTATTCATAGGCCTTATGCATAATCGAAGAGTATCTAGACCCCGTGTCTGGGAAATGAAAAGGAGATGAAATGAAAAATGGAACAATTAGATAAAATGTTTGGAGTGACAGAGGCTGGAAGCACTGTCGAGACTGAAATTAAGGCAGGTGCATCCACCTTCCTGACAATGGCTTACATCCTGTTAGTCAACCCGTCAATGCTATCAGTGACAGGAATCCCGTTCGAGGACGCCTTGTTTGCTACAGCAATAGCGGCATTTGTAGGTTGTATGGCTATGGCTTTCTGGGCTAAATTGCCCTTCGCTATGGCGCCCGGTATGGGATTAAATGCATACTTTGCATTCACTGTCGCAGCGCCTTGGGCTATGGCAGTCCCATGGGAAGTAGCTCTGGCTGCAGTACTTGTTGAAGGAGTAATATTCATGATATTATCACTACCTCAAGTCGGCGCAAGAACTGCAATGATTAATGCAATCCCTACCGATCTAAAGATAGCAACCGGTGCAGGAATAGGAATGTTCCTCGCAATAATCGGTCTCCGTGAAATGGGTTGGATAGCACACGATAATGCAACGCTTGTAAATTTAGCAGATACAGCGGCAATGGATCCAATGACAAACGGCGCATTCTGGGCCATGATTGGATTACTAGCTATTGCAGTAATGATGGCTAGAGAAATCAAGGGAGCTATTATTTTCGGAATTCTAGGAGTTTCAATTATCGGCTGGGGCCTTGGTGTAAGCGATCCTTACAACGAAAGCTACCCCGTCATTGAATTTTGTATAGATGCAGCAGCAAATGATTGTGTGGTTGATGGAGATTTCGTAGCAGGAGTAGTGGGTTATGGAACAGCAGAAGCACCAGCCATGGCTGATATATTCTCTATGCCAGAGTGGCCATCTGAAACATTCGGTGCTGCTGCAGGGGCAATAGGAGACGTTGGCGGAGACGGAGTCCCTCTCGGGGAATTCCTTCTTGTGATGATTACTTTCTTATTCGTTGATATTTTTGATACCGCGGGAACACTTTACTCAGTTGGTAGACAAGCAGGATATGTAGATGAGAACGACGAATTGATGAACTCTGATGAAGCATTCATGTCAGACGCTGCAGCAACAATTGTTGGAGCAATGTTCGGAACGAGCACTACTACGACATATATCGAATCAGCAGCAGGAATTGAAGAGGGTGGCCGTACAGGTTTAACGGCTGCAACTGTTGGTGTACTAATGCTTTCAGGATTATTCCTTTCAGGATTATTCCAAGCAATCCCGCAATATGCAATGGGATGCGCGCTTGTAGTAGTTGGTGCAATGATGATGCGCCAAGCTGCAGATATCGACTGGCACGACAAGACAATGGCATTGCCTGCGTTCATAACAATGGTAATGATGCCATTCACATACTCTATCGCAGACGGTATAGCATGGGGTCTTATCTCATACTGTGCACTGATGGCAGGAACAGGACGCTTCTCTGAAATCAACAAGATAGTAGGCGGGATTGCATTATTGATGATAATGTTCTACCTTGGCCCAGGTGATGAGACAACCTTTGAAATGCTCATTGGCGGACTCTGAGTCTGAAAACGAAAAGGGCCCCGGGTCTTTTGATCCGGGGACCCCTCTCTTTTTTCCGAGCGATTAGCATGTCGAATAAAATAGAGCATACACTCAAATCCACTATTAGAACGATTCCAGATTTCCCAATAGATGGAATTATGTTTCGAGACATATCGCCAATTCTTTCAGACGGAAAATTATTGAAAGATATTACAGATAGGTTTTCAGAGATTATAAAAGACAATAATTGGAGTCCCGATTTAATATTAGGGCCAGAATCTCGTGGATTTATTTTCGGCTCATTATTAGCTGCTAAATTAGGTATTGGATTTATTCCAGTTAGAAAACCAGGAAAGCTTCCATCGTCTAAAATACAAATAGAATATTCTCTGGAATACGGTTCTAATATTTTAGAAATGCATGATGATGCGATTTCAAAAGGCCAAAAAATAATAATTATTGACGATCTTCTTGCAACAGGAGGGACGGTTGAAGCCTGTACTAAATTATGTGAACAATTAGAGGGGGAAGTCATTTCTAATTTGTTTGTTATAGAGCTGGAAGGATTGAGTGCTAGAGAAAAATTACATCCAATACCCTGTATTTCATTAATTAAATACCCCGCATAGAACTGCAAAAAGGATATCATGCCCCCGATTCTTTGAAAGAGTCCCCCGCTTTGCCAATAGAGGATAGTCATGGCAGATAAGGCTCCACCACCACCACCAAAGCCTCCACAAAGGCCCCCTAGATCGCCTCCGGCAAAGCCCAAAATGCCTCCAACAAAGGCTCCACCACCTCCAACAAAGGCTCCACCACCTCCAACAAAGGCCCCACCACCTCCTTCAAAACCCCCCCAACCTCAAAAGAAAAAACCAGCTCCCGCAAAAGGTAAACCCAAGGGTAAACCCAAAGGAAAACCGAAGGGTAAACCGGCCCCTAAGAAGAAGAAACGCCGAAGAATAAAAATAAACACAAAACTCGGACTGAGACAGAAGAAAATAACAGATCAAGAAGACACTTACACTGATCAAATAGGCTGGACAGCAATGGCAGAATCATTCGAAGACTACGAAGACCCAACTCCTACCGAGCCGGAAATAGTTACTCATCAATGTTCAATGTGCGGTTCGACAATGAGAATTCCTCGTCCTAAAAGAGAACGTTACAAAGTCATCTGTGCTTACCCTGAATGCGGTCATTCTGATATGGTTGGCATATAGTTTAAGCAAGAAGCATAGTAATTCTTCTCATTGAAGCTATAACTAATACAGATATTAGTAAATATCTGATTCCACGTTGACGAGCCACTTCCGAGCCGTATTTTGAACCCAAATAACCACCAATTAATACTGCAAAAACAAATGGTAAGAGGACCTCAATATCAATTTTTAATTGACCAGAAATACTCGCACCAAATAGTCCGGAAATAGAATTTAGTAATATAAAAAGAGCAGATGTTGCAGCAGCAGTTTTCGGCGTCGCCCATTTCTTTAGTAAAATTATAGGCGAGAGAAAAATTCCACCACCCACTCCAATGAAACCACTCATTAGGCCGATCCCTCCACCTACTGGAATGGCTGTTGAATAATTAGGAGTGACAATACCTTCTTCATCGTTATTTTCTTTAGTTTGGAATAATTTGTATGCCGCTAATATCAGGGTAATAGAAAGGAGAGTATCATAAATTGCTCCGTCCACCTTCATATAACCTCCAATAATCGCAAATGGAATACTTGCTATAACAAATGGTAGTGTGAGTTTTGGAACATGAAAACCAGCTTTTCTGTAGTGATAAAAGGCTATACTAGCAACCACTAAATTTAGGCACCAAGCATGTTGTTTCAGCCAACTACTATCATATTCTCCATAAATAGTTAAGGATAATACTGCCAAATACCCAGAAGCCCCGCCATGCCCAACGCTCGAGTATAGTAATGCAACAAGAAATAATGCTAGAAGAATCAAAAAATCGGATTCCGTAAACACAATGTGTCCTAATTAATAATAATATTTGAACAACACCATTAATGATTCAAACACATTATTCATGTGCTTAGACATTCTGGATATACCTATGGAGAGAGGAATAAGTCTTGAAAGAGCAATTTCTTTAGTTCAAAAGAGGAAAAAAGAACTATCCGCCGAGACAATTCATTTAGACGATTCTCATGGGAGAATTTTGGCCGCGCCTCTGGTATCGAAAGTTAATGATCCGCGCTTCGATAATTCAGCAATGGATGGTTGGGCAGTCAGGAAAGAAGATATTCCTGATGGTAAAAAAATCAGTTTATCTATCGTAGGTATTAGTAAAGCAGGGGGAAATACTCCGCCCCCAATTAGTTCCGGAGAAGCCTGTAAAATAATGACAGGAGCACCAATACCTCAAGGAGCCAATGCAATAGTTATGGTTGAAGACACTGAAGTACATGGTAAAGAAGTAATAATTTCCGGCTTTGCGCGAGAAAATTATATTCGTACAAAAGGAGAAAATATTTCTGAAGGAGCACTCATTCTTTCAAAGGGCCATTTTATGGATGCGTTTTCGATTTCACTTGCAGCTACAATGGGACATGATTGTATTCCAGTATTTCGTAAACCGGTTGTAGGAATAATTAGTACCGGAGACGAACTAATTCCACCAGGGTCCGAAATAAATGATTGGCAGATATACGAATCTAATTCTTTTGGAATAGCCGATTTAGTTAGAAAAATGGGAGGAATCCCAATCCGGTACCCCACAGTTGTGGATTCTCTGGATTTATTAAGAGAATCATTAAACCAAGCGGCAGAAAATTGCGATTTGATAATAACCAGCGGAGGAGTTTCAATGGGCGATTTTGACATTGTCAGAAAAATAATGGAACTAGAAGGGGAAATTAATTTTTGGCGTATAAAAATGAGGCCGGGGGGCCCTCCTATTTTTGGAAATTGGAAAAAAACACCAATATTCGGCTTACCTGGGAATCCTGTAAGTAGTCATTTAGTATTCTTGATGATTGTCTGCCCATGGTTCAGGGCATCTTTTCAAGCAGATGAAAATTCAAAGCCCTCTTTGGGCAGAAAAGTCCATGTAAAAATGTTGGATAAAGTGAAAGGTGCCCCAGAGAAACTTTGTCTGCGCAGGATAAAAATTTCTAACAGTGAAAAAGGCCTAATTGCAACCACACTCACTCACCAAGGCAGTGGGAACATTCACAGCATGGTAGCGCATAACGGTGTTACTTTATTGCCCCCCGATTCCGATGCCAATATCGGCGAAATAATAGAAGCATTTTGGTTTGATTGAAAGAAAAAAGAATACATGTCTTCAAGGGTGGTCAATATTTCGAATACTATACCGAGGTGCGTAGAAGATGGTTTCCAACAAGAAAAAATCAGCATCCAATCATGGCTGGATTGAAGTCAAAGGAGCTAGGACCCATAATCTTCAAGATATCGACGTAGAAATACCTAGGGGAAAATTTGTAGTTATTTCAGGAGTTTCAGGCTCGGGTAAATCCAGCCTCGCATTCGATACTCTGTATGCGGAAGGTCAACGGAGATATGTAGAAAGTTTGAGTTCATATGCTCGACAATTTTTAGGTCAGATGAAAAAACCAGATTGCGACTCGATAGAGGGTCTTTCACCCGCTATAAGTATAGATCAGAAACAAGGTAGCCATAATCCTAGATCCACCGTTGCGACAGTAACTGAAATTATGGATTATATGAGATTACTTTGGGCAAGAGTGGGAATTCCACATTGCCCTGATTGCGGCCGTGAAGTAGCAAGAAGAACCGTACAAGAAATAGTGGATGACGCAATGTGGCGTTTTGAAGAACATGCGATCGCTATTTGGAGCCCTACAATTCGTAATCGAAAAGGAACGCATGTAGATTTATTTAAAGGACTAGTCGAACAAGGATACTTAGAAGGTAAAATTAATGGCCGTATGGCTAGTTTTGAAAACCCCCCGGAGTTAGAAAAGAATCTAAGGCATGATGTTGATGTTAGAATTGATAGATTAAAAATTAATCGAGCAAATAGACAAAGATTGACAGAAGCAATAGAGTCAGGCTTACATTTAGGTGGTGGGACCATTGCAATCGAGAGTTTAGATAAGCCAAAGAGTAAAGACAGTAGGAACGAACAGGCTGAAAAAACAGAAAAAGGCCAAGTAATTCCATATTCCGAAGAATTTGCTTGCCCCGAACACGGCGCCTTTTTACCCGAAATGTCGCCAAGAGTATTTTCTTTCAATAATCCCCTGGGGGCGTGTCCAAATTGTCAAGGACTAGGTGTACAAAGAGAATTTTCTCCAGATCTAGTCATTGATAGAGCCGCTTCTGTAGAAGAAGGATGCATTCGTCCATTCAGATCTTCGATGATGTCGGGGTGGTATAAGAGTCAAATGAGGCAGGTTTGCGAGCATTATGGCATCCCTTCTAATGTGAAGTTTGGAGATTTGAACGATGACGAACAAGATATCTTACTTTATGGTTCGGGGGGCACGATGATTTCCTTTGAATTCACGTCTGAAAAGGGATCCTCGTATCAAATGATGAGGCCGTGGGAAGGTGTATTCAATAGAATCCGCAGAACTTACAATGAAACTTCATCTGATAGAACAAGGTCTAGGATGACATCTTTTATGAACGATGAACCATGTCCTGATTGTAAAGGTAAGAAATTAAATAGTGCGGTTAGTAAAGTAATAGTCGGAGGCGTATCATTACCTGCAATATCTTCTTGCAGTGTTTTAGAAGCACTAGCCGTAGTTCAATATTGGCGAGCTGGAGATTTAGATGATACATGGGAAAAATTAGGTCGAGACAAACCAAGTAGCAAAATAATTACAATGACAAATCAACTTTCTGAACGTTCAATATTTATTGGAAGGGAAATAATCAAAGAAATAGAGGCCCGACTCAGGTTCCTTGCATTAGTAGGTTTAGATTATTTGACATTGGACCGTCGAGCAAGTACACTTTCAGGAGGAGAATCTCAGAGGATTAGATTAGCCACTCAGATTGGTACAAGATTAACTGGAGTAATGTATGTTTTAGATGAGCCCAGTATAGGTTTACACCCAAGAGATAACGACAGACTTTTAGCAACTCTCAGAGAACTTACAACTTTAGGAAACACCTTACTTGTAGTTGAACACGATGAGGCAACTCTCAAACAAGCTGATTGGCTTGTAGACATTGGACCTGGCGCCGGTAAGGAAGGCGGCAAAGTATTAGTTAGCGGTGAATTAGATGAACTATTATCTAACAATGAAAGTATAACTGGGGCTTATTTGTCTGGAAAGAAAAGTATACCAATTCCAGACGATAGAAAAATACCCGAAGAAAATAAATGGTTACATATCCGTGGAGCCAGAGAAAACAATTTACAAAACATAGATGTCTCAATTCCTCTTGGTTGTGTAGTAGCAATCACAGGCGTTTCAGGTTCAGGAAAATCCTCGTTAATCGCCTCTACATTGGCCCCTACTCTACTTCGTGAAATACATGGTACCGATGCATCTCCTGGGCGGCATGATAGTATCGAAGGATTTGAAGAAATAGACAAAACAATTGTCATAGATCAATCTCCAATTGGCCGTACCCCGCGTTCGAATGCGGCGACTTACACGGGGGCATTCGGACATATTAGGAATTTATTTGCTGAAACAATAATGGCAAAGGAAAGAGGATATATGCCAGGTCAATTTTCTTTTAATGTAAAAGGTGGCCGATGTGAATCCTGTAAGGGCGCAGGCTCAATAAAATTAGAGATGAATTTTTTACCTGATGTATGGGTGACTTGTGATGTTTGTAAAGGTAAGCGATATACAAGAGAAACTCTAGAAGTTGAGTGGAAGGGAAAAACAATCCAAGAAATCTTAGAGATGTCAGTAGCCGAAGCAGTATTGTTCTTTGAAAACCAAAAATCTCTACATAGAATTCTTACTACTTTGAAGGATGTAGGCTTGGGTTATGTTCGATTAGGGCAACCAGCGACAACGCTATCAGGTGGAGAAGCCCAACGAGTAAAACTGGCATCAGAATTACACCGCCCCACCAGAAGCCACACTGTTTATATTCTAGATGAACCGACAACAGGGCTTTCATTATTCGATGTCCACCAACTGACAGAGGTCCTCCTTCGTCTACGCCGAAATGGACACACAGTGATAGTAATAGAGCATCATCTCGACGTCATTAAATGCGCGGACTGGGTCATTGATTTAGGGCCTGAAGGAGGAGAATTAGGCGGACTAATAGTGGCAGAAGGCCCCCCTGAAAAAATAATCAAGGTGAAGGGCAGTTACACGGGATTACACCTTAAGGAACTACTAAACTAGTATTTGTAGGGCTAAGATTTGAGTATGACTACCCTTTGAGGTTGAATCATGTACCGTTCAGGGAACCCCGCACTAAATGACTTAACTTTTGAAAAAAGTGCTTACAAAGAAGTCTCTTGGTGGGAAGATAGCGAATCAAATTTGATGTCAATGAACGGCGTAGTGGATAAAACAGCCTTATTATTAACAATCGTCACACTTACTGCAATTGCAGTTTATCTCACAGTTCCTATCTCTCTATTCTTATCATTATTAGGTGCTATAGTTGGATTTGTAGTTGCACTGATAATAATATTTTCCGGTTCAATGAACCCAATATTAATTTGTACGTATGCAGCATGTCAGGGTTTATTTCTTGGAGGCATAACTTGGATAATCGAGTACCAATACAACGCCCCCGGTTTAGGAATCGTAGCAGCGGTATTGACTTTCTTAATTCTAGGCGTTATGCTTTCCATATATCGCGCGGGCTTAATTTCTTGGAATAAGAACATGCAAATCGCAGTAACTTCTTCTATGGTTGCAATTTTGCTAATATATCTTGTTTCATTTATAGGCTCTTTTGTAGGTTTTGAAGTCCCTCTCATACACGGTAACGGAGCTGTTGGTATTGCATTTTCTGTATTCGTCGTAGGAATCGCCTCATTATGTTTAGTTGCAGATTTTGATTTTATCGAAAGAGGCGTCGAAAGAGGCGCACCAAAACAGTTGGAATGGCGAGCAGCCTTTGGATTATTAGTCACATTAATTTGGTTATATTTGGAAATACTAAAACTTCTTGCAAAACTAGTAGCATCAAATAGATGAGGGTAGCATGGAAACTGACTTAATATTGGCATTAACATTGGCCGGTGTGACCTTGGGTATCGTAGAAGGGATCAAGCCAGGACCTCTTCTTACCATGGTGATCAAGGAGACTCTTTCTGGTGGCCTTAGAGCAGGTGCTTGGACGGCAGCAGCACCAATCTTTACAGATGGTCCATTAGTAATCATCAGCCTATTTGCAGCAGGTTGGTTCGCTACTCAACCATTCGCTCTTTTTACAATTTCAATAATAGGGGGGATATTCCTGATAAAGATGGGAATAGACTGTTTTTCAATACAGCCTCCAGTTAGTGATGAATTACTTATAGACGCTAAAGGGGCATTTCAAAGAGGACTTCTGACAAATCTATTGAACCCGAACGTGTATGTATTTTGGTTTTTGATTGGCGGGCCTTTGATGGCAACTGCTGCTAAGGAAGAACCATTAGCCCCTATTGCATACGCTCTATCATTCTTAATTTCAATAATATTAGTCAAGACCTTCATAGCGTATATTTTTGACAAAACTCGAGGCAATATTTCAGTTAAAATGTATAAAAATGCATTATCATTATGTGGAATTGCGATGCTGATATTTGCAGCAGGATTCATCATACAAGGTATTGAAATTTGGTCCACGGAGTTCTGAGCTCAAGCCAAAGTGGGAAATCCACCTTCTGGTAAAGGATTCAGAGGAACAGTCGAACCCCTGAGGCTTGGACCAAGCATCATAGTCCCATATATCCCCTCGTCGGTAATACCATTTCCAATGTTATGAGAAAGGCCGAACCAGGGTCTTCCATAACTGTCGACTAGAATATCTATGAAATCACCAAAGCCTCCACATCTATTGTATCCACAACCGGGCTCTAAACTCAAAGGGTCACCAAAGTTATTCACTTGAACGGTGGTGATTAGAGGCGTGTCACTAAACGAATCGGTCATAACAGAAATATAGCCATTCCAAGTATCTCCTCCGGTGTCTCCAAGATATGCAAAGGCAACACGGCCACTATCTCCTGCAGCGACAGCAGGAAAACCGGTTCCATTCAGGCCCGGAGGAGCTATCATCATCGGCCCGCTCCAAGAATCTCCTTGATCTAAAGAGTATGAATAATATGGCAAATCGTCTACACCCATCCACATGGCATGTAGATTATTTTCTTCATCAGGATAGATTTGTGCTTCTTCCGCATTCCAAGTAGCAGCTGTACCGGTATCATCAGTGGGGAGTTCGTGCTCAGTCCAGGTCAGACCACCGTTAGTAGACCTGTAAATCGAATATCCTTCTCCATCACAACTAGGATTTCCTCTATAGAAATTACCATCATTCGCTCCTACCATATGACCAGTCAAACCCCCACTGTTACAATTCGCCGGAGCACCAGGAACCTGCTGCGTCCAAGTTAATCCCCCGTCAAAACTCGAAGAACACAGTGGCGACTGCCAGTTTCCATTGATACAAAATACCCAAGTTGTTGGATGTAAAGGTGCAGGATAAGGAGAAGAAGCAATTGTTTGATGATCTTGAATTGAAGTGCCCGAAGCACCAGTTGGTAAAGGAGACCAAGTTTCTCCCTCGTCGTCTGAAGTTTCAACAGTCATTCCCATGAGGGCGTGCATATCGAATTTCATTATTCGATCAGTCCAAGGATCTACGTAAACATAAGGGTCATTAGAATTTCCAACGGGAATTAAAGTAGGACTGTAAACATCTTGGCATGAATATTCGGAAACATTAGTCATCTCAAAAAGGTCGCTACACTGAATAATTGCAGTCGCGCCAGCGGCTCCATTACCCCAACTAGTCATGTAGATGTTATCCTGAGACGTAATCCCAATAGTAGGTTCAAAAGTTGAGAACCCAATTCCATAATATGTCCCTTCTGTACATACAGGAATATTTTCACCTTGTAGAATTGAAGTTCCATTTACTATATGAGGGGCGGTTAAGGCATCGATAGCTCCGGGATAGTGATACCACGTATTGTTAGCAATGCCATTTGGGCAGAGATCATCAAAAGGACTGTTCTCCTTAATTTCTTCAACGGTATCGCCGGCAAAACAACCAGAAATCATCGGTGCCAAAAAAAGTAATATCATACAGCCGGCTATAGCACGCATGAACAACCGTCAGTACACCTCATACATCAGAATAACGGTATATTAGAATCAGTAAGAAACAGGAATTTGATATTTTTTTCAATCTTCATTTTCAATTACAGCGTCTAAGACGTCATCAGATTTATTCCGCAGCCATATAGTAGCAGCTACCACAATAATGAGAAGAGACGAAAGTAAAAATCCAGCCATAAAAATTGAGTTAGATGATTTTTTAATTATTGGGGAATTATCAGCGTTAAATGCAGGAATCTTACTTTCATCGTAAATCGGCCTGACCATTATCAAGTCAAATGATGAATCTTCCTCGTAGAAATCAGAAGGGGGAGCTGGGTCCAAGTCTGAGTATCCATCGAATCGCAATGGTACTTCAAACGTCCACTCTTTGCTAACATCGAGTGTCAGAAGAACGTCAAATGTGTAAGGCACTCGCGGCTCCATAAATTCTGAACCCGTTAAGACTCCTGTGACTGGAAGAGATATTGCTGTACCCGTCACATCGAATTCAGTCCATGCATTCCAATGCTCCGGTTGGATATCCAATACGATGTAAATCGTATCACCAACTAGAGTCCCCTGTCCTTGTGCATCATCATTTCCATCAGAGGCAAGATCAACATTTGGTCTAATTTGAGCTATTTGTGCTGTATCGGTATCCCAATCAAGAGAACTGAATGCAATTTGCATTTCGTAAGTTCCGTTTGGAACCCAAACGTAGTGTCTATCATCGGTGGAATATGTGCCGAAAGTACTAGTAGGGCCGTTATTGAAATGACTCCACTCTCCTTTCCAAGCATGCCTGAGTTGATCGGTACTGAGATGCAAGCCTCTTGTATCCATGATTCCTTCATAATGTTCGTAAGCGTCCCAAACTGTGGCTTCTGGATAATCTAAGAATCCGTCTTCATCAGGATCCCGCATAACCTGAAGAGTTCTTGCAAGTGCCAAAGCTCTGTCTGTATCGACGAGCCCATGCCCGACCCTCCAATCGTGACACCTATCTGTATTTTCTGAGAGATAACAATCCTCTGGAATATTGTCACAACTGTCATCATCATTGCCCTCTTCACAGGAGTTTCTCAACATTTCATAATGTGAGGTGAGTTCTAAAATTAATTCAATTTCATGTACTCTTGATTCATTCCTAGTCGCCCAATCTTCGAATTGCAAACCCTTTGCAGGTTGGTCAAAATACATGCTTTCGCCTTCATCGTGATCTTCGATTTGATAATCAGCAGCACCCAATGATGGTGCGGCCGCTAGGAGGAGTGTTGCAATCCCTCCGATATGTGGCGTTGCCATGCTAGTGCCTGATATTGCCATATAGTACAGATCTCCCTGAGTTCTGGTCGAGGCGTCAATCGCAGTCGCCCTTGGCGCGGTCGCCCAAATATCTCTACCGGGAGCACCAATGTCTGGCCACGTATGTTGCTGGGTATCCCAACCTCTACTTGAAAAAGAAGTGACAGCGTTACCATCGTGAGTGAGCGCAGCTACAGATATTGCAGAAGGCGTGTTCGCGTATACATTGGTTCGCAAATCACTTTCTGATTCTTCACCGCTCCCTCCGCTATTCGAAGCAGCGAAAATCACAGCAACATCATTTTCGTAAGTCAACATATCTGTAAGCAGTGTTACTGCATTGGAGGGGTTGTAATCTCCATTAGTACCCCAAGAATTGGACACTACTCGGATATTGAAGTCATTCAATCCCGGCCTACTATGTTGGTAAGTCCATTCAAGCCCTTCCACCGCTGCAAAGATGGAAGCTCCATCTCCGGTCCCAAGCGCAACTATCGTTGCACCTTTTGCGGTCCCCAGTCTTCTACCGCCTGATGCGTCACCATTTCCTGCTATAGTTCCACCAACGTGAGTCCCATGCCCGCTGGATGTGTCTGAATTACAATTAGGAGCATCTATCCATGCGAGTCCAGTCCATTTAGCAGACCAGATTAGTTTCTCTCCCGTCCATGGTTCTCCACAATCAAAGTCTGGATGTTCACCATCAATCCCAGTATCAAGATCTACTGCGGTGGCGCCTTCGCCATCATACTCTTTCAGGGATAAGTCGGGTTCTGTTTTGAGGACTCCATCGGTTCCAATTATTGCACGATGCCATGCCAAGCTAGCATTTACCCACCTTACAGTTTCGTGCATCATGGCTTCAGTATCATTTTGGTCCCCTGGTAGATAAAAGTGTTCAATGGGGACGTTAAGCTCCATATGTTGTACTATTGAAAATGTAGAAAGTCGAGAGATATCTATTGCCTTTCCAACGATTAGGCCACCATTTAGGACAGACATTTCGGAAATCATTTCGATACCCATGGTTTCTAGAGACCGCCAAACCGAACTATCTTGCTCACTAGTGAACTGAATAATTACCTCTATTTCGTCCACCGATTCCAATTCAGAAACTAATTCATTACTCATTTTTGAAGTATCGGGCTGAATACTGTTGCTAGCATAAGCAATAGAGCCCGTCATGGAAGCGATTAGTACTACCATTAGTAGTGCATTTAGTCGCATACCTACTACGGATTTTTGGTTCAATCCCACCAAACCCCTCTTCTGAGTAAGAGTGCGCATATGTTCCCGATTTCACAATAGCATAAAACATAAACAGTATTAGTGTGCAATTATTTATCCCAATTATTGTTTATAATATTTGGAATCGTATCAACCAATGTTTCATCAATAGATTTCCATTCCATTTTCAGATCCTTTTCAGCAGGAGTAGCGTCCCAATATAATTTATTTTTCAAATGTCTTTTTGCCCATGAAACACTCACTCTGGGATGAAATGCACACACTATCAGTGCAAAGTAGTAAGATAGTTGCCTGAAGGGCCATTTTCTTTCAGGAAATTCTCTTTTTAGAATTTTGGAAATATCGCTCCACATCATCTCACCAGCAACCGTCAGATATCTCCCTCCGTCTTCTCCCATAGTCAACGCCCTTACATGAGCTTCAGCAACATCTCTAACGTCAACTATGCTGATTTGCATAGGTAATAATACTGGCAACTCTCTGTTGACTAACATCATAATGATTGAAAGAGATCCTCTCAGATGTCTCGGTGAAAGAGGCGGACCAAAAACCATACAAGGATGAATAGTAACCATCCTTGGTTTTTTCAAATCATTCTTTTGTTTATGCCAATCTCTAACAACCATTTCAGCACTATATTTTGCCAATCCGTATGGATTCTGTTCTAAAGTGGCATCTTTGGCAAATGTTTCTGTAGTTAAGACCTCACCATTTTTCCATTCTTCTGGACGAATTGCCGCAGTTGAAGATGTGTGAACGAATCTTTCAACAGTGCCACTCTTTTCAATTGCAGAAATAATATTTCTTGTACCAATTACACTTGGATCAACAATTTTTTCCTGAGGATTTCTTGACCTCACAATCACTACCGCAGCAGTATGAATTACATCTGTAGCTCCACTTATTGCTAAGTCCACACTATCTCGATCAAAAAGATCCATTTCCACTATTTCTAACGAACCATTCTCTGAAATTTTCATTTCTTTCAAGTGCCCAACTCGCTCACTATCTTGCGAATCTCTAACTGTCGCTCTAACTTTTTTTCCCTTTAATAAAAGATTTGCTACAATATGGCTCCCGATGTATCCACTAGCGCCAGTTACAACAACACACCCGTCATTCATACAAACCCGCCCAAGTCCACACACTTCGACTTAACGAATTATTCTTCCTCATCAGACTCATTTTTTGATAGCCAACTTGGAGCCCACCAATTTATGTCGCCCATCAATCTCATTGTAGAAGGGACGACTAATGCTCTGACTATACTAGCATCAACGGCAACGCCCAATGCAAGCATAAAACCGAATTGTTTCATCAGGACAACTGAAGAAATACCGAATGCAGAAAACACAGTTATCATAACTAGAGCCGCGGACGTAATTATTCTCCCACTCTTTTGCAATCCGACTGCTACTGCCTTTGTATTATCCTTGGTTCGCTCCCACTCTTCATGGATTCTTGACAACATCAAAACTTCATAATCCATACTCAATCCAAATAAAATTGCAAAAATCATTACAGGAGTAGTGGGATCAATAGGTTGAGGTGTGAAATTTAGTAATTCTGCCCCATTACCTTCTTGGAAAATCCATACTAATACTCCGAACGAAGCACTGACGGATAATACATTCATTACTAGCGCCTTTAGTGGTAAAACCACCGACCTAACTTGTAAGAAGATAAGGATATAGCTCGAAATCAGAATAAACGCCAAAGCAATTGGCATATTCTCAGCAACCGCATCCAAAATATCTTGATTATACGCTGCAATGCCGGCCACATTAACAGTGCTCTGGTTACCGAATTGGTTATTCTTACTTTCAAGAGCCCGAATACTGTTTACAACATTTCTAGAATCTTCACTGGATTGTTCCCCTTCTATGCCAACTATTACCAAAATTACGTTATCTCCTACAGAACTTTCAATGTGGTATTTTCTCTGTAAATCCAGAACATATGTGTCTTCAGAAGACAAATTTCCGTCATCAGAATGATCCCAAAACGCAATCACCTCATCCTGACTCATCGACGAATCAAAATGCGCATATGTGTATACATAACTAGTATGTTCGATAGTCATAATTTCTTTTGAAAAATTGTATAAGTTACGAATATGTTCTTCTGAGAAAGGATCGACATTTTCTTCAATTTCAAAAACAATTTGAGCAGTATTCCCAGTATTTTCTGGCCAATAAACATCAGTCAGTTCTAAACCATTTCTCGACTCATCATCCGGACTCAAAGCCTTGTATGTGGTTATGCCCCAATCCGCTTGAAGAAAAGGAGAACCAGCGATTAGTAAAATCATTACTGCAGGGACCAGTACTGACAAAGGACGTTTCATTACGCCCTCAGCAATCCACGACCAAAAACCATCATCTTTGTTAGTATCAGTCATTGAGAAAGGAACTTTCAATGAATTTATTCTATCTCCTAATAAGGATAATATCGCCGGTAAAAGAACTACTGATGAAACCAAAGCAACAAGTGCGGCACATATACCTCCCCAACCCAGCGAAGGTAAACCAGTGTTTTCGAAAAACAACATACCCATTAATCCAACCATCACAGTCATTGCAGAGAAGAAAATAGCTCTACCCGCAGTTGCACTAGTCATTGCAATTGCCGTTCTATGGTCTCTTCCTCTGCGTAACTCCTCCCTGAATCGATTAACTATGAATAATGAATAATCTACGCTCAACCCAATACCTAATAATGATACAATATTATTTGCATAAATCGTGATATCATCGAAAATATATGTCAGGCCCGTAACAATTCCCACAGCCGCAATTACCGTGTAGATGCCGGTTAGAACAGGTAAACCAGCCGCAACAAGACTGCCAAACACGAGTAGTAAGATAAGTAAGGTAAGGGGTGCAGAAATCAATTCAGCTTTGATTAATTCTTCTTCGAGGGTTAAGTCGAATACAACATCAATAGCCAAATTCCCAGTAACCCATTTTTCCATTCCTTCTGGCGCATCTTCTGGTAAATCTAAATTCTCAATAGTTTCCTTTAGCAAAACTTTTGAATCTTCTCTATCTAAGTTAACTTGTACGCGTATTCTAGACCAAGATTCATCAACTGTACTAATTAGATTCGATTTATTTGCCTCATTAGTGAACCACGGGTAATCTATTGTAACATCTTCATTGGTTTGGAAAACCCTAACGGTTTCTTCCATTGCCGTTCTAACTTCTGCGTCACTAGAGTTCCCACTTGGATGATGGAAGAGAACATAAAAAACCTCATAAGAGCTTTCATTTTCATCAGAAAAACCGGTTGCAATAGCATCCCATCCATGAACAGATTCCAGATCGCCTTCCCCGAACCCTTCGATATATTTAGGCTCCAAAGTGATCAACCCAGCCAGCCCAACTCCTAAGAGTAAAGTAGCAATTAGTACAACTTTAGCATTATCATAAACAAAACCACCAATTTTGTAGTATAATCTATCTTGTAAAACAGAGGGATCAGTAGTTCCTTCCATAGCGGCCCGAATTACTTTTGATATTAAAACAACTGGGATGACTGATTATAACAACAATCGGTTAACATAAAGACGATACAGAATCAATAATCAAACTTGGTTGCTGAGGTGCCTTTTCAGCATCATCTCTTGTTGCTTCTCCGGATAGAACCAAGATCCCATGGACTCCAGCACGGTCTGCCATTTCCATATCGGTATACAATCTATCTCCGACCATTGCACAAGCGCCTACCTCTAAGCCCAATTCATTGATTTTATGTAAAATCATTCCAGGATTAGGCTTTCCACATATGTGCGTAGGCACAACCCCAGTCGTTGCTTCGAACAATGCCATGTAAGCCCCAGTATCGGGCAAACCCCCATCAGGAGAGGGGCAAACCATATCTGGGTGACTGACCACCAAAGGCACTCCTTTGTGTAGAAAAATAGAGCCTTTAGTTAACTTTTCATAAGTTATTTCTGTATCATATCCCAATACTACAAATTGGGGGTCTTCTGAGTCCGTATTTATTCCGACCTCTTCCAACATCATCCTCATTCCTTCTGTTCCAACGAGGTATGTTTCTGAGACATTTTCTGATTTTAGCCAGGACAATAGATCATGTGTTGAAAGTAATACCTCCTCCTTACTGGCCGGTATTCCCATTTTTTCTAATTTTGTCAAATATTGATTGACCGATTTACTTGAATTATTAGATAAAAAGTATCTTTTTATCCCCCTATCTTCTATACGATTTAAAAAATCAATAGCGCCCTCTATCAAATTATCTCCCATATATATGGTCCCATCTAAATCAAGAAAAATTGCTTCTATATGCTCTAAATCTGAAGTTAAAGTTCGCATAAAATAAAACCCCTAAGGAAGTAATAATGTCCTCATCAAAAACCACGGGCTCCATAATTTTGTCTGACTTTCTTTACTAGCAATCATTTCAGACATCATCTTCCCAATCTCCTCTTTCTTCGATGCTTTCTTAACGAACCAATTAGTCAAAAGTTTCCATTTCATAACTTTTTGCAATGTCTTTGAATTTGTTAATTCTGAGCCCAAAGCCGCCCATAATGCGACCATATATTCGGTACCGGCATCTTCAGTAAAACCCTCTTTATGAAGATCTTTATCAAAATGTGATGCAGTTAATTTTGCTGACAGTAAAGCGTTCCCGATCCCTTCTCCACTGAATGGGTCCACTAAACTCGCAGCATCCCCTACACACATTGCTCCCGCCATAGCAGTTCTTCTAGGTTGATAGAGAGGCGACGGATTTTTCCTCGGAGAGCCGAAAGGTAACTGCCATCCTTTTTCCGACCCCGGAACCAAAGTCGAATTAGCAAATCTTTCTTTAAATCTAGGATGTTCATTGATTACCCATTTTTGTATTTTCTTTAAGGATTTCTTTTTGTCTCCTTTTAATTTTCTATGTTCAGAAATTAACATGCCAATTCCAACATTAACTCTATTTCCTTGTACTGGGAATAACCAAAAGTATCCAGGTAAAACTTCGTCTATGAAATGTATTTCAATAGCTCCTTTTTCTCCACCTAAACCTTCTACATCGTCCCAATATTCGCGATATCCTCCGCAGAAATGATCATCATCTCTATGGTCTTCACCATGTAATTCAGTAATTACCCGAGAAACAGGGCAATTATAACCTCCCGCGCCTATAGTAATAGCAGAAGTGAAAGACATGTTTTCATTGCCTGACCTTGCACCTCCAATGTTTCCAGTAATTCCAGTAATTTTATGGCTATTTTCGGTTTTTTCTACTTTTATTTCGTTGACAGAAAATCCTTGAATCACCGCGCCGCCGTTTTCTCTGACGATTTCTTGCGCTCTCTTGAACATCATATAATCAAATTGCATTCTTGGTAAAGAATAACCAGATTGCAACCCCATTTTTTCATATGCTTCTTCGGGAAGCATGACACGTACTTCGGCTCCGTTTGCACTGCCGAATACTATAGAATCGACAACATAGTGAGGGGTCGACTCAATCATATCCAAAACCCCCAATTCTTTGACATGAGAAAGAGATTTTCCGCCAACTGCGTCACCACAGATTTTATCTCTTGGCCATATTTCTTTCTCGATTAGAAGAACCTTACAACCATTCAAAGCATTGTAAGCAGCAGCAGCAGACCCGCCGGGACCCCCTCCAACAACGATCACGTCAAAATGCGCCCCTGACTCAGGAATTTTCCCCGAATCAATAGGTTTTTTCCATTCGTCCATCTTCTCGCCGTAACTTCGGAAGCATACACAGGAATTGAATATATGCTATAGGCTATATTAGAAAGCGGCTTACGATATACTATGATAGATACAGTGTACGTTGTTGAAACAACACTATCCGGCGAGTTAAACGAAGCAGAAATCGGCCATTGGAGCCAATCAATAATCGACACAGGGTTAGTATCATGTGTAAACATAGAAAGGATAACCTCAATTTATCGATGGGAAGGCAAAATACAGAGTAACCCAGAATGGAAAATTCAATTATTCACCACCGCAGAATCAAAAGAGAAGGCAATTTTGAAAATTAAGTCTGAACATTCTTATGATCTTCCCAAAATATTGTGTTGGCCGACCGAATCTACAAAAGAGTATTCTGATTGGGTGAAAGGTGAGTAATTTTTGTTTAAATTTGCGAAAAAAGTTCCAATGACCACTTGGAGTTCCGACAACCCAATGTCTACGCGTCCAAAATTAAAAACTTTAGTAATTTTGATAATAGGTTTGTGGATATTTGGAACAGGCGATGCCATAATTATAGCTGCTGGACTTGGAGTCGCGCCTTGGACAGTATTGGCGCAAGGCATTTCTAATCAATTAGGCTGTACAATAGGCCAAGCAACCTTTATCGTTAGCGTTGTAGTTTTATTTTTATGGATACCTCTCAAAGAAAAACCAGGTGTTGGAACTATATTAAATGCAATTTTAATTGCTGTAGCAATAGATGTAATGGAACCTATTCTTCCCCACCCTGAAGACCAAATATTCCAGATATCACAGGTATTAATTGGGACAATTTTAGTTGGAATAGGTAGTGGATTTTATCTGACCGCAAATCTAGGGCCCGGTCCAAGAGATGGCTGGATGACAGGGATTCAAAGAATTACAAAAGTACCAATAGGTAGAGTTAGGACAATAATAGAAATTTTAGCACTACTAATAGGTTGGCAATTGGGTGGAATTTTTGGTATTGGTACGATAATATTTGCAATATTAATAGGGCCGATAGTAGCATTATGTTTGCAAATTACTAGTATTATTTGGAGTATTCCTGAGAAAGGTCAGCCCAAAGATTTAGCAGCTCCAGAAAAACTGTAAAATGACACCAATGTTTGTGTATGCCCGACTCCCTCAATATTTGATAATTGGTCAAGTATAGAATCTCCTAAATTAGCCATATCTTTTGCCACTACTTCGACAATAAAATCCCACTGTCCTGTGACAATATGGAGCCCAACAACAAAAGGCATCTTACAAATTTCTTCCGCGACAAAACGCCGATCAATTTCATCTCTCTGCCCAACCCAATTAGCCAATATAAAACCGTGAAGCGGCCACCCTAATTCTTTACGATTCACTTCTACTGTAAATTTATCAATTATATTCTTCTCTTGTAATCTTCTAATTCGATCATGTACGGTAACCCTTGGCATATCCAAAGCGTCAGCAATTGCTTGAGTCGTCGCTCTCGAATCTTGATTTAGCATTTTCAAAATCCCAGCATCTTTAGCGTCTAAATTCGAAAAAGGCATAAATCGACGACATCAATTCACTTTGTTAATATTTTCGTCAAAAAGTCGGTAAATCTTTATCCACCCGTCGTTTTTTCGACAACTAGGAATATTATTCGCCGTTTAGTTGATTTATTAATACCCCTTCCGACATATATGGCAAGTGATGAAACCGACAAACAGTTCGCAACTAAAGCAGTACATTCAGGCACAAACCCAATAGGTGGAGGTGTAAATACCCCAGTTTTCCTTTCATCTACTTATCACTTAACAGATGAGAGATATGCTGGTTGGGCTGCAGGCGCCCAACATGCAATGCTCTATGCCAGATTATCTAGTGTAAATTCTGAAGCCGTCGCTGCAAAATTAGTTGCAATGGAAGGAGCAGAAGATGGAGAGACTTTCGCTAGTGGAATGGCAGCGGTTTCTACCACCTTGCTCGGATTATTATCAAGCGGAGATCACGTAATTGCTAGTTCTGATGTATATGGTGGGACTTATGGTCTACTAACAGATGATTTACCTCGTTTTGGTATAGAAGTTACAATGGCAGATATGCGCGATCCGTCTTCATATGAGGCCGCTATTCAAGAAAATACCAAAATGATATATGTCGAAACATTATCTAATCCTGTCCTGAAAGTATGTGATTTAGATGCAATGGCGAAAATAGCAAAAAAGCACAATCTTATCTCCGTCGTAGATAACACATTCGCATCTCCTTGGGGATGTAATCCTGTGAAACATGGTTTCGATTTAATAATTCATTCAGGAACTAAATACTTAGGAGGGCATTCAGATTTAATTGCTGGATTTGTCGTAGGTAAGAAAGATTTAGTTGCACAAATATTCCCTAAGAAAGTACACTTTGGTGGCGCGGCCGACCCCCATATGTGCTATCTGTTAGAAAGGGGAATGAGGACTTTACATGCTAGAATGCCAATACATACGTCAAATGCTGCCGAGTTAGCAAAGAGGCTCTCTCAGCACCAAATGATTCACAGCGTAAATCACGTTTCTTTACCAGATTATGATGATTATGAATTAGCAAAGAAAATAATGCCAAAAGGAAATGGCATGTTGGCTTATGTGGTGAAAGGCGGCGATGCAGCAGCCCTAAAGTTCATGAAATCTCTGAAAATGACATTAGAAGCAACAAGTCTTGGAGGTGTTGAAAGTCTTGTTGAGTGCCCATTTAATTCAAGCCACATGTTCGTACCCGAAGATGTTAGGATGGAAGCAGGAGTAATTCCTGGTTTTGTTCGAATGAGCGTTGGAATTGAAGATGTGGAAGATATCTGGAATGATATCGAACAAGCATTACTTGCAGCATCTGAATTATTAGAGTCCCGCGCTTAAGTGATTCTAATGGACTCCGATCTTCTAATTGCGGCGTTAGTTTTTATCGTACCAATGTGTTTTACTCCGGGACCAAATAATATCCTTTGTGCTGCGCATGGTTCACAATATGGGTTTCGAAATACATTACCTTTGATTATGGGCATGGCAATAGGTTGGTCTACATTGGGATTGTTTGTTGGAGGCGCGACAGTATTCATAGAAAAAAATCAGTCTTTTTTTGATTTATTAACGTATGTAGGGGCAGGATATATTGCTTATTTGGGTTACAAAGTTTGGAAATCTTCTCCTTTGTCAGATGATGAAAAAGAGAGCTCTAGGCTAGGAATAAAAACAGGTTCTGTAATTCAAATAGTCAATGGAAAAGCATGGATACATTTCTTAGTTTTAATGACTCAATTTGGTCATCTATTCGGAGCAACATTTGCTGCCAAGGCCATGCTTGTTCTTCTCAATTTGATTTTTGGGCTCCCGGCAGTGATGTCATGGGCTGCATTTGGCACACAGTTGAGAAAGTTGTTTTCTACACCTCAATCTGCTAAATTACTTAACAGAATCATGGGGTCTTCTTTACTAGCAGTAGCAATTTGGATAGTGTTACCCTGAAATTTTGGTCTATGGTTTAGACAATTTACCCGCTCCAGAGATTTCTGCGAGTTTCTCCATAGCAACGATGTAATCCTCTCTAGCATCTTTTTGATTCTTCAGTAATATTTTTTCTGCAGAATCCCATAGCATCTTTAGAGCTGGAACCCAATCACTCCCTTTGTCCCGCGAAGACGAATCGAACCTCCATGCATCTGATTCAGTCCTATCATGAACAACTAGCCAAGCCCAACCCATAGCAGATTCCAAACCATTACCTTTTCTGGCCATTGAAACCGTAGAAGCAATACCATGATCTCCCGCCTTTCGAATTAATTTATCTGCAAAGTTTAGAGGCACTGGCAACTCATTTTTTTTCCATGGCAACAAATCGAGTTTCTTAGCAGTAGAAAGATTCGCCCCTAATTCTCTTAAGAAGGCGCCAAAACCTTGCTTCCTCTGTAGTTGTTTTTTGTAAATTAAATCTGCCTTTTCTCCATCTAAATTGAACATTTGTTCAAGCACAACCATCCCATATTCTTCCCATAAAGAAACCAGTAGGGGATGGCAAGAACTTTCTTCAAATCGCACAACTTCATGTTCTAGATCGAAAGTCTGACCGTCCTGTCTGACATGTATCCCTGAATCCAAATTATCAAGTATCACAGAAACAGCTTCTTTTTCATTTTCACTACCCGATAAGAATTCTAATAATTTATTTTTCCCTTCACTATCAAACCAATTAGTTCCACATACGTACCCGTCTTCTATAGAATTGAGAATACTAGTTCTACATTCTCTGGCCAAAATTGAATCTTCTAAAGTCATAGACATCCAGGCTAAAATTATTTCATCTAATTTTTCCAATCCTTTTGGAGGTAGAGGCTTGTCTTCAGGCCATCCTGCCGGCCTCCAAATCCATTCTGCATCAACAATTTCAGAAATCTTAGGTGGAAGCATTGTTAATGCAATTGAGGGGATAAATGCCTCATCAGGTTTTGAGAGAGAATTTTGTGACAAACCCGCAACAACTCCGTTTTGAAATGTAATTTTAAGCCACCCTGAATCAGTAAATACCTCATTAGTAACAGTTTCTTCGTCCAAGCCTTTAGACCACCTTATTTGGTCACCAGAAAATTTTATTGAAGCATTGTTTAGAGCAGACTCAATCCAATCATCTGGCGCTAAAGGAGATAATCCTGTATACTCAAATCCATTTTTCCAAGAGAAAAACCAATGCCCCGATTTTGCATGATCGTCCCAAACTAATAATCTAAGTTTATGATTATTGAAGTTTTGAATTCCTGCTTGGTGTGATTGTTTACCATTACCTCTTCTAATAAAACTAGAAGACCCATAAACAGGATTGTTGAATACAGATACAGTAGAATGGTCTCCATCTAACGCAGCTAACAGACTTCCAGCCAATGAGCGAGAAATCACACAACCCCTTCTCTTTACCATTCTTTTTGCTAACCATCTCCTATCATGTCTCTTTGCTGCAACATAGTCTATTTCTTTCAAACTAGCAGCCATCATATCTCTTCGTGGTTTTCCTAAACTAACTTTTATTTCGGGTAGAAACACCAAAGGATTCTCTATTAACGAGTCTAAATCTTTTTCTAACCTTTCTTGAATTTGTTTCGATGCCTGTTTAATACCCCTTACTCTCACTTTTTTTCTGCGATTTTTATCGCCAGGAAAACTAACTTCGGCGGGACCAGCCATATTATACAAACTACCGAAACGATTCCTACGCTTGAGTTCGTCGATTCGACGTTCAACCATTTTTCCTTCTTTCAAAGGCCTCTAACTCATTATCATTCATATTCGATGGTATAATCATGCAGTGGATCCATCCGTCTTTTAATTTAGAAAGTTGAGATAAGTTTCCAGCCGTAACTTTTTGCTCTTCCATAGAAATATCAGTCAATAAAATTCCATCCCATTCATCTACTGGTTTGTTTAATATCTCAAATGTTGAAGTTTCTTCTAGAATTTTACTCGCCATTCTTGCTAGAAGTGATATTGCTTCGTACGGTTTCATTGGTTTTGGATTATTTACGCCCATCCCCGTTGGATCTAAATCTAGTAATACAAGTGTATGTAAATTAT
This sequence comes from uncultured Candidatus Poseidoniales archaeon, assembly GCA_902511005.1. Taxonomy (GTDB): domain Archaea; phylum Thermoplasmatota; class Poseidoniia; order Poseidoniales; family Thalassarchaeaceae; genus MGIIb-O2. Next base: position 10,644 of record CABXDN010000003.1, on the reverse strand, counting down.
TTTCATAATTTTTACAAATCATCTCCAAAGGCGAATGTGGCAAGTATTCACCGTAAGAAAAAGGAATGGTAACTTGTCTTCCAAACCGATATGATTGCAACCCAGATAGAGATACCGCAAGCGCCGTTGCAGTGATTCCGGGGACTACATTAAAATTAATTCCCATTTCTTCGCATCTCGCTTCTAAATCGATATGTGTCGTTGCTTGCATAGGATCTCCCACGATTAAGAGAGCAACAGGAATTTCCTTAGCCATTTTTAATAACTCTTCAGGATTTTCGATATCAGGCCTCATCATTCGTTCCCATTTACCAATCAAAGACTCTAATTTTTCTTCTTGTTTTGGAGGTAAAATTGCAGTATAGCCTTCTAAATAACGCTTAGAACATGACTTTGCAATATCATTAGCATATTTACTCATGTAGTCTAAATTGCCCGGTCCTAGCCCTACAAGCCAAAGGCCCGCGGGCAAACTTGTCTCCGTCATGGTGAAGCGTCCTAGCCTTCTGCACATGATGAACATGATGCGGCACCTGTTAGTATCGAATAGAAAAGTAGAGGGAGTTCTCACTTTAATTACGGAGAATAATTGGTTAGCTGAAGGGCAGAGAATTTTCTCATCAGACGACGGTTTTTCTAGACTAATCCCCCTCTCGCCTTCGGCAGATGCTGATCTTCCGAAATCATTATCCGACTTTGAAATAATAATTTGTGAGGGGAAATTGGATGAAAGAGTAGATACTGATTGGTGGAACCATTTAACAGAATTACTCGGTAAAGAAGTAGTATCAAAATACCAAGAATCATGGCCATCTTCTCATGAATTTTTAGGAGATATGATGGTAGTTAGGATAAATGATGACATTAAGTCATATACGTCGGAAATCGCGAAAGCCAAACTCCTCTCCCACCCGTCGATAAGATTGATATTATCTGATGGGGGCGTAATGGGGGAATTCCGGATTAGAGAACTAGAGGTGATTGGAGGTAGAAAAGAACCGACAATATATACTGAAAAGATTCCCTCTGAAATCAAGAGCACTAAAGTTTTGATTAAAGAATCCGGAAGATATATTTCTTGTGACCCAAAAGTTGCCTATTACTCCACTAAACTTCAAACAGAAAGGCTGGAAACTCTTAGTTTCGCCAAAGAATTGCGCGCCGAACTAGATCGTCCATTATCAATATGTGATCCATTTTGTGGAGTTGGTCCCGCTTTATCTACATTGATTGCCGAAGAAGACTTAGTCGGTGACCTACTTGCTTCCGATTTGAATTCAGCAGCCGTAGAATTATTATTCGAGAATCTTCAAAGATGGGACAAAAGAGATTATCCAATTGAATCCGAAAATCTCCAGCGGTATTACGATGATAGAATAGTTGGATTGGCCGATGCTACAAAGATTTCCTTGAATCCTGAGTATGCCGGAAAGTGGGATTTATTATTAGTCAATTTACCACATAGAACAGTAGAATTTCTTCCCAAGTTAGTGCCTTTACTTAATCGAACTAACACTTCAATGATACGAGGTAGAGTAATAGTTGCAGAATCTGAAATCCCCTTAATAAATCAAAAAATTAATCAAATCCTCCCCCCTACTGCCACAGGTAAACCCCGACCGGAATTAAAAATTAAAAGAGATTATAGTAGTGCTTTAAGATTATGTTCTTTTGAAGCATGGATTGAGAAAGAAAACTAATTTGTAAATTATTATGTGCATTGTCTATCTCCGGAAACTACATGTCTAAGATTAAACCAGTCATTTCTTTAATTCCAAGCATTATGAATGCCCAAAAAAATAAGAAATTTATTGCTGTGTTTTTAATTTCCACGTTTATTTTTTCGATTGGTTATGTAAGTATAGGGTATGTCGTTGCATCTCAAGGGATTTCGGCAAATCCTGGCTGTGGCATGTGGGCTTCTAATACGCCTGATAATTGGACCACTAACGATGATTGGGAAAGTTTCGAACCGTGGAATGATTCTGATGAGCGTATTGATATAAGGAAAAATTTTGATGTGTCGAATTATCAATATCAGTATGAAAATGCTTCTTTTGAGCCCAGAGGAGAGTCTGGAATAACTCTTCGTGGCTGGTATATCGAAGTAGATCCAAACGCTCCTGTGGTTATACAAACGCACGGAATGCCTCAGAATGGTAAATGTAAGCCAGAGATGTTACTCATGCAAGGATATCTCGCAGAAGCAGGCCTCAACAGCCTTTCTTTTGATTTGAGAAATTATGGCGATAGTGATGTAGATAGCGATTACATTAGCATAGGGCAAAAAGAATACAAAGATCTCTTGGGAGCTTATGATTGGTTAATCACAGAAAAAGGATATTCTCCCGGACAAGTTGGAATGACTGCATTCTCTCTTGGAGGTGGTGCGGCTATTGCATTCGCTGATGAGCCAGGGATTGGAGCACTATGGTTAGATAGTGCAGTTCTAGATTTTCCTTTAGTGATTAAAAATGAATTAGATCGCTTAGGATTCCCCTCATTCTTTGCAGGGCCTGGAGTTAGAGTTGGTGGATGGCTTGCTGGAGTCAGCCTTACTGAACGTTCGCCATTAGAAGCAGCAGATAATGCTGGAGAGCGCCCAGTATTCCTAACGCATGGAAAAGAGGACCCAAGAGTATCAATAGAACATTCGCAAACATTTGAGGAAAGAATGATTTCTAATGGGGCCAATGTTACAACATGGTATGTAGACGAAAGAGGGCATGTAGATGCTTTATGGGGCGATTCAGAAGAATATAGCTCCAAATTATCAGAGTTCTTCTCTAACGCCCTAGTTTAGCATTCTAAGTGGCGCCCCGACCGGGATTTGAACCCGGGTCGCAGCCTCGACAGGGCTGCATGATAGGCCACTACACCATCGGGGCAGTAGCGTTACGACAAAGGTCGTGTATTTCAATCGCACTCTATCGAGGGTTTCGAATTAGAAGTCATTTCAGGGGATAATTCATGACCCTTTCGCTACTCGATTAGGTTATGTCAGAGGAGAAATTGGTAATCGACGTAATCGATAATGGCGGCCAATGGACCCATAGAGAATGGAGAATGCTGAGGTACTTAGGCGTTGAAACCCAGATATTATCAAATAAAACACCACTTTCAGATTTACGAAAAGTGGATGGCCTAATTCTTTCGGGCGGTGCTGCAAGGGTAGGGTTAACTGGAGAATTAGGCAATTGCGCTGAATATTTGACATTAGAGGTGCCAATACTAGGGATATGCGCGGGCCATCAATTCATGGCAGGACATTATGGCGGCAAATCACAAGAAGCACCCCATCCAGAGTTTGGCGCTGCTACAATCGAATTAATCGATGGAGGTGGGGAATTATTTGCAAATACCCCCGAGAAACAAGGCGTCTGGGAAAGTCATAACGATGAAGTAATAACTGCCCCCAAAGGATTCAAAATTACTGCAATAAGTGAGAATTGTGCAATTCAAGCTATGGAGAACGAAGAAAAGAATAGATTTGGCCTACAATTTCATCCAGAAGTGAATGACTCCGAGTATGGCGATAAGATTTTTGAAAACTTTGTTAATATATGTTTGAGGGCCCGCAATACTCAATAATCCAACCACAGATTGAAGAAGGGAGCGCTGGTCGGCCGGTTTAATGGCTAAGAGCGCTGAGAAACTGATACTTCACAAATGTCGTCAGTGTAACCGAACTGATAGAAGACCTTGGAGCGAAACCGATTTACCAAAGTGCACTCATTGTGAGTCCACTATGGACCCTTTAGAAATTCGATACAAATGCCTTAGATGCGGCCACTTAGCTTGGTCAGAAGCTGGCTCTACAGGTAAGTCCTGCAGATCATGCGGATATCGTATATTTGTTAAACCACGTAAAGGTGGTAGACACAAGGTTTTGAGAGCAGAATAAGAAACGTTCAGTTCAAGACCCTCCTCTTCGACGCTAAGACGTGGCGAGTTGGTTGAGTGAACATTCTCCTCAAACATTTGAGGGGTTGGCAATACCCGAAAAATTACGTCAAACTTTGACTTCAGCTAGTATTTCTGCCACTCCTCCCAACTTTTTAATCACAGGGCCAGCAGGTGTTGGTAAGACGGCATCTTGGAAATTAGTAGCCAGACAAATGTTAGGGCCTGGTTGGCGCTCCACCACTCATGTTTTACAATGCCGTGATTTGGCTAGAACAAGTGGTGCGATGGCTAAATTTGAGAATTTTTTAAGGCCAGGGGGAACAGATTCATCAGATACCTTAGCAGGAAGAATGTCGTTAGATGCATTCGATAGAAATATAATCTCAACAAATCCATCGGATGTGGCTCCAGCTGGTCAAGAAATAGAATTGAAAGAAGGCCAATTACCAGTAAGTAGATTGATTGTTTTAGAAGATGCCGACCATTTAGGGCATATAAGGCAAGCCTATCTTCGTAGAATGATGGAAACAGTGGGCAACGCTTCTAGATTTATTTTAGTCGCAAGAGCGCCAAGCAGAATAATCGATGCATTAAGGTCAAGGACTCAAATGATTAGAATACCTTATACTTCAAAGTCTCAATCGATAGCAACACTTGAATCGATTTGTGCAGAAGAAAAAATACCACCGAATGAAGGAGTAATTGGAGATATAGTATATGTTTGCGCAGGAAATCTTCGAAAATCCATATTCACATTAGAAATGTTGAACTCCAGAGGATTAACTTCTGATAGGGCAGCAGTACACAAACTAGTCCAAGCAACGACACTTCAGGCGGGGCGCCACCTATTAGAATTAGCATTAAGGGGTAAAGTAGTTGAATGGAAATGGGAAAAACAGAACGGCAAAAATCGAAAAATTCTAACAGGGGCGATAGCTGAAGTTGATAAATTAATGAATGAACACGGATTAGATTCAGATGATGTAATTTCTCAAATACACGAAGTAGTAGTGGGAAGAAGGCTCTCTATTACAGACGAACTCCGTTGCGAAATACTAGATGCATTGGCTGATTGCGATACGAATTTAAGAAATTCCATGCATGCTCGAATCCCAATCGAACATTTTCTCCATAGAGTTGCCAAGGCAGGAAGAACTCATGGGCTGGCCTTTTCATAATGGCGGGCGATCCAGGATTTGAACCCGGGTTCTCGGCTTAGGAGGCCAAGGTGATATCCAGACTACACTAATCGCCCAGCCATGCGAGAGCATGTGCTTCAAGAAATGTAAGGGTCGCCAAAACTGCTTTTTTTGACATTATCTTCCGATGCCATCAAGGATATTGAACGCCTCGTAGTGTCGTGAAGGGCTCTCAAGTAGCATTACCAACTCCTTATGCGGCAGAACCTGAAACCAATTCAAATAAATCGAAAGCCTACTCGAAAAGAATTTCTAGAATAGATTCACAAAGAAAATTTTGGACTAAAGTTTCAACCATTAGATACATGGCTTCGATTAGGTTTTGGTTTTCAATCGCCGCTCCTGCATCGGCCGGTGTAATATTGACGAATTGGGAATATTCATCTATTGAAGTTGCAATAATATTCTTTTCAATACTCTCAATTCTTCTTTTACCTCCGCATTTCTCATCTTTATTTGCCAAAATGTCAGCCAGGCACCGACTCCAATTACGAATCGAAGGATTCAAGTCGAAGGAAGCGTATCCTGGTGTTGAAAGGATCCTTAATACTCTTCATGAGAGGGTATTAAGAGAGAGAGTAAGGCTATTCTCAGCATTTTTATCCGTATTATCCTTATTCGCAGTATGGGAAATCGAGACAGGATATGTACTTGGGCAAATATTAGTCAGTTTTTCAGTAATACTTGGCTTCATATCTTGGTTAAATACCTTCTATCTAGAAGGTTCGATTCCCATGCGTTCGAATAAGTTCCCACTTCTTTCTTTACACGCCCCTACTTTACATGAGAGTGTTTTGAATAGGGTATTAACGGATGTTTTAGTAGCCCATTTAGATCCTGAAACAGCAGGAAGTTGGGACGATTGGACAATATCATTAGAAGAAAACGTCAGAGGCGGGCACTCATCATCTGCTGCTCTGGAACATATGTTAACCGCTTTACATCTGAATGATAGAGGATTATTAACTCCGGAGGAGATGATAAGTTCGATTAAAGAAGTATACAAAATATCAGCACTAGATAAGTTGACAGACACTACTATGAAAATAAATATCGTTAGTATTCAAAGTCTCTTAGCTCACACCAGAGCGTGGCAACCGGGGTTATTTCGTTTGATAGATCGATTACATGATTCATCAAAGAATGGCGAATTAACTTTGAGTGAGAATAAATGGAGGACTGATTTGGATTTACCCCCACGTTCTTCCGATGGGCAATCAGACCTGTTTGTCATGGTCCATAACGGGAGTAATTCTGATATGACCGTAGAAGTCGAAATAGTGACAGCCCATGGAGAGCCAGAAGTTCAGACTCTCAGAGTCCCATGTAAAAGAACTCGAATTAAAGAAGTAGTAACTTTAGATGAATTGTTAGATTCAGCCTTAGTTCTATGGATAGGGCTGGCATGGCCTAGTACTGTGTCCGGCCCACATCCGGTGCAGGTCACAATAAACGGAGACGACGGCAACACTCTTTCTTCGACAATTGTACAAACAACTTTGACATCCAGCCTACACCCAGAAAGTGCAGGAGTTAGAATGGCAGATGCAGCAGAAGAAGTCCGAAGATTAGCACTTTCCGTATCTGAATAATTAATTTTCGGATACTGCCACGGGCGTCATCTTCTTGAGAAGGAATCTTTTCGAAGAGTCCGAGAGAACATGGAATCTTGGGATGTTGTAATTATTGGTAGTGGCCCAGCGGCTCTTCGCGCAGCGATAGCATCTTCCGATGCAGGTACAAAACCAATTATGATAGACAGTGGAAGTATAGGTTCTGCAACAGGAGCAGCACCAGTTAGTGGCATTGCTATTTCTTTTGATGAAGTAGACTCAACAGCTCATCGAGATGATACTATTCTGCTAGGAGGAGACTCATCGGATAAATCAGCTATAGCGAGAATATGCGGAAAAGGAATTGGCGTATTAGCGCAATTAGAAAATTGGGGACTGGTCCTTCAAAGGCGAGACGGAGGTTTACCATTCGCTTCAACAGGAAACGGCCATACTCGCCCCAGACTAGTAGGATGTGGAGACTCGACCTCCCGAGAAGTAACAAGAATTCTCGAGGAACAAGTAATCAAAAGAGGAATAGTCAGAAGAACAGATTTACAGACATTATCTTTAGTTATGGATAATAAGCAAGTAAGAGGAATCACAGCATTGAATTCACAGTCTGGAGAGGTTTTTGCAATACAAGCAAAAGCAGTAATTTTAGCGACAGAAGGATACCAAGGACTTTGGTCTGATTTATCAGAAGGACCAGGTACAGGGTCAGCACTGGCTGCCTCAGCTGGCATTAAACTTCGAGGTGTGTCAAACATTCCCAAGCATCAACTAACTGTTCGAGGCACGAATCTCCATCTACCTATCGATATTCTTAGTGCAGGGGGGAGATATAGAACAGAGTCTGGGCAAGATATAATACCTGGCGAAAATATGACAGATGAAGACTGCGTACTGGATTTAAGAAGTCTAGATTCAGATGCCCAAGTATGGTATGCCCAGACCATCCGTAGGGTCGAAGAAAGAACAGGATTAAATCCATTATTAGATGTTATACCACTTACAGAAACGGTAGCGTTTACATTAGGGGGCGCTCCAGTTGATGAGAGAGGCAGAGTCACTTTCAAGTCTGAAACTATGTGGTTCACAGGCCTCTATGCGGCAGGGCGTTCTGCAAACACTGGAATGCATGGCGAAGGTTATTTGTCAGGAAATTTACAATTGGAAGATCTAGTTACAGGAGAGGCAGCGGGTAGCGATGCCGGAACATGGTCTCAAACAGTACAGTTTGGCGGAAGCGAGAAAATATCCAAAGAATTAGCCAAAACATCGAATAAAATTGATAAATATTATTCTTCAAACGGCCCGTCAGTTGGGGAAATTTCAAAGAAAGTTTCAGCAATAGCAAAAAATATCGATAGTATTAATCAATCTACATTATCTTCCATCAAAGAGCTTAAGAAAATTCAGATAGGGTTAACAGATGATTCCAAGGCAATGAATACCGAACTCCTTAGAGCAATACAAATAAATGCAGTATTTAGTATCCTAGAATCAGCAGCAATAACCTAAAGCATTAATTGAGGGAAAAAATGCGTTTTTTCAATATGGCGGGTATCGCAGAAAGTGGTTCGGCCGTTAGTTTATTCTTCATTGCTATGCCGTTGAAATATATTGGTGGAAATGAAATCCTAGTCGAGGTCATAGGACCAATCCATGGATTTCTTTGGATAATCTATATTGCCTTGCTTGGTATCGGATATATTCGAAAAGAATGGAATATCCGTGCTGTGATTTTAGGTGGATTCCTTTCAATTTTACCTGGGGGCCCTATTTGGTTAGAGCGACGAATTCAAAATGAAGAGTATCTCCCTTCAATAACCTAAAAATCAACTAATTAACCGGTGTATTCTCAACTAGATACTAATTCGACGTCACGTGACAGACCCTAGCAGCGCCCCTGAGATTCTCCCAGAATTATCAGCAGCAGCACACAACTTTAATCGAAAAAAGTTAGAAAAAGCCCCGTACAGTCTTGATGGCACTCACCCTGGTAACTACTTTTTTGGACAAATATTTCGAATAATGATTTCCTCAGGTACTTCAATAATATTCCGAACCTTTGAATCTGATAAGATTCCTTCAAATCCAGGAGGTAGAATTTCAGTGGCAACCCATATCAATGGATTGGTTGATGCTGGCGTGATGATCAAGACACAAAAAAAACGCATCATCTCTCTCGGACGACACGATTTAATCACAGGACCAATTATTGGCTGGTGGTCACGTAGAAATGGTGCACAACCTGTTCTAAGAAAAGCAGAGGTAGAGGCTGGATTAACAGATCCTGAATTTGCTAGAAAAATCAATGATAGAAGTATGTTGACAATTGCTAATTGCCTGGCTGGAGGGCACGGCGCAGTAATAATGCCCGAAGGGAAATCCCATCAAGATTCAAAATTACATGCATTGAGGACCGGGGCAGCTCGCGCAGGTTTAGTTGCGGCAGCAATAGCCAATGAGAGAGGAAATCCTCCGCCAGTAATCCAACCGACGGGGCTTCATTGGACGACACATTACTGGTTTAGAACCGGTTGTTTTGTAGAGTATTCGAAACCAATTGATATAAATTTAGTTTTTGACAAGGAAGAATCAATCAAATTAGCGGCAGGAGAATGGATTGAACCTCCATCTTCTGCAGTTCATGATTTGAAAGACCAAATGTTTAACGCAATTTCTCCCTTAACTCCTGATTCTCCTGATTGGGAAACATTCAGAGCGTTGAAATTGATTGCTAATCTCAAGGCTATAGATAATCAACAACCCTTTACTACACTTCGTGAAGAAGTACTCTCGACAAGAAATATAAGGGACGATAATAAAGAAAATTCTGATTTCGAAAAGATTCTTCCCGAAGCAATTGAAGCGGCCGAAATCCTTCATTCGCATAACCTCGATTGCAGTTCAATAGGGTTAGATTATAAATTGAAAAAATTAAACCCAAAGTCCCGAATTAGGGCAATAACTGGTATATTATTGATGAGCCTCACACTAATTCCCAGCATACTGGGTTCCGGAATCCAATCAATTCTTGCTCGATATATGGCAGAAAAAAGTGATGAAGGCCAAGATGCAAGGACTACATATTTCTTTTTAGCTGGAATATTTTCTCCGATATTCTTTTGGCCATTAATGTCTATTTTATTAATTGCTATATCCGATCTAAACTTACTTTCAACCCTGGGTGTCTTTGCAGTTATATGTACTATTTTTACTTTCTACTTTTCCTCATTAATATTTTTACGAGGGTATGATCTTTGGTCGGATTATAGTACGGCAATAATTAGAGCCAAATTATCTAAATCCGAAGCCGGTGTAAGATTTGAATTACTGATTAAGAATTTGAATTCACAATTAGGACTTCTCATATAGGGTGGCGGTAATCAGTGACTATGGATGAGACGGGGGCCGCTGATGCTATTAGAAAATGGCTCAGTAGTGAAAAACTAGAAACAAGAGAGGTAAAAGACCCTCAAAACTTCCTTCATTTACATGTTCGTTATCCTCCTACAAAGGCCGCACATGTATTCAATATCGTTATACCTAAAAATAGAAATTTAGTATTGATATATTCTATAACTCGCGTAGATGACGGACAACAATCAGAAATGAAAGATCATTATTCTACAGATCAACATGGTTGGGGAACTTGGTTGCATGATACTAGAATTCTTCTAACTCAAGCAGATTTAGACTGGGTTCTCCATATAGGGAAAAAAGATGAAACACCAGGCCCCCTCCAAGCCTTCAATCTTTCAAGACCGATTTGGTTTGATGGGCTAACTCAAAATGAATTTATGCATACAATGAGGCATGTTTGGCTGACCAAATTAGCACTTATTCACAAGATTAAATTTGGATACGGGCCAGGAATCGGTAAACCTGGGCCAGTAGATGATTGGATTTCTAAGAAGTTAGAAAAGACCTCTAAAACTTCTTCAATAGATGAAGAAAAAATGAATATTGATATTGAT
>CABXDN010000002.1 GCA_902511005.1 uncultured Candidatus Poseidoniales archaeon | reverse complement strand
CTGCTCCTCGATATTTTACAATAACTTGATCAAAATCTTTCTCTGCCAACATTTCTGCGATTCTCTCAGCAGCACGAGTCGAAGCGAATTGTCCACCTGAATCACTACCACCCTTAGTTACCATACCGCCAGAAACCTTGCAAATAGTTTCAGCACCAGTTAAGTCAGTAGCAGTAATTAGTACATTGTTACTTGTACTGAAAATATGTAAAATAGCCTTATGTCCCATCAGTTACCCTCCTTAGGAATTGTTTCTTCGATTTTAGGAGCGTCTTCAGCATCCTTCTTGATTTGTTCAACGAAATCCTGAGTGGCAGCCTTAGGGCCTCCAACTTCTTCAGGCTCTTCATCGGTAACCATAGTTAATCTTAATTTTTCCATTTCTAATCTGAAAGGATGGTTAGGATCATTATAAACTGAGTTAGAAGAATAATTCAAATTTTCTTCTTCATGCTTTCTGATATGATAACCAGGTACAGTCATTTTTTGTTCTCCTATTGAGATGTGCCCATGTACGATCATATTCCTAGCAGCTCGCATGGTCGGCGCTAACCCTCTGTAGTAAACTACTGACTGTAATCTTCTAGAAAGCATATGTTCGACATTTATTTGAAGAACGTCGTCTATGTTCGCGCCTTCTACAAGTAAACCTTGTCGACATAATGAATTAACTAAATCGGTTTTCTCTCTAGCAAAATGTCCTTCAGAAGTATCTACTCTTCCAATTAACTTCATTGCCTGATTTCTGTGTCTTCGAAGTGAAGATTTTTCTCTCCAAATCTCTTTCATTCCTCCAACTTTCTTCAGGCCATATTTTTCTTTCAAAGCGTGCTCTTCATCAATACGTGCCTGTTTCCATGGATGAGTAGGTGTTTGTGTTTTTGAACGTGCAAATTTAGGATCTCCCATAATCTCACCTCACTTCTTCCTCTGCACACCGAGTGCAGTACCACTTCTTCCATTACTTCGGAGCCTCTGACCCCGAACTTTGTGACCACTTCTATGTCTTAATCCACGATATGTTTTCATACCAGCTAGACGTGAAATATCGTCGTCACGAGTCATTCTAACATCCATTGCTACAAGATGAGCATCCTCATTTGATTCCAAATCTCTTTGACGATTAACTAACCACCATGGGACATTAGTTGCATACCCATCAATAGTTTCCCTAAGCCTATTTTGTTCGTCATCTTCTAGATGACCTCCAAGCTTTGTTCCATCGATGTTTGCTAGTCTGCATAGTTGCTGAGATGTACGGACTCCTATGCCTTTAACCGATGCAAGTCCTATTGCTATTGGTTTCAATCCATCTATGTCGCTGTCAGCCATTCTGATAATATAGGAGAAGTCATCTCCAATCTCTTGTTTTTCTTTACTCATTCTACGGTCCTCCCGTGTTCACTGTTTCCAGTGGCCTTTACGGCATCCTCGCGACTTACCTGCCCTATTTCAACCCACCCGCTAGATTTAGATAGCGTTTTTTCATTTTTTTCATGATTCTTTACAGATAATATACAATTTATGACTGCCAGTACCACGTTCTAAATCAACATCAATCATGAAAGCTTTCGAACCATCTACTTCTCGAAGCGCTTTATCTAGACGACGTTGCAGAGTTGGTTGTGTTTCAGGATCTAAAGAGCACCTAAGAGTTATTTTTCCAATATTATTCCTTGAAGCAGCACTAGCTACTTGATCAATCGAATGCAACTCTGGAGGCGTAAGTCTATGTTGTATGATTTCTCCAGTACTTACTACAAAACCTTCTATCTCATCATCTTCGTTCAAAGGATCTGTATGTATTAGTATAGGCCTTCTTCCTTTCAGCCTAAGCCATGAGTGGCCACAGTTTGGCTTCAAGGCTTTACTTAGCCATTTTTCTTGTAGTCCACTCTGTATCAAAGCAGGATCTATAATTGAAATATAAGCCCCAAATGGTGGTGGTTTATTCAGGCTTTCAATTTTAGAAGAGGAACTACTACCTTCTATCTTAGCTAAGATATTCTTCGACCCCATCCTTATACATCTTCTATCTTCTTTCGAAGAAATAGCACCTATCCAGAGAGATAATCTATCTATCCGCCCTCCTCCTTGACTCAACCATTCCCAAGTTTTCGGGACTCCCGGGAAAATAGTTTCAACAACTGCCTCAACCATCATTTGTTGCTCCTCCCCTAATCTCGGCGATAAGTCCAACAAAACGGCAGGGCCCCTAGGTCCAGCCTGTAAATACTCATTCCAAGAACTAAGAACTGATTTTAATGAAGGTTTCATTTCATCGATATGATGATTTTGTGCATCTCTTGGCCTTGCAGGATCTAGGTGTAACATTGCAATAGGCGGATGAGCCCTCGTACCCGATTTTCTCAAACTATTCCAATAGGTAGTAATGGCTCCTTCGGCATCACTGCCGTCTCCAATAATAACTCGATCTAATGTTCTCTGTATTTCTTCTCCGTCAGAGGCTACATGCATATTCGCAGCACATAGAACAGCAATATTTCCATCTAGCTCGATACCCAGGGCCGGTCTTTTCAATTCAGTGGCTAGTGCAATTAACTGTGCACCAGAACCTGCAGCAGCATCTAAAATCACTCCTGCTGGTAAATCAGAGGTTTCAATTTGTTTTGCCCTCGCCATTGATATTGACCAAGGAGTTGACAACCTCCGCATATCTTCAGTCATATGTAACGGAGGCTCCCCTTTCCTCGCTGACTTCGGAGTATTGCGTTTTCCCGCCTCATCGGCTATATTTTTTGACGGTATTAATGCCGTATGTTTGTTATTTTCGGACATGCAATCATCTCTCTACTACTATGTGTTAAGCGCTCTGTCAATCTTAACTTCAAATCTTAACCATGTATTTTCTAATTCGTGACCCTCATTATTGCCATATGCAATTGGAGGAGGTAATAATACAGTATGTGTTGTTCCTGTATCTTGCACGAACCCCCTATCTTCAGCAATATCCAATCCAATAACCGCCCAGCCAAATCCTTTGATATATCTGGAATCGTCACCTCCCTGAACTGGTAAATCTCCTTCATCTAATTGTTCTCCAGTATCCGCATCCCATAGTACGTAGTGAACCTGAATATTATCGCCATCACTTATGTGCAAAGGCCTCTCATCAGGGCCTTTGAATAAATGAACATCTAAATTAACCATAGAAACTGGATTAAATTCAACATGAGTTGCTGTGATTTTGATATCTTTTTCAGTAACATCTTCAGTCAATGATATTTCAATAATCTCTGTACTATTACCTTCTAGGCCATTCAATAGTAGATTTGAACTCCCTTCATTAGTAAACTCTACCCCTCCTCCTATTATTTCAAGAATTAAGTCGATTGTCGTATTTCCTCTATTGTATATCACAATACTCGCCCTATCTCCATTTCCTTGATGTTCCCAATCACACTTTAATTCTCCAGGATAGAGAAAATAATCATCTTGTTCAGCTAATGATTCGGGCCACTCCCAATCATCTAATCTCGAGTCACAAGTATCGAACAGTAAATCAAGTTCCCATGACCACCTGCCTTCATTCTTTAGATCCGCCTCAGTTACTCCGGTAGGAGGAAATAATTCTTCTAAATCATCTTGAAATTGAAATGCTGCGATAGCTAGCCATACAGATGACAAAATAATCATGAAGATTGTAGCAAATGAGAGTATAATCATGGTTCGGGGGACAGTCATTTCATTCAACCCGATAGGTATAGGGGGATGTTCAATTTCCTCCGATGTATCGGCTATCCAAGACCTCGTCACAGTGCTTTGTCGGGCCCGCCCGTCATCAAGGTTAGCATATATCGTTAGTAAAAAACACACACATATTATAGTATAAAATTACTCTTAGTACAACGAAAATCACTAATTTAATTAATCTTTTACAATTTCCTCTTCATTCGAGAGCGATAGCCATGCAACAAGTCCTAATTCAATCGCTAAAACAATTAATGAAATTAGTAATGTTATTGGTTCAAGCATTTGTGCACCTAGTATCATTAGAGAGGCTAATATGGCAATAATAAGATCAAATAAGCCTAAGATACGTAAAATTCTCCTTAGTTGCATAATTCCAATAATCCAAACAGTAGTTGACAGACTTATTAGAACAATTGGAAGATAAAGAGTTGTAAAAGTTCCCGTCAATAGTAATCCCGAGTAGAGTAATAGATGCGAGTCCGTTACCAAAGTCATAGTCCATTTTTCTTTCTTGAGAGGGACAGTCAATATGCATAGGATTAGTAAAATACCCCCTAATATTAATGTGAGTTCATCAACAATTCCTCGTAGTGAACCGATCCAATTAGATAAGGAAACTACTGAGAGTAATATCGCGGGTATCGCTAGACCAAATTCTACTGTTTGTTGGTTCTTGATTGTATGGTATATTGCTAATATTATTGCTAGAAACCCTGCTGGTCCTGTGGAGATGAAAACTATTGCTAAAGCCCTCAGAGAATTATTCGTTGTTGGCACTCTTTTTTTCTCCGATTTTTTAGTCTCTATCCATGCAATAATAATAATCGACAAAATAAGTAGTGTTTCTAAAATAGTCCATGGTAATATCCATTCTATCTGGTCTCCTTTTGTAGGATTAACTGTAAATGGTGCCGGTAAAGATTCATACAGAATAGTTCCAATAATCCTTCCTATTAATATTGGAATAATAAACCAATCAATAGCAATTAGTATTCTGTCTAAAAGATTCCTTTGATTGATCAACGAAATAATACAAAATGACATTACTAGTAAAACCATTATCGCCATATCTAATAACTTTAAATTACTACTGCCTGCTGCTAAGTGCCCTGAAACTTGGACTAATATGATTCCCGCTATTGAAATAGCAATAGGCATTTCTATACCTAAAAAATGAGGCAGCTCTAATTCAAGATTTTTTGTACGTTTTCGTGTTATTAATACTAATATTGAGATAAAAATACCTGTACTTAATAGAACTAAATGATTAGTTCCTCCGATGAAACTAATGATAGTAGAACTTGCTATAACTAATCCAAGTACTAAGATTATTATTACTGGTCTATGAGTTGCATCAGTAAGATATAAATCTTCAATATTCTCCGTTTCTTCCATTTCTCTTTTCTTCTTTCTTTTGTTCTTTAATTCTACCAATTTGGGATTGAAACTAGTAACATTTCCTATTGATGTATTTCTTTCAATTGATTCTTTTTTTGCTAATTCTTTCAATGAATTTTTCTTTGTAATGCTTTTTATTTCTCTTCTTACTTCCCCATTTCCTACCAGCCAAATTGTACTAACTGCAAACATGGCCAAAGCAATTAGAATTTCATAAAATTCACCTTCTTTGTATACTAGAGCAATATTAACTGTTAGTAACCAAAGTGATGCTAGA
This sequence comes from uncultured Candidatus Poseidoniales archaeon, assembly GCA_902511005.1. GTDB lineage: Archaea > Thermoplasmatota > Poseidoniia > Poseidoniales > Thalassarchaeaceae > MGIIb-O2. Next base: position 176,510 of record CABXDN010000002.1, on the reverse strand, counting down.
GCGGGACTCAGAAGTTTCTCCATTTTTGCAGCCTTTGATAGATATATCATAACCAATAACGCAGTACATAACATAGAGACTTTAGCAATCCCTAGACTTGGTATTAATTCTGTATCTATTAGTTGATTGGACTTTCTTGATACTAAACTAATCAACATTGGCACAGCTAATAATGACATTCCGATAGAATAGACCGCTTCATTAGAACCATTATTTCGAATAAGTAATACTATTGCGACAATAGAATAAATCACCATGAAACCTTCTTCAATACCATATTGCCATTGTAGTATTAATAATCCTGATGAAATAATCGCCAACATAATTGATGCATTACCAATTCTCTTATCTGTAATCTCTGAGATCATATGAATTATTACAATTAATGCATAAATCCCCAGAAGAGTCAATGCAGTGAATCCCCCGAATTTCGACATAAAAATAACTGCAGTAATTGGCAACCATAATCCAATACTCCAAAGTTGTAGTAACCCCGAGTCTCTTATTGAAGCAGAAACTTCTGTTAATCCTAGGAATTGTGATGCTATATTTACGCCATCTTTTCCAAGTTTAAAATTAACTATTGCCATTAATATGGAAGCGATGGCAAAGTAACCAAAGAGCGGTAAGGGATCTATGTGGATAATAGATCCAGGATCAGTGCCGCTATTAGCCACAATTAGGGTTCTTATCGACTCTTCAATTATTTCTTCAATAATTACCCACGACCAAGGCAAAATTACTGTAACCCCTGCTAGAGCAGAAGCTTCTCTTTTTATTGCTAAAATAGCAGTTCCAATATGTATAATTGTTAATGCAGACAACAGTAAAAATCCTCCATCTCCTGCTTGGCAATTAGAGATACAGAAATTATCTGAGGGCTCGGCTGGTATCATGATAACAAGTAATATTAGTATGGCAACCGAACCGGTCCATAGCACTCGATCGGTCACTGATTTTTGATCTCTAAGCATTACAAAGGCAGTTACGATTATTCCAAGTACTGCAAATAATTCATAAGAATCAAATGGTAACATTTCCCACGTTTCATTGGTTACTAGAAGAATGGTAAGGAATATCCCTGAAATCAATAAAGGCTGTATTACCCTTTTTGCGTCTACTCCTCTGACTACTAAATAAGAACCACCAAATGATGAAACTAGAATTGAGATTAAACCAATGGCATATCCCAATTCTTCACGATTCGCACCTACTGCCATCAGGGCACCAACCATGCCTAAAGAAATAGAAACACCCCATAATCCTGGTTTGCCTAATCCCAAGGCCTTGAATGCCTTTGAGAACCAATTTTCATCTATCGCAAACCTTGCTGCCATACTCGCATTTATTCCAGTTATTATCATAATTAATATGAACAAAAGTAATGGTATTTCTAATGGGAGAATGGTCAATGGACCAACACTAAATCCACTAGTCAATGCGTGCATTCCTATCCATAAATTAGTCGATGCTATACCCAATGCTGCCAAATTTCCAGAGTTTCTATGAATCGCTAATCCATGTACTAGAATAGCGGCAAGTAGAATCATTAATGCTATCCCGATTTCTCCAAAACTATAGCCAGTTGCTGAACCGATTACTAATAAAATAAGAGTAGACTGTGCAGCAATAGCATCAGAATTATGGCGGTAAGAGAGATAAACATTCAGGCCAACAAGTGTTAGTAACAATAGACCAAGAAATTCTACACTAATAAAATTCCATCTTTGTAGTTCAATAGCCAATCCATATAGGACTTTCATTGAAATTATAATCCATGTGACTCCAAGCAAGTGTAAATTATTCTTTGGAATCCATAATTCTCCAAGATAGAATCCAAATAATGCCAGACTAATCAATAAAACAATGGCTAATATTGGATCTAACGCTATGCCTGCAACAATGCCTAGAGCAGAAAATATAACAATCATTGATGCCATTAAAATCCAATTGACTTTTCTTTCACCTTCTTTAGCTAAATTAGTAACAACATCAGTTTCAGGAGGTATTTCGACAGTTCCATCTTTCCTTACAATCCCTGGTAGATTTTCATTATCTTGGGAGAAAGGATCAAATATGTCTCCAATGGCTTCATCTATTTCTTTTTTTTCTGAAACTACGGCCTCTTTAATCGTATCATTTTGAATAATAATATCTTCTAATTGAATAGAATTACTAATCTTAAATTCTCTTCTTCGAATGATATTATCATCCGAGTCGTCGGCACCCACAGTCTCTCTGACAGGTGTTTATGACATAATTTAATCCCCGTTTATCATCTATGATAATTTTCTATATTTTCTATATCTCTCCGTAATCATTGAAAAGCGACTGACATTGTCAAAGTGCATGGAGACGACGTCGAAGGGCCCTTCGCCATCCGAATTTGCCACACCCTTAGCAACACATGGCCTCAACCCTAGTGGCGCAGTACACTGGAATTTAGATTGGAAAGAGCTCCATGGCATGGCCGTAGAAAGAGGAGAGGCGTCACTCACAACTCACGGAGTATTGTTAGCAACAACAGGTGAGAGAACCGGCCGCTCACCGAATGATCGTTTCATTGTTCAAGAATCAGGTCTGGCTAATGATGTATGGTGGGGGGAAGTGAATAAATCAACTTCTTCAGAGATTTTTGATAGATTGCTGGCCAAGGTACAAAATCATCTTGATAATAGAGACGCCTTATTCGTTAAAGATGCTCATTGTGGAGCAGACCAAAAATATTCTATGCCGGTCCGTTTAATTACAGAGAAAGCGTGGCATGCTTCATTTTTCCATAATATGTTTGTGAGAAGTGAACCCAGTGAACTGGTAAATCATGTACCTGAATATACCATTCTTCATGCCCCGGAACTTATGGCTAATCCTAAAGAAGATGGTACTAATTCAGGTGTATTTGTAATTCTCGCATTAGATAGAGGTCTTGTAATAATTGGAGGTACTCACTATGCAGGAGAAATTAAAAAAGCAATATTCACAATAATGAATCATATACTACCTGCTAAAGGATTACTTCCTATGCATTGTTCTGCTAATACCGATTATAATCACTCAGCATTATTTTTTGGTCTTTCTGGAACTGGAAAAACTACACTCTCAGCTGACCCCGGAAGAGCATTAATCGGAGATGACGAGCATGGTTGGTCTGATGATGGTGTTTTTAATTTCGAAGGTGGATGTTATGCTAAATTAATAGGGCTCTCAAAAGAAGATGAACCTGCTATTTTTGCTACAACTAGGATGCCTGGGTCAGTATTAGAGAACGTTATTCTTGATGCAAATGGTGTACCTAATTTTGAGGATGGAACTCTAACTCAAAATACTCGGGGATCTTATCCGATTGAATCAATTGAGAATCGTACACTTGATTCAATGGCAGGTCATCCAAAGGATGTTGTTTTCCTGACCTGTGATGCATTCGGCGTCCTTCCTCCACTTTCACGTTTGACTCCCGAGCAAGCCGCGTATCATTTTATTTCAGGATATACTGCTAAAGTTGCAGGTACTGAAATAGGAATAACCGAACCCCAAGCAACATTCTCTACATGCTTTGGTGCTCCATTTATGCCAAGGCATCCAAGCGTATATGCAGATCTACTTTCTAGCAAAATCCGAGATCACGACGCAAACTGTTGGCTAATCAATACTGGTTGGGTAGCCGGTGGATATGGAGAGTCTAGTAGGATTCGAATAAAATGGACCCGTGCTCTTCTAAACGCTGCATTAGACGGTTCTTTAGATGATGTAATCTTTGTAGAAGATGAAAGGTTCGGATTTGAAGTCCCTACTACTTGTGAAGGGGTTCCGGACGAGATACTTCAACCAAGAGAGACTTGGTCTGATAAAACTAGATTCGACAATGTAGCGAATTTACTAGCACAGATGTTTATCGAGAATTTCGAACAATATTCTGAAGGATGTAGTGAAGAAGTATTATCTGCCTCTCCAAAAGTATTAGACTGAAATAGAGAATTATCTCAGAGCTTTTGTGTAGCATGTCTTTGAGCATCAACAGCACAGATTGCTGCCATATGTACTACTTCTCTCACGCTATCATCTCTTTGAAGAACGTGTGCAGGTTTTGCCAAACCCTCTAGGATTGGCCCTGTCATTTCCGCTCCGGCTACTCTTTGAAGAAGTTTGTAAGCAATATTTGCTGATGCTAGATTTGGACAAATTAATACATTTGCTGGACCTTCAAATTCCATGAATGGATAATTTTCTTGGATATCCTCAATTAGTGCGGTATCAGCTTGCATAGGTCCATCGATAATCAGCCCTGGGTCTAAATCTCTAGCCATACTTATTGCTTCTTCTATTCTATCTGTTCTCATTTCTCCACTAGTTCCAAAATTTGAAAAAGAAAGCATTGCAACTTTAGGTTTAACACCAAACCTTCTGGCAACCTTTGCTGTCTGCACCGCTATTTCTGCTAATGTCCTAGAGTCAGGATAGATATTTATTGTTGCATCGCCAATGAACATTAGTTGTCCATTAACCGTCATCATATACATTCCTACTATTCTGTGAGTATCAGATGCCGGCCCAATTGTTTGTAGACACGGTTTAACAATATCTGGATAATTATGCGAAATCCCCCCAAGATATCCGTCTGCATCTCCCATATGTACCATCATTGGCCCAAAATAGGTAGTGGTTTTCAGTAATCTAACAGAATCTTCCATGGTTAATCCCTTCCTACCTCTTAATTTATGAAATTCTTTTGCATAACTACCTCTTCTTCTAGGGTCATATCTCACATCTATAGTTTCACACTTGAATTCAAGCCCCAATTCTTCCTTTACCGCATTAATTCTTTTCGTATGCCCAAGTAAAATTGGTTCACAAATATTCTCAGAAATACACTGTGCAGCAGCCTTGATAATAGTAGGATGTTCTCCTTCTGCAAATACAATCCTTTTCTTGTCTCTCTTCGCTCTATTAATTACGCGACGCATAATCGAGCGTGTCAACCCCAATCGAGATTCTAATTCTTCACGATATCTTTCTATGTCGAAATCTTTTTTTGTATATTTCGAGATTCCTTCATCAACAGCAGCTTGGGCAACCGCACTGGCTTCCCATATCAAAACTCTAGCGTCGAATGGTTTTGGAATTATATATTCGGGTCCAAATTGAATTTGTTCTCCATCATAGGCAGCGGCAACATCATCTGGAACAGGTTCTTTAGCTAATGCTGCAATCGCATGAGTAGCTGCCATTTTCATATTTTCAGTTATCTCAGTTGCTCTAACATCTAATGCTCCACGAAATATATACGGAAATCCTAGAACATTATTTATTTGATTAGGATAATCTGATCTTCCTGTAGCCACAATAGCATCTTCTCTTACTTGATAAACATCATCTGGCAATATTTCTGGATCAGGATTTGCTAATGCGAATATCAATGGTCTAGAGGCCATTGAAGCTACCATTTCTTTATTGACTATACCTCCTTTTGATAATCCAAGAAAAACGTCCGAATCAACCATTGCTTCCTTGATCCCTCCTTCTCCTATTTCTCTTGCAAATTCATCTTTGTACTCGTTTAGTTCCCCATTTTTAGAACGTTCTTTCGTCAAGATTCCCTTTGAATCGACCATCAATAAATTTTCCCTTTTGACACCTAGCCGTATGTAATGACGGGCACAAGAAATTGCCGATGCCCCCGCTCCTGAAACTACTACCTTTACTTCCGATATTTTTTTATCAACTACTTCTAATCCATTTAACAAAGCAGCACCCGAAATTATTGCAGTACCGTGTTGATCATCATGCATTACTGGTATATCTAATTCTTCAATCAATCTACGCTCTATTTCAAAGCATTCAGGTGCCTTGATGTCTTCTAGATTTATGCCACCAAAAGTGGGAGATATTGCTTTGACGGCTTCAACAAATTCATCGACATCTGTACGATCTATTTCTATATCAAATACATCAATATCTGCAAATGCTTTGAACAGTAAACCCTTTCCTTCCATAACTGGCTTTCCTGCTAATGCACCAATATTTCCAAGCCCCAGTACAGCAGTTCCATTACTTATTACCGCCACTAAATTTCCTTTGGAAGTATAGTTGAAAGCAGCATCAGGATCCTTCTCAATTTCTATACAAGGATAAGCAACACCTGGAGAATAAGCCAAAGATAAATCCCTTTGAGTGCCATGAGGTTTAGTTGGTACTACAGTAATTTTCCCAGCAGGCTTGGAAGAGTGGTAATCCAATGCGTCTTTTCGAAGTTGCTTATCTGTCAGGATTACATCCCCTTTGATTAACCGGCATACCACTCACCTATGATGCTATCCGATATTGGTGATTTATATTATCAGCCCTCTGTACATTCTTTTTCAAAAAGATAGAAATTTTAAATCACCTACGGTGGTAAGAGCATAAAAGGCACATTGAACACACGCTTTGATAATGTATAAAACGACGCGAGTTACACATGCGCTCCACATATCACAAGGTATCTGGCTCGCAAAAAAGGATGGCAATCTTGTTAGTGGCCTTGATGATTTTACTACCTTGGTCTGCATATTCATCTTCAGAGTTAGATGAAAATATAGAATCTAGAAACTCAATACCTGGCGCTTGGGGGGCAGGAGGAAGTAACGATACTGGATGGATTGAATTATCAGCAACTGGAGCCAATCCTTCTAATGGAACATATGCTTATGGCGATTTATTCCTTGATTTCGCACCGGGTGCTATAATAGATAACATGACCTTTGAGGTTAGAGTAAATGGCTCGGCAGGTGAATCGGTTTATGAACCACAAATCACTTTGCTAGATAGCCAAACTCCTATACTTGATTGGACAGATTTAGGAGGATTTGGAACACAAGATTCCTTTTCCGAGAATCAACCAGGAGTAAATTCTAACGGAGTTTTAGATTCAAGAGTTCAACCTAATTCGATAAGTGATACGAGCTGGCAACTACCAACAGGAATTTCAATTACAGACATTGTCATAGAAGCTCTCCGTCCTGCTGAGCCAAAAGTATCTTTTTCTCCGCTAGACATAGAAATATATGACAGCGCAGTTAATCCAGTCGATGGCCGATTATACATTTTATTAGGAGATGACTTACTACATCTTGATGATCAGACCTCAACTCTAATAATTGATATTGAAGAGAATATCCGAGGTAGAAGCCTCGCGATAGATGAAGACGGTAATCGTTTGATTATTGGGACCTCTAATGGAACTATATTACAACGTAGTCTGTCCGATTCATCTTTAATGGAAACTTTCAATCTTGTTGATGGAGCAACATCAACTTCTCCAGTAACTGCTATTACAATCGATGATTATGGTACAATTTGGGCTGTCTCAGGGTGTAATGTTTACTATACTAGCGGAGGAAGTTGGACTTCATACTATTATTGTCCTGGGGGGACTATTAAATCTGCAACAGATGTAGTATCTTATGAAGACAATCTGTATATTTCCACTTATCAAGGACTCCATCTATTGGGATATTCAACTTCTAGTGGCTCTAATGAGACATCAGTATCTGTAGATAGTAACGTATTATGGAATACAGGTAATTTCTTATCCTCTGATATGATTAATGATCTTCAATTAGTTGGTAATCAATTGTTAATAGCAACCGAAAATGCAGGAATAAATCGGCGTAATCTTGTTTCAAGCTCATGGATGGCTACTTGGTCAACAAGTAACTGGCTATCGTCAAATCAAGTGGTTGGATTAGGTCTTACAGAAGGATGGCTATACATACTTGCAGGAAATACAATTCATAATTATGATACTAATGCATTATTCTTTTCTTCTCAGAGGCAATTATCTGCTTTCAATCTGATAGAGAATGGAAATGAAATAATTTCTTGGCCAGATTTCGGGCATTCAAGAAGTCCTGACTCAGGGTTAGTATTGGTTGGAGACGGTTCTGGTATATTGGGTCGTTTAGTCGGTGAAACAATTGATGGTGTAGAGACATTAGTCAGTAGTCCTTCAATCGATACCATGAATCAAGTAATATATGTTGATGATGGAGAAGATGGCGAGATTTGGGTATCAGGTGGTACAATAATCGATAGGTTCGATGAAGGTACACAAACATGGCTTATGCCCATCAATATCGCTGATTATGTCAGTAACCCAGTTGAAATTACATCATTTATCCAAGATACGAACGGATATGTTTGGGTTGGTACAATTAATTCTGGCATATTAAGATTGGACAATACAGATGGGTCCTATATCGGGACTGTTCAAGGACTTGCGTCCAATGCAGTCAAGGCCCTTTCTCATGATGATTTTACAGAAATCTTAGTTGTAGGTCATTTTGAAGACGGTTTGTCTTTTGTCAATACTTCTTCAATGATACTTTCAGACGTGATAACAGAACAAGATGGCTTGGATTCAGATTTCATTAATGATGTTGTAACTAGATATGGTATTGCTTACATAGCGACACCTGATGAAGGAGTAATGAGGATTAATCTACAAGAATTATCAATTCTGTCTTCTTGGAAATCTCTTGGGGCGGATAATTTAGAGGCTGCTCCAATAGCAGTTGACGGCGATATAATTTACTTCGGTCTGACAGGTTTTGGAATCTTATTAATAGATAGATATTCCAGTGATATAATAGATATATGGGATGCAGACGGAAGTAGTGGCTTACCTGATAATGATGTGCTTGCTCTTCACCTAGATTATTACGGCGGTTTAATTGTTGGAATGGAGGTTCCTAATTCGGGGGGGACCTCAAATCAAGCAATGGCTAGATGGGATGGTTCAGATTGGGAATATTTTGAAACAGATGTCCCAGGTGGTAATAATGATCCATGGAAAATTAATGATATCAAGAGTGATGCCGATGGAGTAGTAGCGGCTACTAATCGCGGGGTTTGCACTTGGACAAGTTGGACAATAATCCAAAATAATATTTATGAGTGGGATGAATGTATTTCTCCAATGAATACATCTGCACGATTCAGTGAGACTTTTTCTATAGAACTAGTGCCCTTCAGTAGCCCTTTATCTGACAGTTGTTGTACTCGAATCTTAGCAGGCCATAACGAAGGGGCTTCACTAATAAATCGAAATTCGGGACTAGATGTCGTAGAAAGATGGACAGCAGGAGATGATACTCAAAGAGCTAGGGTGGTTAAGGTTCAAGATATATTGTATATTGGTTTTGAGAATACAGGAATAGGAAGATATAATCTCACTAGTCAGCAATGGCTTCAAACATGGGATGGTGATCAAGGATTTATTGACGACGATGATGTAACAGTCCTTATTCCAGGACACATTGAAGACACAATTTGGGCAGGCGGTGACTTTGGGTTAACGCTTATTGATGTGGTGAATAATAATGTGTTAATCGATTGGAATCGTGGTTTTAATTCAGGAGGGCCAACTCTTTCAAATTCAGCACCAGCTCATGTTGTAATAGTTGATGAAATACTACATTATTCAACACAAAGATCTAATTCTTGGCAACAATCTAATGATGAGATTTATAGAATTAATTTATCATCTAATTCTAGTGAGTCTACTATTGATGTTGGCCAAGAACTTGGTTGGGATGGTAAAATCCATAGTATCGGGCAAGTTTCTGAAGAACTTTGGATTGGGATAAGGCCAAGACAATACTGGAATGAGGGCGATGGTACTATTGCTCGATGGAATCTAACTAATGAAACATGGGAAGAATCTCTTTCTACAATAAGTAGCGTAGAGAGAGTGAACGCTCAGTTCCTTGGCGATTGCTTCCCAATAAATGCTTCAGACTGTGAGTTATGGGTTGCTTATGGCAACAATATTATGAGAAGATTTTCAGCACAAACAATGACATTACTTGATGAATGGACCGATATACCCGGTCCAATTCGAGGCATAGTAGAATATCAAGGCGATTATTTGTTTGCTAGTATGGATGGAATTCTTCGCTGGGAACCTAACAATGAGACATGGCTAGATTCATGGGTTGTTAATGATGGATTACCTTCTGATGCAGAAGATGAATTATACACTATGATTACTGTTGGTGATGACCTTTGGGCAGGAAGTTATTCCGGCGGGGGCTTCCAAACAAATTCTCAAATTATTCGTAAAAATGGTACCTCTGGTAATTGGACAACATGGCAAACCGGAAGTGCCGGTATCCCAGATGGCTATACTGCAGACATTGAGGTATGTGACGATATAGTTCACATAGCAATTGGTGCAGTTAATTGGTGGGGTAACCAAGGAGGAATCGCTCGTTATGATTTAGCAGATCATGACTCGGATGGTACAACTGATGAGTGGATAACATCTGTGCTAACCTCAAATGGTTTAGCGGATAATGATGTTCGAGCCCTTGCATGTGACGAATCGAATCGTATAATGTATGCTGGATTCGATGAACAAGGAGTAGGTCTTGCTAGGTATAATTACAATACAGATCAATTCTTATCTACACTCACGAATGCTGCTGATGGTATTTCTGAAGATAGGATATTCCCTGGGGGCATGTTACACGATGGGAACGTACTTCTTACAGCACATCAATATGATACTACTGGTGGAATTTCTAGAATAGTTACTTCTGGTTCTTCTACAATTAATGGCCAAATTCTAAGCCCAGGGATGGACGGTTGTTCGATTGTTCGAGCACCTTCGAGTACCACTCCTGTGTATGCTATAGGACGCTCTGGCCAAACCTCGGGATTGAACAGAGTTGATAGATTAGATTCTACAGGGTTAATTGAAAGTGGATATGATGAATTAGTAGGATTAACAAGCGGTCAAATTCAAAATATCATCTATAATGAAACTAATGTTTGGGTTACATCAAGTCAAGATAGGAATTCATATTATTCATCTTCTATTCTGCAAGGCGAATTAACTAATGGAACTGTAAGGTGGGAATTTGGGTATAATTTTGAGAATGACATAATTAATGATATATCTCTAGAAGGAGAGAAATTATGGGTTACTACAGCTGGAAGCGGTCTTTGGAAAGTTGATCTCCTTCAACGTACAAAGAGCCCAACGTCACCTGCTCTTCATTCCCAAATGGACGGAATGTACATTGAAGATGATGGCACTATGTATGTTGGATTGATGGGAGAGTCTGGAACTTCTGCAGGCTACCAATCTTTTGATATTAATAATGAAAATTGGGGTTCTGGTAGTTTAATAGCTGGTTTGCCAAGCAATATCGTCAGAGATTTCCTACAATTAGATGGTCACGTTTTAATCGCTACTCATGGCGGTATTGGATTGTATAATATTTCAAGTTCGAGTTTTGATAATCCAATAACGACCTTCAATGGCCTTCCTTCTCCAATTATTGAGCATTTAATGATTCTAGACAATCCAATCCAAGGCAATGGTACTATCTTAGTAGGTGGTTTGGTAGGGTTAACAATTCTAGAAGATGAAACTTTTACAATACAAAGTACATTAGATTATTCTGACGGTTTGATTGGTAATCGTGTTTCAGGAATTATGTTTGCAGACTCAGTAACTAGACAGGTTACTGTAGGGAATTCTACTATAGACCAGTATCACAATGCTTCTGTGTTTATTTCTCATAATGGCCAAGGTGCTACAAGACCCGGCGTCGCTGCTTGGGATATCGATACTGATATGCAAAATGGGACTTACTTGATTGATATGATTCCAAGTAATAATGTCTTGACTTTGGAGGCAGATACTTGGGGAGTTCATGTCGCCACAGATATCGCCCCATTAGTACACTGGAACGGTACAATGATGCAAATGGAATCTGGAACTAGCGCGTCTAATTTACTTTCTTGGCCGCCTTCTGATATGGTTTCTAACGGTGAACATCTACTGCTTATTGGTTCAGGTGGTTTAGATGCCTTAGAAGTTAACAGAGACCACTCTGTTGTATTATCTGAATCCATATCGGGATTATCAAGCGGATACATTAATTCTAATTCATTATATGTGGTAGGAGAAGATGGTTTACACCATTTCAATTCTCAAAATGGGCAGGAATATCCACGAGAATTTCAGAAGCGCGCTGAACCTTTAATCGTTTTATTCGCAGGTGAACAATGGGGCCTGACTGATACCAGTCATCCGGGGATGTCAACCGTCATGGTTAACTCATCAAGCGGTAGCGATAACCTTGTCTCCAGTCCGTTATTAATACCCAATGATTCTAATTCAATACCTGGCATATTACCGATGTATAATGGCGCTCTGACATTTTCTAGCCCTGTATCCAACTCTCCTGTTTGGGCGCGTTCAGTTTCTTTGAATTATACTGGTTCATGGGATTTAGCAAGTAGGAATCCAGCCATTGAAGCGGGTTTCCAAACAGCAATTTCTAATGTCGGGCCTGGTTCAAATTCTGTTGAATTACATGTTCAAATGCAGTCTCCTAAGAATGGTACAATTAGTGTTAGAATGACATATGATTGGGAGAGGCTTGAAGTTCCTACGATTTTAACTTCATTCTCAAATAGGGATAATGACGGAGGGGGTGTACTCGAAGCAACTTGGTTACCTTCCGAAGATGCAGCTTGGTATGCTTACAGATTATATGTATGGGATTCTACAAGTAACCCCTCATGGGAACCTACTGAACAAGAGTTAGAAGATTTCGCTGGATACATGGAAGTTCCATTTTGGTCTCAAACGACTGCTACAATAACAGAAGCAGATCATAATGGCGTAATGTCTTCATTAATTGATGGAAATAAATATCGAGCAGCGATTGTCACCGAGTATCCTGATGGCTCAGTGGGTGAGCCAATGTCATGGCCACTAAATGTAACCCCTATTGATGAAATTCCTTCTCCTCCAGATTGGCTTCTTGCCAATCCGATTTCTGGTGGAACCGCAGGAACAATTTATACAGAATGGGCAGCTTGTACTGAGATGGATGCCGATAAGACAAGGATATGGGCAGTCGAACAAGAGATTACTAACGCATTAGCATTAACAGATAGTTTCGATATATCTTCAATTTCTGGTAATAATACAGTTCTTCAATTAAATCCAGGATCTACTTATTGGTTTGCGGCGGTATGTGTCGATGAAAGCGGGCAATCAGATTTAATCAATGCCACAGTAATCGGGCCGATAGTTACTGCTGGCGGGCTTGATGATGGGATACCTCCTGCACGAATCGAAGGAACGACTGCAATAGATGTCCCAGATGATGAGGGCGGCCAAATACAAGTAAATTGGATATCTAATAATGAAGACGATTGTACTTTTTACACAATTTATGCTCTTCCTGCAACTAGTTGGCAACCTCCAAATAATGTTGATGGCTGGCCAGTTGCGTCTTATGTCTCAGATTGTTCTTCAAATTCAACAATTATTTCCTCCTTTGGAGAGGCCCAGTTTGTTAATGACATTTCATATTGGGTTGGAGTCGTAGCCTCTGATGATTGGGGCAACGATAATCTCAATGATGTACTAGTAATCGAGGTCACACCTCAATCAAATAATGGGGGTGTTGGAATACCTCCCGCCCGTGTATCTGGTTTGAACGCTTACGATCATCCTGATGATGATGGTACAGCAATAGATGTAAATTGGAATAGATCTTTAGTTACTGATTTTTCATTCTACACAATATGGGTTTCTGACTTTTATCAAGAAAATTTAACAGAATCTTGGTTGAATTGTTCCGAATCTCCCGATTCATGTGGTCTTATTACAATTAATCAACAACAAATCGGTGGAGCATTCCAGTTACAGATGACAGTTTACAAGGCCCACTATGGGAATGAATTTTCAATTCAGTCTTCTTCTTCTATAATTCCCGAGATTCCATTATATGTCACTGTAACAACCCATGATATTCATGGCAATGTTTTCTTAAATGACATGAAGAAACAGATGGTTCTAGTAATTCCTTCTGATAATAGCGGCGACGTATTTCCTCCCGCGCGAATTGATGCTCCTCAACTTTCAGACCGTCCTTTAGATGATGGCGATGGTGTATTCGTAACCTTCAAAGAAAGTGAGGAGTCCGATATTTCCGAGTATTGGATTTATGCTGATACTGTACCATATAGTACTCTAGATAATCGTGAACCAGCACTTATCGTAGATAGAGATTTACAGCTTCCACTGTTACTTGAGAGTTTTTCTAGTGGCAGTCCATTGGCACCTAATATTATGTTCTGGGTTAGTGTTATCCCAGTTGATTCATCAGGTAATTATTGGAGTGAAGGCGTAAAAACATCGTCAATTGCTCTGATTAATGAAAATATCCTTGATCCTGGTTTGCATATACCTGAGATAGGTGGAATAATTGCTTATTGGGATAGTTCTGGTACGAGGATACAGATAGAGTGGGATAGTAAGAACAACCCAATTATTGAATCCTACTATATATTTATGTCATCAACTCCATTTGAAGATACCAGAGATGCCGATACTTCGCAACTCGTCTCAATAGAATATTCTAGTTATTCTTGGAAATCAGATATTTCTGAAAATATCGATGGTAATGAATACTCGTTAGATAATGAGAATTCATATTGGATTGCTATAGTAGGATTTGATGGAGAAGTACATCGTCTTGCTGTAGATCCTCTTGAAGTTCAACCATGGTCGGAATCTGCATTTGGTAGTGACAATGATGGATTAGACGATTCAGGAGAATCTTGGATAAATCAATTAATTCAAGGCGATATGAATATGGTAATTGCAGTTTTATCTGGAATAATGATTTTGATTGGTGGTGCTTTAGTGTTGAAGCCTAGAGAAAGGGCTGCCCCTCAGCCATGGGAAATGGGTACTTTAGAAGTCGAGCTTGAAGAACAAATGTACGATCAAGACTTTGGAATGGAAGATGAAGAGTCTTTCATCGAAAGTGATGAATCATCTAGTTCAGGCGAAATTGAAACTCCTCAAATAGATCTAATGGACTATTCTGAAACTTCAGTAACTCCTCCATCTAATGATGTAGTTGATGAGTTATTGGGCGAAGAAGAAGATATTGACTTAGATGACCTTAGTGATTTAGCCGACGACTTTGATTTAGATGATTTAGATGATTTAGCAGAAGGCTTGAATGACGCGGATGATGATATTGATACCTCATTCATTGACGAAATTCTCTGATTCTCGTTCAAAGAATTTGAAGTCTTGTAAGTTAACGCACACTCATGTCGGATGACTCGGACCCACGTTGTGAGGCCTGGTCAACAGTCGCTTGGGACGGAAAAAATCATCTTTTAGCTGCAGATCTTCATTTTGATAGATTGGAAAGACATGCTATCCGTTTAGGGTTTAATCTACCTGAAGATTATAGAGAAAGAATATTCAAAGAATTAGATGAGATTGAATTTTCTGAAACTCCTTTAGTAGATAGTCGCCAACCTCCATATTTAGTTAAAGTCGGGGTAACAAAGAAGGGAGATGTTTTTCTAATTCCTAGAGTCAATCAACCTTGGTCACATATTCTTTCAGCAATAACAATTGCAGCCCCAAAATGGAATAACAAAATCCGAGGGACTAAACATGGAGATTGGCAACCTTACTTAGATGCGAGAGATATGGCCCTAGAAAATAAAGTAGACATCTCTCTTTTGGTTGAAAATGATTCGATCATCGATGGTGACAGATGCATGCCCATTATTCTTGATTTAGATGGTTTTGCTTATCACCCTAGGGTTGATGAAGGCGCTTTAGATTCTATAACTCTAGAGCAAATTAAGCAAGGTATGGAAAATGCTGGTATACCTGTAAGGCCGGCGAAAATAACAATCTCTCTTGTATTAAGAGCGAAGGAAATGATAGTTTTAGGGAGTGGCATGGGTGTTCAGTCATTAGGCATTATAGACGGTAGAAAAATAGGTGAGCCACGTGGTAAATTATACGAAACTGCTATGTCCTGCTGGCTAGAGAGGCTATCTTCGTCATGGCAGTCAATTGAAGATTTGAGTTGATAAAATGATAGTTGATTATTTTTCATTACAAACTCATATTCAAAATCCTTTGATTTCATTATTAGAACATTATAGACAATCAGATTTACCAACTCAAGATGAATTATTACTCCAATCATCCGGGCCAGTAACTGATTTAGCGCAAAAATCATTTCTTCCATGTTTAGAAAGTATCCGCATATTATTTTTTGAACCTTATACCAATAAAGAAAAAGAATCTACTTCAGAACTTAATGGAGAGATAAATTTAGGTTTTAATGAGTCCTTGATAATTCTAATTCAAGAGTACAAAGAAGATCGATGGCATACTATTGAAGAGATCAAATCGTCATCACTTGAAGATGCAATTAATTTAACTAGAAAATGGGAAATTTCATTCGATATTGATAGTGAATTAGCAATTATTCCGGGAGGATTCACTGGTTTATTAGGATATGATCTAAATCGTTGGTCAGTTGATATTAAACTTGAAAATATCCCATTTTCAGGGACTTTACTTGGTGTTCTCTGGAGAGCTGATGCTTGGTGGGTTCATGATAGGGAGTTACAAAAATTAGAATTAATTTCAGTCCCCCACCATCATTGGATTAAGGAGGCTAGAGCAAACAAAATTCACCTAAAATCTCCAACACATAGTTCTAAATTAGAGTTTTTTGAAGTTCCAGAATCTGAAAGTGATGCATCTCATGCTAACAAAGTAGACCGAATAAAAAACAGCATTCGGCAAGGTCACATATACCAATTGAATTATGGTAGGAAATGGGAAGGTGAAATGCCTGATCATCCATGGCATGCTTTTCAACGTGTCCTAGAAACGAATCCATCTCCCTTTTCATCTTGGCTATACGTTCATGACCATGGTTGGAGTATAGCATCCGCAAGTCCTGAAAGACTTCTTAAAACAGATAAAGGAATAATATCAACACGGCCAATCAAGGGAACTTTTCCTAGAGGTAGATCCATTGCAGACGATAAGAGACTTCAATTAGAAATGTCATCATCTGAGAAGGAAATTGCTGAACATCTGATGTTAGTAGATTTGAAAAAACATGATTTATCAAAGATTTGTAAACCTGGTTCAGTTCATTGGTCGGATTTTCGTATTGAAGCATTACCAACAGTACAACATTTAGTTAGTGGGGTTACTGGTGAATTGAATGTAGATACTGATTTTGGGAAAATCATTTCTGCTTTATTTCCCGGTGGTTCAATTACAGGATGCCCTAAAATAGCCTCAATTGCCGCAATTAATACGATAGAAGGAGCACCGAGAAGTGCATGGACTGGGTCAATAGGCCACTTCCATTCATCGTCCGGAATTTCTGAGTTTAATATTCTAATACGTACTTTAGAAGCGCATTCTGGCCCAAATAATTGGCATGGTAGAGTACAGGCGGGAGGAGGTATTGTAATTGGTTCTCAAGCATCTTCCGAGGTGGAAGAAGCACGATGGAAGGCTACTGCGATTACTGATGCAACATGGGGTTTTAGAACTGGATTTTCAATCGAAGAGTTACCCAAGCGTGGATCAGAGATATCTCCAATTCCCGAAGTATCGGGGCCTATTGGTGAACCAAAACCTCAACCGAAAACCTCACTCAAAACGATAGGCCATATATTGAGGGGTGAAATTCAATCTTCCTTTACCGTTGATGTATTACTGATAGATAATTTAGATTCATTTACTGAGAATATTGCTAATTCTTTGGTTAAATTAGGTAAATCGGTCCGTATTGTCGAAGGTCGCCCCAAAGAATTTGTTAACCCACAAAAGATGGTTAATCATTGGCTCGAAGATTTTAAGCCGAAATATGTGATTATAGGACCAGGGCCCTCTCGTCCAGAAAAATCAGAAATTACTATGGAAATCGCCCGGTTAGCGGTAAATGGTAAGTTAATAGTCGAAAATTATCAGATTCCAGTACTTGGACTATGTTTAGGACACCAAGCTTTGGGACTGGCAGTAGGATGGGAATTAATCGAGTCACCATTGGATGCAGTACATGGAATCCCCTCATTGATTAATCACGATAATAGTGGATTATATTCGAATTTAAATTCTCCTCAAGTTCTAATGAGGTACAATAGTTTAGTTCTTAATTCAAAAAATGAATTAATGACATGTACTGCTTGGGATGAATCAAAAACTCTTGTTATGGGAATTAGACATCCAATGCTACCAGTATTCGGAATTCAGTATCATCCCGAATCAGTGGGCAGTCCATTGGGCGATAAATTAATATCAAATTTTCTCAACCAGAAACCTATCCTAGTTGAATCAACTTTATATGAAAGTCAAGTTAGAAGACCGTAGCCTTGAATTAGCAATCCATACTGGGAGAGTTTGAACTAACATGGCATACTGTAGGTTGTGTAAGCAAAACTACCCCGATAGTCAGTTCGTAAGTGGTAATGGTCCACGCTATCTGGTCTGTGTACGATGTGCGATTGAGCACGATCTCGCTGAAATTGATGAAGTCCCCCAGCTTTATTCCGATGAGTTAGTTAAAGCGAGATTTGCACTTTTCGGTCGCCGCTATAGATTATGGTTTGCAATATCTATTGGTTGGACTCTTTACTTTACATTAGGCAATGGAATAGAACTTTGGTCAAATTTATTTTTCGTCAGTTTAATTTTAACAACCTTGGCAACTCCCGTTCTACATTTCTTAGGATCTGCTCGCTTTAATGCGGAATTATCCAAACTTACTCCTTGATTCATTTTCACGAATCCTTGAAATAGGGTATACATACCTCCGTAAGTTAGAGGGAACAGAGGGTTCCCTATGAAAGCCCGCGAGAATGGATAATAAACAAGGAGGAGTTAAATAAATTTTAAGAACGTTCTAAAATCTATAAAATTAGCGCAGTAAAGCGTTTTTTTATTATATTAGACATTTATTTAACTTGCTTCTCTTCAATCCTAATCTCCTGAAAAAAGTTTGCATAATATTAGGCGTGAGCATTATTCGGAAAGAGAGAACAGCGGGTACTCTACAACTAAATTTTTAAGGAAGTGAAAAGAAAATGAAGAAAACGAAAAATATGAGTATGTTGATTGCACTACTCCTCGTGCTAATGGCTGGTTCAGTCGGCGTTCAAGCTGACGGTTCTGATCCACTCGACCCATCAGATGGTGGCGCCGATTGGGACGGAGATGGACTAACTAATGCTGAGGAGCAGGCTGCAGGAACAGACATGAACAATGCAGATACTGACAACGATGGATTACCTGATGGATGGGAAGTAGCTTACGGGCTAAATCCTACATCATCAAGTGATGCGAACGCAGATCCGGATGGCGACGGCTTAACCAACTCTCAGGAGTATGCTGCGGGTACTAACCCGAATTCAGCAGATACTGATGGTGACGGAGTAGCTGACGGCAGCGATGCGTTCCCAAATGATCCTAACGATGGATCTTCATCTGACTCTGATGGAGACGGAATACCTGATGCGTACGATCCTGATTTCCCAGGAAACGATCAGGGTGACGGCGAAGGCGGCACCAATGGTGGCGGCGAAGGAGAAGATGGTGAAGGCGAAGGTCAAGGACAAGGTCAAGGACAAGGTCAAGGTCAAGGTCAAGGACAAGGTCAAGGTCAAGGACAAGGTCAAGGTCAAGGCCAAGGCCAAGGTCAAGGCCAAGGTCAAGGTCAAGGACAAGGTCAAGGCCAAGATGGTCAACAAGGCCAAGGTCAAGATCAGGGGTCACAATCAGGACAAGATGGTCAACAAGGCCAAGACAGTCAGGATGGATCGCAAGGTCAGCAGCAAGATAATGGACAAGGCCAGCAACAATCTGGTGGAGAACAATCAGGTCAGCAAGGTGACCAGACTGGCGATAGTCAGAATGGAAATAACCAAAATGGCCAGAACCAACAGCAGCAAGGTCAGACCCAAGACTCCAATCAAGGACAACAGGGTCAACAATCCGATCAGCAGCAAAACCAACAACTCGAGAACCAAGACCAGAACGGTGAGAACGACAACGACGGAGACGGCATCCCTGATGACCTAGACTTCGACGATGACAATGATGGTATTCCTGATAATCAGGATGCTAATCCCGAGGACCACGATAACGATGGTATCGACGATGCAGATGATGATGACGATGATGGTGACGGAATTGACGACCAAGAGGAAGTTAATGACGGCAATCCAAATACAGACATCTATGATCATGACAACGACGGTGTTAGCGATAACGTAGATTTTGATATCGATAATGATGGCATTGACAATTGGAACGACATTGGACCGAACGGTGAGGATTACTCACGCGATCATGACAATGACGGAATGAATGACGGTGTTGACAATGACGATGATAATGATAACATCCTCGATGTTGATGAAAACGATGGCGTTACCGGCGTATGGAGATATGATCATGACAATGATGGATACCAAGATTACTTGGATCTAGACGATGATAATGATGGTCTTTCCGACTGGTTTGAGCAGAATGATGGCTGGAGTAATACCGGTCAATTCGACCACGACAATGATGGCGTGGAAGATTATCTGGATGATGACGACGATGGAGACGGTATCTTAGATGCCGACGAAAACGGCGGCGTTCTCTGATTGAGAAATTGGAATACTAGATTTTTTTGCTAGCCTGCAACATCGTAGATGTCATGCAGCGACAGACTCCCCTAGGGCGATACAGTCCTAGGGAGAGTCGCAACCTTTTCAAAAATCGAATAAAGTTGGTTGACTATCCGATTTCAATCTATTAGCATTGGCCAATCTGGTAATCGCTCTTTTTATCCTATTTTCACCAAAACCTCTGGATTTAGCAAAGTCAGTAAGTTTTTCTTCTATAGATTTTGATGATTTTGGTAATGGTATAGGGTGAATAGGATGATCGGTGAAAAGTTTTCTAATTTCATCTAGATTTTCCGGCAAATCGAACCCTTTAACAATAGAAATTTTTTCCATTGTTCCGTGTTCTTTAATTAACTTCAAACCAGTCTTTGGCCCTATACCTCTTATTCCTTCATGGAAGTCTGTACCAATCATTATCCCTAAATCAACTAATTGTTCATATGTAATTTGATGTAAATCGAGCATTTCTTTGAGTACAATTTTTTCGGCTTGGAGCACTCTTCCAAATTTCCTCGTTCCATGAGATGTAAGATTTCTAATCATTACAGGAGCTCCATAAAGCAGAGTGTCCCAATCTTGACTTGCAACTGCAAAGACTTCGTTATTTCTACAACGAACAGCAGCGGCTCCTTCTGCTTCCATTGGTGCTTCCAACCATGTTACTCCTAAACAATCGAACATTTCTTTAGTTTCTGCAACCATCTCTCTAGTATATTCGGCAGTCTGAGGACCCAATTTCTTAGCAGCACTCATATCTCCTGCTTCAATTGCTGCTTCCCATTTTGAAACAGCATTAATCTTCCTTTCTTTCCTCCCGGTTAATGTTTCCATCTTCAATTGATGTGGTTTTCCATCAAAAATGAAAACAGGATCAATACCTTCTTCCATCATTATTGTCGCTCTATCTAAGAATCCCATGAGATGAGCCACAGGTTTACCATTATACGATAATGGCTTACCATCTTGACCTGTTAAACTAGTTATGAACTGATATGCATTAAGGAATACATCAATGGCTACCTTTTCACCTTTTAATTCACCCAAATCGATAGGCTGAGAAGGCGCTAAATCTCTCAAATTACATCCCATGATACTCCGCCTGTCCCGTCTTCATGCTATGGCCGACGTCGAGGCATTTAGGGTTGAAGTCGGACACGGGTGAACATAGGTGACGTAATGTCAGGAACTCTAATTCTTGGAAGTGGATGGCATCCATTCCTTTTTCGTTCAGAAATCAAATCATTATTTGGTGATTTTAAGATACTACATCCTCGTCTTATATTGTTGGATAAGGGGATTGAAGATAAATTTCTTTTACGTTTATCATCTGCTGCTTTAGTAGATGACTTAATTCATTTCGGGGGTTTTTCTAATGAGACTGATTTCACCAAATTATCTCAAGAAATATCTAATTGGTCTCGGGAAAATTTGCCTTTAGGGAGTTTCGCTGTCAGAAGTAAAAAATTAGGGTCGGGAGTAAAAGGTGTATCTCGTAGAGATTTAGAAAAGGAAGTGGGGGCTCAATTATATTCTGAGCAAAATCCTGTCGATTTAAATAATCCACAATATGAGATTATTATTATCGTTGCTGGTAAAGTCGATGGCGAAGTGCACTGGGACTCAGTAGTAAGTAATCCTTGTATTATATGGGGAATTAGGGAAAATAAATGGGTTAAACCTAATTTTATTGGACGGCAACCAATGGAAAGACCATTTTTCAAACCGATATCTCTCGAACCTAGATTAGCAAAATTATTGATATCTCTAGCTCATAGAGAGAAAATTAATCCAACAACAATGATCGACCCTTTTTGTGGCACAGGAGGTATAGCGATAGAAGCCCTACTACAAGGAATGGACGTATGTGCTAGTGATTTAGATCCTACTATGGTTTATGGTGCAAAAAAAAATCTGTCATGGGCAGATAAGAACAATTTAGGTAGAATCAAAGTAGAAAAATGCAGTGTTAAGAATATAGCTAAACTATGGGATAAAAAGAATAATTGTATATTTGTCTTTGATCCACCATATGGCCGTAACGCTTGGAAATCGGATGACGGCCTTGAATTATTTTTAGCTGCCTTGGTCCAAGCGTTAGAAATTGATCCTAAGTCTACAATATCTACTATGCTGCCCGCAGGGGCGGAATCTCTTGACAATGATCCAGAGGTTGATTATATCGTAATGGGTAGACCTTGGAGTGAAATTGAGAATCAAATAAATGCTATAGGTTGGAGCGTTGTTATACGTTCACCAGTCAAAGTTCACAAGAGTTTAGCACGCATGGTTGTCGTTTGTCATCCGTTGCATTGAAATCATATTACCCCTGCACGCCTAATAACAAGGGCTGTTAGTTTAGTGGATAAAATGGGGCGCTTCGGACGCCTTGCCCCGGGTTCGAATCCTGGACGGCCCACCATATTATTCATTTCTTTCCCATTTACTAATTATATCGTTACCGAGTTTAATTTGTTCTTTCTCGATTAATCCTGCTTGTTCAAGATGACTTTTATTGAAATAATCTTCATTTTTTGCATCTAATTCTATTTTTGATATACAAAGATGAGCGGAATCTACAAGTTTTTCTTCTAAGAAACGTTTCCAGGTTTCTAACCCTCCCTCTAATAACAATGTTTGAACTTCTAAATCTCCCAAGTAATCAAGTATCTTCTTAACATCTATTTTTCCATTTTCTGAAGGTAAGACAATCCTATTGACATGTTCTTTATCATCAGTCGAATCATATTTTTCTGCATTGATTAGATATGTTTCAGCATCTGAAGTTGTCATTAAGTAGCAATCATTGGGAATTCTATTTCTTGGGTCAATTACAACTCTTTTTGGTAAAACATCATTATCAGAATTTTTTTCACCTCTTACTGTTAACTTAGGATTATCTCTGATTACAGTATTAATCCCTACAATAATCGCCATCGAATCTCTTCTTATTTCATGTACCATTTCTAATGATTCCTTTGATGAGAACCTTACTGCGGGTTTTTCTGGATCTCCGTCTATTCTTCCATTGTTATCTGTAGCCGCTTTCAGGAGTACATATGGTCTTCTATATTTACACCAATGCATGAATGCAAACATTTGCTGATTGCATTCTTTCTCTAGAATGCCGATTTCAATATCTATTCCTTCTCTTTTTAGAGCTTCCAAGCCCCCTCCTCTAACGATTGGATTAGGATCTGCTGCTCCAATGACCACTTTTTTCACTCCAGCCCACATTAATGCTTCACTGCAAGGAGGAGTTCTTCCAAAATGATTACATGGTTCAAGAGTCACATAGGCAATGGATCCTTGAGTTTTTACACCTCTAGATTCAGCATCTGCGATTGCCATTTGCTCGGCATGAAGTCCACCAAGATGATCGTGCCATCCTTCAGCAATGATTTTTCCATCTCTCACTAAGACACAACCAACAAGTGGATTCGGTCTGACTGAGTATCTTCCTCTTTCAGCCAATTCAATAGCTCGACGCATGAAATCTTCATCGTCCATAGGATGCCCTCTAAACGTTCGAAACATCCTTTACTCATGATTCCTCGCTTTGGGAGCATTCAAGTCATAACTCCTTACTGGTGTAATCATGACACGTATTGCGTGTATCCTTAACCCCAAGGCTCGAGATGGATTATCTATGAAACAATGGGACTTATTCGAGCCTGCTTTGAAGATGGCGGGCTTTGAAATAGATTTACACCAAACCGAGTATCCTGGTCATGCAACAGAGATTGCTCATAATCTATCTAGTGGAGATTATGAAATTGTAGTTGCAGTTGGAGGCGACGGTACAGTCCATGAGGTTGCATCAGGTCTTAGAACTTCAAAAATGACATTAGGAATTTTACCAATAGGCAGTGGTAATGATTATGCACGAGCTCATGGAATACCTATTCCCAGAGGAAAAAAATTCCCAGATATGCAAGGTGCAATAGATATCCTAGTTTCGGGTACCGATAGAAGAGTAGGTGCAGTAAGGGTCGAAGGTCCCCCTGCGATTGGCCATAACACAATTCCTGACCCTGAACATCACTCAGTTGATGGCGCCCCTGATATTGATGGAAACATGGTTCGTTGGAGTTTCTTAGAAGTTGATTCTGGAGTAACATCTGCAGTAAATCGTATGAAAAATGAAGGTAAGTTCAAATGGATTAGAGGCCAGATGAAATATACCTTTTTAGGAATAAGAGCAATACTTGGTTGGAAGAAGCAACGTGGTTGGATAAAAATAGATGATCAACTAGGGCGTATAGTTGATTTTTCAGGCTTATTTTGCCTTTCTCAATGCCAGACATTTGGTGGAGGATTCAAAGTGACACCTGGAGCCTCACCTATTCAGAATCATGGTTCGCTAATACTGGCCTTTGGGCTTTCTAAGTTACAGATGCTCCTGATAATGGGTCCATTAGAAAAAGGAAAACATATAGGGAAATGGGGTAAAATTAGTATGCAACCCTCGAAGTATCTTGAAGTTAGAGCAGTTGATAAAGATGGCAATCCATCCAATGAACGCCATAATCCAATAATGTTCGTTAATGTAGATGGTGAAGCGGTTCTAACAACCCCTGTTTCAATGAAGTATCATGAAAATCAGATCACAGTCCGCGGTGCATCTTCGATTCCTAATGAGTGATAGTGGCGCCGAGAGAGGGATTTGAACCCCCGCGTCCAATGGACAGTGGATTTCAAATCCACCGCAATACCGGGCTATGCGATCTCGGCCGCGCTCTATCGAATCACTCATCAGAGATGAACTTTACAATCTTCAACTGTAGAATCCAGGTCTGCACCACTCTGGTAATCCAGTAGTGGCTTCAGGATGTGTTAATCCGATGAATAGTATCATGACAATAATGAAAAACGCAGGGAATAGCGCTGTGAGGGTTAGAATCTTAGAATCTTCATCTCCAAAAAGATGCATAAATATAGCCGCAATCATTATGAATTTAGGTACACCAATACCAACTAATATTACTAAAGTCAACTTTTTCTCTGTATAACCAATATTAGCGGCTGTTTCGGATAAATCCAAACCAACTGCTGCGACCTCTATTAAAGTCAAAATCATTAATCCGTAGAAATTCATCCAGTAGGGGTCTTTTCCCATAATTGTGTAATGTGCCATTTTTTTTCACCTCAATATAGATAGAAGAATGGGAATACTAGTACCCAAACTAAGTCGACAAAGTGCCAGTAGAGACCGAAATACTCAATCGATACTGCATTTGTTGGAGTGTATCCGCCAGTCCATGCTTTGAATGTCATATATGTTAATCCAATTATTCCTCCAAAGACGTGAACACCGTGTGTTCCTGTGGTTACGTAGAAAGTAGATGCGCTGACACTAATGTCTGCAAGCATAGTTGCTCCTGTAGCTTCATCTACCCAATCATGATGATGATAATGATCTGCATTAATCAAATAACCTTCAGAATATAGAGAATGAATATGATGTTCGTGTATTCCTAGAACCTCTATTTCAGGGACATAGAAACCAATGAACCATTCAGTCATCTTTAATGCAAGGAAAATTATTGCTAAAATCCATGTACTTCCAAGATATCTATATACTCTCTTTCTACGAACTTCTTCGTCAATGGTTCCCAATGGTTTCTTAGCCCATCTTAGTGCTTGAACAATTGTAAATGATGAAATAATTAGAGCGAATGTATTTATTGCCCCTGGTGCAATGTGCCACATACTTGATGCTATTAGGTGACTAGCCGGTTCAAAACAAATTAGAGCTTCTCCCGCTTCTAATGTATATCCCTGTTCTACCCAATCTCCTCTCTCAAATACCGTCTGACAGTTTTCAATACCGGTTCTATATCTGATGTATGTACTGAACAGGGATGTGAATACCATCATTTCCGACATTAAGAATACCCAAATTGAAACTTTACGAATCTGTATATTTTTGAACGGTGCACCAGTTGACATCGGCTCATATGTTCCATCGAAAGACATATCTTGTCTCCACCAAATAATTAATCCAAATAATGAAACCAGAAGTCCAACAAAAACCAGCGGGACATAGCTTGCATCGAATATACCATTTGTAAATGCGCCAGCAAGCATGAACAAGAATATTCCAAATCCGACACTCATTATCAAAGGAGCCCATGAATTGTGTGGAGCACCATGACTCCAATCATGAGGTCCCCATGCACTTGGATGATGATGTTCATCGTCGTGTCCGCTCAATTGTCCACCTCCTCTTTATCTGCTACCATAAGTTTGCTAAACCATATTCCAAGCTTACTTGGCTCATGGGCTATATGCTCATTGGCATCTGTAAGTGTAGGCAAGTCATACCATTCTCCATTTTCAAATCGTCCGAATGATGGAGTAGGTGGTGGCGAAGATGTCATCCACTCGAAGCTCCAACCTCCCCATGGATCAGCAGGAGCTTTTTGTCCTCTTACTAGGGATATGATTACATTAGCAACTAGAATGAAGTTACTGAAGAAGAATAATATTGCACAGACTGTGATAAACATATTCCATCCGGCAGCTTCTGGAGGTAGTGCTCCAATAACTGCTTCAGTGATTACTTCTCCATCGACTCCTCTGACCTCATCGACTGAAATAAAGTAAGTATGATGACGGCGTGCCATCCCCCATACTCCTAATCTATGCATAGGCCAAAATATACCATTGTATGTTACGAATGCTGTCAAGAAGTGTAGTACACCTAGTTTTTCATTCAACATCTTTCCACTCATCTTAGGGAACCAATAGTAAACTCCACAGAATAGTCCGAAAACGGTACCTCCGACCAGTACATAATGGAAGTGGGCGACTACGAAGTATGATTCATGGAAATGTAAATCCATGGCCATACTCGGGAAAAACATACCTGAAATTCCACCCAATGTGAATGTTACTAAGAACCCTAGAGCCCATAGTGTATGGGTCCGATAGACCAAACTACCTCCATTCATTGTCATTAACCAGTTGAATATTTTTATGCCCGTAGGAACGGCAACAAGCATCGTAGTCAGCATGGTTACGAACCTCAGTGTAGGATCCATTCCTGAAGTGAACATATGGTGGCCATATACGATAAATGATACAATTCCTATTCCAGCCATTGCGTAGACCATTGAACGATATCCAAATACCGAACGTCGAGCACTAGTTGCAATTACTTCAGATATAATCCCGAAAGCAGGTACAATAACAACGTATACTTCTGGATGTCCAAAGTACCAGAATAAATGGCTCCAAAGCAAAGGGTCTCCTCCCGACGCGGCATCATAGAAAGCGGTACCAATCACTCTATCCAGATATACTTGTATTAGTCCAACACCGAATGCAGGAATTGATAGGAACAGCATTAGATTAGCTACAAGAATTGACCATGTGAATAGAGGCATCTGCATCCAACCCATTCCAGGAGCTCTCATTACTGCAATAGTTGTCAAGAAATTAATCCCAGTTAGAGTCGATGATGCAACCAGTAGTATTTGTCCAGCAACCCACATCGTTGTCCCTACATGGGCTGTCTCACTCACAATGTAGGGGGCATATCCAGTCCAACCTGTGTCGGCTCCCGTTCCTGAGAAAACTCCTGTGAAAATTAAAAATGCACCAACTGGTTGTAACCAGAAACTCATAGCGTTTAATCTCGGTAAAGCAAGATCTGGTGCTCCAATTTGTAGTGGAACCATCCAATTCGCAGCTCCATTAATGAGAGGCATAGCTGCCAAAAATATCATTGTAGTGCCATGAAGAGTGAAAAATTGGTTATATTGGTCTTGAGTCAAGAAATCATTTCCTGGCACCATTAGTTGAATTCTAATTAGTATAGCCATAATTCCTCCAATTCCAAGGAAAAAGAATCCTGCTAGGAAGTATAGTGTACCAACTCTCTTGTGATCAGTTGTAGTTAACCATCCCGCAATCCATGGTGCAAAATGTTCCCAATCGAATGATTCAGGATTATTCTGGTAGAATATGAAAGTCAAAACAAGTAATAACAATACGAAACTAACTACAATAAGAGTAGTCAATACTGTATATGGATTTGCTTGTTCTAATACTACTATTGGGGATGATACTTGGACACTGAGTCTATTCCACTCATCCCCAGAAGTCCCTCCTTCTGAACTACCAGCATTTCCGTTAACGGAGTTGGTATGAAGAATAAATTCGATGTTTCTATCATTAGCAGGAGCGGTCCATTCGACAGTCCAACTAGTTTGGTCATTACCTGCATCAGTATGTGATACTTCATTAGGGTTCCATGATTGAACAGATGCATCACTAGGGCTAATTATTCCATCACTTACCCATAAATTAAATCCACCTTGATTAATATTTGCGGGATCAGCAGGTCCTCCTGTAAAACCTATATTCAAAGTATATACTTCTGAATAGTTGTATATATCTGGTAAGCCTTCCAAGGTTGGTACTACTGAATCACTCGTTAAGGCTCCGTGGCAATTACATCCAGAGTCCTTGACTCCTGCTACGCCCGTAGGTAAAGAAGTAGCCGATGGAACTGCGACCATACCTAAGAGTACAATGACAAAAATTACTAAAGTTCTAGATACAATTTTTTCTCTATCCATATTTATCTCTCCTAACTATGAACTGATACAACAGCAGCCATCAATGAATGTGCATCTCCGCAGTATTCTGTACAGAGAATCAATGAATCACCTACGTCAGTCATAGGAAGCCACATCGTTGTTTTTTGGCCTTGCAATACATCTTCCTTTGTGCTTAATTCTAAGAACCAAGGAGCATGTGTCACATCTTCTGATTCCATCACTAGTAGATATGTTTCGCCAGCCTTGAGATTAATCACAGGTTGCATCCCATAACCTTCTACCATTTGGCTCGAAACAGCACACAAATCAGCACTTAAATTATAATCCCTCATTGTAAATTCTTCATCTAAATCTGGATTACAATCAAATGACCAAAACCACTGTTGCCCGGTTATTCCAATTACGTGATAGCATTCAGAGTTTACGAAACCTGTATCTGCATAGAAGATATTATTGGAGGATTCACCCAATAAACATTCGTCTCCTCTAGCATCTGAGCCAGGTGCTGCCCAAACATGATCCAATGGTGCCCATGAGATATATGTCAAATATATTATTAGTAGAAAAGGCAAAACAGTCCACGCTACTTCCAATCTTAAGTCATCATTATGCTTTGGGAAAACACCAACTTTTATTTCGTCAACATTTGGGAGTTTTTCTCCATCAGTAGAACGATATGCAAATGAATGGTGATATAGCCATCCGAAGGTAAAAACTCCTACTATTAATGACCAAATAATATACTCGTCCCAAAGTACGTTGAAGAGAGGTGATGTCACAGCCATGCTATCTCATTTCCAATGCGAGTGAAACCTCTTGTTAAATGTCGCGCATAGTCTGCCTTACTAAGTACATAGAGCCATTCATTAGAATAATTTCTAAACAGTTATTGTTAGGCCATTATAGATATGTCACATAGATGGTTAGTAGAGTCGGACGATGATGTATTGATATTTATTCATATGTTGCCCAATTCAAGTAAAAAAAGTATATTCGGTGTCGATAAATGGCGAGGCGAATTGAAAGTGTCAGTTCTTTCTCCGCCTATTTCGGGTCAAGCGAATATGGAATTAGTAGAGCTAATCTCTTCGTGGGCATCTGTAAAAAAGAAAAATGTCGTGATTGATAAAGGTCATAAGACACGAAAAAAAATTGTGAGAATAAGGAATATTAAATATGAATATATTTCTCAACTTATAGGTGAATGAATATGCCTCGAAAAGATATTCCCGAAGAAAGAATTATTAGCGCTGCTAAATCTATAAAAGAATCAATTATTAGGAATCGAGATTTAAGTGAAAACGGCTTTTCTTGTCCAATATTAGTTGAGGGGATAAAGGATGTTAAAAGCCTTAGAGAAATAGGATTCATAGGGCAAATAGAGACTATCAATAGAGGTTGGGACAGATCTAGAATGATCGCATATCTTTATGAAAAATATGGTTCCGAATTAGCCATCGATGGTTATCCCAAGATAATCCTATTAATGGACTGGGATAGAACTGGCGATCGCCTTCAAAAGTCTTTCAAAACACGTCTTGAATCAATGGATACAAGAGTAGATGAGCGATTGAGATTAGTTTTATCTAGGCAACTCAAGTCTGAGTTCCGCACAGTAGAATCGATAAGCTATTACTCAGATATATTCAAGCAAATAATTGCTGAATTATAATTCATTCATTCGGTAAAGTGGCGGTTTTTTCTTTAACTGTGTTAAGAACAAGATGTGTAATAGATCTTTCGACACCATCTATCGATAGTACATTTTTCGACAAATCATCAAGATCATTTCGATTTTTTGCTCTAGCTATAACCATTGAATCGAAGTCTCCAGTCACGTCATATACTCCATGGACTCTAGAATCTTTAGCGATTTTTTCTTGAATCTCAATTAATCTACCTTTTTGAATTCTTAAGCCAATTACGACATTTAGCTCCCATCCAATTTCATCCGGATTAAGAATAACCGAGTACCCCATAATGACTCCGTTTCTTTCCATTTTTTTTACCCTATTTGAAACAGTACCAAGAGAAACATCAACAAGTTCTGAAATTTTCCTTAATGAAGTCCTAGCATCTTTTTCAAGAACTCTTATTATTTTTCTATCAATTTCATCTAACAAATATATTCCCCAAATAATCCTCTACACATGAGGCTATTGAACATATGCTAATAAATTAAATATTTTTTTAATCAAATGTTTAAGTTTTCGTTCATTCTTCTTCATCTAAGATAATTGGTAATTTTCTCTTTGCTCTTGAAACTCTTCTTTCTTGTTCGGAAATCATTAGTGAGACTCTCCCCCCAATCCAAACTGGCAAGCAGGTGTCTTGATTTTCTTCAATCAATATGTGTCCTCCTCTTATTTTGTTTAGCTCTAAACTTATTTCATAGGCTGGAGGTTCCTTACCCATCAGTAATTCATCGATTACTTGGCTGCTAACTTCTGATTTTCCAAGTCCAATTTCTTGAACTATCTTTGTTACTGCTCTCCCAACTATTCTTTCTACTCTATTTTCTTGTAATTTTAAAGTTAATAATCCAAGATGTATGACTCTTAAAGGTCTCCACCGATTACCAGGGATAAATGTCCGCCCACTTCTCTTACTTCTATCTGATCTCCAAATTTCTTTAGCTTCTCTAGTAGACCAAAGT
Source organism: uncultured Candidatus Poseidoniales archaeon (assembly GCA_902511005.1). GTDB lineage: Archaea > Thermoplasmatota > Poseidoniia > Poseidoniales > Thalassarchaeaceae > MGIIb-O2. Next base: position 144,755 of record CABXDN010000002.1, on the reverse strand, counting down.
ATATTTTTACCTCTTTTCCACAAATTCTCTTGTTTCCATTCTAGGCTCTCCTCTATCATCCCAGAGATAGTAGAATCTACTGGTTGTGGAAAGCCGATTTCATCAGGTTTAATCTGGTTATCATTAAGCACCCTATCTATATTGATTTTTTTTTCTTCATAGTCTGATGATTTTGAAAAAACAGCAACAAAGAACCCCCCAGCATCAACATCATCATTCCAAATTCTCAAACATTTTGGAAGTTGTTTTTTAATTTCATTTTCAGAGGGTGGGTGCATTGAACTTTCTACCTGCTTCCAGTCTGAAATAGAACCTTCATCGTTAAGATTCGGCCATTCAGTAATCCCTTTTCTGCCAGGAACTTTACCTATTAATTTAGAGGTTGGGATTAAAGATAAATAATCAAATTTTCTCAAAATTTCTGCGACAACTGCTTCGTTTTCAATTGGGTCTAAAGAGCATGTAGAGTATACTATCCTGCCGCCGGGTTTGGTGAGACTAATCGCCCTAGTTAGTAATTCTAATTGTAATTTGTGAAGAGTTCGGCCTCCAGAAGGTAACCATTTATTCCAAACATCTGGATTTTTCCTTGTTGTAGCCGAACCAGTACAAGGTGCATCGACTAAGACTTTGTCAAATCCAGTTTGTGGAACTTTAGGAATAAATCTTCCATCATGATGCACGATTATTGGTGTGATTGATCCGTGTCTTTTAGTGTTGGCAACCAATGTATTTATCCTACTATTTACAACTTCATTAGCCATTACAATTCCCTTTTCATTTAGGTGCTCCGCAATTTGTGTAGTTTTAGAACCAGGACTAGCGCACATGTCAAGCACAAGATCTCCAGGTTGTGCATCTAGAGCAATTGCCGGAATCATTGAAACTGCCTCTTGTCTGGTTAAGCGTCCAGTTTCATGGAGTGCCGATAGTATAACTTTCACATCACCTTCTGCCTTCCCTCTCTCGAAAGGTAGAACCCAAGCGCTTCCTACACCTGTGAACCACTTTATTTTCTTTGCATCGTTTTCTTCAAGCCAATTTTCGACCCATTCTTTGTCATCTCTAAGGGGATTAACCCTGACGGTCTCAGACAATCTTTCTATAGAGTGGCTCAACCACTTGTCTGAATCATGCCTCCAGTTACTGACTGCATTGAGAAGAACGCTCTCTGAGGCTATGGTTTCCCAAGACCGCTCATCTAAACTCATATCTTAACGGTTGACCTATTAAACATGAACTAAACGGAAGAGCATCGGTGATAACTTACTTCTCGGAATCTATTTTTGACATGAGAAAACCCACTTTCAAAGATTTGATTGTCATAAATAGTTATACATTCAAACAAACCCTCAGAGGTTGCGGTAGTTTCCGCATTTGGGGATGCACATGACGAGATTAAGGAGACGTATAGCGAAAGAAACAGGAGATCCAATTCGAACAGATAAAGGTGGGGCCTCGAGAAAACTTGCCGAGTTATTGAAAAGAGCTAGGACGAATGGTGCTAAGCAAGGTCCATTGGTTCCAGTTGAGGCTTTGATTAATGTCGAAAGAGATGAGTGGATATGGCAAGTAGTGGATAAGAGAGTGTTAGATGCACTGAGTCACAGATTAATATTCCAATCAGACAATGGAGCACGTCGAGAAATTCTAATGACGATGGGTCTAGAAACAGCAATGGACGCAGCATCTTGTATTGTCGAACTTGACGGTGGATGCGTCTTAATAGAGACATTAGACCCTTGATTGAGACATTTTTTTAAGATATTTTAACTAATTTCTTTGAATTCATTGATTCGCGGCGTTGAAATACTGTATGTAGGTCGGCGAGTTGATGGCTAAGGACAAGAAAGGCAGTGGAATTCAGCAAGCGGCTGGTTTAATTCGTTACTTCGACGAAGAGTCTGAGGACGCTATCCAAATTTCCAGAGGAACAATATACTTCGTTTGTATTTTCTTTTCTGTAACTATATACTTGGCTAACCATGGCGTTATTGATTGGTTAGGAAGTACTTTCGGATTATGATTCTCAGACTATGTCAAGTCTACAAAATCAACATCATTTTCTAATAAGTCAGATGCGACTATTTCTTCCTTATTATTTTTTGAGCCAACAGTTTCAATTTTAGAAATCATAGATTCTAATTCTGATGATCTTACTTCTGTATCTGGTTTTGCTTCAATTAAAGCGGTAATGGCTCTCCCTAGTGCTCTTTCAACAGCAGGTGCATTCCTATCTTGGAGTGCAGCACGAGCATCTTCTATTGCAAATTTAGCGGATTCTAAGATATTCTCAATCCCTTTTTCTGTTCCGATTAATGATTTGACTTCATTTTCTACTATTTTTATTTCTTCTTCCATCTCATCACGAGCATATTTTGCGAGTTCTTCCCAACATTTCCCATTTTCATTTATTGATGCATTTGTCTTCTTTTCAAATGCCTTAACTCTACTCGCTTCCCATGGATTCCGTCCTAGAGATGCCATAATGTCATGTACACACCTTGCCCTTAATGGTAAAGGGCCTATTAATTCAATTTCATTGTAAAAACATTTATCCAATAATCCAAAACCCCAATATGAGTTACTTGTGATTTTAATTTTTAGTTCGCCTGAAGACGAAACTATTACCCATTTTTGTTCATCATATTCTGGCTTTTTAATAAATCTAGGAGGGTCATGAGGCCCTAATGACCTCAGAGATACGTTAGCAACATCTCCCAAAAAAATCTTACTTTTTTTATTATGCCAATTAGCAGTACGCAAGAACCCCTCATCATCAATAATCATTTTTGGTTCTCCAGAAATAACTTGAGCAAATAGCAAGCTACTATTTGGGTCGCAACCAAGAGGTTTTTTCGAACTAGAACCTTCTTCCATGATAATGCGTAATATGACCCAAACATCAAGTCGACTCATAAATGCGTAATATTTGTGAAGATTCAATGCGAACTGCTAAATCCTGTCGATGAAATTTATATTCATGCCAAGGAGGAAGTATGGCCGTCTGATAAAGACAGTCGAAAAACCTCCAAATGATAATTGTTCTAGATGCCGTGCAGGAAAACATTGCCCTTTACCTGGACATCAAGGAAATGAGACTTCTGCTAATAGAAGTTGGCAAGGTCCAGAAAATGTCAATAAAAGAGATAATAAGAAAAATCCTGCTCGTAAATAATCATTCAATTATTGGCGCACTTTCAATTTTATTTCCTGTAGAAATTTCTTCATCACTTTCATTTTTATCATTTTCTTGTGATGATTGCGCACGGTGGTAAATTTCTCTGAGCGTTTGATCACCAATCTCTAAGTATACTCTTGTAGTGGAAATATTAGCATGCCCTAGAAGTCTCTGTATTGTTACTAAATCGGCGCCTCTTTCCAATAATCCAGTAGCAAAAGAGTGCCTTAGAACGTGGGGGCTGAGTCTTGACCTTGGTATATCGGAAGCATCTGCAATTCGATCAAGTAACTTTTGAACAGACCGGGGGTTCAATCTTCTACTCCTACTGGAAAAGAATAACGATCTTTCATCGTCTTTTCTAGTACAAGATTTCAATCTTGCATTTCTTATTGGCCTCCAAGATTCTAAAGCATTTAATGTAGCATTAGTAAAAAGAACAGTACGATCTTTCTCTCCTTTTCCTCCAATTACTAAGGCTGACAAATCATCTAAATCTACGTCATCTAAGTCTAAATTACAAATTTCTGAACATCTCAATCCAGTATCCAGCATCATTGTAATAATTGGAAATGCTATTGGATCCTCCGATCTAGTTGCTGCAAGTCTAACTTTTTTCAAATCACTTTTTCCTAAAGTTCGAGGCAAAGATCTTGATCTACTGGGTCTTTGAATCCACTCAGGAATCGTATATCCTAGCCATTTTAGAAGATGAGTAATTGCTGCAATCCTTGCATTGATAGTTGCTGGCCGTAATTCTCCAATTGTATTTAGCCATGAATCAATTCGACCATTATTTGGGTTACTTCTAGTAAACAACTCTGAAACTCGGAGATTCTGTATGGTATCCCATGTTTCATTTTCTTCATTAGGTAATGATGTAATAGTGAATGTTTTTGCTGCTACAACATATGCTCTAATGGTATGCTCACTTTTTTTCTCAGTTCGTAGTTGCTGTTTCCAACATTCGAACCAAGGTAATAATGCTAATCTCTGAAGTCTTTGAGGTAGATTCTTTGTATGAATTAATAATTCACTACTGCTTAAATCAGACTCATTTTGTGGTTTTTCATCCACCCAAGAGTTGTCAATCTGTTCATTCTGTTTAGTCAATTCCCTCGCCTCATCGTCGCGAACGACGCGCATCCCATGTCCCTTATGGACAAGCCCAAGGTTCCCTGCTTGGACTTGAATGCTTCTCCTATTCTAGTGGAGGAGGGGCCTTTTCTGCTGAATATTCTAAATGCCGATATCAAAAATTAGTATTCTGAGAAACTACCTGTTTTACTATGATTTGAATCCTGAAAATTAGCAGATAAATCACCATCATCTTGATCAGAATTTTGTAGTAATTGATTGAGTCTTTCAGCCACAGCTCCCGCTACATTTTTTTCTGATGCTTTCTCAATACCTTCTAATCCAGGACTTGAGTTTACTTCTAAAACAAGAGCACCTCTTTCTGATTCTAGTAAATCTACACCTGCAATTTCAAGTCCTAAAATATTTGCTGCTTCAATAGCAATAGTCTCGAATTTCGGGTCTATTTGGACTTTTTCTACACTTCCTCCTAGATGAAAATTTGAACGAAATTCATCTCCATTTGCTCTTCGACGCATACAGGCTACTACTTTTCCTCCAACTACTAATGCACGTATATCCTTTCCATGAGACTCTTTGATATATTCTTGAATGAGAGGTCTCATCCCTCTTTCTAACATTTGATAGACTAATTGCCTAGCATGTTGATCAGTATGTGCTAAAAAGACGCCCGCTCCATGTGTTCCTTGAGTTGATTTTACTACGCAAGGAGTTCCTCCTACTCTGTTAATTGCTCTGTTTGTATCTTCCCAAGATACTATTTGAGCGGTAACGGGCACAGGAATATTTCCTGCAGACATCATTTGGCACGCGATTAGTTTGTTTCTACTCCTTATTATCCCATCGCCAGAGTTCATTACAATAACTCCCATTCTTTCAAACTGACGTACTATAGGGACTCCTCTATCAGTAATCGAATATCCAATTCTCGGTATAATCGCTTCACATTTAATTTCCCATCCTTTGTGAAAAATTCTACCTCCTTTATCATCTACTACGACTGTTAGTGAGAGAGGATCTAGAATTCTAACGTCCCATCCTACCTTTTCAGCCTCTTCCGCAAGACGTTTAGTTGAGTACAACTGCGGCCCACGAGATAGAATTACCAATCGAGGGTCCATATTTTGTCGCGGCCTCCTACCCTTCTTGAGTTCTTTGCCTCCGTAAATCGTATTTTTATCCACTACTGGCCATTCTGTAACACAGAAGAAGGAAGGTATTGAAAGACTCACCTATTCGACTAAGCCTGTTAACCATGGCCGACGACGAGTCTTTTAGCTTCGACTCATTATCAAAAATGAAGGTTTCAGAGTTAAGAGAGATATGCAAAAACAGCCAATTATTAATCTCAGGTAATAAAGCAGAGTTAATTGTGAGGATTTTAGAAAATGCTTCTACAAATCAAGAAGATGGTGAATTATTTCTCGAAGAGGATATGGCTGAAATAAATCAGGTTCAACCTCCTGTTATTGAAACTAAAGATAAAATCCGTTCATCTAGAGATATTGATGATGCGATAGATCGTTTAATATCACGCGTTGATATTAAAGAAAGTATTACTATTCCTTCAGAAGAGATTACTAAAAATGAGGTCATGGTGGCAGAAATATTAGAGGCGGAAATTCTCGAAGAACCGGCTCCTTCTGTAGACAAAATAGTGGGAGAATCTCTGATATTAGATGAAGAAGATTCTTGGGGCTCTACTGAATTTACAGACACTAAGAAAGATTTCATCGATTCGAATGAAGATATTGAGAAACCTTCTCTGACCATCACACTTCCTTCATTGGATATTTTCAAAACATACTGGCCTCAGATTTCAGCAGTATTTGTAGTTATTTTACTCGTTGGAGCAGGTGTATTTTACTTTCTTTCCTCTGATTCTTCGTTTCAAGCACGGCCTCTAAATTACGAAGATTCAATGACTTTTACCTTGAGTGACGGACTAATTGATTTTGAAGGCGATGAAATGGTTTCTTTATTGAGAGACTTATTGCCTGATACTGCAATTCAAGATGCATGTAATCGATTAACAGTAAATATTGGAGGGACCGGTTCAATTGAAATTATCAAAGGAAATGATGATGAAATCACACATCCGGTTGATAAAACTGTAACCGATTTACAAGGTACAGTTTCTGCGAAAGATGCATATGGCCGTTCTCATTTGACTGTTCAACAAAGAGTTACTCACAGCCTTACTGTTGATTTGGAGGGTAAGACTTGGAAAGATAGAAGCACAAATGTTTGTGGTAATCTCGGTTGGTCACTATCTGGTAATCAACTTGAAATGACTACAGATATTTATGATGAACTAGCAGAACATAGTCTCTTAAGATCTGAATCTGCGATATCTTTTACTGATATTGATAATGTTAGAACAAACGCGAACATCGTAACTTTTGGCGTTGATGGGTTTAGTAATTTAGATGGAATTGCTACATTATTGACCTTCCCACTCACCCCTATTGAATTACATGAATTTTTTGGAGATATTAAGTTAGAATCTGGGATGAAGTCTGAGGACTTGTCTGATTGGAATAAAGATTGGAAATGGTCCGTTGGTATTGAACAGAGAAAAGAAGGTTACGGCCTAGTTTATCCGGTTGAAATTACCCATACAGAAGTTGAAAGATGTCTTGGTAGAATGAATATTGATATTTTAGTTAAAAATGGGGTGCCTTGGCCCGTTGAACAAATAGTCGATGTTTTGATCGATAAAGATCAGAGTACGTCTGACTGTAGTTTTATTGAGAGTACAGCAACTGATGCAGCTTTACCAGAAGGTACCTTGAGAATAAATATGAAAATGAGTGAAATAACCTCAGATTCAGGTACTAAATCAATTTCTTGGGGTTCCACCTATGTGAGCCGACCCGGACCCGGTGAGGATAAATTAAGTGAATCAGCAAAGAAAGATTGGTCTACTGCTATGTGGGATGAATCGGAAATTAGAAGTTTCAGTCTAGAAGATGCAACTAACTGTTTACGGGCCAATCATACTAATCGTGATATTACTGTTGCAATTGATTCGGAGGGCTATATTTGGCAAGCAATTTATTCTTATAATGAAGATGACAATGGCGGTTTCGAAGAATGGAATCTCTCTTGGGTTCGTTCTGATGAGACTTCAGGATGGGCAATAGTTCGTCAAAATGATGGGTGTTCCTTTGAGAGCGAGAGAAGAAATGATGGCGAAATTACCTGGAATCAAGATGCTATACCATCGACACACACATTGAAGAATTTAGAAGATAGGATTCTTGATGATAATAGATATCAAGATTTACAGGTATCTCATGATTTAGTTGGTACGACCTATGGTTACAGGCTATCAGTATCTGAAGAGAATGATCTACTTTCCTTCCTTCCTGGTGATTTAACAGAAGGACAAGTGTTAGTTGTAGGGAGTAGAGAATGGACAGATTCTAATCGTGAACATAGTGTAAATTTCGCAATGGATGCTCAAAATGGAAGAATGCTTGCTTGGGCTGAAGTTATCGGTTAATCTGACCGACCATTGAATTGAATAGATTTACCTCTGATTCTAGCGGCACATTCAACTCCCTTCTAAGCGCCGAAGGCGCTTGTATGTCCATCGAAGATGAAGGCACTCGACTTCCTGAAGTTGAAAATGTCCCATTGATAATTGATGCAGAATTTACTGAGGAAGAAGATATTCAAACTTCTATTGATGAATTAAATCCTCTTCCGACTCAAAGAACGAGTAAACCATTAGACTTACCATTTCCATCTCCAACTCCCAGTGGGCGTGCTAGAGTGGTTACTGTAATTAATCAGAAAGGAGGTGTTGGAAAAACAACTACTGTAATTAATATCGCATCTCAACTTGCTTTACGTGGTCATCGAGTATTGGTAGTTGATGCCGATTCTCAGGGCAATTGTGCTACTGGTTTAGGAGTTGACAAAAGTAAGGTCCAACACACAACTAGAGATCTGATATTATCTCCTGAAACAGCAGTTACAGCACGTCATGCTACAGCAGTAGAAGGGTTACATATGATTGTCGGTGATAGAAGTTTAGTAGGTCTAGAGCAAGAAATGTTGCGTCAGTTAGGTAGAGAAAGAAGATTGACTGAAGCTTTACAGCCATTATTGCCACATTATGATATTGTGATAATTGACACTCCTCCATCTTTAGGTTTAGTGACAATCAACGCATTAGTGGCTAGTGATGGTGTATTGATACCAGTTCAAACAGAATACTTTGCTCTAGAGGGATTAGCAATGTTAGCAGGAACTCTAAGGGAAGTTAGAAATCTTCTCAATCCTCAATTAGGAGTTGATGGTGTATTGTTGACAATGCATGCAAGTACCCTTCTAAATCAGCAGGTAGCCTCAGAAATTTTAGATCATTTACCAGAATTTGTCATTCATCCCGCTATTCGTAGAAATATCAAATTAGCCGAGGCCCCTAGTCATGGCGTCCCTATTCATCTTCATGATCCAAATAGTAATGGTGGTCAAGATTATCAGGGTGTTTCAAGTGTTCTAGAAAAACGATGGAGTCTTATTTAGATGTCATCTAAAGGACTTGGCCGAGGGCTTGAATCTATATCTGAACTGGCAAAAGATGGCCCAGATCTTTCATCTTATGTTACATTAGAATCAAAGAACCCTGTTGATTCACCTAAAGTCGCAGTTCTTTGGATGATATTTGGGAGTATTTGCTTTGGAACTATGAATGCACTTGTCAAATGGACTTCGATAAATGCTGATGTTTGGATGATAATTTTTATTCGTTCTCTAGTTATTGCTTTAGCCGTTGCAATATTTGCTAGATTTCAGGGAATCAGTCTCAAAATGAATGATCCAAGAAAGATGTTTCTGCGATGTTTAGTTGGATTAATTGCTATGATACTATATTTCTCAGCTCTGTCTTTAATTCCAATCGGTCAAGCAGTAACACTACAGTATACTGCTCCTTTATTTGTAGCACTTTTATCAGGAAGCATAATCCGTGAAAAAGTATCTACTTCAGTACTAATTTCATTAATTACGGCATTTTTTGGAATTATATTAATTGTTTCCCCCGATTTAGATAGTATAGATCCTAATGCATTATTGGCTCTAGGATCTGGTTTCTTTGCAGGTTTAGCATATATTTTTGTTCGTGATTTAAGAAAGACAGATTCTCCCTCAACAGTTGTATTTTGGTTTGCAGCATTTTCTGTATTAGGTTCAGTTTTCCAAGCAGCACCTGAATTATCTAGTCTTACTTGGGAAATGACTGCAGCATTAGTAGGAATTGGAGTAGGGGCAGGAGGCGGTCAAGTCGGAATAACAATGGCATACCATCAGGCAAATGCCGCTTGGGTTAGTGCATTTTCATATCTTACTGTGATAATTGCAACAATATATGGAATAATATTATTTGATGAAGTGTTGAGTACTAAAATCATCATAGGAGGTCTTCTAATTATTGGCTCAGGAGTCGCTTTAATTTTCTTTACACCTTCTACAAATGAGTGAATTCCTTAATCAAACCATTCTGAAATTTCATCAATATCTTTCCTATCTAAATCTGGAACTTTAGCATCACTAGCCGGATAACCGACAGGCATTAAGAGCATTGCATGTTCATGTTCTGGACGCCCTAATAACTCTCTCAAAAATTTCATTGGAGAAGGCGTATGAGTTAAAGTCGTAAGTCCCATATTTTGTATTGCTGCGATAAAGAGACCGGTCGCAATACCACAAGATTCTTGAGAATAATATGTCGGACCAATTTCACCATTTTTTCTAATTCTTTTCGTTTGTCTGAAGATTACAATAATCCATGGAGCATCTGTTATGTGTTCTTTAACATAATCAGTACCCAAAGGACGTAATAATTCTGCCCATGATTCTGGCATTCTTTCAGAATATGTTTTTCTCTCTTCTTCTTCTGCAGCTTCCCGTATCTTCTTTTTCAAATCATTATTTGATATAGCAACAAAAGTCCATGGTTGTAAGTGAGCTCCAGAGGGGGATGTCCCTGCTGTTTTTATGGCATACTCTATAAGTTCCCGTGGCACATTTTTATCAGAAAAATGCCTTGTAGTCCTTCTTTTATTCATTAAATTAAAAAAATTTAAAGCCCGTGTATTCATATCTTCTTTTGATAGTTCATCAAACTCTAAATCAATAAATCCTGACTCCTCAGCAGCATCGGTCATGAATACGCTCAGTCGCGTCGAGCCATCAAACCTGCTGTCCCTATTGCTGCCAGAGTTAGTGGTGTAATGAAACCAGGGACGTTGTCATCATTATCTTCTTGACATGAACTATCATTTCCCCCCCAGTCGCTTCCATCATACCAACAATCAGACCACACTTTCCATCCGAATCCATTTTCAGGGACCTTTGTTACATTTTCATTAGAGTCTATTAAGTCAATTCTCCAATTAACATAGGTCACATGATCTCCAGGGGTAATTGATCCGTTCCACATCCCATTTTCTCTATATTCTAGAGGGTTAGTTTCTGGTGGGTAGCAGATTCCTGAGTTAATACATATTTGAGTGACCCAATTTATATTAGTAGTATTATTTTGAGCATTTTTTGTTAATTCTACATTAATACCAAACAGTTCTCCAGCGGATGCCTGATGATGATAGTCAATGGAGGCAATATCAGTTCCTTCTACGGGAGTTTCTTCGTTAAATCCTCCTTGTTCAGAGGCAGTAACATTGAATGCTAAAATCATAACAATAGCAACTGCGATAAGTTTGTGCACAACAGTTCCAAGAGATTCACACAAATGAATCCTATTGATTCATGTTTCTAGTTCCCACAGTTCATCTCCAACCCAATGAATAGTTGTAATTGCTTTACCTTTCGTCATTTCTGCCATCTCAGTACCACTTACAATTGCCATTCCTATTGCTAGAGGCTTACCATGTTGTTGATCTTTAATCCACATTAAGTCGCCAGGTTGGATTTGAGAATCAGCATCGTGAACCCCTGCACCCATACAATCTGCTCCATTCATCAAGAAAGGAATAGCGCCATGATCTACGGAAGCTGAGTTTGTTTCAGCGCCCCAAGATAAGATGCCTCTGATAGTTGGATACCATAATTTTCCGGAGTCAGTTTGTATTTGCATTGCAAGAGGTATTTTATCAACAAGTATGAGGTCTCTTTCTTGGAAATGGCCTCTCTCTAAGAAAGAACCTGATAGGTCTAATTTTACATCTATTCGCTCAGATATTTCTTGGATTTCATTACGTATTTGTTTCAATCTAACAGGTGTTCGACGACGAAGTCTCTTCTCACTCACGGTTAGTTCTGAGAGGATATCATCTATCAAATATACTTAAGATAAACTATCAGAAAATAAACTATCTGAATAGTTATTTTGAATGGAATATACTAATTTTATTTTCATTGTTTATTCCAATCTATTGAAATAAGGGTGGCAAGTCGGCGACTTGCATGGCAAAGTGGCATGGTATCTCTCGACGCAAGGCGACAGGCGGACGCTTGAAGCGACCAAACCGTTATCGAGGCAAGCGCCGAACAGAGATTTCTAGCGAAACTCAATACGCTTTTGTAGGCAGTGAAGACGCTTCTAAGAAATACCGAAAGAACGCAGGTTCACAGACCGTTAGAGTTACTTCTGCTCACACAGTAAACGTCCACTCAAAGGATGGTAAGACTACTCGTTCTACAATATCAAACGTTATTGAAAACAGTGCAAATCTTAACTTTGTACGTCGTAACATAGTTACTAAAGGCGCAATCATTCAAACCGATCTAGGCAAAGTCAAAGTAACTAGTAGACCAGGCATGGACGGAGTAGTTTCTGGCGTTCTTATCGAAGAATGATTCAGTCGAAGCCCTCAAGTTAGTCAAATAACGCGGAGTGAGCGATAGCATGACAGCGGACAAGTCAAAGATGACTCTTTGGACTCGATATTTCGACTCCAAATTATCTCGTTCCGAAGGAAGAAGAGTTCCTAAAGAAGCGTCTATTCCAAATCCAAGTTTAGATGCTTTAGTTTGGGCTGCTCGTGATGCAGGACTTTCTAAAATGAAGAGAGATTTAGAAGCCAGTCACCCTTCTCGTCCTCATTCTAAAGAAGGGAGATTAATTCTTTCTACTCAAGAAGCAATCTCTGTAACTAGAGCGGAATCAAAAGAAGGAGTAATGCAATCTATTGGGTTACGGCTTCGTCGTCAATTTAAAGAAGCAAAAGCCAATGAATCGACAAATAAAAAATCTCAGAAGAAGGGAGATAAGCAAATTAGAAATCAGCGTAAATCGTTCAAAGGAAATACTGGCGGGCAAAGAAAGAAGAAATTTGGTCGTAAATGATCAAAGCTCTGGAGTCCATCCAAATTTATCTTCAACACGACCATTCATAATATCGGTTAAAGCCACATAAAGTTCCTGAGTTATCTTTCCAATACCTCCATCCGAATAATTTGCAATTTTACCACTGTGCTCTATTGAGCCAATAGGGGAGATAACTGCAGCAGTTCCAGCACAAAAAGCCTCATCAGCAGTCATTGCAAATTCAATATCTACCTTTGTTTCTTTTACTTCATATCCTAATGATCTAGCTAATTCAATTGTAGACATTCTAGTAATTCCTGGGAGAATTGTTCCTGTAAGTTCAGGTGTATATATTACTTTATTCTTAATGCAGAAGAAATTCGCAGCACCTACTTCTTCAACATATTTGTGATTTACAGCATCGAGATAAATAATTTCAGCATAACCTTGTGCTTTTGCATTCTTAGAAGGCATCATTCCAGGGGCATAGTTTCCAATTGCCTTCACTCCACCTGAGCCTCCAGGGGCAGCTCTATGGTATTCATCAGATACTTTCAATGAGATAGGATTCATACCTCCCTTGAAGTATGGTCCTACAGGTACGGCGTAAATTAAGAAAGTAAACTCTGGCGCTGGAGCAACACCCAAAATTGGACCGCTACCGAAAATCAAAGGACGTATGTATAACTCTCCTCTTCCTGTAGGCGGCAACCATCTAATATTTTCATGAACAACTTTTCTTACAGCATTTAGGAACATTTCTTCAGATACTGGAGGCATCCCTAATCTTCTGCAACCTTCAGCCGATCTTCGAGCATTAAATTCTGGTCTAAACAAAAGAACTCTCCCATCTTCTGCCCGTCTTGCTTTCATGCCTTCAAATAATCCTTGGCCGTAATTTATCACTCCTGCCGCGGGAGAAATTTTCAAGTCTTGATAGTCCTGCATAATTCCATTTTGCCATTCCTCGCCTTGTTTACAGTTAGCAATAAACATCTTATCGGTTTCTGTAAAACTAAATGTTAGACTATCCCAATCAATACTTGGCTTTGAATCATCTAACATCGTAAAGGCCTCTATCAAATGCATAGGGAGAGGGGACGGCTTTCAACGGTTGTGCTCAATCAAACTCAAAATAGCACTAGGAGAACTTCACAAGTACTGATACTTACGCACTAATGATAGGCTGCGGTGTGTACATTGGAATGGCGGGAAGAAGCTTGTATTATCTCGGGAGAGAATCGTGCCTGGCCGGGTGGTGTTGGCAAAACTGCTATAGAACTCTGGTGCCGTTCTAAATCGGGCCATTCTGTATTATTATTGGTTAATGGATTAAATCCCTACATAGAAATTTCAGATCCTAGAACCGATTCTAATTCTCAAAATCCTAGCTTATCCTTGAATTCAGTATCTAAAGACTCGAGAGTGGTAGGAGAACCGATTGCGTTAGGAAATAAGTTGTATGAAGGTCGAGAAAAACCTCATTGGAAAGTCAATGTAACAGATACTATGAAAGTTCGCGATCTTAGAAAGGCATTATCTTCTTCAGGTTGGGATGTGACAAGTTCAGATATTCTCTTAGTGCATAGGCTTCTAATGGATTGTGATTTAGGTCCCCACATTTCATTTAGTGGTGAAGTACTTTGGGCGGGTAAACGCGCTCCTGAACTTATCGAAAAAACAACTGATTCTGATTCAGCTGCTCAGAAAATAAAGCAATTAGGTGGTGCAGGACTTTACCCCGTTGATTTGATAATGCATTGCGATATTTCAGATTTACAGCGTATAGAACCGTTCCCCACGCCTTTTGTCACATTTTCTTATGATTTAGAAACTAGCGTGCAGCATAATACTATCCTATGTGCTGCTGCTGTTATCGACAGAAATGGAAAAAGGCAAATTAGCGAATTTAAGGGTACAGAAAGAGAAATAATGGAAGGCCTAACAAGATTAGTCAGAGATGAAGATCCTGATTTTATCACAGGATATAATATCGACAACTTCGATCTCCCTAGGATGCAAGAACGTTCTGAAGAGAATAGCGGTAAGTCATTATCAGATCGCGCATCTATGTTTGGATGGGGTCGTTTACCTTTTACAAATGCAGAAATAGGAACGAAAAAACCACTCAGAGTGTTCCCTTCTCGGCGATTAAATAGAGTTTGGAATATTTCTGGCCGAATCCCCTTAGATGCCTGGTGGCAGGCAAGACAAACTTTGAGTCCTCAGAGAGAATCCCTGAAATACGTGTCAAATTTATTATGGCCAAATCAAGATGATAAGCAAAAATTAGATGTTGATGCTAGCCAAATGGATATGGAATGGGCGAATCGTCCTGATGAAGTTATGGAGTATTGCGTGAGAGATACAATACTGCCATTAGATATTTTAGATAAACTAAAATCAATACCCAGAAAAGAAGCATTGGCCTCTGTATCTTCAACAACCGTAGAAACAGCATCTAATGGAACTACTAGTCAGTGGATAGATTCGTTAGTCGTTAGATTAGCCGATAGAAATGGAGTTGCAATTCCCTCAACAAATAGAGCTACTGGAAGAAGAGAACAGATTGCAGGTGGTTATGTCCATGAAGTCGAACCTGGTACCAAAAATTGGGTAGCAGTTCTTGATTTCAAATCTATGTACCCTTCAATAATGATTACTAATAATATCTGTTCAACAACATTAATTCGAGAGGGCGAAAAAGACCCTAGTCATTTTATTTCTCCAGTTACTGAAACACGTTACTTATCGAAAGAAGATAGAGTGGGGCTTGTTCCTTTATTACTTCAAGGATTAATGGATAGTCGTGATAAATATAAGAAAGCATATGCCCAAGCTATTGAGAAAGGTGACGAAGATGAAGCATTTCTAAATGATCAACTTCAATATGCGGTAAAAATTCTAATGAATTCATTTTACGGTGTTTTCGCTTCCAGTTTTTATCGTTTCACACATGAGAAATTAGGTGCTAGTATTACAGAATGGGCTAGGTATAATATTACTGAAATAATATCTAACTTAGAGAAAGATGGTTATGATGTGGTTTATTCGGATACTGATTCTATATTTGTTTGTACTCGCACCGAAGAAAATACCCCTGCTAAGAAACCTGTTGAAGGGCCGAAATTATTAGCATGGGAAAATGCGAAAGATGAAACAATCAAACTTGGTAAACAATTAGCTAACCAATTTACCAAAGAAGGCGCGGAGTTAGAGTTCGAAACAGCACTATCTGCATTTTTTTCTCATGGTGCCAAAAAAAGATACGTAGGAAGAGTCATATGGCCACGTGAAGAATTACTGATAAGAGGCTACGAAGTTAGAAGGACTGATTCATTCACTATACTAAGTAAAACTATGACTGAGATGTTTGAATTAATACTAGAAGGTGATGAAGATGGCGCCATAGGTTTAGCTAAGTCTGTAATTACCGATGTTCATCATGGAAATGTAGAAACTTCTGATTTGATAGTTAGTCGAAGTTGTAAAGGTAGTTGGGATAAAAAATCTGGCAAGTGGGTTTTTGATAAGATATACGCGAATCCTGATAGTCTTCCATATGTAAGAGCCGCTAAAGAAAGAATTAGTCGTGGACTGCAATTTACACCAGGGATGAAAGTTGGTTATATCATTACAAACTCTAAATCAAGTCCAATGGAAGTCAAAGCATGGTTAGTTGATGAAATCGGTGGTGAAGCACCAGAACCGGATCCTCAATATTATGTGAATCGACTAGCGAAATCGCTTGGCCGCATTACATCTGCACTGAAATTTGACGAATCACAACTCAAAGATTATGCCAAAAATCCTTCAACTCAGAAGTCTTTATTCGACTTTTAGTACTATTACAGGAATCCGTAGGTTTGATGAAACAAGGATGTCACGCAAGTCATGATGGCGCGCGTTCATGGACTTGCATTTATGTTGGTTTTGTTGATGATTAGTACACCTTTAGCAGGTTGTTTAGACTCTTTTAGTGGGAATAATGCACCTTCCTCTACATTTTCTATGAACCCTAATTCAAATATTCGGGCAGGAGATGAAATAACATTCAATGCGGCAGGTTCTAGCGATCCTGATGGAGATTCCCTAACTTTCACTTGGAATTTTGGTGATGGCAATATCGGATCCGGCCTTACAACCACTCACTCTTACGTTCAAGACGGTGAATATTCTGTAAAATTAACTGTTAGTGATGGCTCATTGGAGACTACAACTAAGAAAACTGTGAATATTATTGATCCAGATGCGAGAGTTCCTCAGGCGGACATTAGTTCGGATAAAGATGAAGATTGTGATGGAGAGTCAGCGCCAGCAGGACAATTTGTTTTAATTTGGGTTTGTGAAGAAGATAAAGAAATAAGTGACAAGTCTGTAGAATTTACGACAAAAATCACTCTTGACGCTTCTGATTCATGGGCTGGTTGTGATCCAGATGATTCAGATTGTTATGCTGAAGAATATATTGTAGAATGGAACTGGGATTTAGATACCAGTTATGATTCAGATAATGATGGTGATTTTGAGAACGATATTGATGCTACAGGAGAAGTAATTGAATGGGAAAATTTACCCTCTACCGGTGAAGCAATTAGTGGAGGTGCATGGGAAGTAAGTTTGACTGTTGTAGATAACAATGGCCTAACCTCTTCAGAACAAACTAAAGTTTATGTTAATTATCGTGGTGTTTGGTCAGATTTTGAAATAGATCGTCGTTTAGGAAACGATCCAATAATTATGTCTTGGGAGTATCCTGTATCATATAATACCGAAACTGATGATAGGATACGTTATCTCAGAATCAAATTAATTTATCCTAAGGAAGACGATGGTGCAGGGGGAATAACTGTCGATTCAGAGAATATACTTGATATCTATGTTTACAATAACACAGATGATGAAGTAGCCAATACTTCTGCGATTGGAGCAGATAATAGAGATGCAGGAGATTGTGACTCGGATGACCATTGTGTTTGGATGGTAATTAGTGGTTCCACGATACGAGGCAAATTGCCGGGCGATTGGACTGCAGACATACAAAATGAGAAAACTCACAACACTGAGGTCAAACATTTCATAATTGAGTTACAATACCGATGAACTGCGGCGCAATTTGAATGTTTTATTTCACATATCAATATATACATTAAGATGAATGGATTCAAATATGCCTCTACGGTCGGCGGGCTACCTTAGGGGTGTATCATATGGGTTCACAATGGGAAGATAAAAAGAAACCGCACTTGAATATAGTATTCGTTGGTCACGTTGACCATGGAAAATCGACAACAGTTGGAAGACTACTTCTAGACAGCGGTCATATTGAACAGCACGTAATTGACAAAAATGAGAAACTTGCATCAGAGCAAGGTAAGGCAGGTTTCGGTCTGGCTTATGTTATGGATGGACTGAAAGAAGAGCGAGAGCGTGGAATTACTATTGACGTAGCTCACAAAGAATTCTACACTCCAAACTATTACTTCACAGTTATTGATGCTCCTGGTCACCGTGATTTCGTAAAGAACATGATCACTGGAACTAGCCAAGCAGATGCTGCAGTACTTTGTGTAGCTGCAAACGATGGAGTAAACGCGCAAACTAAGGAACACGCTTTCCTAGCACGTGTCCTTGGAGTAAAACAACTAATAGTTAACATCAACAAGATGGATATTAGCGGTGTGGATTACTCAGAAGATAAATACAATTCAGTTAAGACAGAAGTATCTAATCTATTAAAGATGGCAGGATTTAATCCGGCTGACGTTCCAATGATTGCAGGATCATCTTTCTACGGAGAGAACATCTACAACAAGAGTGAGAACATGTCATGGTACAATGGACCTACTCTTTTCGAAGCAATTGATGCTATTCAGATGCCTCCAAAACCAACTGACCGTCCTCTAAGATTGCCAATTCAGGATGTTTACAAAATCAGTGGTATTGGAACAGTTCCGGTAGGAAAGATTGAGACTGGTACACTAAACTCAGGTAAAACTGTAGTTTTCAATCCAAGTCAAAAATCTGCTGAAGTTAAGTCGATTGAGATGCACCACACAGTTCACGCTAAGGCTGAACCAGGCGACAACGTTGGATTCAACGTTCGTGGATTAGCTGCAACTGATATCCGCCGTGGAGACGTTGCAGGATATCCTGAATCTGCACCTAACTTCGTACGTCACGACGAAACATTCGTTGGACAAATTCAACTTATGGAAATCCCGAAAGCTATCGGTGTAGGATACACGCCCGTGTTCCACTGCCATACTAGCCAAGTAGCAGTTCGATTTGTAGAACTACTAGAGAATTCTAAGACTAAGGAAGCAAACCCTCCGTTCCTGAAGACTGGAGATGCTGCTTTAATCCGTTTCGGACCAACCAAGCCTATGGCTATCGAGCAGATGGATGCATTCCCTGAACTTGCAAGATTCGCTATTCGTGACATGGGTAAGACTGTGGCTGCTGGCGTCTGCATGAAGATTGAGAAGAAAGCTTAGATTTTTAGAGAGATTGGTGAGTGAATAAAATGCCAGTCGTTACTACAATCAAGTTAACTGGTGATAACTACAAAGATGTAGATTTGGTATGTGCTACCATTAAGGCTATTTCAGATAAATCTGGAGTTGCACTTCGTGGACCTATACCTTTACCTACTCGTAAATTAGTTGTTCCATGCAGAAAAGCTCCAGATGGTGAGGGCGCAGAAACTTGGGATCATTGGGAAATGCGTTTCCACAAGCGTCTCTTAGAACTTGTAACTAATAGTTCTAAAGATGAGAAGGCATTGAAAGCAATCATGATGATTGAATATCCAGATTCGGTCACTATTGAACTTTCACTTCGAAATCTCGGATGATTTATTTACCGATTAAAAGGTAATTTAAGACTCCGTTAATTTCCTTTTTGAAATCTCTTTTTGCTTTGGTGAATTCCTTCGTAACTAAATTGATTATTTTTATGGCTTCTTGGTATATTTCATCTTCTTGAGGTTTCTTATTAACTGGCTTATGCCATGTAAATCCTGTTTCAGTCCACATAAAACCATCTCTTTCATAATCTTGAGACAATTTTTTATCAAACTCAATTGGATTATGTAGCCAGTGATCTGTAGGATATAGTTTACAGAGTTTTATTCTCCTGTAATTATTATGGAAAAAATCAAACCAATTTTTAACAGACTTGTCATTATCTAAATTTTGTTTAAGATATCTTACAAAATCTCTTTTCTTATGTGACGGAGGATTCTCAATAAATACACTTCTTTCCTTCAATTGATTAATTGAATTTACTTTCCTCTCTTCGTACTCATTTGCTAATCTTGCTCTTTCTTCCTTACGTTGTTTTTTCCTGATTATTCTTTCATCATTCTGTACCTTTCTTTCAGTCCTTCTTCTTTCTTCTTTAACAAGACTGACTTTCCTTCTCTCAAGTTCTAGTTTATTTTTCGCCTTTCTTTTAGCAAGGGCTTCTTCCCTTCTTTTTCTTTCTATAATGGATCTATTTTCGATTGTCTTTTTTCCTTCTTCTCTAATCAAACGTTTACGAACCATTGATGCTGTAGTCTGGTTGTGGCATTTTCTACAGAGCTCAATTACATTATTAGGATCCGAAATTAGATGTGGCTGTCCAGTTTTTTTGGCATGATTTTGACTAATTATGTGGTGCCATTCGGTCCTTCCTTTCTTTTTACAAATTTTACATTCACCTGTTTTTCTTCCCAATACCATATAATCTACCTATTCTTCTTTCTTTGTTAATTGTTCAAACATCATTGCAGCCAAAGCAAAACCTCCTGCTGCCCCTGCAATTCCTCCTAGTAATGCTGCAGAAAATACGTTGTCTACACCCTCTTTCATCGATTGTTCTTTCAATTTCTTTAATTGATAGGCAACGACTTGTTGGGATTGACCTATTGCCTCAGCAATATCTTTCTGAGACCATCCAATAGCTCTGAGCTTCAACAATTCCGCCAATTGTTTCGCGTCGAGTGCCATAATTATCAATATGTCGGAATACGTATTATATTATAATATTTTGTATAATACAAAAAAATTAATTTTAATACAGAATTATATTTTCTAAATTATACTGTTACAATCTTCATAATCCTCTTTTCATGACCCCAAATCATTTTCCCTGGTTCTTTAAATAGAAAATATTTGGTTGTAAATTCTTTTCCAAATTCAGGATGCTCTTTTTCAAATAAAATGATTATCTTATCTGAATTTATTCGCTGAAAAATAAAGCATTCAGCATTATATCCATCTATTGAGACTCTCAATTTCTCGAATTTCTCACTATTTAGGGGGGCAATCGGTATCATTTTTTCAGTTAGCAGTTTTTGTGTAATTTTAGTCATCACTATTCCTCTATAATTTTCATAATAGAGGTTTCATATAAACCGTATCAGAAATAATGATATAACACCAAAAACAGCTTTACACAAAAACTCAGTAATTAATTATAAACTTCTTTTTCTAGAAGTAATTCTTTCTTGTTTGTCTTTCCTTTCTAGATTTCTCTTTTGTGCAAGAATTCTTCCATGAATTGATTTTTGTTTAGCGATAGCTTTTCCTTCACGTAATTTTTGTTTAGTAGAACTTTCTTCATCATGAATATGTTCTCTTTCAGGAGGTAGATTTTTTCCCGTGGTTTTACTATGGCAACTATTACAAAGTTCGATCTTGTTATTTGGATTAGAAAATAATCTCTCTTGATTATTTTTTTTATTATGGTTAGAAATATTATACCAATTTGTTTCACCTTTATTTCTACAAATTGTACAAATATTAGTTTTATTGCCTATTGACATATTATTGACCTAGTCTGCATAAATATTCAGAGAGCAGCTTCATCTTTCGCCAGACTACCCATAGGATCCCAAGCAGGTAATACTACAGGAGTTGTACTGAGACCTTTTTTCATCTTATCAGTGAGGTAACCAGTAGGTGCTGCAATTTCGAACATGTGTTCATCATACCATGAATCATTCATAGTATAGAATCCTTCTTTGCCACTTTCTTTAGCGCCCCATGAATTCTCAACTCGCCATCTTCTTGGTACTCCATCAACGACGTCAACACCAGTAAACAACATAGCATGAGTCATCATAGTCTGACTAAATCTCAGACGATTTGCTTTATCCATGCCAAATTCTGCCCCATACAATTCAGCAAAGTCGAATAGTTTAGCATCCCAAAGTCCCCTTTTTCTATGCATTTGCTTCCCTACATCACAGCCCATCCATACAGGTAAACCATCTTCCAGTAACTTCTGTGTTACATCTTTCATTTCTTGACTTGGTACATTCAGGTATACTACTGGTGGGCCGCCCGCTACATTTTGCAGGTAATCGACGGTGTAAGTTTGGTAATATTCATTTCTCGGATCATTGACTATACAAACATAATCTTCCCAATCCATATCTACATATTCTTTAGCAAATTCCTGCGGCGTCATGCTCCCTTTTCTGTGAAAATCTCCGTCTTTATCTTCCCATTGCCAATCGAATTCTTCAGGAGGTGTGCCTAGATGGATGCATAATATTCTCCAAATATCTTCAACTCTCTTATCTTTGTGCACTCTAGCTTCCTCTTTCGACCCACCATTATCTAAAATTTCACGTAGTTCACTTGCTCCACTTCTTAGAATGTCTTTCAGTATAGCATTCATCCATCTTGTACTCGATGATGAGATACTCTCTGGATAAGCAGTTTTTGGCACTAATCCATGTTTACGGATTAGGTTCATTGCCATATTCCATTGCCCGCCATCTCCAATTGGATCACCCAGAAGAAATCCAATAGTTCGGTCGTCTAGAGGTCTATCTGCTGTGTCAATAATTGCTTCGAAAAAATGATTACTTCTTTCAAATTTATCCCAGAAATGAATATGTGATTGACTAAATTCAAAGTTCTTGACATTTAATTTCTTCATTGTACCAGGTCTAAATAAATTCAAAGTTGCAAAAAGCCAGCATCTTCCACTACTTTTTTGATTTGTGACTTTCCAATCATCCAATTTTACAGAAAATGACGAATCAATATTTTGTACTAAGTCTCTATTTAGCGCAACATCTAGTAGGTTTCCATTTGTTACTGCATTCTGTGCAACTTTCGCTGCTGGATCATTTGCAAAATTATTTCTGAATTCTTTTAGTTGTTTATTTGTTACTGATTCTCCCATCGGCTCACCTTCGGTGAGGCTAGTCGTACAATGACGACTCTAAGTCATTGCTTCTCTATATCTCTGCAGATTCAGCAAAACCTGCTGCAATTAGAGTATCCGCCATAAGTGAAGAAAAGTTAGCAACCTCACCCGCAGTAAGCTGAATTGCCGTTCCGTCTTCGTCAATAATAGGGTCCATTAAATCTTGAATAATTCTGATTCTTTTCATATCTGAATTATTTCTTATATCTTGTTCTTGGTTTATTGAAGTTGATGAGATTGCCCCGGTAGCTCTTTCTGGAAATTCATCCATTTGACGAATTCTGTCTTCCTCGTCAAATTCGGGATCATCCCATATTTCTTGAGATGGTTCCGGCGTAGGTATTACAGAAGAGATAATTTCTTCTTCTTTATCTAAATCACTAAATTCCGTTAGTGCAGCATTACCTCCTAAACTTGGTTTACTCGCTGACATTGGTTTTCCTCCATGTAGCATATTATCCCAAGAAACATCATTTTTGTATTTCTCAACTAATCTTTCAACATTTGTATAATAGGCTCTTTCTGAAGGGTCATGACGTTGCCAATTTAATGGTGGGACTTTATTTCCATTCTGATTTCCACTCGACATTTTGAGTAAATTTGTTAAAATTGCATGTTGAGTGAACGCATTCATCCTCATTCTTGTCAGATCCGAAACAGACGTTCTTGCTACTCCAAGTCTGCGTGATTGCAATTGTGTTTTTGCATTCATTCCTTCATTCCTTATAGTTTCAGCCAACTCATTTTCTAAATGACTTAGTAATTGATAAATCGAAGACCAGAAATTTGGTACTGTAATTTCCACAGGTACATTTTGACTCGCTTTTTGTTGCCTAGTCAACTCAAAAAGGGCTTTTTCGACAACAATTAGTTGTTGCTTAGATAATCTTGATGAAGCGACTTCGTCAATCATGTGAGCAACCTGTGTAACGGCAGAGAGAGGAAGGCCATGAATGATTCCTTTGTTTATCTTCTTTCAAGTCTGTTCATCCGTTGGACTCAATAAGAAAAAACCTCTCGGAGGGTCGCAGGTGTACCCGAGTGGTCAAAGGGGTCGGGCTCAAGTTCCGATGCGTAGAGCTTCGCAGGTTCGAATCCTGCCTCCTGCACCATCTTCATTTTCGCGTTCTAATAAATTCTTTTAGAAACTCAATTGTCCCTAAAGTCCCCTTTACTTTTGTTAGATGATCAGCAGCTTCTTCCACGCCTGGGAATTCATTATTTACTGCTACAGAAAAACCACACATATTGAACATAGGGATATCATTCGACGCATCTCCAACTGCGATAACTTTCTTTGGATCAATACCTCTTTGTTCAAATGCAACTTTAAGTCCACTAGCTTTATTCAATTCTTTTTCAGTAATGTGTACTGCAAATCCTGTAGGTACAACTCGTAAATCAGGCCACTGTGAATCTTTTAGAGCATCTTTCATTTTTTCATAATTTTCCGTATCCAACAAGCACCATTCGGTCTCTCTCCAGCGATTTGTCTCAATTCCTTTTGGATCTAATCCTTCAATTTGAGTAGCTAGCCATTCCGCCGCATCTCTTGCCCTCTTTCCATCAGCTAGGCATCTTATCGGAAATCCTGCTTTACTATCCCAAACCATTCCTCCATTCTCACCTATTGCAAATCCTGATATCGCAAGCACTTGTTGTATTGGCGTAACATTTGGTAGAGTTCTTCCTGAGGCTAAAGATACTGTTATGCCCATATTCTCTATTTCTCTTATTAAAGGGATTAAATCAGGTTGGAACCCGTCAAAATCTAGTAATGTGCCATCTATATCGAAGACAATCATTTCCCAATCATCGCCTTGAGGCATCGTACTCATATGCTTGCGTAGCAGTCCTATTTCATCATCTCATCGCTCAGACATCATCTAGTCATCTTCAAGGATGGGGCTCTTGTCGGGTAACTATGGATGAGGAAGAATTTCTTCTTCTTGATGATGACGAGGAAGAAATCGTCATTTCTTCTAATGACAAATCAATTACCGATAAAGTAGCAAAACATACACCTGGGGAAATATTATCCAACATATCTAAAACAGTCGGGGACAGTATTTCACAGATTCCTTTGAAACTGAAAGAATCATCAGATCTGAAGAAGTCGATGAAAGAAAAAAATGACAATATAATCTCATTTGCACAAAGTGCAGATAAAATAATCGATGCAGATTTAGTTGTTGATGGAACTTACAACATAGAATGGAAAATAGGCGGCATGGATTGCGCAGATTGTGCAATGAAGGCTAGAAAAGCAGTCAATAGATTACCCGGCGTCAACAATGTGAAGGTATCAGTTACAGAAGGTATCGTTAGAATGGATTTAGATTTAGCAAAAGGTAGAGTATCTAGAGCAAACTCTGTATTAGAGAGTCTTGGACACAATCCTGAGATTCTCTGGCAATCTGTGTTCGGCCTTACGCCTAGTCGTGCAGCTACTAATCTTGGAATAGAACGTAAAATGCTTAGAACAGCATTATTAGAAGTCCCAGGAATGATTAATGTAAGATTTGAAGATGGTAAAATTGAATTCCAAAGAATTACCTTCACTTCAATAAAAATGAAAGATATCTCAAATGAAAGGCTACAACAACTTCTTGGTAGTGATTTAAAACTTGAAGAATCTACTACCTTAAAACTTAGACCTGACCAAGTCCAACTTTTATCAGCAGTTCTCACATTGCCTTTACTTGTAGGTGTGGTCGCTATTGATGGATTAAATTCAATACCTGATTCTTTAGCTATACTGTTATGTTTAGTCGGAGTTTCATTTGCAGGTTTTCCAATGTTTAAGGCTGCCATAGCAAGTATTCAAAATCGAGTACTCGGTTTTCAGGTATTGACTTCATTGGCAGTAATTGGGGCGATGTTGATGCAAGAATACCCAGAAGCACTCATAGTTACAGGATTGGTTGCCTTTGCAGCACATCTAGAAGAAAGCGCCCTTGTAAAAGCCAGAAATGCTATGCAAGGAGGACTTGATCGCTTACCGAGGTTAGCTCGACTTTCATCTTCCAATGAAACTAGTTGCTGTGATGATGGAACTTGTGGATCTACTGTTAAGCCAGTTGAAGTCAGTTGTTGCGATGATGATACATGCGATTCTAATTTAAAAGTAATTAAATCAGAAGATGAGTGGCTTCCTATCGAGTCTTTAGCTATTGGAGACGTTGTTGAAATTAGATCTGGAGAGATTGTCCCTATTGACGGTGTAATAATTGAAGGCAGTGGCGCAATTGATCGTGCTCCTCTGACTGGAGAGCCCATCCCAATTAGTGTAATGAAAGGAGATTATGTTGAAGCAGGTCTAGTGTTAGTTCGCGGTCCTATTATTGTTAGATGTGAGGCTAGTGGAGATACGACCAGACTTGCGAGCCTTATTGATTTAGTTCGCAGTTATCGCGATAAACCAACTAGAACTCAAACTACAATAGAGCGTTTTACTGCCATGTGGGTTCCATTTGTATTGATTAGTTCTCTACTTTATGGGGCTTTAACCAAAGATTTCAGAACTACCCTAATTTTGTGGGTAGTTTCATGCCCCTGCTCTTTACTTTTGGCTGCACCAGTTCCTCATGCAACGGCGCTCTCAACCGCTTCTGCATCAGGACTTGTGGCGAGAGGTGGAGATGTTCTTGAATCAGCGGCTTCGATAGAACTAGCATTATTAGATAAAACTGGGACTTTGACAACAGGTCAGCCTAAAATTGGCGAGTTTGTATGTACTAGTAGTCATAAGAAAGAAGATATCTTATCAATGGTTTCAGCATTAGAACAGCGCTCAAATCATCCTTATGCCAAGGCTATAATTTCATTAGCCAATGAATCAAATGTCATACCAAAGAGGATTACTGGAATTAGTGATGGTGACGCAGGAGTGTCTGGTAAGATGAGCGGTAAAGAGATTATTTTTGGAAGAGCAGATTGGCTAATTTCTCAAGGAGTAGAAATAACTGAAGAAATTCAATCAACCCTAGATAGTTCTCGAAAAAAAGGTCACGGAGTTAGCGTATTATCATTATCAGGAAAATCAGTAGCTGCGTTCTCTTTCATACATGATGATGCTAGAGAAGGCGTCAGAGAGATGGTTCAAATGTTGCAAGATCAAGGAATCATTGTAGAAATTCTTAGTGGAGATGAACAATCATCAGTGGAATCTTTTGCTAGTCAATTAGGAATTGATCCTTCGATATGTCGAGGTAACGTTGACCCCGAAGGTAAAGCTCAATGGGTTGAGGAAAGAAGTAAAGCACGTCGTACTCTGATGGCTGGAGACGGTTTTAATGACGCTGGTGCTTTAGCAGCAGCCAATATCGGAGTCGCTGTAGGTAGTGGTGATCAGGTTAATTTGGAGGCTGCAGATGTATTGATACCTGGTGAAGACCCAAGGGCAATTGTAAAGTTATTAAAATTAGCAAAAAGGACAAAATTCATTGTCAATGTCAATATCGGAATATCGGTAATAATAACTCTGATTTTAGTGTTAACTACTTTGTTAAATATCAATCAAAGTATTGCAGCAGGTATTGCAATCCATGAAGCAAGTGTATTTTTGGTAATTATCAACGGTATGTTTGTGTCAAGTAATAATTCCGGTAGAATTACTGTTTTAAGCGACTTAATGAAAGACGTGGCTAAAGATCTTAAAGAAGCGTTTGTGGTATTATTTACATCCAATAATACGACCGCTTGATAACCAATAGGGGGTAGCGAGGGGTATGGCTGATTCAGTAGAAGTCGAGTCGAAACATGTAGCACCTTTAGCAGAATGCGCTCATTGTAACCATATGTTGCCTCCTGGGCTTGGCGATATTCAATGCGAAATTTGTGGAGCAGTTTGTAGAGTCTCTCATCAACCAACGATTGACGCACTGATTGAAGAATCAGTTCCTTGTCCTCTTTGTAACATGATTCTTGTCGCAGGCACTGATGAAAGGCCGGTAGATTTGACCTGCAGTGGTTGTACTGGAGTATTTACATTAACGGCAAAAGTAGTCAAGGTAGAAATTGAGTGCCCTGGTTGTGAAAGAAAACTACGCATACGCCCTCGTCCTGGAACACGTCAACTGGATTGTCCAGCTTGTGAATCAGCATTTAATGTGACATTTTGAGACCTCTATTGTGTAGTTTGATCAATACTCAAACTATTGCAAAATCGGGATTATCGGGAGAATTATACCCATCGTTCTCATATACTCAGGAAATACCGTAATGATGGGGATGGGTACCCATGAGTGAAAGCAAGTCGCCAACTGAGAATGATACCGAAGGTATCGAGGAGTTATCGAGCCTTCGTGCTCAACATGTTCTTTCAGCATCCTCTACTCTGGATTCAGTGGCTAGAGCTCGCGATAGACTTGATGAAGAATCCAAACTAAGGTCTAGTATTCGAAGAGAGAGAAGAATGCGTATTGCTGAGATGACAGAAAGAGTCTCAGGAATGCATGGGGCAATAAGAAAAGCAAATGAAATTCTATTTGAAGAACAGTTGCAAAATATCGAAGCAGATCTACGTGCAGGTCTTGAAGATGAGATGGAACGTCTTGAAACTGAAGCACTAGAACGAGAAGAAAGACTTCTTCGTGAAGAAATGTTACACAGATTACGTCGAGAAGAAAATCGATTAAGAGAACAATTAGATTTGGAAAGAGACAGGCGTATTGAAGCTCATACCTCAAAATTACGTACTAGATTGAAAGGCGAGATGGAGATTGCACTTACTCGTCGTCAAGCATTCTTGAATGAAAGATTAGAATTAGAAGCAAATCAAGATTTAGAGAGGATGGAAAGAAGAGTAGAAATGGATCTTCGTGAAGTCATGGAATCTCAGGTTCATAGAAAAGCTGAGTCTTATCGTCTAGATCAAGAGATTCAGATGCGTGAAAGGCTAGCAGAAGCACGAAAATCAAGAGAATCTGAATTAGATAAGCAACTTAAAAGCGAACGTAAATCACTAGAAAAAGATATGTTAACTGATGTTGATGTTAGGACGAAATCTCTTGAAGAAGAAGCGGAACAAAATGCCTTATCCGATTTAGATAGAAGGTTTAGGGCAGAGAGAAAGACAATGGAAGCTGCTCTTTCACTTCGTCGGCAAGAATTGGCTTTAGAAAGTGAAGTTGAGATGGAACAACGAGTTGCTACATATGCTAAAGAAAGAGAAACCGAATTACTTTCTACGTTAGATGAACAGTTCTCTAAAAGGACTGACATATCTAAGAAAGAGGTCAATGAAATTATGAAATCTCTTGAGTCTCAATTGAAGGTTAAATGGGAAAAAATAATACTAGACGCTAAACAATCCACTCTTGAAAAGGTATCTGAAAATTAGTTGCCTAAGATTATTTTAATTCTTAAATCCGCTTCTTTAGCAAAATCCCAAAGATTCTGACATGCTGGATTAGATTTATTCGGTTTTTTAGCAATAACAATTGGTGCTCCTTCTAACGGTGATTCAGCTATTGCAATTGATCTTGCAATTTGTGTTTTGAAAACACGATCTCCAAAATGTTTCCTTGCTTGCTCAGCTACCGTTTCACATAATTTGCTACGAGATTGAACCATTGTCAAAACAATTCCGAATAATTTCAGTTCAGGATTTACAGCTTTCTGAACATTTTTGATTGTATTCATTAATTGCCCCATTCCTTCTAATGCATAAAACTCAGCTTGTATTGGAATTAGTACCCATTGCGCCGCAGTTAGCGCATTAGTAGTCAATAGTCCA
This sequence comes from uncultured Candidatus Poseidoniales archaeon, assembly GCA_902511005.1. GTDB lineage: Archaea > Thermoplasmatota > Poseidoniia > Poseidoniales > Thalassarchaeaceae > MGIIb-O2. The sequence goes on along the minus strand of CABXDN010000002.1, from coordinate 115,247 downwards.
AGTGATGCAGGTGTATCTATGATGATAACGTCAAAGTGTTCTTGTGCCTGATGTAAAACAGATTTTAATCTTGCTTCTCTACCAAATCTAGTAGCCAAATCGATTTCTACGCCAGAAAGATCTAAGTCTGCTGGTAAAATCCACAAATTATTGATAGCAATTTCTTTTGGAGGTCCGCGTTTTTTCTCTGGATTATGTTTTCTCCAAGATTTTTTCATTGATTGTGTAAGATTCCCTGGACCTAATAGGCATTGATTGAGATTAACTTGTGTCCCATCAATTCCACCTTTGAATAATTCATTCATCGTTGCTCCGAGTGTCCTTTTATCTATTCCAAAAGTAGTTGCAACGTTTCCCTTAGGGTCCAAGTCAACAAGTAATACTCTACGGGATTTAATTCCCATTTCGATATTACCTGTAGCTAAGGCCGCAGCGAGATTAACTGCAGTAGTTGTCTTCGAACAACCACCTTTATGGTTGACAACTGCAACTACTATTGGCTTCGCCATGCTCTTCACTAATGGTCTGGGAAGACTGAAGGTGTTCAATCCTGTTGGCTAAATTCTCACTGAATTACCGGTACTGGTACTTCTGAAAGGATTTTTCGCATTAGATGTTGACCTGTTACTCCACGAATTTTTGACTCAGGTTTCAATACGATTCTGTGGCTTACAACTTGAAGTGCAACATTCTTGATATCGTCAGGTATAACATAGTCTCTACCATCAATTGCAGCGCTTGCACGACTAGTCTTGAATAGTGACTGACTAGCACGAGGTGAAGCACCAGTAATTACTCTGTGATCTTCACGTGTACGGTGTACGAGTTCAACGATGTAAGACATGATTGCTGGGTCAACATGTACTGTTTCCAGAGCCTTTTGCATTGCAACTACTTTCTTTGGAGATGTGATTTGTTCAACTTCGTGGTCATCTTTACCTCGAAGTTTTCTTCGCTGTAAAATTGCCTTCTCTTCTTGCCTGTTAGGGTATCCCATTGACATCTTCATCAAGAAACGGTCCATCTGTGCTTCTGGTAGAGGATAAGTCCCTTCTTGTTCAATTGGATTTTGTGTAGCCATTGTAATGAATGGAGCTGGTAATTTGTGAGTAATACCTTCAATTGTTACTTGCTTTTCTTCCATCGCTTCTAGTAAAGCAGCTTGTGTCTTAGGTGGAGCACGGTTAATCTCGTCAGCCAGAAGTACGTTTGTGAAAAGAGGGCCAGGACGTAGTTTGAACTCACCAGCTTGTTGATCATACATGTATGTCCCCATGATATCTGCAGGTAGAAGATCTGGAGTAAATTGAACACGCTTGAACTTGCAACCAAGTGCAGTAGCGAATGTGTTAGCCATCAAAGTCTTAGCTAGTCCAGGGAAATCTTCAATCAGCATATTTCCGTTTGATAGTATACCTACAGACACTCTTCGAAGGTTTTCTTGTTTGCCAATAATTACCTTGGAAACTTCATTCATTAATGCATTTGAAATTTGCGAAACCGTTTGAATTAACTCACGGGACTTCGGGTCACTGGCTGCCATAGTCATCTTTCAACACCTTCTAACATCTACCTGCCCCGTTTTTTAATACTAAAGGGTTGGGTGTCTATGAACTAGTTCTGCATCGTATTTTCAGCGTCCCCAGAAGTGGTCATCTTTACGGTGAATCTCCATTAATTCCTCTAAAACCTCTTCTTCAGCGGCAGATAAGTCCATCTTTCTCAGCTTTTTTGCATGTGACGCAGGGACATCAACTAACATGATATCATTCTCTTCAAGTTGTCTTCCTACAGTGACCCCATCGATTGCAACTGCTATCTCGGCTCCTTGCAAAGCTTCCTTCATTGAATCTTGTCCCGAACGAATTGATTTTATTCTTCCAAGTCTAACTCCTTCTTTCAGTAAATACTGTCCAACATGTATTCTTCCAGCTAATACTCTGACACCAATTACAGCAGGTTTACTGGCACGGAATGTATGATCGGGAAGGAATTTAATTCTTCCAGGATATACTACAACTTCTCTAGATTCTTCTTCCAATTCTTTAGTTCTCTTTTCTACCCATTCCTCTCTTTCTTCAAGAATACGATAGATGATATCTGAACTAATGTATTTGACACCATTTTCTGATTTCTCAATCTCAGTTTCTGCATCAGTCAGAATATCTGTTGCGAATGCCATAATGATTCGATGTAATGGATCTTTAGCATTTTCAGCAGATCTGACATCTCGACGATTTACCTTTCCAATAGTGGCATGACGGATTGGTAAATCAAGTTCTTTCAATTCTTTTGCTAGAGCTTCTAGTCCACCAACTGTATCTGCTTTGATAGTCACACCCTCTTCGTCTAGTTCAATTGAAAGATTAGCCTCATTATTAGCTGCATTAAGTGCCTCTAGACGCTCTTCATCAGTCTTTACGACTCTAAGTGTAGTACCTGCTAAAACACCGTCAATATCAGGTGCTGAGACTTTCAGACCCGATGCCGCATGAGCAACATTTGAATCGTCCCATCTATCCCCTGCATCTCTCATTTCAGACATTCCTCTGGGGGAGAACATTCCGCGAACACGTGTTGAAATTCCTCCCTCTTGTGTTACTAGAATAATTTCATCACCTTTGTGAATAGAACCACGATACAGGATAACATCCAGAGTCTTACCAAGACCTCTTTCTTCTTTCATTTCTAGAACAGTACCTTCTCCTGCTCCATCAACATCTGTTAGTTTGTCACCAAGATATCTTTCAGCCATTCCAATAACTACTGCTAGTAAGTCTTGAATCCCTTCACCTTGTTTTGCAGAGATTGGTACTAGAGCAATTTCTTTAGTGAAATCTTTGATTTTATCATATCGCTCAATATTGAATCCATGTTCGGCAAAAGAGCCAACTAAGTTCCAGTACTTTTGATCGAAGTATCCTATCGTATCTTTTGTCTGTTCTCTTAGAGCTAAAGCCATCGGTCTGTCTCGAACTGATTGCCAACCATGAACTCTGTCTACTTTATTTGCAGCAATAACAAAAGGCGTTTTTGAATTCTTTAGAATACGAATTGACTCAACTGTTTGTGGCATACAGCCATCATGAATATCTACCATTAAGATCGCAACATCTGCTAAAGAACCACCTCGTGAACGTAGAGTTGAGAATGAATGATGACCAGGAGTATCGATGAATAGAAGTCCTGGAGAATCGAATGATTTTCCACCCATTAGTGGTGAACATAATTCATTCAACAAATCTGCAGGAACTTCAGTAGCTCCAATATGTTGAGTAATTCCGCCAGCTTCTCTATCCATTACAGAAGCCTGTCTGCCTGAACCAAGTGAACGAATATGGTCCAGTAGACTGGTTTTACCATGATCTACATGACCTAATACGGAAACAATTGGTTGTCTACGGTTTTCCATCGTGACCACCTCATGTTCCTTCCTCAATTAATTGAATTGTTTTATTCGTAGATTTGTGACTCTGCGTCAAGTACCCAGTCACATAGTCCGTCAGGGAACCATAGTCCAAGTTCGAATGCAGCTGTATCTTCTCCATCACTGCCATGAATGATGTTGTGGCCAATATCCATTGCCCAGTCTCCACGGATTGTTCCAGGTGCAGCATCTCTTCCATTTGTAGGGCCAATGATGTTACGAGCAACTGAAATAACATCGACTCCGGTCCATGCCATAGCTACAACAGGTCCCGAAGTAATAAATTCAATGAGCCCAGAGTAGAATGGGCGCTCTGAGTGAACCGCGTAATGAGCTTCTGCTAATTCCATTGAAGGTGTTAGTTGGCGAAGGCCAACCATGCGCAGCCCTTTCCGCTCGAATCTGTTGATTATTTCTCCAACAAGTCCTCTTTGTACGCCATCAGGTTTGATCATAATGTAGGTTGTTTGCATGTCTGCCATATTCGGCCGACCGACCATCCCTATTTCAAACAAAGGGACAATTAGCATTATGATGAAATGGCATACGTGACCTTTCCTCTTTTTTTAAAAATAGGCATTATTCCTAATTAGTTTAATATAGGAATCATCACCCCCAAGGGTCGGCGAGACAATGGCGAGTAAGGAACAAAGAGCAAAAATAGCTGCATTAAGAGGAAATGGATACAATCTAGAGGAAATTTCAGAAAAGATAGGATTATCCACTTCTGCGATATCTTATCAGCTTGCACAGATGAAGGAGAAAGCAGAAGAATTTATTCACAGTGAAGATTCTTCTGATATTATTGAACTAATGACAAAAAATCTTAGTCAATATCAAAATAAATATGTTGGAATTCCAAGTGGGAGCAAATATGTCGTAAATAATGAAGGTATTTGGCTTAGGTTACCTGGAACTGGGGAGAGATTGAAGGTTAAAAATTCTGAGAGGTTAAAAAAGATGTATTTAGATTTCCGAGGTCCGGGACGTGTTCGTTTAACCGATAAGAAAGAAATACTTGCTTATTGGAATTCTGAAGTTCCAAATGAAGATTTAGATCCTGATGAAGAAGGTTCAACTGTAGAGTCAATTAGTAACTGGTGTGTAATAGGAAATATTGAAGATATCGGGGGCGAATTCCCATCGATTACTGAGTTGCCAAATGATCCTTCATTATACAAACCAAAAGATATCTGGAAAGGCCCAGTTGATGGTATGCGATATTCAAGTGATGGAAAGACAATATTCCGTAGCCACCCCTCTAGTCCTAGATGGCTTATCGAACGTCGAAGTTCAGGTATCAGTGATAAAATTTGGAGTATGTTCATGAGTCTAACAGATTATGTGGGAGGTCGTTTTTACATTACTGAACAGGGCGCATTTATTGCAAATATTAGTGCTGAGAATTTAGAACTAGATTTCACACAAGTTGTACAAGATATGAGTTCTGAGCAAAGACAATATCTCTCAGGTCGTATTAGTCGGACTGGAAAAGTTCCAGTATTTTTGGGAATTCATAAAGGTGGTATTGATTTGCAGCGAGGACCTAGTATTCATGACCCTCTAACCGATTCTCAAATTAAAAAATTAACTAGTATGTTTTCATTGGATGGTGACAATTCATGAGACTATCAGAAATATCTTTAGAAACTAAATTTAAAATTGACCCCATAGCTACTAAGGTAACAATATGTCACGTAACAAATAAGAAATGTTCTATCCAATCTGGAGAAATTTGGCCTATTGCAGTTAGAGGTAGTAAGTATAAGATACAATATTCAGTGAAATCTGTTTCCTATGAAAATAAACACTCTGAGCCTGAAATATTAGACGATCCAATGGGTGATCAGCGTAGAATTGGAATGAACCGTCTGAAAGAGTTCTCTCCTGGCCCCATAGTGGAACCAGAAACAATCAGATTAATTGAAAGCATCAGAAAATATGGAAATGGTCCGGTAACAATAACATCAAAAGGAGAAGCAATAATGTGGAGGAGAGATGATAATGAGTGGAATCCGTATTATATTGGAATTGTTAATCTGGATCCTGTGATGGTTCAAATTCCTGAACATCCAGGAGTCAATGGTTTGTATCCATCAAATAAATCATCTGCTAAAGAATGGTTTGATCCTAAGAAAGTAGGACTTTGGACCGGATGTATGTTTAAGACAGGAGAGCCATGGACGGTTCGTCAGAGATCTAGAGAGACTTCTCAATTGACATGGCCAGGTAAACTAAGCAGTGCCCTTTCCAAAGGTTTGATAATTCTTGGAACTGAACCAAAACATGCTGAATTAATTGATGCTTATTTAGAAGTGAGACCTTGTGGGGGAAGATTGTATATTTTACTAGGTGGAGATATTTGGATGAATGTAAGAAAGCAAGATGTCGGAGATGATGATGTATGGGGTCGTTTAGCAAAAAATATGCGTGAAACAATTAGCGAATTAATTAATATTCCAAATCATCCACTTCTTCAAATGTATAATACAAGAATGGAAGCCACGAGAGGTGATAAAGCAATAGAAGAAGGTTGCTTGCCTATTTATTTGGGTAATTGTGCTGATTTTGATGATGGTAGTATCCCAATAACAAAAATTAAATTGGGGTATAAGAGAACTTCTAATGATCCAAATAAGATAGACGGAGACGAAGAAAGTCCATATTCGTCAAGAGAAGAACAAAAGGAGTAAGTAATATGAGTAAAGAATCAAAAATACCTAAAATCCATCCTTATGGCCCTACACTTGCATATCTTGATAGTCAAATTTCAGGTAAACCAAGAGAATACTTTGACACGCTAGAAAGTTGGGTAGTACATGCATTAGATAATCCCCAGCACGAGAGACAGTGGCGGTATCATAATGATGAAGAAGAAACGTTCCGTGGAGAAAGTGAGTTTGTTTCACGAATTATTAAGAATACAGATGAGGACTCCGTATTGCATGTCTCAGTTCGTGTTTCAACTTTAGTTAGGATGGGAGTATTTCGTTTAATCAAATTTAATGAGGAGGATATTGATAATAATGAAGAATCTTCTATTGTACAGCGTATCATAGTTCCTAAATGGACCAGAGATTGGTATTATGCTAGGCGGAAGAATATGGATATTTGGACTGCTGTTACGGGAGAAAAAGATAAGTTATTTGCAATAAATTGTATCAAATCAATGTGGTTCACTGGTCAAGAATGGGAATTAATATATTCCCTGCGTGACATGCTTAATTCTATTTCTAAAACTAGTTGGGTTAAGAAATCTGAAATCTGGGCCTCAATGCAGAAAAAATTCAGTTATCATACTAATCCTAAGTATACTAACAGAAGAGTGAGTCTTGTATTAGAGATGTTAGTTAGAGCAGGTCTTGTTAAATCAGGTGAGCAGGGATATATCAATGTAGACGACCAATATTCTCGGTGCCCGCCTTTCAGGAAAGATTGGTGTCCAATAAGTTATGCAGAACAGATACATTTTGGAGACATATTAGAGTGGTCTGAAAAAGAAGGTTTTATTGATAAAAATATGAAAAATTATTTGCAAGATGAAATTTTTGGTCAATGGGCTATTGCATCGGCACATATAGAGAGCCAAACGTCTCGAACTGGTGGTTTGACAAGAGCTAATACTAGAACTTTCAATGAATCAATGTGCAGGATTCAAGAGGCAATTTGGGGAGATAGATATCAATCTCACATATATCAAGCTTCAAAATCAAGAAAGAAACAGGAACATCGTTTGAATGGAACAGTCTGGCCTTTATTTAGAGTAGATGATATGACAGATAAAAAATTAGATAGATGGGGTAACACAACATGGGAACTTCTTTCACTAAATAAGATATTAGAAGCAGGACTTGCCCAACCAAGACGGTCTAAATGGACCGGTGAAAGTATATTTAAAGATGGTGAAAATCTTAAATTATCCGTTTATTATCAGAGGAGAGCAGCCGAGATTCTAGAAACTGACAAAGATGACCCCATCATTACTTCTTTAAGATGGGGCGGTAAACGTAATGCATTCAAATTCATAGAATATCTTCAATGGATGAAAGATAATGGCGGTTCTAAAGATGAAATTAAATCTCTATTACAACTAACTATACCTGAATTCAATAAAGAAATAATGTCTAAGAATCTAGATTCAGAGCGTCCTGCTTTTACCTATCCTTCTGATTTTACACCATATGAGTGGCAGGATGAAGCGGTTGAAGCTTGGTGGAAAGGAAATGCGAAACTTTCCGATGGAACCATCAAACAGATTCAACCTCGTAGTGGAATAGCTGAGGTTGTAACCGGTGCGGGTAAGACAGTTTTTGCAATACAGATAATTAAACAGTTCTTAGACAATGATCCTCAGAATAAAGCTTTGATTATTGTTCCAACTGAGGTGCTTTTACATCAGTGGTACAGTGAATTAGCTAAATATTTGAATATTGGACCAAAATATGTTTCTCTGATTGGTGATAATAATCATGGTTCTATGTCTGAAAAGGAACAGACTCGAGTAGTATTAGGAATTGTTAATTCGTTATCGTTAGAGTATGTGCATGAAAGGTTAATCTCTGCAGGTATTCCCGATCCAGGTAAATTATTAGTAATAGCCGATGAATGCCATAGATTTAGAGGTGAAAAATTCCGTAAGTCATTAGAGTGGTATATTCGAGAAGAGGATGCAAAGTTAGGTCTATCAGCTACTCCACTAGGAGAGAAAGATGATATTGATGTAGGTAAACTTGAATCTGAAGATGATAAACTGATAGTGTCGGGTTATTTGGGTGAAAGATTATATTTTTATGGATATGAAAGGGCGAGAGATGATCGACTGATTCCAGACTTCTCAATCAATCTTGTTGGTTTTGATCTCAGTCCAAGTGAGAGAAACAAATATAAAATTTATAGTGACAAAATAAGCCGTTCTAGGAAGAAAATCATAGATGCAGTAGGTCACCGCTTAGATCGTATGAGGGGGGGTTTTGAGGTCAAAATCAATACACTTTCTTCTGAGGGCATAAAGATACCAGGTCTCAAAGATTACTTCGAAGGAATTAGGGAACGTAAGGATTTACTTTCTCATGGTCTTCAAGGAGAGGGTCTTCAAAATCGTCAAGCATGTTTTGAACATATATTGAAGAAAACTTTAGTTAATGCTGGTAATTCTACTGGTAAAAAGGCATTAGTATTCCAAGAAAGGATAAGTCAGATTCAGGATGCCATGTATCCTTCAGGAGGGGATATTAGAAATATGCTTGAGACTACATATTACCGTCCAAGTAGTGTTCATAGTAGAAGAGCTAAATATCGAGATAGAATGACCCTAGATATTTTAAGAAAGGATATAATTAATGTGGTTTTCTCTGCAAAGAAACTTGATGAAGGACTTGATGTTCCAGCAGTAGATGTAGGAATTGTCAGGATACCAACTAGTTCTCTGAGAACAATAATTCAGAGATTAGGACGAATTTTAAGAACTAAAGATGGTAAGAAAGAAAGTGATTTCTGGGTTCTTTATGCACGAGATACAACAGAGACAAGATTCTTTGAGAATATTGATTTCCGAGAACGTATTTCAGATGATGTGATTAAATATTGGCACTGGAATTTAGAAGATAAACAACCTCAAGAACAAGAAGAATCTGAGATTAAATGGGGGCCTCGTAATTTAGATATTGATTGGTCAAATATCGATATTGGGGATCCTGTGAAAGGACGAGTAGAGGGTGGGAAATTTTCAGTTTCTAGTGATTGGATTCCTTTTATTAAAAAGCAAAATTCCAGTGGTAATCTTAGTAGAATGCGTATTCTTAATAAAGATCATATTGACATTGCTTCGGTTTTAGAAGAAATGAAAAAGGCTGGAGCGGTTTACCATGATATTGATGGCAGATGTGTTACCTATCAGAGAGGTAAAGGTGGCACATATGTTGGAAAAATTGATACATCTGTCGAATTACAATTACAACCATATCCTAGTAATTTCTCAAAACGTTCCCCCTCATTAATCAAGGCTCCTAGTGGTTCTCAAATGGAAAGGTTGCTAAACATGCTTTCTAGTGATAATGAAGGCTCTGAACATGAGTAATGGTTCCAATTTTATAATTTTGTCTCGTTCGCACAACCATCTCTGTCACAGAGTTCATTTCTATGGTCTACTCGCAAAGAAAGTGCTTTGAGGGATCATTTCTAATCCACAAATACGAGCTAGGGTGAATATTTCGATGTCGATTCTGCCTCCTCCCGCATTTGGTCCAGTCCTCGTAGACTGTGGTATAATTAACCCCTGATTTACCATACCTCTCACAGTAACTATTCATCCTCTGAACTTTGTGGAAATCAACTTCTCCATCACTAACTACCGCTTCGATTACCCATAATTCATCTGTTTCTGGATTCCAAAGTAGTACATCCGGAAATGCATCACCGCGTTCTATTCCTAAGCCAGCATCTGCCAAACATCTTGTATCACCATCTGTCACTCTCGTACCATCACCTACATCGATATAAACCACTTGAAAACCGAGAAGAAAATTTGGAACATAAATCTCAACAATATCCTGTATCAGGTTAGCATGAGGTGAGCCTATTCTCTCTGTCGATGCTGACAATGCATCCGCAGACATAATGGCTCTTTGTATTTCATTATCCATACCCGACCATTCTTCGAGTTTTGATCTTAGATCTTCAGCGTTTGCTTGCAGCACCCTAATGAACGTTTGAGTCAATCTGTAGCAATTACTGCCCGAGTTGGCGCGCAAATGTCCAGACAAGAACTCTCCAGAGTCATGAAATACTCTTTCAATAATCCCAAGTCTAATGAGCGGAAATATAGCCTCATCTCTTACGTGTTCCCTGTCAATTTTTCTTCGTTGGTCTGGATTGTTTTCCTGTAAAATTCCAATATGGCATGAAATGTGTGCCTGTTGAGCTCCATCTGAAAAATGTAATCCGTTTTCTCTGGCAGCTCTATACCAAGATGGACGAACATTATCTAAGAGGGAGAATAATACTCGATGTATCCTATCATTATTGCAGTCTAGAAGATTCATGGCCTCAACGACTCTGGAAAATGAAATCTCTTGCAAAACGTCTGGGACTTCGTGAGTGCCAAAACTTTCAATATCCCCTTGTTGTTTGGAGATTTTTAGTATATTTGCCTCAATTCCCATATATAATCACGTCGTACGAATTCCTGAATTCAATAATCTTTCAAGATTTTTTGAATAATCCCCGCTTTTCGATTTACACTTTCCCAACTTCTTGATGAGTTGTAATTCTGGTATTGGTAGATTTGTCAAATCAGTAGCATTGATTTGTGTTTGCCCATTCACAATTCGGATGTAATTGTCAAATAAAGTAGTATTGAGCATAAATGAAATTCCTTTACACAAGGTGAAATTCATTTTCTTTTCGTCCGTATGGATGTAATTAAGATGGTTTTCTAGACCTATGTAATCGCCAGGTAAAGACCCTGCTTTCAGAGAGCATGTGTACAGCCGTTTGTCTTCATCCTTTGAAGTGAATCTCTTCATTATTACATAGTTCTGATTTGGTACAATTCTATCAGTTGCAGAGGAAGTAATATATTGCTTCTTCTTGGACTCTTTCTTTGGCCAGTCTATTCCTTGAAGACTAACATTTGCTGGCCAAATCATTGGATAAGAACTCCCCTTTGTTGATGTTTTCCTCAAGAATTTCTTAGATCGGAAGGGCACTACAGGACCAGTAGATATCACTATTCCATGATCGTCAAATCGACCTTTCCAAGAATTGAATAATTCCAATATTTCGACATCTCTCTTTGTTGTTGGAATCGCAATCCTGTGGTCGTTTTTCCTACCCAATTCCACTAGTTCACGATAGATATTGATTCCAATACCTTTGTGCAAATCTTCCCGATTTTCGCTAGATGTTATTGATACAAACCTTGAGTCACAATTTTTCTCTAGAGAAATTATCATCGTTTCTTGCTGCACCTGTTGGTTGAAAATCTTCCTTCTTGAATGGAATAAGTGAATTTGAGTTATTGATAATTTGGTCAGAAGATTTTCCCTAAAATTCTTGAAATATACTCCATTTGTAAAACTTCTTGGAACAATGAATACCATTTGTCCATTTGAACTAAGCAGATCAATGGATACTTCCATGAACCTTGAATACATATTCGGACTAATACCTCCATGGTTTATTTCAGGACTAATTTTTTCATAAGGTGGATTTGAGATGATGTAATCAAAATTACCCATATCGTTCTCTTGCAAATAATCTTTCTCTAAAATTTCGAATGTGAAATTTGCATTTTGTTTTTGCAAGCTCTTTAAATTCGAACGAAGCAATTTCAATGACTTTTTTTCAGTCTCAATACATATAAGATGTACTTTTGATACCTCACTTTCAATAGCATGAATCGCCGCACTAATTCCTAGGATTCCTGTCCCTGAGCCAGCGTCTAGTAATCTGATTGATTTTTTCCTTGAGAAGGAAAACATAGAGCCCATAAATCTAGCAATTTCATGAGGTGTGAAAAATTGGTTATACTTTTTTTCACTATCTGGACTAGCAATTGCCAATGATTCTGAATTGATTTTTTCGAGCATATTTCTTCCTGTTAAGATAGACCCGATTAAACAAGGTAACTTAACTTTGCGCTTGTGTAATTATATAATTACCTAGAATAATCATAGTTTCTTTTCACTTATCTTATTCCCATTCACATTTGAATTCTTCTTTGAAGTGGTAATATTCGTCGAAAGGGTATTGTTCCTTATACAACTCATATTCTTCTTCTTCTCTTCTTCTTTCTTCACCTTCATGAACATATATGCTCAATACTTTTCTTAAGAGAGTCATTATTTCTCTAAAGTTTTCACCGTCTATATTATTTCCTTCTTTTTCCATATAATCGATCGGAAAAGAATCAGTTTATTCCGCCCTTAACATATCGGCGCGTCCACTTCATTCTGCGTGGGTTACGGCCAAGCTTCAGCATGTTCTTTCGAGCCTTACTGTCCTTGAACCAAAGTACTGAACCATCTCTCTTAACAAACATAATGCCTGTACCTGGTTCAATCTCTTCGTGTGAGAAACTGCATATTCTACGCTCTGGCACCTTAATTCACCTCAGCGTCCTAGACGTCGTGCTTCACGACCTGTATCTCTTAACATCAAAATATCTCCAACACGGACTGGTCCGACTACGTTACGAGAAATGATACGTCCAATGTCACGTGGATTGTTTGAGTCATCTACACGGACCTTAACTTGAGTTGCTTCACCAGTCATACCGGTACGGCCGACAATTTCTACGACCTCTGCTGGCCATGATTCTACTGCCATATTTTTTTCCTCCAGTTATCCTTTAGAAAATTCACGCAGTCATTGTCTCATAGTGAGACTTGACTTCATTGAATCTGTCCATTCCATCTTTTTCTACTGACATAACTGCAATTGCTGCAGTACGTGTTCCAGTAGTCATACCAGCAGCTTCTGCTAAGTATGCTTGATCGTTTACGTAAATGAATGGTATTGATTTCTCCTTGCAAATCATAGGGATGTGCGCTAGAAGTTCTCCAGGATTAACGTTCTCAGCCATTACAATCATTTGAGCAGTCCCGCGCTCTGCAGCCTTGGTAACTTCGTTAGCGCCTTTCTTTAGGCGCCCTCTACCATCTTTACCTAGAGATTTTACCATCTCATAGACTTGCTCTTGTACGTCTTGTGGGGTTTCAAACGCTATATGTACACTCATTGGAACGACTCCTCATGTTGGGGTAAGTCGGCGCAGGACGTGGGTCATATAAACGGAACGGATAATAAATGCACGAATGATTATTGTAAATTAATGAAATTTCGGCAATCGAAAGTTCAATCTAATAGTTCCTTTAATCCTCTAGCTAATGCTGGTGCAGCGCTCACAACCGCTCTCGGATTTGGTAGTGAATCGGTACTGTGTACCCCATCCACGTGGTTTGCTAAGCGAGATATCGCTCCGCCAGTAAATAATCCATGAGTGCAAGCTGCATGAACTTCTTTTGCTCCTTGGCGGCGCAAAGCATCACTTGCTCTACAAATTGTTCCGCCAGTACTAATCATGTCGTCGACTATCGCCACGACCTTTCCATTGACATCGAGATCTTTTGGTGTATGCTCAATAGTATGTGCGTCAATTCTTGTTTTCTCTAGATAGCTAAATTCACATCCTATAAGATTAGCAACTTCTGTAGCTCTACTAATAGCCCCTTTATCTGGACTTAGTATGAAATCAGGTTTTACGACATTTGCAAGTCTTTCTGCAACTTCTGGCATAGCGCTAACGAATTTAACTGGGAAGTCCATATCTTCGAGAACAGCAGGTGCATGTAAATCTAGAATTACCATGCCGTCACAACTTCTTGCAAATAGTTCTGCAATTACTTTAGCAGAGATGACTTCTCCCTTTGAGAAGCGTTTATCTTGTCTTGAATAACCATAGTAAGGTATTGCCAGATATACACCAGGGCCTACATCTTCCATACTTTGTGGTTCAATTCCCTTTAGATTTTCTAGGTCTCCTTTCCGGACATCCCCAATCGCTTCCAGAAGTAGAATAGTTTGAAGAATTCCAGAATCTGGATATGTATTCGAGACTAAAACTACAGGTTCTGAACGAATTACGTCTATTGCTTCCTCTGGAACGCGTACATATCCTTCACTATCAGGGAATCTTCGAGTAACTAGTTCGACGTACTGCATGCCTAACAATGGAGCCAGAGCTTCTGCTACATCACGGCCCGAAGAACCACTCACGACCACCATGTGTAAGCCGCTGGACGAGCCGGTACTTCATGACTCTGCCGCAAATAAATTGAACAAGTTAGTGATAGAAACCTATGATTAGACAAGGGACATATTCAAAATAGGACTTGATTTCGCCGACTCTGCTTTAGGGCGTGTAGCTTAGTTTGGCTGGAGCACCCCGCTGATAACGGGGAGGCCACAGGTTCAAATCCTGTCATGCCCACCATTATTTCTTTCAGTGGATACTATATTGCTTCAAATGAACAATAATCACTCTTCTTCGAAGTTTGGATCATTAAGTTTCAGGTATGTAGGCAGGGTTACTAGGCGCTTTGTAGAGCATCTCAGTATAACTTCATCTAAACGAGCTGTAGTTCGACCTAATTGTGCTACAGGAACTACGATGGTTTCTGGAAGGTTGTACCTGTTTCTTACAGTAAAGTGAGTCTTTACTACAACTCCCTTGAATGTTCTTTTTGTTTTCTTCATTTCAATTACATTACCGATGTCAATACCATCATTATCTAATACTGCTCTATCCATTAATTCATCTGGTGCGTAGAGTTTTTCATTGATTCTAACTGTATTTCTCCATCTTCTTTGTAATTCTCGAATAGATTTAGTTAGTTTCACGCTACCATCTGGTCTGACACTGTGGACCAATTCTTTCGAGAGTGGTGCATATTCTGCAGGTTTTCTCATGTATTCTCCAGCGACATCGTCAGTCACTTGAATCCTCACTGATTGTACACATTCGTCTCTTGGATGGAATCTTTCTCCTGTGATCGTCCCAACCAATGTTTCTCCCACATATACGTCTCTTTGTAGTAGCTCTTGTATTCTTATTTCTTCGTTCATATTTGTTCCTCAATTGTTGGAGTGGTGCATCCCGTCGCGTGTCTCCTGAGTCTGAGTCGTGGAATTAGCACTTATACTATGCGCTAGTTGAGACTGATAATCCAATTGATTTTTTTAGTTATAATTAAAAATTTCAATTGAAAAACTAAAGTTAGTTTAATTTTATGTATGATTATCGGAAATTGACTTTTTCCAATATTTCGATTAATTTAAAATCAATTTAAAGAACAATATTTTAATCTAATACGGCATATATTGATGAGTGTCACCTCCGTCCGAAGTTCATGTCAGATGTACTCGCTCAACTGGCGGAAATCCGCGCCAATACTGGAAATCAACAAACTGTAGGTTTGAAAGACGAAATCGTTACCAGTTTTGCAAACGATGATCCAAGTTTAATTCGGGCAGTTTCAGAAGCCTCACAAATTCATCACCAACATCTCGATGAGTTTGGTTCTGAGTACATGATGATGGATGAATCCGATTTAATCACACATTTACAATCAGATTACATCAACTTTTACAATCCCGCTACTGTAAATCCGTATGTTGCAATTGCAGCGCGTGGTCCCTGGATTGTGACATCTCATGGTGCCGTATTGCATGATAATGGAGGATATGGTATGCTCGGAGGAGGTCACGGGCCAGACGATATAATTGGCGTTATGTCAAAAAATTGGGTTATGGCCAACATAATGACAGCATCATTCAGTCAAAAAAGACTTGCAGCAGCACTTCGTAAAGAAGTAGGTTATTCTCGCGGTGAATGCCCATTCTCAAAATTTGTTTGTATGAATAGTGGTTCCGAATCTGTAACAATAGGTATGAGGATTGCCGACGTTAACGCACAGCAAATGACTGGCCATGGAGGGCGTTATGAAGGAAAACCAATCAAGAAGATTGCTTTGAAGCAAGCATTTCATGGGCGCACACAGAGACCTGCGACAATTTCAGATTCTTGTAAAACAAAATATATCAAAAATCTTGCAACTTTCCGTGATCGTGAGAGTATAATTATTGTTGAGCCAAATAATATTGCAGACTTACAATCAGCATTTCATAGAGCAGATTTAGAAGGTTTCTTCATTGAACTAATGGCTTTGGAGCCAGTGCAAGGAGAAGGCTCACCAGGGCAAGATATCAGCCGAGAATTCTACGATGAAGCGCGTAGATTAACAACTGAGCATGGGAGTATGTTGCTTGTTGATTCAATCCAGGCAGGATTCCGTGGTAAAGGATGTCTCTCAATTGTTGACTATCCTGGTTTCCAAACTGCTGAAGTTCCCGATCTAGAAACTTGGTCTAAAGCTCTAAATGCAGGTCAGTATCCTCTTTCAGTCCTTGGATTGTCCGAACGTGCAGCTGAATTGTATGTAGTAGGAATTTATGGAAATACTATGACGACCAATCCCCGTGCTCTTGAAACTGCAGTTGAAGTTTTGAGTAAGGTAACTCCTGAAATGCGTGCAAATATTCTCGAAAGAGGCGAAGAATTTGTCGAGAAGCTCAATGTATTGAAGCATGAATTTCCAAATGATATACATCTAGTCCAAGGTTCAGGTCTTCTTTTATGCGCTGAACTTGATCCAGAGAGATTACCTGTTGTAGGATTTGATTGTGTAGAAGAATGGTGCAGAATAAATGGTCTTGGAGTTATCCATGGTGGTCAAAATGCATTACGTTTCACACCTCATTTTGGCATTACTTCTAAAGAAATAGATTTAGTAATCGATGTTGTCAGAGATTGTTTGATTGCTTTTGCTGAAAAAGAACTTCTTGCGGCAGTATGATACTTTAGACCCTACTCGCCAAGTTTAGGTGCTGTATGTCGAAGAAGATTGCTCTTCTAGGGGAGAAAGATAATTTCTTTCACGCATTAAAGGATAGGCTGGAGAGAGCCGGTGCTATATTTACTCATGATTCAGCTGAAGCAGATATTACGGTAGGACTTGGCCAATACGCTACAAATGATTTAGTCGACGTAGCTATTATTGCAGAAAATGATGATCCACGTAGTGGTAATTTAGATCAAATTAAAAATGCAGGTCTTATTATTAGAATCCATGATTTGATGATACCTGAAGGCAGTCAAGGATGGGGTCCAATTGATGTTGAAGATTGGGTAGAGTGGATTAGGGTCGAGTCATTAGACTTGACTCCTGAGATAAAACCTAAGCATTGGGTACATATTCGAGATACTACCGATGCAGTTTCATTATTGGTTATGGCAGATACTGATGCTTTCGCACAAGGAGTGATTGATTTGTGCGGCAGAAGAGCCTGGACTCCTGATGCAGTGATTTCTGAAATAAATTTGCTATGGCATCGATTTACGAATGCTATCACAAATTCTCATACAGTAGAATCACTTTCTGGCATACCAAGTCCGGCAGCTATTCAATACGAAGGAAAAAGGCTCCGACCGGATCTAAAACCTCTGCATGAAGCAATGCAAAATGCAGGTAGAGAAGAAGGTTGGAGGCCTTTAACCCCAATGCGTGTGGCCTTGATGGAATTTCTTGCTTACGCTAAATTCCAGTCAGAGCCAGAGTCATAAGACTTAGAGATCGTATTAACGAACTCAGTTGTTCTTATCTGCTTGGACTTTAGCACGAACATCTTGTGCTGTTGCCTTTGCAGCTTGCATAGCCTTACGAACACGGGTGCCAGCAGCGGCGTTACCCTTGTCGTGCTTTGCAGCATCTCCCATAGCTTCTGTTAGTGCATCTATCATTCCTTGTACCATCGATTCAACGGACATAGAAAAGCCGGCATCTATGTCCGTTCTTAGCCATTGTGCCCCTCAATGCTTGTAATCGTCATTATTCAAGTGTTTTAGAAATAGCCGTTTTACGCCTAAAAAGTGATAAAAAGTGCTAATTTCTGAATAAATCAGCGCCTAAAAGGGGCAATAACACACTTGCATCTCCCTCAACTACTACTTGAGGCGCCTCTGGACGTATTTTTCCCCAGGATATAGCTTCTTTGAGCCGAGCACCCGATAACGAACCATCGTGTTCGGGCGCGGTTGTGATTCCTACAGCAGAATCTAGACCATCTCTATATTGATTCCACCAGATCACATGATGTTTGGATATTCCACCCCCAACCATTAGTGCGTGTGATTCTTCAGCTGTCCAAGTTAAATCGGATAATATTTGTTCATCTGCCAAGAAATCAACCATGAAATTAGGATTCTTTTGTCTGTGCATGAAAAGCTGAGCTCCAATCGAGCCATCTGAAAGTCCAGGGATTACCATCGGGATTCTATGTTTTGCAACCCAATAAAGTAATGATGTCTCATCTTGAATTCTATCTCCCATAGCCCAACATAATTCAACGGAACCAAATCCTAACCATGGATTATCTGGAAATTTCTCTTTTCTTTCTGTTTCAATCTCTTCTAACCAAGGTAAGACTCTTTTCTCTAAAATATCTCCATAACATTCGTTCGGAACAATTACATTACCCAATCGATTCAATCCTTCCTCTCCTAATGCGATATCATCAAGACTGAAATCTCCATGAAAATAGTCTTGATACGTTCTAGCGATATCGTGATCTAAAGTTCCACAAGTTGTAATTATCACATTGAACGACTTACGCTTTATTGCTTCTAAGAAAAATCCTCTAGTTCCCGTTGCACACAAGCAAGCAGGGAAAGAAAGCCAGTTTAGAACTCCTTTTTCATCTGTCTTTTCGATACTCATTTTCAGTATATCTCGCGCATGAGCAAGTTTTGTTGCAGTAAATCCTCCTGCCCTTGACATCTGATTAATTAGTGAGTGTACGTCGTCTATTTTTGAGAAGTTATAGTCCTCAACCGGCGCACTAAAATCATCACGTGAGTAGGTAGACACAAGTCTTTCGAAAAACACTTTCGTATTCAATTAGTCGGATTCTCTAATTGATAAATTCGGTCTCTTAATTGTGCTGCCCTTTCGAAATCAAGTCTCGCGGCTGCAGCCTTCATTTCTCTTTCCATCCTATTTATTAGTTTGATTCTGTCATCATTATTTTCGATAGACTGCTCCATATTTTCGTCTACCAAAATATTACTTTCATCATTCCAATCTGGTTGACTAATATTATCTAAAACTGAACCAGTAGTATTCCATGCCGCTGCTCCCAGAGAGAATTTTTTCGCTAAACCTTCAACTCCCTTTTTCCCAGGTTTCTTAGCAACTAATCTTCTTCCACCACCAACTCCCTTTCCTGCAACACCTGCCATTAAATCTCCAGTTTCAGAATTCATCACAGGCATCGCTTTTTTTATCGTTTGAGGAGTTATTTGATTTTCTTCATTGTAATTATTTTGTCTTTTCCTTCTCTCAATTGTTTGTTTAATTGATGCTTCCATCGCTGCTGATATTGAATCTGCGTATAGAATGACTCTACCATTTTGGTTTCTTGATGCCCTACCTATAGTTTGTAGTAGTGAACGTTCATTCCTCAAGAAACCTTCTTTATCTGCATCAAATATAGCCACTAAACTAACTTCAGGAATATCTAATCCTTCTCTTAGAAGATTTATTCCAACTATAATATCGATATGCCCCAATCTGAGTGCTTTGATAATTTCAGTCCTCTCTAGTGTATCAATCTCACTATGTAGATGATGAGCCTTGAATCCGTTACGATTGAGATATTCTGCAACTTCTTCTGCGAACTTAATTGTCATCACAGTAACCAGAACTCGTTCATTCGATTCAATACGTAAGCGAATTTCATCTTCAAGATCTTGAATTTGACCTTCTGTTGGTCTAACTTCAATTACTGGATCTAATAGCCCAGTGGGTCGTATTTCCATTTGTACGACTCCATTAATAGACTGCATAGTCTCTGCAAGAAAGGCTCTTTTCTTTCTTTTCTCAATATCCGGTTTTCCACCTCCGCCTTTGCTTGGAACATGTAGTAATCCTTCTGGTATAGGCTGCTTAGTTATCTCTGCTAGATGCCTTAATTCTCTTTCTCCTGGTGTTGCACTAACATAGAGCATTTGAGGTATTAACTCTTGAAACTCATCAATTCTTAATGGCCTATTATCAAATGCTGAAGGGAGTCGGAAACCATGATCAATCAGATTTTTCTTTCGAGAATAGTCACCTCCATACATTCCTCCAACTTGAGGTAATGTTACGTGACTTTCATCCATTATTACAAGATATTTTTCTGGATCTCCATGAAATTGTTCAGCGCAGGTTGAGAAAAAATCAAGAAGACAGTAGGCCCTCTCGTTTTTCTCTCTACCATCAAAATGTCTCGAGTAATTTTCAACTCCTTTACACGACCCTATCTCAGTTAACATTTCTAGGTCAAATTTTGTCCTCTGTTCTATTCTATGAGCTTCCATTTCCATTCCTTTTGAATGATAATGGTCTATTCTTTGATCTAATTCTGTTTCTATGTCTTCAATTGCTTGACCAAATTTCTCCTCACTTGTCATGTAGAATTCTCTAGGATGTATCCATGCTTCTTCTATTTCATCTAACGGCTCCCAAGAAACTGCTTCGCATACCTGTATTCTTTCTATTCCATCCCATCCAAACCTAATTCGAATTGGGTCGTCTCTACTCGGCATCCAAACGTCTAGAACTTCTCCTCGAAGTCGAACGTCACCTCGTACTATTTCGCCATTAGTTCTCCTATACTGTAAAGCAACCAGTTCTCTAACAATCTCTTGAGGATCTGCTTCTTGTCCTACACTTAGGCGAACATGTGATTGTTGGAATACTTCAGGTGGATTAAGGCCATAAATGACAGAAACAGTACCTACAGCAATTACATCAGGTCTACTAACTAAAGATGCAACTGTGGAGAATCTTTCTTGCTCAATTCTCTCATTCATCTGTAATTCTTTGTCGATATACATGTCTCTTCCTGGAAGATATGCTTCCGGCTGATAATAATCATAATAACTTACAAAATACTCTACAGCATTTTTAGGAAATAATTCGCTCATTTCTTGCCATAACTGTCTCGCCAAAGTCTTATTATGCGATAATATTAATGTAGGAATTTGTAATCTTTCGATAATATTAGCCATTGCAAATGTTTTACCTGAACCTGTAACACCCATTAAGACGCATCTTTCTTGACCTTGATTAATTTGATTAATTAATTCTTGAATTGCCTGTTCTTGGTCTCCGGCAGTACCATAGTCAGACTTCAAAACAAATATATTGCACACCCAACCGATTATTCTAGCATTATCGCGCCCAGAAGTACCCATCCTGTTAACATTGAAACTCTGAAAAAGGTAGTTTGAAAGTCTTCTAATTTGGTCCTAGATAATATTACTACTATATTGGCTAATGCCATAGTAAGGGCAGCAGCGAGAAACCAAAGCTCATCCATTGGGTCTGATATTGCAAAGCATGCGAACCAAACTAGAGTTAATTGTACAGATGTCCTTGTGGTTGTATTCTCATCAAATCGTGCTGGAAATGAATATATCCCATTTTCTCTATCGCTTTCTACATCCATACGCGCATAGTTAATATCGAAAGCGGTAATCCAAAACATCACTCCAAGAGAAATGAATAATATTTCAGGACTCCACAAATAATCAGTTATTGCACCCCAACCATGGATGTCTGCCGCAACTGCTAGCCATGCACCAGCTGGGGCTAAACCTAGACAAATTCCAAGCCATAGGTGGCAGAGCCAAGAGTATCTTTTGACATATGGGTATATTGTGAATACTGCAACTGGTAACCAAGCCATCATCAAGGCTACTTCATTTAATTGCCAGGCGCCTAAGAGAAGCATTGAAAGAAACCCAATAGAAAGTAAGTATGCAGTTTGCATAGTCATTGAGCCAGAGACTAAGTGTCGGTTAGCTGTACGTGGGTTTTCAGCATCTACGTCACGATCTATTATACGATTAAGAGCCATTGCAAGCCCTCTAGCTCCAATTGCAGCTACAAGAATCCAGAGTAAATCGATACCGAATTTCTGAGTTTCAAGCTCATCAATAAATTGTTCATGAGCGAGAATATATCCAATAAGCACGAAAGGTAGAGAAAATAGAGTATGTTCAATTTTTACAAACTCAAGGATTTCTTTCGTTCCCATTACAAACCCTCTCTTTCCATCCACTTTTCAACCCTTTCTTCGATTTCAGGGTCATGTAAAGTTACTGCAGGCCATCTTCTCACTGGTAATGGCCCTTCATTCGATGGTATAGGAGCAGTTGCATCCCAAGCAACTCTTTTCCTTTCCTTATCAAAATGGAAATCTCTTGCTACTTCAAATCTACAAAATAATTGCCACAGAAGTCTTCTTCTCCAATGTTCTTCATCTAAATCTGCATCATCATCTGTAATGAATAACCATCTAAGATTTTTAGCCGATTCTAATGACCATATTTCATCTCGAATTCTTGCTATCTGCTCTCTCTGAGCCTTTGCACCTTCTTCATTTACTTCCTCCATACTAGATTCTGGACGAGGGCCTCCTTCGATATTAGTAGTTATTACCAGCATTGATGAAGCCATCATTTTCGCTTTAGTAACACCCTCAACACCGGATGCAGATACACCTAAAGAATCAGGACATCCCATCATTTTGGGTTCATTGGCTCTGTAATCGTTAGAAGTTGGTGTTGTAGCATCGATTAGTAATTTTGAATGAACGTTCTGCCATGGGGATGCATGAGCTAAAGAATCTGCAACCATTCCATCTAGAATTATCAAATCTTCAGGTATTCTGACATTATAATCAACAGCTTTCAGAAGTGCATCGAGATCTTTTACATCATGATCTTCATCTACTGCAATTATTGATTTTAGAAACATCATTTGCCCAGCACCCATTAACCCCAGAGCAGTTTTCCTTGCCTGTCTAGGATATCTTTGTTTAGAAGACACGATAGCAAGATTATGGAATCCCGTTTCAAGAGGTAAGAAGAGATCTTTTACGTCTCTGTGCTGAAATTGTAGTACTGGACGGAATGCGTCACCGATTGCTTCTCCCAGATATCCATCTTCCATTGGTGGAACTCCAACTATAGTCATCGGAATAGTCGGGTTCTTTCTATGAGTGATTGCCGTAACATGCATTACAGGGTATTCTTCTTCTAAGCAGTAATATCCAAAATGGTCTCCAAATGGGCCTTCAGTCCTAGTTTCTCCTGGGATGGTGTATCCTTCTATTACAAAATCAACTTCTGAAGGGACCCATAAGTCATTAGTTAGACATTTTGTAATTCTTAACCTTCTTCCATTTAGTAATCCTGCAAATTCATATTCTGAAAGATTATCTGGTAGTGGGGAAATCGCACTAAACATTACTGGAGGAGGTCCACCTAAGCAAATTGCAACAGGCATACGATTCTCTTTTCCAATTTCGTCAGCATGATCTGCTGCATGTTTATGCGCCTGCCAATGAAGCCCAATCTCTTTTTCTCCGAATATTTGTCCTCTGTACATACCCATATTATGCTGGCCAGTTTTAGGATCCTTAGTCACAACTAATGGCAATGTGATGAATGGCCCACCATCCATCGGCCATGTAGTAGGTATAGGGAGTTTAGTCATATCTGGATTCTCAATAACAACTGCTTGACAAGCACCTTTCCTTACTTTTTTTGGTGCCATTGACATCCCTTGCATGGCCAGCCCTAAACCAGTCCAAGGCTTTTTTAGAATGCCTCCGATATCAGGTTTCATCAAATTAACCATAGTTTCTCCAATTTCTTTTGGATCTTTTACTCCGAGTGCTTTGTTGGTTCTTTCTCTAGTTCCAAATAAATTCATTGCAAGAGGATATTTACTAATTTCTCCATTCGCTAAACGTGGTTGATCGAAAATAATTGCTGGACCACCTTTTTTTACAAGTTTGTCAGCGATACAACCTGCTTCTAAATAGCAGTCAACAGGGTGACTGATACGAATAAGTTCGTCAGAATCTCTCAAATTGAGGATATACTCACGGAGGTCGCGCCACGCCATATACATTATTCGACGCGCTTATTAGTTGAATATGTTCGTTCGTAATCATAGGCCTTTAGACCGACGGTTTCTTTGACTAATGGCCTTCCTGACTATACTCATGGGAGAGGCTGTGACCGCCTGTGATGTATTGGTAATTGGTGCTGGACCTGGTGGTGGGAACGCCGCTTTGCACAGTGCGAGAGCTGGTCTTTCGACAATTTTAATCGAAGATCATGAGGAAATAGGCACTCCCGTTCATTGTGGAGAATGTATTTCTGATGTCGCTTGCGATAATCTAAATTTAGATTTACCTGATCATGTAATTAGTAAGAGAGTTCATGGAATCAGAGTTATATTTCCAGACGGTACTGAAAAGAAATTAACTGAAGAGGGCTATGTACTAGAAAAGCATCTTTTCGAAAGATGGATTGCAGATGAAGCAGTATCCCAAGGTGCTACTCTAAGTCTAAACCACAAATTAACAAGTATGGAAAAAATGTTTGATGGTGAAAAATTTATTGGATGGCGTTGTGAAGGTAAAGGTGAACAGTTTCCAATTGATGCTAAAATTGTAATTGATGCTTCAGGAGTTGCAGGAGTTTGTTCTAAGATACTAGAGCTAAACCCTCGTCCACAAGTTATTGCAGGAATGCAGTATGAGATGCTGGATGTGCCAACTGATGATTATCTAGATTTCTATATTTGGCCTAAATATGCTGAAAAGGGATATGTGTGGATGATTCCTAAATGTGATGGTAGAGCAAATGTTGGTTTAGTTAGTGAAGACAAATCACGAACCAAGAAAGGTTTGGATGAATTTATTGAAGTTACTCATTTCAAAGATCTAGAACAGGTAGCACCTCCTTGGAAGAAGAAAGGAAATCCTGCATTCGGTGGAACAATTCCAATTTCTGGTCCTCATGAAAATACTCATGCAGATGGCCTAATGCTCGTTGGAGATGCTGCAGGATTTACTTCCCCCTTATTTGAAGGAGGTTCTCATCTAGCATTAAAATCAGCAGTATTTGCTGCAGAAACTGCTGCTAAAGCCATAGCTTCTGATGATTTATCTGCTAGCTCACTTGAAGAATATTCTAAGTCATGGAAGAAAGAATTCCCCCCTTATTCTAAGATTCTACGTGGTAAATCAGCACTATTTGATTTATCAGATGATGATATGTCTTTGATGGCTCAGTGCTTTCCAGACGAGATGAGTAACATGGGGCCTCATGGTAAATTAGCAGTTTGTCTTAAAATATTAATCAGAAGACCTGGACTTTATGCAAGAAAAATAATACCTGCAATGCTATCTTTTGGTTATTCTCGTGCTAAGTATTATGGATGGTGATTACATCCTATCTTATTATGGGCAAATATTGCTCATATTTGGGATTCTGATGAGTATGCATCAGATTATTAGGCCAGAAAAAGCAGGTTTAAAATTATTCAAAAACATAACTGCTCTATCTCAGAATGCTCCATTCTTATTTCTTGTCTTAGCCTTTATTATTGACGCATCTTCTCTAAAATTAGTCACAGAATATGGAGGTTCAGACCTTCCGATTCTATATCGGATTTCCGCAGTATGGGGGGGTCGAGCAGGACCTTTGCTTCTGTTTGCGGCTCTGATATCAATTGTAACTTGGTTTATGACCGATAATGAAGAATTAGATTATGATGTTCGTATAATGCATGGTTTCACATTGGGAATACTGTTTATTTCTTGGTTCCTAGGTCCTTTCGCTACCTCTGAAGGAATTATACCTAGTGAATTGAATCCTTTATTACAGACTGATTTAATGGTTATTCATCCCCCAGTAGTATTTTCATATTATGCACTTTGTATTGCTACAGCTTCAGTTGCGATGTCTGGAGTAATCCACAAAAAATCTGCTAAGGAAATTCATGACTTACAGTTACACTGGGCCAGAGCAGCTTTTTTGATTGGAACAATTGGAATAGGTCTTGGAGGTCTTTGGGCTTACACAGTTCTTGATTGGGGTGGTTATTGGGCCTGGGATCCCGTTGAAACAGGTTCTATCCTTCCATGGTTTGCCCTTCTATTGATAATTCATGCACGATCAACCTCCAATGTTTCTACATCAATCAAAATTTCTCCTGCATTAGGATTGATTTCCGGATTACTTGCAATCCACGCAACCTTGGTGACCCGTGCCAATGGTGTTTGGGCATCTGTACATGCTTTTGCGGCGGATGGGTTAGGCACTGATAGCCAAGACCCATACATACGTGTGATGTACATTATTGATTCCAGTCCTATTGGTTTTGAACTTGCATCTTATGTATTTGCGATAATATTGCTTGGTTCATTTGCAATTTATTTCTTAGTCAATCAACAAATGAATGATCTACGTTCTGAAAATAAAAAATTATTATTCGAAGAAAAAAGAGTCCATTCACTGATATTACTTACTATGCTAGCAGTGATTTCAGTATGGATTGGCTCTACTGCTGTTTTAATTATAGGAATTTCAATTATGATCTTATTACTAACTAGCGATTCCAGTAATCCATCTCTTCAATGGGTTTTTTCAGGTGTAATTCTAATGTTTTATGCGAGTTGGTCATCTTCTGCAACAATTCCTCAGGCAATTGCAGGAATGTCTCCTTTTCTTATTATCTGGCTAATTTCTGATGATGAAGATGATTTACAACTATTGTTACTCCCTTTCAAATCTGAATCAGCTAGAATGAAGTTTGCTAAAGCAATACCATGGTATGGGACATCTGCTTTTCTTCTCCTTACTTGGCTGTTATTAACTGTTGAAATAGATGGCACTAATTTAGAAGCCCATGAATTCTATGGGGCTCCTTTTATTGGTTTATTGGCGATTGGTTTAACAATATATGCCTGGGGTAAATCCGTAGATATCAAGACTGGAAACACCATATTTGTCTCTATCTTTTTCATCTCAATATTATTAGCAATTTATTCTGAGAAATTTAATTTACCGGGGGATTCATCATTATTATTCGCTTCAAGTTTTAGCCGAGGATCAGTTTCAATTTTCTTACTAACATGGATGGCCCTTGCAATTCCTCCAAATATCAAACAAGCATATTCCACATTAACAAGTGTTATTCCTAAAATACGAGATGATGGTTTACTATCTAAGAAAAACTCTTCTCGTATTCGTCTTCTTGGTTCGCACTTATCTCATCTCGGAATACTTTTACTTTTGGTCGGACATATTTTTACAACTACACTAATTGATAGGTCCGATCCTTCTCACTTGGTGACTCTAAGCCGTGACCAACCAATATTACATGATGGATACGAGTTTATTTTCACTGATGTAGAGCTCATCGCCTTAGACTCAGAAGATTATGATTATCCCGTTGGAGATGGGTATCTTGGTGTAGTAATCGAAATGAGAAAAGATGGGGAATTGATAGATACTCTCCGCCCAGGAATACTAAGATTTGATTCTCCTAGCGGCCAAGTAACTCCGCGGTCGGAACCAGACCGTCATGTAGGTCTATTTGGAGATACAATAATTATCTTAGACATTTTTCAATCTAATGATTTATTGGATGCGATGATGTTTAGAGAAACTAGTCAAGTTGACCGAATTCGTGTCACTGTACATGATTTACAGGGTTCTCATGCTGTTTGGCTTGGGTGGATTTTAATCATAATAGGTGGTGGTTTAGCCCTATTATCCAGTCAAAAATTCCATCCTGAAAAGCAAAAAATCTGATTTTTTCTACCAACGATATAACCGTTTGTATCAAAAAGGGGAAGCGGGTCGGCGGGCTGCCCGGAGGCACAAAATATGGATGCTGGTTCAATTGTTCACATCGACTACGACCTGTACGATGCAGGTTCTGAGAGACTTATCGAGACTACACGCGAGGATGTTGCCAAAGAACATGATGTCTTCGATGAATCGCGTACTTACCAACCAATGATTACCATTGTCGGCGATGGTCGTTTGATTAGTGGTTTTGAAAATCATCTGAATGATGCGGAAGCAGGCAAAGATTACGAATTCGATATTGAGCCTTCTGAAGGATATGGCGAGAGAGATTCTAGTTTAGTTGAAACCATAGGGCAAAATGTATTGATGCGTAGTGTTCGAGATCCAAGTACTCTAGCAATAGGTGCACCAGTTGAGATTGGTGGACGTACTGGAGTTTTACAATTCATCAGTGCAGGCCGTGCGAGGATTGACTATAATCATCCATTAGCTGGTGCGACTCTAAAATATAATTACAATATCGTTAAGGTTGTAGAAGATCGTGCAGAACGTGTAGAAACTCTACTTAAAATGAACACAGGCCGTGAAGATTTTGAAATATCATTCGAAGAAGATGACTTGACAGTGACTACTCCAGAAGCAATGGCTTACGATCAGAACTGGGCATATGCTAAGTTCAGTCTTGTCCGTTCTCTACGTGAGAATCTTGGTGTTGGAACTGTAATCTTTAGAGAAGTTCACGAACCTCGAGTTGTTGAAGAAGAAGAATAAGTGCCCCTCGGTACTCATAGGGAACGTCAAAGCCTTAGCTCGGTTCTCCTTTCGTCGTCATTGGAGCATATTCTCGGAAATGATTACCCATCATAGACGCTTGCATTACTATCTTGTATAGAGTGGTTTGAAGAAACAAGTCCTTTTCGCTATATCCAATGGTGTCCAACAGAGTGCTGGGATTAGGGTTATCAATCCTAATGATTTCATCAACTCTTACTGGGTGCTTAGGTCTTGCCTTTCAAAGAGAATTAATGGAGGAATGGAGAGAAGATCCAAAAGTGATATTGAAAGAAGAAACTGTTGGTTTCGACTACACTTTTGAATCAAATAGTATTGAATCAGTATATCATACTGATGAGATTCTAATTGAATTTGATAATACAATATCGCAACTAGTAATAAATTTCAGAGCTCAATTCCCCTATTCTTCAGTTGTAGAAGAGTTAGTTGGTAATGAAACCAATCAATATCGATACGTCGATGCCAAACTTTGGAAACCAGGAGTCAGAGAAAGTGGTGGTGAACCTTTTTGGGAGGTTAGAGCAACTCAAGATTTCCCTCAGCAAAGGTTTTCATTTCCTCAATCAGATTTGATATCTGGCAATTGGATTTTCGAAGTTGAAGCGCGTGGTTATGGCATCACCGCGCCAATTGATCAAGCATCTTTCTATGACCACTTCGATACCTACGTAACTATCACTAAACCATGCGTAGTATTCGCTGAGTCGCACGATGAGGGCGAATGTACTTACTTATCTGACCTTCAATCTGAATGAGTAATTGATTTATCGCTATGCGTAGCGCTTATCAATCGAAGTCAGGTCGCGACGCTGCTGAGGGACCTAAATGGATGACAATCTAACTCCACTTGTACCGCTTGAAATGTATGATACGCACGCTGTGCACATAGGAACGAATCAGAAATCTGCTGATATGAAGCAGTTCTTAGATGAAGTCCGTCAAGACAATAGTGGAATCCACATAATCGACGTACGTCAAACCGATTCACGAATCCGCGCGGTAGCAAAATTCCTCTCGAATTATGATGCTGAAAGAATCCTTGTAGTCAGTGCACGTCAATACGGACAGAGACCTGCAAGAAAGTTTGCTCAAACAATCGGCGCAATGCGTATCGTAGGTCGTTTTATCCCTGGGACTCTGACAAACTCTCGTTTACGAACATACATCGAACCAGAAGTAATTGTTGTTACTGACCCGGCTGCTGATCAACAGGCATTATCTGAGGCAGTAAGTTCAGGACTCCCTGTTGTTGCTATATGTGATGCTAACAATAGACTACGAAACGTAGACCTAGCTCTTCCTGCAAATAATAAAGGACGTAGATCCTTGGCTCTAATTTATTGGCTTCTCGCAAGAGAGATGATGAAAGCTCGTGGAGTAATAACAGATGCAGACTGGGAACGCGCTCAGGATGTAATGGATTGGGAATCTACTTTCTAATGTCACTAAAGACAATATGGGGAATTTACCATGCTGATGGCGGCATAGTTGGTGAATTACAATACGTTCTTGGCAAGTTAAGAGGCACTGCACATTGTGCTTTGTGTGATATTACTCATTCATTTGTTAGTGAAAAGAAGTCTATGAAGAATTGTCGTTCGAATAGTCCAGCACCTTTTCATCTAGTACACTTAAATGAGCAAATAGACGGTCTAAGATCGGTTACTGAAGGAATGACTCCCTGTGTAGTAGCAGAAACTGATGATGGCTTTGAAATTATTTTATATTCTGATGAACTCGAAGAATGTAATAAGAAAGTGTCATTATTCCAAGAGAAACTAGATATTGCCTTGAGAAGATTCGATTCTAACTGAATTATTCAGTCATTGTGATAAAAAAAAAGTATGTGGAGCCAAATATGCCAGAGCCGACGGTACCACTTTTCCTTGCTCCTATGGCAGGTGTTACAGATTTAGCATATCGACTTTTAGCTAGAGAATGTGGTGCGGATTTATCTATTACAGAATTTACTGCTGCATCAGGACTTTCTAGACACGATGCAAATTCATGGCTAAAGGTAGAATCAGATCCCCGAGAAAGTCCATTTATTCCTCAAATATTTGGTGGCGACATTAAGGAAATGGTAACTACTGTTGAATTACTCGAAGACAGGGCGGATATTATTGACCTTAATTTTGGATGTCCAGCACCTAAAGTATGCCGTCATGATGCGGGTGCGGCTCTTCTTAGGGATCCTGATAGAGTAATTGAGATGGTTAGAGCCTGTATTAACGCAACCAACGTACCAATAACGGTAAAGATGAGGTTAGGGACTGGTTCAGGGCCAAATACTGCGTTAGAAATAACTCAGAGGTTAGAGAAAGAAGGGGTGGAGAGAATTTGTGTCCACGGGAGAACTCTCCGTCAGAGATATTCAGGTGAAGCGGATTGGTCTCAAATCAAAGAAATAGTTAATTCGGTCGAAATACCAGTTATTGCGAATGGCGATATTATCGATGCATCAACTGCCTCAGCATGCTTGAAACAAACTGATGCAGGAGGATTAATGATTGGAAGAGGTGCAATTGGCCGCCCAATGATATTTCATGAAATCAAAAGAGATTTAGGCTGGCCAGTTGAAAAACCCCCATGGGGCGAGGGAAATATTGCTTCATCTCGTTTATGGTGTTGGAATCGATATTTAGAATTGAGTTCTGAATTATACTCTAATTCTAACAATAAAAATTTGAAACGACATGCAGTCTCTTTCACTAAAGGACTTCCTGGAGCATCTAAGATGCGTGTAGAACTACATTCTATACCTACACAAGAAAAAATGGGTCAAAGGGTGAAGTTGTATTTAGAAGAACTAACAGAATTAGATGGTATTTTGATTTAAATCGTTGATGTCATCGTAATGACTGTATGTAGAATCCTTTTGCATAATACATGGACGACAGCATATTCGTTCTAATTTTACTTGCAGGATTCGTGGGTGGTTTTGTAGACAGTGCCGTAGGCGGTGGTGGATTAATTCGTTTACCCGCCTTATTAGCAGCAGGATTACCATCTCACGTAGCATTAGCTACCAATAAATTTGGTTCTACATGGGCTGCTGGTATGTCAAGTGCACAATACTGGAGAAGCGGTATTGTACCTAAGAAAGAAGCGTTTATCGGGTGGGGACTGATGTTAATCATGTCAGTTTTTGGTGCTCTTGCAGTAACTAAAGTATCGGCGGAATGGGTTATAATACTAGTTTTTATTGTATTACTGGTTATGTTTCTTTATGTTCTCTTCAGCAGAGACTTCGGTCTCGAAGAAGATATTCAAGAAGATCGTATATTGCCAGTAACCATTGGAATGTCGACTGGTTTAGGTTTTTATGATGGTTTTCTGGGTCCCGGAACAGGTAATTTTTTGCTTGCCGGCTATGTTAAGGCTGCTGGTTTTGATATGAAAAGAGCAGCGGCAACATCCAAGGTAGTAAATTTTGGAGGAAATCTTGGGGCTTTAATTTTATTTGCTTCCGTAGATTTAATTGACTATACAGTAGGTGTTCCATTTGCTATCGTGAATATTATTGGTGGTTTGTTAGGTTCGACTTATGCTTTAAGATATGGGACTAAACTACTAAGGCCCCTTTTCCTAATAATTTCCTTCTTACTAATATCCAAGATAGGTTATGATATTTTAGTTCTCTAAACCACAATCTTGAAACCAATGAACCGGTTAAAGTATGACATGTCAAGTGAAAATATGTACTATCGAATGATGGGAAATACAGGTATACAAGTGTCAATTTTATCTTATGGATTTTGGGCAACTTATGGGGTGAAAAATAGATTACAAGATTCAGAAGGTGTAGAAATGGCCAAAGAGTGCATGAAAATTGCTAGAAATGCTGGTGTAAATTGTTTTGACCATGCTGAAGCATATGGTAATCCTAATGGAGAGGCAGAGAGGATATTCGGCATTGCTCTTTCTGAATTAGAAGAAGAAGATCCTGAAATGTGGAGACGTTCAGAATTAGTTATTACAACGAAGATATTCTGGGGTGGTAACGGAGTAAATGAATCGGGTCTTTCACGTAAACATATTATGGAAGGTTTAGATTCAAGTCTAAAAAGACTACAACTAGATTATGTAGATATGGTATTTTGCCATCGCCCTGACCCATTTACACCTACTTCAACAGTAGTGCGTGCTATGACAGATGCTGTACGCAACGGATGGGCGACATCTTGGGGGACATCAGAGTGGTCCGCTGCCCAAATAATGGAAGCAATATGGTTCGCTAAGTCCGAAGGGCTCGAGCCTCCTATGTATGAACAACCACAATATAATATGCTACATAGACAAAGATTCGAACAGGAGTTTTTCCCTCTGTATCAGGCCCCATATAATTACGGGACTACCATTTGGTCACCTTTACGATCAGGTTTCTTGACAGGAAAATATAATGACGGTATACCGGAAGATTCTCGACCTACGCAAGAAGGATATGAATGGTTGATTGAAGACTTAGAAATGAGGAAGAAGAATGGTGAAGTAGATATTGTAAGAAAACTCACCGCATATGCATCTGAAAATTTCGATTGTTCTACAGCCCAACTTGCCTTGGCCTGGTGCCTTAAGAATCAAAATGTCAGTACTATATTGCTTGGAGCTACCAAACCAGAACAAATGGTAGAAAATCTCGGTTGTATAGCGGTTGCGGAGAAGATGACCGAGAAACATATGTCGGAAATTGATGTAATTCTAGGCAATAAACCCGAAGATTGGGTTGGTTATGGTGGCGCTGGTAATCGTCAATTACGTTCTTTATGAGATGGTGATTAAATGGAAACTGGTCTCAATAATAGTGTAGTTTTGGTAACTGGTGGAGCCGGAGGAATCGGAGAAACTATCTGTAGAGCATTTGCATCTGAAGGTTCCAAAGTAATAGTACATTATCACAAGTCTTCTAAGAATGCAGAGAAAATTGCCAATGAGATAGATGGTATTTCTCTTAAAGCAGATCTTACAGACTCGAAACAGGCTCTTTCATTAATTGATACTATTATTCAGAAATATGGTAAATTGGATGTGTGTATTGCTAATGCAGGATATTATCCTCCTGAACCATTGTCTCTTTGGGATATAGATAACGATAGATGGGATAAAACGATATCATCTAATCTTGGTGTAGCTGTAAATACCGCTCGTGGTTTTCTTCAAGAAGCATCTAGAACTGGTACTGGGTCTCTTGTTTTCATTGGTTCAACTGCGGGTATATATGGTGAATCAGGACATTCTGACTATGCTACAGCAAAGGGTGCGATAACGTCCGGTTTACTTATGTCGCTCAAAAATGATGTTTCAAAATTAGGTAATGTTAGAATTAATGCGGTAGCCCCAGGGTGGACGATAACTCCAAAAAAGATTGAACAAGGAGTCGATAACGATCTCGTTAAAAGAGCTATTGCGACTATGTCATTGAAGAAACTAGCAACTCCTGAGGATGTTGCAAATACAGTAATTTCAATTTCTTCTAATGTTATATCAGGTCATATTACAGGGCAAGTTATCGAAGTAGCCGGTGGTATGGAAGGACGTCTTGTATAGTAAAGAATAATTAGATAGAGTCATTTGCAATATCTTATGTATCGTTTAATTTATTTTTCTTCAGCAGGACGAGCAGAGGCAATCAGAATTGTATTAGATATCTCTAAATTTTCCTGGGAAAATGTAATTGTTGATTTTTCAGGATACTCAGAAATGAGAGATTCGGGTAAACTTCCTTGGGGATTGCTGCCTGCTTTAGAAACTCCTTCAGGTATTTTGAGTGAATCTTCAGCAATTTTACGATATATTGGGAATATGACTTATCTAAATCCTAATGATGAATGGTCCGCGGCTAAGATAGATGAATGTTTAGATGCTATATCGGATATGACGCATATATTGACTGACACATTTAGAATAAATGATATTGATGAAAAAATAGCAGCACGTGAAGCTCTAGTTGCCCCTGGGGGAAAATTAAGTAATTGTTATGATACATTTTGTCACAAATTAGAAAATTCCAAAACAGGTTGGATTGCAGAAACAGAAGGCCCCTCCATAGCCGACATCAGATTATTTTCTGACTGCTTTGGTTTAGTCAGCGGTAATTATGATGGTATCGATGTATCATTAATAGAAGGAAGAGATATATTGTTAGATTTCCATACAAGAATGTCGGAAATTCCAGAAATTCTTTCCAGATATAGCAATATGCAAGATGATCCTATTCGTTGGATATATCGCCCAGATGCTTTTTCTAAATAATTAAAATTCATGGTGATTATATGAATTCAACAGATCGTTTTTTATTACCTAGGTCTGGTAAATTGTTGAAAAATAGGACAGTACTCGCAGCAATGACCAATAAACAAAGTCATGAAGATGGAATACTTTCCCATGATGAGAAAAAATGGCTTGTTCGTAGAGCTGTGGGTGAATTTGCAATTACAACGACTGCGGCAACAAATGTAACTGAGCATGGACGAGGTTGGTTCGGAGAGATGGGTGTATGGGGTGATCACCATATCCCCGAACTTACTAATCTCGCCAGTGAATTAAAAAAAACAGGAACTGTAAGTCTTGCTCAATTATTTCATGGAGGCATGCGAGCACATCAGAGTATCAATGGCGTCCAGCCAATTTCTTCTAGTGTGAATACTGAACCAGGGATGGAGGGAGAATTTACCAGAGCATTGGAGCATTCAGAAATTATGGAAATGGTTCAGTCATTTACTGATGCAGCAATACGTTGCCAGATAGCAGGATTTGATGGAGTAGAATTACACGGTGCTCATTCTTATTTGATTTGTCAGTTTTTAGGTTCAATCACAAATCGTCGTGAGGATGAATGGGGTGGTGACCTAGAAGGACGTAGTAAATTTCTAAGAGAGATAATCAAATCTATCCGTATTGCTACCGGTCCAGAATTTTTAATTGCTGTTCGAATATCTCCAATAATTGAGAATATTGGAATTTATTTGGAAGATAGTTTGAATCTAGCTAGTATGATTTCGCAAATGGAGATAGATATTATTCATATTTCATGCTGGGATGTGTTTGAAAAAATTAATGATGGAAATACTAGTAAAAGTTTAACCAGATATTTTAGTGAAATAATCCCTGATAATATGCCTTTGATATCTACGGGAGCAATTTGGTCAGCTGAAGATGCTCAGTACGTTTTAGATGAAGGCGCAGATTTAGTTGGTGTCGCAAGAGTAGGAATCGCTCATCCAGATTGGCCGAAATATCTCGGAGATATTTCATATTCTCCACAGCGCCCTCCGTTTTCTGAAAAACATCTACTAGATGTTGACTTAAGTCCTGTTTTTGTAGAATATATGAAACGTTGGAAAAATTTTGTTATCGGCGGTAAATAATTCGTGATTATTCAAGAGAATCATCAACTCTTGAAGATACAGTTTTGAGTCTACGGATTGTTCTATCTAATCTACTTAGTACACGTTCAGTGATATCATCTCCATTTCTACCCGCTATCCGAAAACCATAAGGCATCCTACCTCCTAATGTATTGAGTAATAATTTTTGTTTTTCTAGGGAGACATCTTTCAAAATAGATTCTATTTTTTCAATACTAAGGCTCTTTTTCTTGATACCGGAGATTAATTTCTTTGATATATCATCATTTAATCTTCCAACTCCTCCTCTCGTCATTAGCCACTCTTCTCCTCTAGCATCATATTGTCTCATTAATCCTAGGTATACATCTTGTGCAATTCTTTCTGGCATAGCTACACGTTCAGCAATACTCATCTCCAGCATTCTTTCAAGTACCCTCTGAACTCTAGATCTTGTTTCGCCCATTCTCTCTGCTAATACTAACAGAGTAATTGCCCTATGGCTTTGGGCCAATTCTTGTAACACTTTTCTAGCTAGATTATCTTCAGGTTTTACTCGATCTCCGTTTAATCCTAAATCATCTATTAATGAGTCTATTCGATCTCTATTCTGAATCGTAGCACTAGGTTCAGAAATTTTAATTTTGAAAGGCCTTTCTTCTTCTTCAGATGGTGTAGTCATTCTTTCATCAGATTCGATGATTAAATCCGATAGTTCTGCAAGACGTATTTCAAGAATTTTTCTCGCTTGTACTGAGAGGAGTTCTACTGCGGAATTCATCGACCCTCCTCTTAGAACATGGATATGCCACCTTCCTTTTAGTTCAGAAGATACTAAACCAGATTCTCTCAATCTAATCATTTGATTATGCATTGCGGTTTGTGATAATCCACAAGAATCTCCTAGTTCTTTTGTATTCCAGCCTTTCAGAGGGTCATCTAATAGTGCTCCTCGAAACATTCGATGTAATGCACTTGGTTCATCATTTACATTCCATGTTTCAGACTTTCTCCTTACTAAGGAAAGAGAATCAATTAACCATTCAAGTAGAGTATCTGTATCTTTACTGCCTGTTGGCATAGGTTGCTCAACTAGCTTTACCCTGAACATACAACCTTATGCCGTAATTCAGAGTGTAAGAGCATTCTGCTTATCTTCCGATAGTAATGGGCGAATCATGCATACTCTGCACGAAGGTCAAGCCAGTTATATTCTATTCTTGAAGTCTTTAATCCGATTAAATGATCGGCTAGGATAAGTTTGTGTGAAGAGATAATCCCTCTCGTCCTTAGGACACAAATTGCAGAATGTACAGCAGAACGAGATCTACCTAAATCTCGTGCTAATTGTGCTTGGCTTTCGGGTGCACATGTTAATGCAAGTCTGGCAACTATTGATTTTTGAAGACTGGAAAGGCCAACAGGTAACATTGCAGCAGCTCTTCTTTCGTCTTTTACACCCGTGCCGAGTAATTCTTCTATTTGTGAAGGTGCACCTGCATAGTAGCAAGTTCTTCCATTTACAGGAATAATAGTTACAGTTTTTTCATTCACTAGAACATCTAAATGATGTCTAAGAGTACCATTCGCAGCATTCATTCTTCGTTGTAACTCCCGAAAATGAATTCCCGGTGATTTATCTAATGTTGAAAGAATTTCTGCACGTACAGGGTGTTCCCAAGGATGTTTATTTGGAGATGAAATTGCTCCTTCTGCTAGGGGTGGTACGAATCCAGGCATTAAAGCAGTGATACCTAAAGAAGCACCTCCTAGTGCTATTAGTCCATCAATGGCCCAAGAACGCTTACTACGCCACTGTCCAAGTAAAGCCATACCTCTTTTCTAATCTTCTAGTCTTTGAAAGAATCGGTCAGTTGATTCGTTTTACTTCGTTTATCGGACTAATCTTTTGAAACAACAAGGTCATTATGTATTTTCATATAAGCAACAAGTGGGCCTAAAAGTCTACCACAGTTTCTTCCATGTGTAGTTAATCTATACATTACACGTATAGGGGGGCCATCTTCCACTACTCTTTCGACTAATCCGTTTTCCCTACAGGCAGTTAATTTGTCAGATAAAGTTCTACTTGATATCCCTCTAAGTAGAGTTCTTAATTCGTTGAATCTTTTGTCCCCTGCAATGTAAAGTGCCGAAAGAATTTCAGTAGTCCACCTTGAACTAAACATACTGAAAGCTATGACGGCTGCATCTACTTCCCATTCCATCTGGCTATCACTACTATCATCATAGTAACCTTGGAATATTTGACGAATATCTCTTCCATTATCTTGAACTTGGTCTAAAGCCGAAGTGATCTTCTTGTAATCCGAATTTGTAATGCTCATCCTATCCTTACTCGTGTTCATCAGATATGTCGAATCTCATTTAGTGTATAAAATACACCTTAGTGTATTCGTAAATACTTCTCTATTGATATATAAGTTGATGGTGGCTTAGTGTGCAATCTACACTTAGATGCAGGAAGTTACTAAAATGGATAAATGGTTAGAACAATGGTTAAATGAAACAATGGAAAAACTTGATTTGGAAAAAGAGGAATGATTATGAGTTTTAAATCATTACTAGAAATTGCAATAATCGGGATTGCAGAATATCGTGCGCCAGCATGGATACAGTCTCCGAGAAGAGTGAATTCTAGAAAGAGAATTAATCGTTGATGTACTTCGGTCTTCGACCTTCAATTAATGCAGATAATCCTTCTAAAGCATCTTTAGATGCAAAAATTGTATCTAATTCTGCTAACTCTAACCTTAAGCCACTGTCTAAGTCATCCCCTGTAGTGATCGCATCATTTAGAAGTTGATTTGCTATTTTCAATGCAATTGGTGCAGTAAAACTCAATAATTTCATCTGTCTTATTACTGTTTTATCATCTTTTTCAAATCCTTTAGGAGTTTTTCCGGACATTATAACTTCCATAT
The DNA here is from genome assembly GCA_902511005.1 of uncultured Candidatus Poseidoniales archaeon. GTDB lineage: Archaea > Thermoplasmatota > Poseidoniia > Poseidoniales > Thalassarchaeaceae > MGIIb-O2. The sequence goes on along the minus strand of CABXDN010000002.1, from coordinate 76,451 downwards.
TCTCATCTTTATAGAAATTCATAGCGAATAAAGAAACTGGATGATTATCATTTCTAGGTGCTCCCGGATATTTATTTACTGGTTTCCCCTCTAATGAGATTTCCATTATTGTCTTTGAAATATCCGATGGGTCAACGAGATGTGTAAGAATTCCTAATGCAGATGCAGTTTTAGAATCAAGGAAATTCCCCGCCAGAACTGCATACCTTGCTGCCTCTATACCACAGATACGCGGCGTTCTCTGAGTTCCTCCTAATCCGGGGAATATTCCTATACTTGTCTCAGGAAATCTGAACTGTGAACGCCTCGTTCCAACTCTGTAATCGCATGACATTGCCAACTCTAAACCTCCACCCAAAGCCAGCCCAGTAGTGAGGGCAATAGTAGTTTTTTTCGATTTTTCAAGTTTATTTAGGACATCATGACCGTATGCAGTGAAGTCATAGATGTCTTTTGTAGAGTCTTCATTTATTTTATCTACAAAGAACTTGACATCTGCTCCTGCTACGAAAGCCTTTCCTGCTCCTTCTAACACAATAGTGTCTATATCATCTCTCGAGTTTAGATTATCGAGTGTAGATCCTAATTGTTTAACTACGGATTCATTCAGAGCATTCATTGCTTCCGGCCTATTTATCTTAATTTTAGCAATTTTATCATTTATTTCAATATCTATATAATTAAATTCAAAAATCTCATTTTTTTCTCTCAGCCATTTGGGAAGTTGGAATCCTGCAAGTTCTGCATAACTTGTAGCCATTTTTATAGTCTGTTCAATTCCAATTTTATTTGCAATTTCAAAAGGGCCTTCTGCCCATCTTAATCCTACTTTTGCTCCTCGATCTACATCTTCAATTGAACAAATTTCTTCTTCAACAATTTGGGCTGCAACAGCAAAAACCTGGCCTAGAAGCCTTTCTTTAATTATCTCAGCAGTTTTTTTATCACATTCAGTGTCTTCTCCTATTTCCCAATTTTCTGATTTTTCTATTGCTTTCACTAAACTACTCGCTCCACTGTAGCGGGGACAATTAAGTTGTTCCGAGAGATAATTAGTTGCGTGTAATGCTATTGTAGGTCCCGTGAGGTTCATTAAAGCAAAAGGTCCCATTCCAATATTGAATGCCTTTTCTGCTACAGCGTCTATTTGAGCGATTGATGCTACTCCCTCATCTAATAGGTGGCAAGCTTCATTTAACCACGGTACAAAGAATCGATTCACTACAAATCCTGGTCTATCCTTACAAACAATTACAACTTTACCCATAGTTTTACAATATTGTTCTACGGCATTTAACGACTCAACTGACGTTGTTTCAGCGGGAATAATTTCAATTAATCGATTTTTAGCAGGGTGATAGAAGAAGTGTAGCCCTACAAAACGATCAGGCCTACCTGTAGCTTTAGCTAATTCATTTACAGAAAGAGAAGACGTATTAGATGCCAATATTGTTTTCTCATTACATACCTCATCTAGAATATTAAAAACAGTTGTTTTAATGTCAAAGTCTTCGAATACCGCCTCTATAACCAAGTCCGTATTAGGATCTACATTTTCTGTTCCAACAACGCCAGTTATCCTACTCTTGATATCTTCAACTTGTTCTGAACGAAAAATTCTTCTCTCAATAGCTTCATCAAGGAAATCAGAAATTATCTGTTCTCCTCTATTTACCCACTGCTCTTCCCGGTCAACCATTTGTACTTGAAATAGTTCTTGGGCTGACTTTTGGGCGATACCAGAGCCCATGTTCCCTGCGCCTATTATTGCAACTGAATTTACAGTGTTCATAGTTGTGCGAAACATAACCTATCCATCAATGCAACGGAGTGAATGACTCTTCCGTTGGCGTAACTTATTCAATATAACCTAATCATGGGATAATTATGATGCGCCGCCGCCTCGCAGTATTTCTTGTTGTTTTGTTTCTAATATCGACAGCTCAAACAGCTCAATCTAATGCAAATGGGAAAACTGGTAGTGCATCATCAGGTTGTACTTGTCATGGCGCTAGTGCTTCTATGAGTGTCACATTAAATGGTCTTCCTTCATCAGGATATACTGCTAATACATCTTACAGTCTTTCATGGGACGGAGGTCCACACATCCCTGGAACTGGTGGATTCAACATAATCGCAACGCACTCTAGTGGTCAAGCAATAATGGGTACATGGAGTAATTTAGGCAACAATGTCAAGCAAGTTGGTAGCGAACTAACTCATGATGGAACATCTTCTCGTTCGTGGTCAGCAACCTGGACATCTCCCTCATCGGGATCTGGAACTGTCGTATTTGATTTAGCAGTGCTATATGGTAATGGTAATGGAAATAATCAGGGAGATAGTTGGAGTACTAATTCTTGGAATTTACCCGAAGCGTCAGTCAGTACCAACAACCCTCCGATTGCTACTAATGTTTCCTATGTTCCATTAAGTCCTACCAAAGAAACAGGGCTAGCAGTTGAGTATACTTTCAACGATGCTGATGGTAACTCGGAACAAGGTACAACGATTCGATGGTTTAGAGATGGTCTACAAATCGCGCAAATCAATGATATGGAAGCAGTTCCAAATGTCTGGATTGCAAAGAATCAGCAGTGGAGAGTCGAGGTAACTCCTTCTGATGGAGAAGATGATGGCGATACAGTTTATCTTGAATCTGTAATGATAGGCAATACAGTACCCATAGCTAGGAATCTTGAAGTTTCTCCGTCAGATCCTTTAGATAATGATGACTTATCTCTTGATTATGATTATTTTGATTTAGATGGTGATAATCAACAGGATACTCAGATACGTTGGTATCTTGATGACGTAAGAATCACTGAACTTGACGATTCTTTGACAGTATCTTCGTTAATGATTCGTTCAGGTGATCAATGGGAATCTAGAGTGATCCCTCATGACGGAGAATCCTTTGGTCTAATCAAGTCTACAGGTCTTATTATTATTGGTTCTTCAAACAACGCTCCAACATCTAGTGCGTATATTTCTCAAGGCTCTAATGCCTACACAGATGATTCCTTACAAGTAGTGGTTGGATGGTTTGATTCAGATGGGGATGATCTTGCTGGAACAGAGATAAGGTGGTATCGTGATGGGATACAAGTTTCAGCATTCAATGATCTTACATGGGTGAGTCCTGATGCAACTTCAAAAGAAGAAATATGGTATGCCAGTGCTCGTGTATCAGACTCTTTAATTTGGTCAGAATGGACTGATGCAGATAGTATCACTATCCTCAATAGTCCTCCTGAATTAACTTCTATAACCATGTTACCTGAAGGCGTTTTAATTGGTAACCAGGATCTTTCAGTAGTTTGGGAGTATTTTGATTTAGACGATGATTTAGAATCAGGAAGTGAGATTTATTGGTCCGTCAATGGTGAACGCGTGTCAGAATTTGATGGTTTAACTACTATTTCTTCTGAAAATGTATATCGCGATCAACATTGGACAGTACAAGTAATTCCTCGAGATGGAGAGAGCCTAGGGTATGGTATGACAACTCAATCAAGAGTGATTGAGAATGGAGCTCCTGAAGTGCCTGTTATCCAATTAGGTGCAGGGGTATCTGGATACATCGGTGAACCTTCGTCATTCCCTGAATTAGGAATTGCTAATTCTTTAGAATCACTTGTAGTTCTAGCATCATCTACTGATCCCGATGATGAACCGTTGTTCTTCGATTTAACTTGGTCTCGTAATGGGTACCAAGTTCCAGATTTAGATGGTCAATCTTTAATCACTTCTGAAAGACTAGAGGCAGGACAAGTGTGGGAAGTAACAGTAACAGTTAGAGACCCTTGGGGTTTGACCAGTCATGCTTCAGAAACGATTATGATTTCTAATTTACCACCTATTCCTGCATGGTCTACGATTCCTGAGGTATCTTTATCTGGATCAATGATTAAGTTCGATGGCACATCATCTTTAGATCCCGATGGTTCAATAATTAGTTGGTCATGGCAAATAAACAACCAACTTCATTCTGGTTCTAATATTGAAGTATTACTTGGTGAAGGTATTCACTCTGTAAAATTAACAGTCACAGATGATTTAGATTCTTCAGTAACAATACAAGATATCTTAGTTCTTGGTCCAGTACCCATGGTTAGTTCATTGGTCGGAGAAGTTAGTGGTACAGATGTCGAGTTATCATGGAGTAGTAATTCAGATGAATATAGAATATATGTTTCCTCATCTCCAACCGAATCTTTAGAGGATATGAGGCTTGTAGGGGTAACTACTGAGAATAGTTGGAGTCATACGGTTCCAATTGCATCGAACTTATATTATTCTGTTACTCAAGTGTTTGATGATAATGAGATATTATGGATAGAAAATGGAACTAATATGGTAGGTATTGATGCATCATCAGCTACTACTTCTGTTGATGACTCTCCGACTGGTTCCATTACCATATTATCAATGCCATTGACTATAATATTCCTAATGTTGGCCTTATTGAGTATTGGGATAAATCTACAAATTAGAAAAAGGAGGTCAATGATATGAAATCTAGAATTATAGTTCTAAGTATTATTCTTACCTTACTTCTAGCAACTTCTTCAGGTGTTGCTAATCCTGGAGGTAAAGGGGATAGCAATAGAGATTTTACCTGTGGAGGATCTTGTCATGGCGATCCTAGTCTTTCTTCTCCTTCACCAGCAGAAATCCAAATAGATATGAAATCCACTGCATTCTCTGGAACTGCTACTGAGGTTTCAATATCAGTTAGTGGAATGGAGTTATCGAATAACAATTTAATTGGTATATTCATATTAGGCTCGAAGAATGGTAATAATGATCACCCTGAAGATTATGGTTGGCAAATTATTCAAGATCCTAATGGTGGGACTTCAAATTATGTGGAAATTGTTTCTTCTGAAAATACTGTTACAGTTAGTTGGGTACTTCTGGCTCCAATGGAAGAAGGCCAGAAGGAAATATTTGCCTCGATTCAGCATGGTTCTATGTATAATCACGATAATAAGGCGTTTATTGGTGAAACAGATGGTTTTATTGTTAATATCGAACCAATCCCTGAAAACTATCCTACTCTCGAAGAAGGTTGGGTTTCTCCTGATGAAAGAGTATCTGGAGATTCATCTGCAATAATTATTAGAACTGTGAACACAGATTCATTGTCAGTCCTATGGAGACTTCCGGGTGAATCACAATCTCATGAAGCATCTGTGGAAATGTTATCTGATCAAGAGTGGGAAGTTTCCATTCCTGCAACTCTTGGAGATACAAGAATTGAATATCAGATAATTGCATCAATGGGTGAATTTAGTAATCAAATGCCATGGTTATCTATTGGTACCTCAGATCCATATTTTGATGGCACTTCTTTAGGCGCGAAACTTCAATCATTTTCAATTATAATGATTATATTTGGATTTATGTTATCATTACAAACTTGGTTCTCACCTAGAGGCGTTAGCAATCTAATCGATAATACAAACGAAGTCGAAGAAACTATATCTCAACAAAATAATGACTATTGGTCAAGACTGATAAAGTCTGATGAAAATCCTGGTTGGTTATGGGATCCAGTAGAGAAAGAATGGGTTGATGATCCGAATCTACCTCGAGGTGAGCAATGATGTATGCAATACCATTCCATCATATGATTGTCGGTTTATCTGCTGGCGCTGGAACTTTGATGGGAATTTGTGCTTTCCTCGCTTGGTTATCTAACAGAGTTTCAAATCTAGAATCATCTAAATCAACTTTAGATAAGGCTTCATATGCAGCCTCAATTCTGACATTAGTAACACTTCCTTTAGCTATGTTTTCAGGCTATTACTCAGTTTCAGATCCTACAGGAAGTGCGATATTCTACAATAAATTCATTTTTTCAGGTATAGCAATTGGTTTTACTTCATCTTACATCGCAGGGAGGATTAGGTATGGTGCAGAAATATGGGATCATCCTGCTCTAGCTAATTTACAGATGCTATCTGCTTTATTTGGTTTGACTTCGATTATGATACTGGGTTCAATCGGTTCTAAGATAACACTGGGTGAATCAACTCTGGATATCTTACCATTTTGGCCAGAATTTATGAATTCAATTGTCATTAACCAGTGGGTCAGTTTATTCCTTGTAATCATTGGCGTATCTTCAGTAATAATTTCTTTCAAAATGATGGATTCATCTAATAAATCTCAGATTTAGATTGTCAGAAATTATCAAAAATCTGGAAGATTCTTTTTGCATGCATTTCACATGTAAGATTCAAAGATTCGATTCTATCTTTACCAGATTCAGACCATTTTTTTCTTATTTTTATATCATTAGATTGCTCTAAAGCATGAGCCCATTCTTTTGTATCTGATCTATCAATAAGTCTCCCATTCTCTTTATCGATAATTGTATCAGTAAATCCTCCTTCATTCACAAAAAGAGCTGGGGTACCTATTGAAAAAGCTTCAATTGGAGTTAGCCCAAATGGTTCTCCATGAGCCATACTAACGCTCGCTCTAGCACCCCTTAATAGCCCTGATAATTCGTTTTGAGTTAATCTGGGTGCGAACCAAACTTTTACATTACAAGATTCAGCATGTGAAATTAGCTTATTTATATCCTCTGAGTTTCCTCCTCCTACATGTGCCATCGATAAACCTGTATGTTCCAGCATTGAGATAGTTTCCCAAGTCCCCTTTGCCCAACTTGCTCTCCCAATATTGACTATGTAGGGTTTTGAAATCTCATTGAAATTCTCTTTTTCATCATCTTGTGGTTCTGATGGAAACTCTTCAAAAGATATACTGGGCCATAATAATCCTGCATCGATATCATAAATTTTCTTTATTCTTGAAACAGTATATTTTGAATTCCCACTTATTGAAGAATTTTCTCTAGATGATAATTTTTTAATCATGGAGATATCCCTTTTCCTTGCTTTAGATAACATGGTTTTTGTTAGTGTAAGATTCCTCTTCGGTTTACCATTTATTTTCTTATGAAGAACATCTTCATGTAATCCTCTATGAGGCTCTAAGAGATGCAGATGAACAGGTATTGATTTAGGGATCAAATCAATAAATGAGAGGGAACCATCTCCACTAATGATATGAATCATATCAGACTCTAAAATAGACTCCTCAAGTCCCTCGATTTCTTTCCAAAATTTCAAACTTGAATCCGTAGCAGAATCTCTAATAATTGATAAAGAATCTTTTGGAATTTCCCAAGATTTATCTGGTTTTAGCAGGGGCGACTTAAGTTCTTGACATAATAATTCTAATTCACTTACTGCGTCTAATGTTGCCACTCGAATCGAGAATAATTTTTTTAGATATGGTAAATTTCTTAGAATATCTCTTTCAGCTCCCCCCATAGCAGAAAAGCTTCCTTTCACTACTAGAAGTCGGGGTTTGTCGTCCATACCCTGCCCCGCATAACTCGACATCTGACACTCCATCTCCCGTTCTCGTTTAAGGCAGATACGCTGTGACGTGTACTGTGGTAAGACGCGTTTTACTTGCTCGTGGAGCAAATTTAGACTCCAATACGGGGCTTGGTCGTGCTCATGAAGCAGTAGTTTCATTATTAGAAAAGACGCTTGTCAAAGATTGGACTAAAGCCGGAATTATTGAGCATCAAACAAAAACACAAATCATTTCTAGAGTTTGGAATAGATGGTATAAACACCCTTCTCTAGTAGAATCCCTAGCGAAATCCTCTACTGCAGATTTATTACATATTACTGATCAAGAACAGGCTCATTTAGTTCCTAAAAAATGTAAAATTCCTGTAGCAGTAACTGTGCATGATTTATTTCATATTCAACCAAGAAAAATTACTGTAGAGAATAATACAATCAAAGTAGGTGATATGAATCCTAATTTTGTTCGAAAGACGGACATTAAGAAACTGAAAGAGGGACTTGAAAGAGCAGATTTATTGATATGTATTTCTGAATCTACTCGTCGAGAAGTCAAACGCCTGTTTCCTGGTAAATTAACTGCTTTAGTTCGACACCAAATAGATGTAAATTATTGGGATCCTGAGACTAATCCTAAGTCTTCAGAAATAATTTCTGAATTTTATGATCCTAGAAAATGCTTGTTAGTCACCGTCGGAAGTAATGAGCCTAGGAAGAGGTTAGACTTGATAGATACGATTATTTCTTGTTTACCCGCCGAAATTTCAAATGAAATAAATGTAGTTAACATAGGAAGTGATTTAAGAGTAACAGATGATCAACTCGTTGCAACATTTCAATATGCTGATGCGCTATTATTTCCAAGTGTATCAGAGGGTTTTGGATATCCTCCTGCCGAGGCGATGGCAGCAGGATGCCGTGTAATTGCTTCAGATTCAGCAGCTCATAATGAAATAATTCCTAAAACAAACCTGCTCCCAGCAGATGAATTAAGAGCCTGGGTTGATGCCATTGAAAGAGTGCATACAGATTGGAAAAGAAATTTAGGAGAAACTCGAAAGCCTAACTTGAATCTAATAGAACATGTTAGAGAAATCTTGAGTCCAGAGGCTCATGGTATAGCTTTATCCAATGCTTATGACTTGCTCTTTGAAGAATAGGAAAACGATTATTATGCTCCCCTCATTTAATGTTCTAGGTACCGAATTAGAAACTTGTTCAATTGATCCTCTGACTGGTTGGTTCAGAGATGGTTGTTGTAATACTGATAGAAATGATCGTAGTCTTCATACTGTTTGTTGTGTGGTTACCAGAGATTTTCTAGACTTTGCTTTATCGAGAGGGAATGACTTGATTACCCCTGCTCCTCAATATAATTTCCCTGGTCTAACACCTGGAGATAGATGGTGTGTTTGTGCCCAAACATGGCAAGATGCATACCATTTAGGTGTTGCCTGCCCTGTAGTATTGGAAGCCACACATGAAGAAACATTACAGATAGTATCTTTGGAATTTTTACAAGAAAATGTTGTTCATAAATAGACAGACATTAAAAAAGAAATCAAATCGCTTGTTAGTTATGCTTTATGTCGATGGACTGAAAAAAGGCTTCGGTTCAGGGCGTAGAAGGCTCGAAGTTCTAAAGGGCATAAATCTCAAAGTCGAAAAAGGAGAATTAGTTAGTTTGATGGGTCCCAGTGGATGTGGGAAGAGTACTTTATTGAATATTATCGGTGGCTTACTTGAAGGCGACTCGGGCAAAATCAATTTGGGATCTTTCGAATATGGAACTAAATCACCAAACAAAGTCGTAGATGTTCGCAGAAAAGGAGTAGGATGGATTTTCCAAGATTTTCATCTTGTTGAGAGATTAACTGCACTTGATAATGTAATTTTTAGTTTAGAATTATCTGGTGTTCCAACTTCTGAAGCAGAAACTAGAGCCCGTAGCGCACTTGAAAGAGTAGGGTTAGGCGATAGGATGAATTTTATCCCTGATCAATTATCAGGCGGCCAACAACAGAGAGTTGCAGTTGCACGTGCGATTTCTGGATCTAGATCATTAATACTCGCAGATGAGCCAACTGGAAACCTTGATGTTAAAAGTGCAAAAGAAATCATTCATCTTTTCCAGGATCTTTGTCGTGAAGATGGAATTTCAATTCTTATGGTAACTCATGATCCTCTACAAGCTTCTATGGCTGATAGGATGTTATTGCTGAAAGATGGACTTACCGCAGCATCAGATATCCGTTCAGCATGGGGAATTGAGGAGGTGAACTAATGGATTTGAATACATTGTTTTCAGAAGTTATTCCTACTATGATAATATCATGGATATTAGTAATGATTTCCATTGCTTTTATTAAAGTGGGCATTAAGCGATTCCGTCTTTTTAAACTATCGCTGACGATCCTTTCTGACCCCAATCTTAATTTCGAAAAACGTTCATGGAGAGAACGGATATACGGGTGGCAAGAATCATTCGGACAAAATATTTTAGCTGCTCCTAACAATTTACGTTTAGCAATTCAGAGTGCATGGAGAGGAAGGGAAAGAGGATTAGCAATTTTTGCTGGTGTATTCCTTGCATCTCTTGTGATGACTACTGTTTTGGGGTATGCAGTAGGACTCAATCAAACATTTTTCCAAGCTTCACTTGGGAACGATGTATTTGACGCAAAGATAGATTTCCAAGAAGATCCAACAGGAAATTGGGAAGGTCGAACCAATGACTCTTCCGTATGGGAATCATTTTGTGATGACATTACTGATAGAGATGAATTCTCTGACTGTGGTCTTGTTTTTGGGCGTCAGGGAATACGTATTTCTGGATTTTTTGATTCTGATTTCGCCAATCCTCAACCTTTGAATGTGGAGTTGATTAATAGTACAACATCTGATTGGTCAAATGTAAGTTGGGATTATACTGAAGCGTCAGAAAATGGGCCACCAATTAACGATCAGCGTACAATAAGATTCTATGGTGACGGTATTTGGGACGGTGAACTCGGTGAGAGGCATGCAAATTCTGTAATATTTGGAGATTGGCCTTCTACTGCTTTGGATGCCGAAACCAATAGGTCAGTTGTGCTACCATCAAAGATAGCTAGTGCTGCAGGCATCGATATAAATGAGAAGATAGATAGTCTTACATTTTCTTACGTTACAGAAACCTATGAGATTCGTGATGCAGTAGATGCATTTGAAGAATGTGAAACTATTCTTGACCCTAATTATGAGGTTGAAAGATTATTTTGTAAAGACACTTTTACGGTAACTAATCTTACACTTGCAGCAATTTATGAAGAGAGTTTTGGAAATCCTACATTACTTTTCAATCCAGTAATGGTTACAGATTCTGTACTTACTGATGAGCAGAAAAGAATACTCATGCAGAATGACCATGGATATTTGGGGGTATCAGTAGATAGAACTCAACTACCAACATCTTCAACCCGTGACGCAACAGATTGGCTCAGTGATTTGCAAGATAATTTGGAATCAACACAAGGTGATGTTCCAGTATATGATTCAAATGGTAATGAAACAGGTACTGAAAAATCTTCAGTCCCTCGTTACTTTGAAGTTAGTAATGGCTCTGAGATAATTCTGATATCTGTAGAATATGTGGATCTAATCTCAGGTTCAATAACTTTCCTTAATATTTTCTTGGGTATAATCCAAGTCTTCGATTATATCCTGGTAATACCCATAGTGGCACTTTCATTTGTTGTATTGCTTTATGGATTACAACTTTCTTTAGAGCAGAGAAGAAGAGAAGTTGCTATTCATAGAGTAATTGGAGGAACTCAGGATACTTTGTCTAGGATGATGATGATTGAAGTTCTTGCGATAGGTTCTGTGGCTTGGGGATTAGGCTACCTATTAGCGACAGGCGCTGTTGAAATAGTACTCCGTGCCGTTGGCTTCCTCAGATTTACTGAGGAAGGAAACTTTAGCGTTGATCCAATTCTCAGCGTTGCTTCAACAGTATTAGTCGGTATACTAACTTTAGCGATTGCTTATTGGAGAGGATCTGTAACGACCAAAAGATTCCTCAACATGGAAATTGATGAAGGTGTAAGAAAAGTTAGCAACGAAAGAGAGCCTTTCTACATATTGCACTGGTTAACCTTTGTTATAGGTCTCATTGCATTTATTGAGAGCTGGATTCAATCTAATGGTGGATACGGACCAATTGGGAGTGGAGGGCTAATAAGTAATTTTATTCTTAACGCAGTTATTCTCTTGTTAGGTCCATTCTTCCTTTGGATTGGGGGTGCACTAGTTCTTTCTCAAATTGGAGCATCAGGACCTCAAATATTGAATCGCTTATTCGGCTGGTCTCCTGCAATTTCTGATATAAGAAGAGGTCTGAGTGGTTCAAGTTCAAGTTCTTCTGTAAGCCGCTTATCATTGATTCTTTTGTTGACTCTATCTATAGTGACTCTAGCTGCTGTCCAGGGGCACACCGGTACAATGGTCGATGAAAGGACAACTAATGCTCAGAATGGTGCTGACATGATGGTTCAATTCGATAGTTCACTAACAGAAGAAGAAGCTCGTAATCAAATCATGCTCTCAATAAATTCTATCGGAGATAATGATATCAGTGATATATCTTCAATGACTTCTGTAGCTAGGACTCTGACTCAGACTAAAGATGAAGGAAATGTGTTACTTACTTGGGTTGTATTTGATGGTCATGAGGACACATTAATTTGGGACCCTCAGGCAATCCCTGGAGATGATATTGATGAAATCTCAGAAAAATGGCGTCTTGGTGGCTATACGGCTGGCTCCGATGCTCGTGATTCTTTAGATAATCCTTCAATTGGCAAATCACTTACATTAGTATATACTACGTACGAATTGAATGAATTCGGACTTCCCGTAGAAACAGGAACCAGTGAATCTACTGTAAACTATGCTGGCCGTCATCAGTGGGTTCCCGGTATTACTTCGATAGAGTCCTCCTCAGCAATAGTGATTGGGGAGAATTCGTATAGAGAACTTGTTGGCGACCAAATTGTTGATTCTCATACATCTTCAATATGGATGTTCGAATTGTGTGATGAATCAGATAGTAGCTGTTCGGAAGCTTTGGAACTTTTGAGCGCAGATGTAAAGAGTAATACAGGTGTTATATCAGCATCAGATTGGTCTACAGCTCACGAAGAAAACGAGCGTAATGGTGGTTTGATATTCGGTACACCTGGATTACTTAGTATGATGTTCGTGGTAGCAGCTTTAGCATCGATATCATCAGCATTCGTATTCCTTTCTCTAGTTTTGAGCCAGAGAAAAAGAGAACTAGCAATATTACAAGCAATTGGCGCAAGCCCTAATCAGGTTATTCGGTTAGTACTTTTCGAAATAATGTCTATTCTTCTTGTTAGTATGGTTTTGGGTGTTACTCTTGGTCTAGCGGTTTCAGAATCATTCAATGGTTTCTTTAGTGTGTTTGGGTTTATTTTCCAATTATTCCTTGGTCAGAGTAACCCTATTGATAGAGATCTAGTTTGGCCTTGGTTTGAAATTGTTGCAGTTAATGGTTTAGTTCTTGTAGCCGTAATTATATCGTTACTATTTACGACTAGAAGAGCTCTTGATTCTGATCTAGCTACAGTACTAAAAGGTGAGTGAAATGGGATTACTGAGCGCATTATTAGATGGATTATTATCAAGTGTATTATCATCTACATTATACAAAGGGCAAAAGAAATCACAGCTTGTAGACTTTGCCGAAGACTTAAAATTCGAAGATTCCTTTGAAAAATCTAAAACTAGTGAAATACTTCGTGCTAATTCTATTTATCACGTATATGAATCAAATGCGGAAGATGGAAATGTAGTCGCACTTAGAGGTCTCAATGTTTCTATCGATAAAGGAGAAGCAGTAGCAGTAGTGGGTCCATCAGGTTCAGGTAAGTCAACACTACTCAAGTGCTTAGGAGGGCTAATGAAGCCATCAGCAGGATCGGTAGAGTTAGCCGGAACTAGAATGACTAGGTTGACTGGTAAGCAGTTAGTTAATTTAAGACAGGAGACAGTTTCTTTCATTTTCCAAGATGCTAATTTACTCCCTCATCTTAACGCACTGGATAATGTTGCTCAGCCTCTTATTCATCAGGGTATACTCGCTAGAAGGGCACGACCAAAGGCACAGGCACTGCTTGATAAACTCGGTATGGGTGAAAGATCGTACGGAATGCCAGAAGAACTTTCTGGGGGTGAGCAACAAAGAGTTGCAATCGCTAGAGCCTTAATTACGGGTCCAAAGTTAATTTTAGCTGATGAACCAACAGGGGCACTAGATCCAATAACAAGCAGAGAAGTTTTACAATTATTCAAACAGCTTCACGTAGAAAGTGATGTGGCCTTTCTTTTAGTTACTCACAACCGAGAAGTAGCCTCATTTTGTGAGCGCTCTCTAGAACTTCGAGAAGGTCGTTTTATTGCACAGCATGGGACTGATGTTGATATCGGTGATTTATCTGACTCAAGAGAATTAATTATTGATGATACAGGAACTATAACTCTTCCACCTGATGTATTACTCGGTTTGGGAGGCCCCGGGCGATTCGAGATGTCCGAAATGGATAGAGATTTCCTCCATTTAGAGAGAGTTGATGAAGATAAGGAGTCAGTATCTATAGGAAACAATTCAATGGTATTATCTCCTAATTGTCCTGCATGTAAATATGATTATGCGGATAGTGATATTCAATTATGTCCAGAATGTGGTTCCAGTCGACCAATGATTCAAGTCTAGAACAAATTTTCCCTTAAAGTTGAGGTAGTGTGAATTTCTGAGGTTTAGCTATACCCAAATCTTTTGGAAGATCACGGATTTTTGTAGGCAAAGTAACTGGAATCATTTCTTTACCAATTAATGCAACTCGACTCTCTCTTCTATTAGATAATACCTCTCTTCCAACTAATGGTGCGAGATTTCTTGAGAACTCCATAACTTCATCGTGAGATGGCATATTCTCGATTGTATGATTTGATTGTGAATTCCCTACGTAAATATATCCTTTAGCTTCGATAAAATCGGGGTCAGCAATATTGTCTAATCTTGCATAATCTTTCCAATGACCTAAAGATTCTCCTTTAATCAGAGTGTGCCTACAAACTGTTCTTGTATCTAGACTCGGAAGTAGTTCTAGAGTTTGTTCTAATTTTTCAAAAGCTGACTGATCGAATTTAGGCTTACAAATCCTGTCAAAAATTTCTTTGTTAGGTGCATCTACACTAACATAGAGTTGAGTAGGCAGAGTATCTAGATTTTCGATTACTTTTGGTAAAGAACCATTTGTCACAAGGAAAGTAGAAACACCATGCTGATGGCATATATCTAAGAATTCACCAAGTCTTGAATACAGAGTTGGTTCACCGTTAAGAGAAATAGCAACATGCTTTGGATCTTGAGCGTCTAACCATTTTTCCCTTGGTACTGAAGGGTGGCCTCCAAATCCAGTTAATAGTCTTCTGTGAGCTTTTACTGATTGAAGAAATAACTCGTACGGGTCGTCATCGATTTTAGTCAGACTATCTGAATGAGGCTCTCTCCAACAATATGTACATGCTAGGTTACAGGTATCTACATTAGGTGCCATTTGCATGCAACCATGACTTTCAATTCCATAGAAAGTACCCTTGTAACAGGATCTATCGGCAACAAGACTTTGTTTTGTCCAATGGCAAACTTTGACTCCTCCGTGGTCTCCTACAAGGTGGTAACTTTGCTTTGCTAAACGAGCTGCAATCTCTGGCTCAATCTTAGTTACAGGGTTCTGCATGGGTATCAACTCCGACATCACATCCCACATTGGGGCAGTGTCAGGCAGACCTTGGAGAGAAGGTTTAGATTTCAATTCTATGGATGAATTAGAATTCTAGGCAGGCGAACAAATTATCACTCAACACTTGTACGGTAGCATGATGACTGACCTCTTAAATGCCAATACATATCTCATTAGGAAAAAACTCATGAAGATTTTAGGTGAAGAATTTCACATCTATCCAGATGATAATCAAGAGGACTTAATTGGATATGCGAAACAAAAAGCATTGAAGTTGAAAGAGGATATTAGAGTATTTTCT
The DNA here is from genome assembly GCA_902511005.1 of uncultured Candidatus Poseidoniales archaeon. GTDB lineage: Archaea > Thermoplasmatota > Poseidoniia > Poseidoniales > Thalassarchaeaceae > MGIIb-O2. Next base: position 60,939 of record CABXDN010000002.1, on the reverse strand, counting down.
GATGACTCTGAGTCTCACGAAATTTTGAAAATTAAGGCACGTGGAGTTCTTGATATATGGTCGCAATCTTATGACTTCACAGATCCAAATACTGGCGAGAATATAGGAGGGGTACAGCGTCAGGGAGGTAAATCACTACTTCAGGACTCTTATTCTCTTTATGATTCTAATAATCAAAAATATGGTGAGATTAAAGAAGACAGTATGATGAATGCTTTGATACGCCGTTTTGTTCCGTTTGCAAATCTTGCCTTTCCTCAGGTATTTTCTATGAATGTACAAGGTCAACCATCAATTACTTTAACACAAAAAATAAACCCAATAATTCAGAAACTTACAGTACAGATTCCAGATGGAAATCAGTTAGACCGTAGAGTGGTATTAGGTGCTGCAATGATACTTATTACAATTGAAGGTAAGCAAAATTAGAATCGTTGTGAAAATAGATAATTGGTTTAATAAAAATTAAAGAATATTTTCCTTGAATTGATTTTTGTTATACTATAATGGAACCATTGAAATAGGAATGGTCTAGGCCATCTTTAATGGCACAGGACAGCATACCAGAGGCTCTTACCTTTGATGACGTACTTTTGTTACCTGCTGAATCAGCGGTACTTCCGGCTCAAGTGAAATTGAAAACTAGACTCACGTCTACTATTTCTCTCAACATTCCTATAATGTCTGCTGCAATGGATACAGTAACCGAATCCCGTATGGCAATTGCCTTGGCTCAAGCGGGAGGAATCGGTGTCATTCATCGTAATATGAGTATTGAAGAGCAAGCTTCTAAGGTTAATTCAGTCAAGAGATTTGAGTCAGGTTTAGTTCTCGATCCTATTACTATAACACCTGATACAACGATTGGAGAAATGCGTCGATTGAAAGATAAACACGGTTTCTCTGGTTTGCCTGTTATTGATAATAATGAGGTATTAGTCGGTATTATTACAAATCGAGATATTCGATTTGTAGATGATGATCAGCAATTAGTTTCTTCTATGATGACTACAGAGTTAGTAACTGTTCCAGAGCATGTTGATCCTGAATATGCTAAGAAATTACTTCATCAACATCGTATTGAGAAATTATTAGTTGTAGATTCTGATGGGAAATGTACGGGAATGATGACTGTAAGAGATATTCAACGTAGTCGAGATAACCCCGATTCATGTAAAGATCATCATGGCCGTTTACGAGTTGCTGCAGCGACAGGAACTGGTGAAAAAGGAATTGCTAGGGCTCTTGCCTTGTTTGAGGCTGGAGTAGATGCAGTTGTTGTCGATACAGCCCATGGACATTCCCATGGGGTTTTACACACAGTTGCAAAGATACGTGAACTGGCAGGCTCAGAAGCACAGATAATTGCAGGAAATGTGGCTACAGGAGCTGCTGCAGAGGCATTAATCTCTGCAGGTGCAAATGCAATAAAAGTAGGAATCGGTCCCGGTTCTATCTGTACTACAAGGATAGTCTCTGGAGTTGGTGTACCTCAACTAACTGCTGTGCAAAGTGTGGTTTCTATTTGTAAGAAATCAAACATACCTGTAATTGCTGATGGTGGAATTAAATTCAGCGGAGATATTGCTAAGGCAATTGCTGCTGGTGCGGATTGTGTGATGGTAGGTAGTGTCCTTGCAGGAACTGACGAAGCTCCTGGCGAAGTTATTCTTTACCAAGGTAGATCGTACAAAGTATATCGAGGAATGGGTTCTGTAGGTGCGATGAGTAAAGGCGCTCATGATCGTTACTTCCAATCAGAACAGGGTGACACAAGTAAGTACGTACCAGAAGGAATCGAAGGAAGAGTACCTGCTAGAGGTCCAGTAGAAAATGTAATTCATCAACTAACTGGCGGTCTGCGTTCAAGTATGGGGTATACAGGAAATCCTGATATATCTTCTATGAAAGTTAATTGTGACTTTGTCCGTATAACTAATGCTGGATTATCTGAATCACATGTTCATGATGTAGAAATTACTCGTGAAGCTCCAAATTATAGGAGATGATATATTGGATACTATAGTCCTAGGTGGTGGCTGTTTCTGGTGTGTTGAAGGCGCATTATTAGGATTAAAAGGAGTAACTAAAGTTATTCCTGGATATAGTGGTGGTCATACTGAAAATCCAACCTATGAAGAGGTTTGCAGTAAGAAAAGTGGGCATGCAGAAGTTGTTGAGGTGACTTTCAATGAAGAAATCATTCCTAGAAGAATATTACTTGAAGTATTCTTTACTTGCCATGATCCGACTCAATTAAATCGTCAAGGAAATGATATAGGACCTCAGTATAGAAGTGTTATTTTCTATAAAAACGATGAAGAACTAACAGATATCGAAGAGGTAATTGGGTATCTCCAGCAAAACTTTGTAGACGATATTGTCACTGAAGTCAGTCCTTTGATAAACTTCTTTGTTGCCGAAAATATTCATCATAATTATTTTGCAAACAATCCTAATAATCCATATTGTTCAATGGTTGTCGGCCCTAAAATTTCTAAAACAAGAGCGAAACATGCTTCATTATACAAATAGATAATTCCTACTTGAATTATTCATTTATGTCAACTAATGCTAATATTATATGTTTTATCTAGGGTAATATTCAACTATTGAAGAAAGTGCAATACTCTTTATGGCAGCGAGGGCGAACAATGATGACTCATCCTCTTATGACAAAGCATGGACAATTCACGCGTCAATAATAGGTCTGAATACTGGTAATATTTTATTCCAGGGATTAGAGCTAGATCCATCGAATCCCGACATGGTCGTAATCACAGGACTTACAATATTAGCTGCAGCGCTCCCCTTCCAAGCTATATTTTTCTTAATAAATTCATATATTCAAGAATTCGATGGTATGCATGAACTAGAATATGCTATGTTGGAAAGATTATTAATTATTTGTCAAGTAATCTCATATTCGTCACTAATTGGTATAGCGATTCTAATGACTAATACTCATCATTATATCGGTACGGCTTTCATAACTTCGGCAATTTTAGCAATTTTATTCCTCAGAACAGCGTCGAATCAGGCAGATACGCTATCTAGAATATCTAGATAGTGAAGGGGTGACATTCATGGTAGACGGTGTATCAGTCAATATTATGTCGGATGCGATATATTTCCCTAGCCTCCCTCCTGAGTCTCCCTGGGAAGCATATTTATTGCTTCTAATTATTCCATTTTTATTACGCTTAATTCTCATTGCACCTCCATTGATTGATTTAGTTAATACATATGCCCCACCAGGAGATAGAACTCAACATGTGAAATGGTTCCTAGGTAGATTGAAGAAATTACCAGTTGATGGCTTTTGGAAGATTGTTATGAATGAGATTCTTTCATTCATTTTACCTGCTTTAATTGCGTTAACAGCTAGATTAGTCATAAATGGCGATATTGGATGGAAAAGTTGGGAAGAGACTCCAGATTTCGGAATATTCTTATTGATCTTAGCAGGTATAATTTGGTTAGTTGTAGATTTTGGTAAGGTAACTCGTTCACGTAAAAATATTCAAACAATTGCAAAGTATAATTTGACTACCGCTAAAGCTATTGTCGAGGGTGCTGTAATTGGTCGTGAATTTCTCAAAACTGTTGATGAGTTTACAATACCTCGCCCTTGGAGGGAGGTTATTGATATCTCAGAAGATACCGATGGAGTTCATAAGCCAGGAAAAACTAATCCATTACAAGATATTATCACCAGTCTTCTTGACAAGGGTGTTGATATGCTTGAAGAAGTTCTAATTAAGGCTAAAGATCCTGCCTCAGGAATGATTGAAAAAATTGATACAGAAATCAGAGAACGTATTACAAAACAGGTTCAAGCCTCTTCTCGATCATTGATGAGAGATATTGTTTTCTCAATAGCACCTATCGTTGTCTTAGTTGCACTTCAACGATTTATAGGTTGAGCACAGGATCTTCTAAATTGAATATAACTTTCTCTTTAGGAGAAGCCAATACAATCCATCCTATACCCATAATAATTTGAATAAGGGCAGATAAAGCTATTACTTCTCTTAATTGAAGGAATTCATTTTCAAGAATAAAACCTGCTGTTATCGCAGAAATACCCATCATAAGAGTTAGTGCGAGGAAATCTGCACCCGCAACTCTCCCCCTCCATTCATCTCCAGAACGTTCTTGAGTCAAGGTTGTTGATTGAACCCAATTGAAACCACTGGATGCATGTGATATAAATACCATAACCAGTAGTAAATTATTCCAATCATATGGTAGAATCAATGAAATGATGATATAAAATATTCCAGAGATTCCTACTGCTAAACCTATCAAGTATGGTCTTAGTAGTTTATTTCTCATCAATGGTCTTCCCGCCATAGGGCCGAATCCTGAACCAAATCCTCTGGCCATGAATAGAATACCTATTCCTGCCGCAATATCTCCAAAGTCAGCCTCTATCCCTATCATTATCAAGAGAAAGATCTGTGCTCCTCCCCCTGAAGACCACAGCGCCTTAGCGATTACTAATCTTCTAACTTCTGGATTTTGAAGAATATATTTCCAACCATCAGTAATATTCTTGGTAACAACTTTCGGAGTCATATTTTCACGTTCACTTGTATCAGGACCGCCAAAAGGAAGCGTCATGATACAAATTGCTGAACTAAGGAATGTTAGTGCGTCTATCCATAATGCGACTGTTATACCATATTCTGCAATCGTCAAACCACCTATAGAAGCTCCTACACCTAATGCAATTGACCAGCCACCAGACCCTAGGGCATTAGCAGTTAGTAGTTCATCATCATTACAAATATTTGGTAAATAGGCGTATTGTGCAGGATCGAAAATAGATTTAGCCGCCACCATTGCAACTGCTAGAAAATATACTGATAACAGTTTATTATCAGTATATAACAAATCAAATTGCAATACTATAGCCAAAACAATAAAAGCTGCTAAATCAGAACAAATCATCAGCCCTTTACGAGAGTAACGATCAGCTAACATACCTGTAAAAGGAGTCATTGCAGCCAATGAAAAACTCCTTGTCGCTAAAACTCCGGCTATGGCTAGAGGTGAATTATCACTTGCATCCCCTGCTAATATGAATAGTGCAATAACAGTGAACCAATCTCCAATATAGGACAATTCTTGTGCTATGAATAATCGACGAAATGAGTGATTATTTTTGAGTATCTGTATATATCCTACACCACTCATAGACCTCCGCATAACTCATTCATTATCATACTGATGCTCAATCATAACTCATAAGACTGAAGTGTTCTCGCGAGCATCATGGTTGAAGACCGACTGGTATGGATTGATCTTGAAATGACAGGATTAGATCCTTATGAAAATACAATCATCGAGATTGCAACTATTGTTACTGAAGCAGATCTTTCTATAGTAGCAGAGGGACCAAGTTTTGCGATTTCTGTATCGGAAGAGGATTTAGCCAAAATGGATGAGTGGAATGTTTCCCATCATACAGAAAATGGCTTGATCAAACGAGTCAGAGATTCCAAGACCAATATGAGTAATGCAGAAATCGCTACTCTTGACTTCTTACAGCTACATTGCTTAGCTGGTGTGCCACCTTTATGTGGTAATACCATTGGTCAAGATCGACGTTTTTTAAGGAGATATATGCCAACTCTTCATTCATTTTTTCATTATCGTAGCGTCGATGTTACTAGCGTCAAAGAGTTAGTAAGAAGGTGGTATCCTGAATTACCTAAGTGGAAGAATAATTCCGGCCATAGAGCACTAGGAGATATTCGGGGCAGTATTAACGAACTTTCTTACTATAGAGAACATATTTTTATCAAAGAAGAATAGATGAGAAATTACTATGGAACAATACCGAGTTCCAGACATTAATCAATTACGCGAAATAGTTATTTCTAAAATGAGATTTTTTTCTGATAATTCAGGCAATAGAATTTTTAGCGATGTCGAGTTATCTAATTTATCTCGAATAGAAATATCTTATCTCTCCCAAAATTCAGTTTCTCGTCATGGTCTTACAACCAATTTAGATAAATCTAAGAGAATTAGTATCAAGAATTGTAGAGTACGACTAAATCGTAATTTATTTCAAAAACAATATCTTGATTATGCTGAATTTGTTCTTTTTCATGAATATATCCATTGCCTTGGAAACTTTACTCACAATAGAGAGTTCCGTACTATTGAAAATTTATGGCCTAATAAAAAAGAAATGAATATTATTGGAAAGAAATTAACTCGAGAGTTACAAGATAGCAAATCTAAGTGGGCATGGACTTGCTCTAAGTGTGGTTTTATTGTGAGGAAAAGTACTCGGAAATTTCGTAGTAATTATTTTCATAAAGAGTGTCTAGGTAAGTTAGAAAATATACCAATTATTATTCCCACCAAGCAGGAACATTAAACCAATTCTCATGACCGATAGGGCGATCTAGAGTAGGGAGAGTAAGAACTTGATAACCAGCAAATATTGTCATCCCCAGAGGGGCGCATGGTGATGGTAAATAGTCCTCTCCTGTTTCACTAACCACCAGTTGAATTGTATGACCTTTAGGGATTATAACATCCATAGGGTTGAACTCCATTAGCATCCTATAACTCGTCATAGGAGAAGTTGGCTTCGCATCATATCCTCCATCCCTATACCTTACATCCATAGTTGCATGACCTAATCTCAATCCTGAAGTGCCATCAAACATTGTTACAAATAATTGCCCGCCATTACAAGCATTTGTTCTCGCATCAATATGTAATGTTGGTAACCCAGAGATGTGCATATCTTCAGTTAAAGGTTGACTGGTAATTGTCATCGATTGTTGAGAATTAACAGTCCCTGACATTCCTCCATCCCAATCTGCAATTGCATATTGAATATTTACAGTATCTTCTGCCGGCCATGTTTCTTCAATATGCCAATTACCATCATTTCGCTGTACCTGAACATAGGATTCAGGTTCTTCACCTATGTCTTTTAGATAATACTCAAACCATGGAAACAGTTCAACCGCCCAATCCATTCTTGTAACACTTGGAAATGCTTCAGCGCCATATCCTGATTCTAACCCTTCATGGACACTCGGTTGGTCAGGATAGTTATGCCCCCATTGTCCAGAAATAGTTCGAACATTAATTCCAGCATCTTTCAATAGTTGATGAGTTGGAAATGCATGATATGGGTCAACGTTCCAATCTTGTAATCCCCAAACAATATATACACTCCCGTTGTAATTATCTATGACATCTTGTAAGTGGTATCTTTCATCCCAGTAGTCATTCCATTCATCCCCTCCTAAACCAGCACCCAACCAAGTAGTAAATGGGCTCAAAGGGCCGATGGCATCATCTGTACAGAACCTCATATCATCGCTTGTAGCATCAGCAGTTGCTCCTTCATACAGTACATCATAGAGCATAGCTCTAGCTTCACTAGAGCCATTTCGATAGAACATTTGTTGCACGCCTATCGATCCAGAAATAGGAACAATAGTTTTCAGATGCTCCGAAGGATTCTGTGCGGCTTCCCAATTTGTAGTTCCTGCATAGGATTTACCCATTAGTCCTACATTACCATTGGACCATTCTTGTTCTCCAAGCCAATGAACTGCTTCTTGAATTCCAATTTGTTCACCAAGTCCTTTTACATCTTGACAATGAGTTGATTTACCGGTACCAAATGTTGAAATTTGTGCTAGAGCATATCCATGGGGTACAAATTCTTCTAGTACCCATAAACCAACACCTGCATCAGGTATCGTATTAGGGTTAGAGTCATCCCCCACAACTCCCTCTCCCCCAAAATCATAGTAAGGATGTACAGTTGCTATTACGGGAATTTTTGTCCCATTGGGAACATCTGGCATCCATAATGAAATATGCATCAGAGCAGGTCCAGGATATCCTACGTCTTGTTCTGAGATAGGTAAATCAACTTCTACAAAGTATTCTGTTGGCCCAGTCCATGAGTATAAATCTTCAACTGGAAGTTGACTTCTCCATCCAGTCATATTTAATTCCATATTATATCTTTCATTAACTGGTGTTTCCCACCATTCATCATCTGATTTATTAAAACCTCCAGGACCCGCAGCGGACCAAATCGTAGAACTAATAATTATACTTGTAACTAGAATTGTTGACATTAAAATCATTAACTTTTTATTTCTTAAAACCAATGATTCAATTTTTCCCCATGAAACAGAAGTTCCTTTTGAAATCATAAAAAATGGATTTTCTTCGACCACTTCGGCATCCAAGACCTCATCCATTAGTATTGCGAATAGGCAATAGCAGATTATTATAATGCTTGTAAAGTCAAGATTAAATCTTATCTATTTCGATATCTAATACTAAATGATCCCAATGAGGCGCATATGATTTGATTTTATTGATGATAATATTTTTGACCATGTAGTCATAATCTAAACTTTCTAGGATATTAGTAGTACTATCAACTAATTTTTGATGATTATTAGCTGGTGCTAGTCCGTGTAGATGGAGAACTCCTCCACTTTGTTTCAGACAATTCAAAGCGATATCATATGATTTCTCTGCTGTAGGTAGGAGGCCCAATAATACTCTATCTGCAATATTACATAAGTCCCCAGTGGTTTCCCGGTTATCCCCCTCATAAATGGTACATCGATTCTCAACTTTGTTTTCTTTTAGGTTAAATTTCAAAGCATTTATTGCATTTATATTCCATTCACATGAATAGACATGCTTTACTTCACTTTTTACTAAAATTGGCAACGTATAATATCCAATACCAGAAAATAAATCAACAATAATCTCATTTTTAGAAACGATTTCCCCCATCCTCCGTCGCTCGTTTATATTACCTGAAGAAAACATACACTTAGTCAAAGGATAACCATACTTAATTCCACTTTCTTTCCTAATTACCCAGTCATTATCTCCAACTAATATTTCCACTGTTGATTCACGCTTATTTCCTACAATTTCTCCTAATCTTGCTAATCTTTTAACCTCTAAAACATTACATACCGATATCCAGAATTCTTCGGAAATTATCCCCTCCCAGTCATCTCCTCTGAAGGATGAGTTAGGTAATAACACGATGTCTGAGAATTTTTCCCATCTCTTAGGAATATTATCAATTAGTAAAGATATATTTTCTGAATCTTTACCTTCTGAAATGAGATATGCTTCAATCATTTTACGAAGTCGTAAGTGGGGCTTAGGTGCACTCATTCACACTCTCCGAGATGCAGGATGGATTCAGACTTATGGTAGATGAGTTATTGGATAATAATATGCAAAGGCTAGTGGTGCTACTAGTTTTGTTGTTAATCAGCCCTATTTCTTTCGCATCCCCCCCCCCTGGGGTGCCAGAAGTAACAAATGATATTTGTTCGACTTGGAATAGTATTGAGGGGGTTTGTGATGACTACCAAGCCAGTTTAGATGGTTCAACGACAGATGAATGGATTAAATCTTCAATTACAGTTAATGTAGATGATGCTGAAACGGTATCACTAACGATTTCTACTGCAATACACGAACTTTCACGTCAAGACTTGGATTTAGAAGATTTAAATCTCGAGGGGGATAGTACTCTTGAGGACGGTATACCGGCAGATTATATACGAAACTATCTTGATTTACAGAGAAATGGGCTATCTGTAGAAGAAAGAATGTTATCTTTAATACAGGCAAATATGAAAGAATATGTCGAAGATAATTTTGATTATACTGAAAGTTCAATTCTTAATACAATATCTAGTATTGACTTTTATTCAGAGGACGATGTTCAGTGTGCTTACGCTGAATCTTTAGACTCCATTGACGAAGTCAATGGTCTTTCTAACGACCCATTCAATCCTCCTATTTGCTTCAGAGGAGTTTTTGTCTTAGTTCTTAGTCCCTCTAAAATAGGCCTTAATGAAGATACTGGCGATATAGATAGAATGATGAGAGGTTTGTTGCTAATGGGAGGTGATATTAGTACTTCATTCAGTGCGAAAGCAATAGCAGGGCATTATGTCGAATTAACAGTTTATCCTCCCGATTATTCTACAGCATACCAAGTTGAAAGTCCCGGAGTATTACTTATTGAAAATTATCCCAACCAATATCCCCAGTCTTATGGTCATTTATCTCTCGATAATACTCAACCAGAATCTATTGACTCTAGTATTTCGTTAAATCTTACTAATCGAATAAAGAATCGTAATCCACTTTCTGTTTTGTCGATTCCTAATGATCAACCATCCTTAAGTATTGATATCTTCATTGATGCTAGAGATTCTATAAATACAGAAATTAAAATGGAATTATCTATTCATCATCTTGATTCTGATACCTTGAGTAATTGGTCAATCGAATTTGATGATGGCGACATGAATCTCCCATTTATCACTTCAGACGGTATTAGAATGATAAGTAATGAATTAGATGAAGATTTTTCTAGTCTTCTTGATGGAATTCCAATTGAAGAAATTTCTTTAGGGCTTTCAGAATTATTTGGCTCTGATATCCAATTTACCGAACCTAATTTCACTCCGGCTAATCAAGACGGAGGGTTAGATTTTCGACATACCTATGGACAAACTTGTGATGAATTATTAGAGTTTAGATATTGTTTAGATGGAGTCGAAGCAATGTCTGGGAAATACCCGATTTATATCCAATCAAACTCTCAACCGGTTCAAGTTAAGATCTCAGAAATAATTGAAAACATGTTAGATTCAAGTTTAGGGGATGTTTCTACACTTGATTTTTCCATAATAAATGATGAAGATTTAGCTGCTGCCATGAGTATCATAGAGGTCGAGTTTACCAATAACCCTAATTGGTTACAGAATATAATCCCCTCCGATTTCCCCAATACTAATATTAACTTAGAGCTATTTCTTCCTGAATGGATTAAATCTACAAAAGGAGACCGTTCTATCCTTGAGGTTCAATCTTCTTTTAATTCTCAAGATACCTTTAAAATTGGTTTTGAGGGAACTAGAAATTTCGATTGGCAGCACCCAATTTGTTTAATTTCAAGTCCCTGTGAAGATACTTCAAGTGATTTATTATGTTCATCTAAGCAGATGACATGCATTACATCTACAGCTGAAATTTTTCTGAATAATATCGCAATTAATGAATTAAGTGGAGAAATAAATATCAACTTTGAAGCAGAATTAACTCTGTCAATTCATAGGGTAAGCATTGATTTAGGGCAAGATGGTATTGAATTAGAACCCATACCGTCAGATATTATCCGTAGGGCCATAGCGGTTGGTGACCGGAGGTCATCTACAAATATGTCAGAAGCGGGACTTTTAGGCGGTTCCGATATCACTGCGCCGATAGATTTTGGCAATGGTCATGAAATTAATTTAATAATTTCTAATTCAGGAATGAATAAATTCGCTAGCGATCTTAATTCACTATTTCCCATAATATCTGAAGAAAATGCGCTCTCAAGTTTTCCTATTGACTTAGGCTTTGGAGAATATGAATTAAACATCGATATGAAGTCCACACCATTTTTTGCAGAATCAGAAATATATGAAATTCCTGACACGGCATCTCCTTCTGATTTGAACCCTATTAACTTCTCAGCCTCTATTCGAAATGCAGAAATGAGTATTGCCTCTAAAGACAATGAAATTAATTTAGATATACATCGTTCACATGTTAGTTCAATTTTTATGGATTATTTTGGATGGCCCTTTGGTAGCCCTATTACTAGCGATTATGGTCTTACTTTTGAGAACTCTCAAATGCAACAACAAATATTTCCCATAATGGAACATACAATATTCGGGACTATCCGTTCCTCGGCATTAATAAGAATTCATATGCCTGATGAATTACGGTTCACTTCATTTGAGAGTTCTAATGAACGGGGAAATTTCACTGAGATAAATGGTCGACAGGTATTAACCTATTTGACTCCTATTTGCCCTGATTCTAAATCGTGGAATAACTGTAAAAAAAATTCAGATGTTATAACTTATAACATTGAATATAGTTGGAAATTTATATTTGTAGAATTAATGCCACATTTGATAATTTATTCATCTTTATTGGGTGTATTAATGGTTCGACTATTAAGAAATAGAAAAGAAAAACGCAATCAGAAAATGATATTACAGGAACTCGAAGAAAGTCAACTTACAGAAGAAGCCGCTGTTGCTGAATTTGGTGCTATGAATTCCCCTATTGTAATGGTCGATGAGTCATTTTTTGATACTAATGAATCTGAAAAATATAATGATTTAGACGAGCCGATTGCTTAAATTAATTCTGAATGAATTTTTTCAGCCATTTCTTTGCCTATCCCTGGGACTTTTCTTAGTTCTTCAATGGATGCAAATTTTATTTTTTTATATCCTCCAAAATGTATCAATAAAGACTGAATCTTTTTGGCACCTAAACCATTTATGTCTTCTAATGGATTTTTCAATGCTGATTTCCCTCGCCTTTTCCTGTGATATTTATTTACAAATCGATGCGCTTCATCTCTTGAATGAATCAAAACTCTTCCTTTCCTATCGAGAATTATAGGTTCTTTTCCTTTACGAAATATTGTTTCTTCCTTTTTTGCCAATGCTGCCACGGGGAACATACCATCTATCCCATTTTTTTCCAAGACTCTATGAATACTGTCTAAATGCGTTTTCCCCCCATCTAATAGTAATAGATTTGGCCATTCATCTTGCCTTTTACTCCATCTTTCAACGACTTCAGACATCATTCTAAGGTCGTCTAATACATCTGTTTTCACACGATATGTCCTGTACTCTTTTTTCGATGGCCTCCCTTTTCTAAGGACAATTGATGCGCCTACTCTTTCAGAACCTTGAATTTGGGCCATATCAAAGCATACAATATAATCTAATGAGTCTAATTGTAATAATTTCGCCCCATCATCAGCTGCAATTTTTTCTAGATTTCCTGAACGTTTATTCTTATGCCTTACAAGTTGAATTTCTGCATTCCGTTCTGCCATTTTCTGTAGCTTTGCCAACTCTCCTCTTATGGGAATTCTTGTATCTACTTTTTTCCCCCTCCTATTCTCAAGCCATTGTTCCATAACATTTGTAATTGGCGTAGGTAGAAGTATTACTTTAGGTGGCTTCCTTTCGGAATAATGTTCTGAGAGAACTAGTGAAACAGATTCACTAATATCTCCTCGATGAATCAATGGATAGTTTACTTCTCCCTGTATTCTTCCATCCTTGGCATGAAGTATTACTACTACTGCTAAGTCATTTAGATATGCGAAACCCACTGCATCACAATCTTGGTAAAACCTAGAATCAATAATTTGTTGAGAAATAATTATTTGCACTGCTGATATTAAATCTCTAGTTTTTGCAGCATTTTCATAATCTAAATTTATTGAATAATTCTCCATTTCATTATTCAAATCTAGAATTAATTTTCCTGCATTTCCATTCAATACTCCCTTAGCAGCGTTAACTAATTTTTCATATCCCTCGGGATCAAAACAAGGTCCTCTGCATAAACCAATATGCATCGCTAGACAACCGTCTTCCCCCCTACAATCTTCATCTCTTATTCCAAAATATCTTCTAATAAGCTGTATTACTCTTTTAGCAGCACCTGCATCAGGAAACGGACCCCACCTTATGGAATCATCAGATGGGAATCTAGTATAGATTATACGAGGGTATTCTTCATTTGTTAAGCAGATATATGGGAACGATTTATCGTCCTTGAGCATTGAATTATATCTTGGTTTATGCTTCCGTATTAATTCTCTTTCCAAAACGAGTGCTTCAGCAGGATTTTGTGTCACTATAAAATCTATTTTATTGGATTTTTCAACCAATGTTGGTATCATTTTCCTATCTGGATTCCTGGAAAAGTATGATCGAACTCTTTCTTTGAGATTATTTGCCTTACCTACGTATAGTACTCTTCCATCTATTTGCTTGAAAAGATAAACCCCTGGATTAGCGGGGAGGTCCAAATCTTCACTCTCGAGCGCCATAACTATTTGATGCGGCGGAGGTGAATACCCATGAACCCTAGACCTGTACGAGCACCATGCTCAGTGACACTGAGAGGCGGATTCTTTCTCGACTTTCTGAGTTTTCTCAGGACTTTGAGAAAAGTTGGGATGTACCTCGGAGTCTTTCACTACCCGGTCTGGCCGAATCACTCGGTTTAGTTAGATCAAGCCTGCATAAACCTCTCAATAGGCTCGTAGAACAAGGCTTTGTGTCCAATCGAACCGCTCATGTTACCGGCGGAGGTTCCCGGAAACGTACAGTAGTGCATATTACACTCAATGGGCGAACTAAAGTAGAATCATTTGAATCAGAACCTCTGTCAAGGACTGGAAAAGGATATGGGCCGATACCGGATTTTACAAAATTATTTGGTAGAGATGAGATTGTTCAAGATTTGCTAGAATTAATTATAAATGGAGAAAATATTTTCTTAAGTGGTTTACCTGGAATCGGTAAAACAAGTCTAGCCAGCGGGGTAGTTGATGAGATATTGCACAAAGGTTGGAATGTTCGTTGGGCTACATGTTATTCCAACACAGATGTTTATGATATTTCTAAACAATGGTTAGGAGGTAATCCACCCCGCGACAGACTAGCATTTATTTCACGGTTAGATAAAAATAAAACTCTACTAGTCATTGATGAGATTCAAGAGGTTCATGATAGACATATCAGCAATTTGAAAGACTTATTATTTGGATTAAAGGCTGTTAAGGCTTCAATTTTGGTTATTATTCGTTCTCCTAATCCTTTCTCTGTGGTTGAAGGATATTCAGATTTTCGTCTATCAGGTATATCTGAAAAAGATGGTCGGTCTTTACTTCCAGAATATCTCACTGAAGAAAAGGCAGACCAAATCGTCAAATCTTTGGGTGGACATCCTCTAGCCTTACATCTTTGGAATCCAGAAAGTAAGTTGCCGGAAGAAGTAGAAGCAGTTCAACAATTTATTGAATCAACGGTGATTGAGAAATTAACTAGTCATGGAATCTCAACATTGGATGAACTAAGTATCAGCCCGAATCCACTAGATGTTGGCGAATTATTTAATTCGGAGGGGTTGTTTGAACTCGATGAATCTGCAATTCTTAGGTGGCATAATAAGAAATTTGAGCCCCATCATTTAATTAGAAATGTACGTAGATTATTTTGGTCAGAAAATCAAACGAAAAGCCTTCATCATAATGCAGCAAACAATTGGTCTTTGAAAGATGGTCACAGAGCCCAGTGGATGGAATCATATCATCGGGTTAAATCTCAGAATTTTGAAAAAGAATGGCTACTCGATAAAATATCGCAGATATCTCAAGAAAATACTGCTTCTGCAGCACTAATAATCGACGAAGCTTTACGTTTCTCTGAAGATTCCGATTATCGAATGCAGGCTATAGACTTAGCCTTTGAGAGGGCAGAATATGATATTGCTGAGGCCCATTTGTCTGATATAGAAATAAGTCCTAAAAAACAACTACTCATGGCACGTTTATTCCGAATTAGAGGAGATACTGAATCAGCATCCGAGTTAGAGAATCAGGCAATAGAACAATTATCTCCTTTAGATAAAATAAGGTTTCAGGTATCTGTATTAGTTAGGAAATATGATGATAGATTACCCGGAAGGCTAAGTAAATCTTTAGCAAAAGAAATTCTCTCTGAGATCAATAATATAATTCTATTAGATATTTCTGACAGAGATAGAAATACTGCCGAACTTTCATTAAATTTATTGAAACATGCGATAGCCTTGCAGATTTCTGATCTGAGTTTAGCATCTCAATCTAGATCTAAGTTAGAAATTATGATGTCGGAAGATAATGAAACTCTCGTAGCATTGGATTTACGCACTCGATTAACAATTTCAAACACATCAAAATTATTAAATTCCTCGTTAGAATCTATACGATTATTTATTGACGATTGTTCAGATCCATTGAAGAAAATTAGCCTTATTCATGCAGTACTGGAAAAAACTAGGGGCAATCATCCAGTTTGGGTACAAGAATTACATAATGACTTATTTAACAGTCCATTAAGGGATGATATGGCTGCATATCGAAGAATAAATGCTCAGTGCTGGTACTGGAGAGGCATATTGAACTCCAATCTAAGGCTCTCTTGTTGGCAAGAATCAATTCATAGATTTCGCAGTGCTGAGTGTACTTCAGCAGCTAATGAATTACTTGACGAATTGACGAAATCAATTTAATCAAATTTCTGCACCAATCAGTGTTCTTGTTTCATAGATTCCTTTAACAGATCTAATTTCTTGTACAATACATTTTGTTAATTCAGACTCATCTTCTGCTTCAACCTTAACGAATAAATCATGATTCCCAAATACAATCCATTGTCCCTTAACACATTTTATTTTACTTACCTCTTCTCGAACTTTAACTTCACACCCTGGTTCAGTGGTGATTAGGATGAATCCGACTGCCATTATTCATGCCTCCACTGCTATCAATGTTTCAGTTTTCTGAACCCCAGGAATCGATCGCATATTTCCAATCAATGTTTTTGCCATTTCTTTTTCATCTTCAAAATCAATTCTGGCAACTAAATCGTATTCTCCATATGCAACATGAGTTTCAGTCACGCTATCAATTTCTAATAGGGCAAGATAAACTTCTAACTCTCTTTGAGGTTGACACTTGAACAAAACGAAAGCGGTACTCATGATTTGATTGTCTCCAATTTAAGACGGCATCAGTTATACTTATTATGCCTCGTTTGTAATCGATTACTAACATACTCATTTACCCACCAGTGATATATGTTATCGCAGAGCCGTTATACCATGCCTGACAGTCATCGTCATCATCGAAGGCATGCAATTGTCCTAGTTTCAATCTTTCTTTTATCAAGCATTGCTTTAGTACCTACTAGTTCAATTGCAGGTCATTCTAAGACTACTTCTGTATGGAGTGGAACCGTAAATTTAGTAGATGGTTATACCGTTGAAAGTGGAGATATTTTAATTATTGAAGAAGGTACAACAATTAACCTAGGAGATGATAAGGATATACTAGTAGCCGGAAGGATAACAGTCGAAGGGACCTTTGCATCACCAGTCATATTGAATTCAATTTTAGGAGATCATGATGGTATTATTTTTAATTCTTCAAGTAATGGTTTAGGTTCGAAAATTGATAATCTAACAATTAAAAATTCGGAGTACGGAATCACAATCTATGGTAGTAATCCAACAATTAACCATCTAAGAGTGGAGAATGCAGATTTAGTAGCAGTTGATATGTTTGATTCCGCTTCACCTAGAATCAATAACATTGTAATTGAAGGAGGTGGTCAAGATATTCCATTAACGACTAATTGGAGAAAAGGCATTGGGATCTCAGTAGGTGCATCTTCTAGCCCAATCATCGATGGGGCAGTTATCAATAATCTCGTTACTCGTGGTTTGAATTATTGGGGCAATTCTGGAGGTATAGTATCGAATTTACAAATTACTAATATTAGTGGCGCTACTACGTCAATTGCCGCTGGAATCTGGATTGAAGATTCTCTTCCTCTAGTGGCAAATTCAAATGTAATACGTTCTGATAATGGAGTTTATGTTAGACACATTACGGAAGGGTGGAATACGAGACCTACATTTACAAATCTAGTAGTTGAAGATAGTCAATATCGTGGCATAATGGTCGAACAATATAATCATAGTCAGTTCTCTAATTTACCAATAAATGCTATTTTCAATAATCTAGTGATTAGAGGCACTGGCGGCGGTAATGCAAAGACACCGGGACTCGGAATTGCTGCATTAGATGTGAATACTAGTGGCATTAAAATTGAAGGGGGATTAATTGAAGATAATCCAGTAGTTGGTTTCAGAGCATATATGATAGATTCTTCTATGGTCGTTAATAATTTGACATTATTGAATAATGGTGGCGATGGTTTTTCAATCCCCTTGAATGATCGTGCTGGTTTATTTTGGAGATCTGCGAACTGGGGGATTTCGGGACCTCCAACAATCAATGATTTAGTTGTAAGGAACTCATCTGGTCCTGGGGTTTTAATGTGGAAAGGTGGAGTCCGTGGAACTAATTGGGAAGTAACAGAGAATGGTGCCAGTGGTCTAGATTTCCGAGAATTCCATCCCGATGTAAATGCGATTCTAAGTATGAATAATACTGGTCATGGTTTATCGATCAGAGATTCCAGTAATGTGGAACTAGAATATGTTGTGACTTCTGGGAATGGAGTAGGTTCATTGTCTGGAAATCTTGGTTCTGGATTTTATTTTGATGAATCTAATGATGTTGTAAGTGGAGGCAAGAACGTTTCTTGCTACATTTGTACATCAATTGATGATAATTATGGAGTTACTATTGAAGATAGTATAGATTTACAACTTCATTCTTTGACAATAATAAATCCAATCAATTCTCCTGCACTTAGTGTGGACAATTCAGGACTCTCCCAAGATGGCAATATAATCTTCAACAATCTAATTGTTAATTCTAATTCAACTGGTTCTAATAGTTATGTGATCGAATTATATGATGTCGACGCCGAGATTTCTAATTTACAAATCAGTGGAAATAATAGTGGATTCTATTGGGATGCCAAAGGCTCTCTTGATTCTTATCTTAATGATAGTATCATCAATACTCAGAATACAATTTCTTGTCTTGATTTAGTAGATCATTCAGAGTTATTGGTGAATAATACTGGTTTCCAATGTAATTCACCTCCAAGTCTAGATTCCAGTTTTGTAAATATGACTAACTCATTCTTCCTATCTAATTCAACTAATTCTAATTATTTCTTGATGAAATCTAATAGCCATTTGAGATGGATCTCATCGTCCCTAATGGATGAACCTTTATTTGAATCTGAGGATAATATTGTTGATGAGATGTGGTACGTAGAGACACATGTAGTAAATCAATATCTTAATCATATTCCCTTTTCTTCAGTCAACCTTACTTTTGACCTATATGAGTCTGAGTATTTTGGTATCTTACCATATGAGGGAGTTGATATTATTGGTCCATTCATTGGTAAAAGATGGACTCCAATAAATGGGTGGTCTAATGTAAATGATGTCCATACAGGATGTGATTATGATTCAGTCCACAATGACTCCGAACCTTTCGGATTAGATTCAAACAAAGTTGTAACTTGTATTCTTGAGATATCAAACCAACCGCCTATTATTATATGGCTATTACCTAGTCCAGACGAGATTTATGCTAGTGGTTCAGAAGTAATCTTTGATGCCAGCTCCTCATGGGATTTAGATAACGAATTAATGACCTATTCTTGGTCGAGTAATATTGATGGAGATATCACTAGTTCTTGTGAATTTAATAATAATAATTCGATTATTATTGCTAATAACCTAATTCAATGTCTTTCAGATGGAATTCATCAAATAACTCTTGAAATTTGTGATTTATCGAATAACTGCGCTTCGGAGCAGCGGTCTATCGAACTGTCAAATAATCCTCCATTACTCACAGTAGATACTACTCCAGATATCTCTGCTTGGGGTACTCTTTATCTTGGAAAAACAGCCTCAGTAAATATTGACTTAACAGGAACAAACGACCCAGAAAATGATGAATTAACTTGTTGGATAAAGACCTCTTATGAAGAGACTGAATTATTTCTTTCTGAGTGCCCTGGACAAATTAACAAAACATTCCCTCTCGCTCCAAATCAATTCACAGTGACTGTCTATGCTACCGATGGGGTACATTCACCTGTAACTTGGACATTTAATGTGGAGTTATTTAATGAATTACCAAACGCTCTTGTCGAAATTACAAGGACAGGTCTAAGGTCTCAGGATATTTTACTTATCGACGGTAGTAATACTATTGATCCAGAGGGCGATGAAATAAAATTTGAATTTTGGAGTGATATTGATGGACTATTAAATTCGGGAATTACTCCTTCTGATTCATTAGAATGGTCAGGCATGCTTTCCAAGGGAACTCATAAAATTACGATGTATGCTAGTGATGACCGACCTAATCATGCAGGGCAATGGACAACCACTGAACTAGATTTAATTGTGGAAAACTCACCTCCAGTTGCTATGATTTCATATCCTATTGAGGATTATTCTACTAACTCAGGGCATTTGATATCATTTGATGCAACTGGTTCTGGTGATTGGGATATTGCTTGTTCTGACTTAGACAATAGTACTGGAATTATCTGTAACTATTTTTCTGATTCTAGTAAAGACCTAGTAAGTGTATTATGGCAAAGTGATTTACTATCCGAGCCAATAGGTAGTGAGTGGAAATTTAAATCCCGATTACCCGAAGGTAATCATGTAATATCTCTTCATATTGATGATGGCGATGGTGGAACCGCATCTTTCTCAACAACAATTTTTGTTGAGCAATCAGCTCCCGTTTTGATTCTTAGTTCACCAGATGAAGGAATTGAGGTTTATTCTAATTTACCTGTATTATTTGATTTCAGAGATTCATTTGACCCTGATGGTGATGAATTTAAAGTTTCTATATTTTCAGATATTATGCCTGAACCAATACTTGAGGATAAGACTAACGAATATTGGTACAATGATTATCTCCCCGCCGGAGTTCATGATTTATCATTTGTTTTAA
This sequence comes from uncultured Candidatus Poseidoniales archaeon, assembly GCA_902511005.1. GTDB lineage: Archaea > Thermoplasmatota > Poseidoniia > Poseidoniales > Thalassarchaeaceae > MGIIb-O2. The sequence goes on along the minus strand of CABXDN010000002.1, from coordinate 40,337 downwards.
CTGACTCAACTGGACGAATATCTAACTATTCTCAACAATTAACCGTTTTTGAAACAGGTCCAACTGCTGGAATAAGTGATTATTCAGATGGTCAATACATACCCCCTGGTCGAGAAATAACTCTCAACGCCTCAGCCTCATTTGATTATGATAATGATATTATTCTTTACCAATGGAGTTTAGGAGACGGTACCGAAATTGGGGATAAGGAAGAAATTACAGTATCATTGCCTCCGGGCCTAGTACAAATCAATCTTTTAGTCAAAGACTCAAGGGGCGAATCCGATATAACTTCAATTAATCTTATCATAGGTTCTAGCTCTCCAATTCTTTATGAATTATCTATTAATCCTAATACTTTAAAATTCGCCGAGGATAACCCAATTTTTATTACTGTTAGATTAGATGATTTAGATGGAACAACTCAAATTGTCTTTTGTAAATTTAAAGCAGGTAAGATTGAGCAAGAATTTGAATTAAGGGATGATGGTTTAGGAGGGGATTCAATAGCAGGAGATAATATATGGAGTTTACAGACTGCCATACTAGTCAATGACGGTAGTATTGCTCAAGTTGAATTATGGGCAATAGATGGGGAAGTAGTCAGTCCGATACTATTTGGACAATTACCTATTGAATCAGAAGAAAATAGTAATATAATTTCTTGGTTTCTATCTGGTGGCTTACCATTATTAGGATTCATGATTACATTATTCTTAGCCATAGGGATATTATATTCGGTAAATCGTCGTAAAGAATTAGCTAAAGATCTAGAAATGATTGAATCATGGTCTACATTTGATCCTAGAGAATTAGATGATGAATTTAATGAATAATTTACTTCGAATCTGGTCCCCAAGGAGTTCTCTGCTGAGTAAAACCTAATCTGTGCGTGAATAAGAACCTAAGATTTAGTAAACCGTCTCCCCAAGTATTAATCTCTGCTTCTCCAACTCTTGGCCGATAAGGAACACTTATCTCAGCAGTATTTTTCTTACCTAAATATCTACGTGCGCGGATTTTAAATTCTTGTGATAGGGGCATGCCATCATGTTTTGGCCTTACTTTTTCATTATCAAATATTGATTTTCTAAATACCCACATTCCACTTTGTGAATCATGAATCCCATACCAATAAAGAATTGTTGCTGTCGTTGATAATACCCAATTTCCAAACCCATGAAGCCCCGGCATCGAACCTTCTTCAGCACGTTTTAGTCGATCACAAGAAATCCATTGTAAATTTTCTTCTACTAATTTTCGAACTAAAGAGGGGACTTCTTCTCCAGGATATGTGCAATCTGCATCCATTGTTACTATAATTTCTCCTGGAGCCATAGCAAACCCAGTTTTGTAAGCTCTGCCATAGCCCTTGCGCGGCTCAAGATAGACGGTTGCTCCTTCTTCTTCAGCTAATTCTCTAGTCTTGTCTGTAGAATTTCCATCAATGATTAGAAAATCTAGTTTATCACACCATCCATCTCTAGGTACTGAGCGAATAGTATCTACTATTGCTGCTTCTTCGTTTCTTGTAGGTATAACTACGGTGACGTGTACAGGTAGCGCCTCTGTCATATTTCTCGTTTAGGCGAACATTGTTAACTCTTTGAATCAAACTGATACGTGTCCTGTGTCCAATCTCTTGAAAACCGGTTGACTCAACGCAGGCATGATACCGTATGCACATCGCCATGTTATCTGCTGAATATCCTCCTCGCTGGGGGGGCATGGGTTCGACAGTATTTCATCTATCATCTGCTCTAGTATCTAGAGGGCATCAAGTGACCGTTATTACACGAAATGGTGGAGGTGAGAATATTCCAGAGGTTGAAGGTATAGAAGTAATTTCAGTAGGATGGTTAAAATTACCAATGGAATTCACACGTTCTTATGGTCGTTCGGCGCTTCGCGCTTTGAAGAAATTAAACCAGTCCAAACCAGTCGATATAGTACACTTACATTGCCCAATGATATCTTGGAACACTAAACAATTTGATTTTTGCAAAAAAAATATAGCACCAATAGTTTCCTCTTTACACGGTTCTTGGCTTGGTGAGAAAGATGGATTAGTTACTGCAGCAAAACAGAAAGAGGCAGCAGTTTGGGCTAATCCTAATGATTTGGCAATTTTGTTAACTGCAAAAAGATACGCTGGATTCGAGAATGCAGCAGTGGTTAATTCTGATGTATGTGTTGCAAACTCCGAAGCAACTAAAATGGATTTTTTAACACGTTATTCTGTTCCCGAGAATTGGGACTGTGAAGTTATTCATTGGGGAGTAGACACAAATATGTTTTACCCTACTGAGTTAGTTGATAATGATTTGCGAAATCGTTTTGGGTGTACTGAAGAAAGCATACTATTGTTAGCAGTTGGTCGTTTAGCGGCTAGAAAAGGATATGGTTCTTTATTGAAAGCATTTGCAATAGTCAACTCAGAGGTACCTAATTCTAAATTAGTAATTGTGGGGCGAGGTCATCTGAGAGGACGTCTTTTAAAACAAGCCAATAAACTAGGGTTATCTTCATCAGTTTTTATTGAATCAAGTATGTCATTCTTAGAATTGGCTTCATTATTTAGGAATGCTAATCTAACAATTTATCCTTCATATTATGAAGGTCAGGGATTAATTCCTCTAGAATCAATGTCATCTGGTACTCCTGTTGTAACTGTTAATCATGGCCCATTACCTGAAATGGTTGATTCTACAGTTGGTGCCCTATTCACTATGGGTGATATTGATTCCATGTCTTCCACTATTCTTGAGGAAATTAAACACAGAGAATTACTAGATAAGAAAGGACTTGAAGGGCGTAAAAGAGTCATTACTAGATTTACATATGAGATCGATGCGGATTATTTTATTAAAATATACAATAGAATTTAGTTTATTGTCGGGAAACCCTTCATCAATCAAAACTCCTCGCAGGGTTGGGGAAGCACATGACATCTACAAGAGCCTTCAGAGGGATTCCAGTCAGCACTGTATCTGATATAATGGTAATATTACTAATTTCCATACTTGCAATTATACATCTGAAAGTGGTAATTCAACCACTCGTTATTGCTACACTTCTTTTCTTACTGATACGGCCTCCGGCCAATTGGTTAGAACAGAGATTTGGGCATCCTCTTCTCGCTTATGGTGGATTAATAACAATTATTGGCTTCGTAATATTCCTAGCCTCACAGGTACTTTATTCTAATCTAACTGAATTTACCGAGCAATCAACACAAGATAGGATTACCGCAGCATTTTCGGAGAAAATGTCTCGTCTCGAGAACACTGAGATTTTTGGTCAATCTATTGATACATCCGGATTAGAGGAATTAGTTAGTATCGATGTGATTACAAATTTCGCAACAAACTTTGTCGGTTCTATTGCTGGTTTTACTGCTAGTGCTGTGACAATTTTCATATTTCTCTTATTCATTATACTTGAGGCAGAGACACTTCCAAATCGAATTAAGGCAGCTTATCCTGATGAAGTATCGCGTTTCAAAAAGATAGCATCTAACTCTGGTGAAGGGATTAATACTTACGTTATTACAAGAGCTACAGTAGCTTTAGGACAAGCGATTATTGCTGCAATTATACTGAAATATTTAGCTATTCCTGGATGGTTTCTTTGGGCTTCAATCACATTTTTCCTTGATTTCATACCCTATATTGGGGCTTTAATTTCTATGATACCTCCCGGTATTTTGGCTTTGATATTACTGGAACCTACGACTGCTCTGATTATGATTGGATTGTTGATTGCGAACCAACAAGCATGGGGTGCATTCGTAGAACCACAATTATCCGGACAACGTCTTGATATGTCACCAATAGTTCTCCTAATCTTAGTTTCATTCTGGGGTTGGGCTTGGGGAATAATGGGGGCAGTCCTTGGCGTTCCTCTTGCTGTAATTATGAAAATAGCATTAGAGAGTGATCCTCGTACAAGACCGATAGCGTTGTTACTTTCCCAGAATCCAAAACCGTATAATGAAGAAGAATAAACTAATGTTCAATTATTAGCGCTATTATTCCATCACCTTTAATGGATAAAATTCCCCCATTTGCTCTATTATGGAGTCCTCTTGTAGACATATTTAGTGAATCATTGTCTAGTTCCCATCGAGCACCTCTAATACTAATCTTTTCACATTTGGTTAATGCATAAGCAGAGAATAACTGGTCCTTTTCAAGATTTATCTGAAAATCATTATTTCCAGGTGTAATTCGATATGAGGTTGCATTATTATGGTGTAATCTTATTTCTAACTGTTCGGGAGATTCCACCATTGTCCCCCATATGCCTAAGATATGACCAGGAGACCCACCATCAATTCCTAATATGTCAAATACAGTATATCCTCTTTTTGATAGTTCTAATATTGTCTTAGTCAAATCACTACAAGAATCATCATTTAATTTTTTCATTTCTGAATCAGATTCATATTCTTTTATTGAATCTAAATCACCTAGCGTTTCTTCAACTAGAAAACCACACGACTCGGCTTTTTTAGTCCCTCCATCCACTCCAAATAAAGGTGTCAACCTCCCTAATGAATTTATCATCTCTAAAGATGGCATATCACCATTACACCAAAGAAAGGCTCTCAATTCTTCACTTCCTTCTAGCAATTATTTTCCCATCTTTAACTAAATCAATGTCTTGTAGTTCAATAGTTGGTTTCAAAATAACCCCTCTCATTTGTACCCCGATATTATTTTTACCGCCATAAGCCGAGTTGTCTCCAAAGACAAAATGAGCCGCTCCTCGTACTACTTGGTCTTCTAGTAAATTACCAACTATCTTTGCTCTTGAGTTCATCCCAAAGCCGAATTCAGCTACAGTCTTCACTATTGCTGATTTAGATTTATTTAGAGGTTTACTGATCTCCTCGAATGCTAGATTTATTTTTTCTGAGATTTCTCCCTCTGAGATTTCTACTACTACTCCATTTTCAACTTTCATAATTATTTTTTCTTCTAGTATATTTCCTTCCCAAGATCCATCGATAACAATTTTTCCATTCATAGATTCCTCTTTTGGATAAACAAATATGCGTCCCGATGGTAAATTCATTACTTGCCCTGGTCGATTACAGATTCCATTATCATCTGTCCTCCATTTGGCGCCAATACTGAATGTAATATCAGTTCCTTCGGCTGATGTAACTCTAACGTCTCTTTTCCTTCGAAATATTGAAGTTAGCCCCGAGAGTTCTTTTTGTAGAGCATTATAATCAGCAGTCATTCCTCCACTAGAAAACATAATTTGATTTATACCAGGCATTGAAATAATTCTAGTTCTTCCAGTTCTTGAAGCATTTATTCTAGCTTTTGTGTGAGTTAGGGAGCTTTTCGTAGCCAAGATAACAACATCCTGTTTCCTCATTAGTTCTGCGACATAGTCCGGAGGTTCACTCCCTCTTTTGTGAGATGTAGGCATCATCATCATTAGAGTCCTATCAGTTACTTCTGCAGCCGCTTCATACAACGCTCTACCAATTATTGAACTTTCAGGGTCAGTGACGATTAAAACAGGTTCAAAAGGACGTATTTGTAGGCATGTATGTATCACTGAGCGTGCTGACGTCAACATAGACTCAGCATCATTTCCTGAGTTTCCAAAGTTGTCATCTAACACTCCGCTCATCTATTTTCGCTCCCACACAAGAGCATCACTTCTTCAACACGACGACTCCGAATGTCAAAACAATTAACCAAGTTTATGATATGTAGTCCTATACTGGGATACATATGAGGGGAGTTTTAGCAGTACGTATATTCTCTCTTTTTGCAATCATTTGTTTAATTTCAGGTGGCATAATGAATTTTAGTAATTCTGATTCTGAGGTGATGCAACAGCAATATAATGAGAGAGTCGGAGAGGAAATGACGGCTGATGCAGACGATTCCTCATTAGAAGAAATTTTCGAAGAAGTACCTGACCAAAAGAGTCCTAATGATAAATCAATTGAATTAATATTTTTAGGCGTAGGGGGATTCTCATCTCTAATTCTAGGTTCATTACTCTCTGAAGTATTCAAAATTACAGTACTGGTTTCTTTATTGACTCCTCTTATAGCTAAGGGCAAGAATCGTAATGATCTTCTTACACGAGGTCGTATACTAGGTTATCTTGAAGCCAATGCAGGTATACACTTCTCTGCATTAAGAGATTCCTTGGGTCTAGCCAATGGAGTAACTGCTTACCACTTGCAAGTATTAGAAAACAATGGTAAAATAATTTCTTGGAAAGATGGAAAACTTAGGAGATATGCTATCTCAGAAATATCCAAATCTAAATTAGAAAATATACGTAATCCGATTATGGGGACTAGATTAGCGATACTTGAAATTTTATCAAATTCTGGGCGGATAGGCCTTTCTAATTCTGAAATTAGTAAAAAACTTTCAATTTCTCGACAACTAATGAGTTACCATATTTCTGAACTTAGACAGTCAGAGTATATTGATGCAACTTCAAATTCCAAACGGCCTAAGTGGATAGTCACCGATCTAGGAGATAATGCATTAAATTCTTCGTATACTTTTCTAAATTAATATAAAAAGTTATTATTTTTTAATTATTGACGTTTTGTATTAATTATTTGATGCATTAATGACTCAAAAGAACATTTCTATTAAGTACGTATCTCATTGATAAGGTTTTGATGGATCAGGAATTGGACATACAAATTGCTGCGCTAATTTTTCTAGCCGGCACTCAAAGCCTCGGCTCCGATCATGCAGATGAAGCCGTTGAAACATCGATCGCCACAACAATAGATGAAGAATCCGACGAGACTAATCCGGCAACGGTAGAAGAAGACCTTAGTTTTTCAACTATAAATCATTATTTTGTATAATATTTGTAAAGTCAATATACCAACTTATTCATAATAGACAACTAGTTGGGTTGATTTATGCTGGAAAGACCTCAAACAACTATTTTTGTATTATTTATCCTATTATCTTCAGGATGCCTTGGAGTAATTGATGACATAAATGATAGTATTGATGACAGTATAATATTAATTGATGATGAATATCCCCAATTAGATTTATCTGAGCGTATTTTTGGTAGTCCCCAATTAGTGAGTTACCAGCAATGTAGTGACTTACTATCTGATCTTAAGCAATCGGTATACGATGAAATGTTAGTTCAGTTAGACCAGCAATCATATTACCATTGGACTCCGAATTGGTTTGGAGACAATTTTATGTGGCGTGATGGAGATGTAGCTCTAGCCGAGAGCGCAGATGAGGATATGTCGACTACTACCACTACTACGGATAATGGTGATAGGACCGGTGAGTATTCAGGAACAAATAATCAAGAATCTGGGGTCGATGAAGCCGATTTCATAAAAACAGATGGTCATTATATTTACATGATTAATGGAGATAAGTTACTAATTTTTGAAGTTCCTGAATATGGGGAGCTCAATCTATTATCTAATACTACAATGATAGGCTCTCCCATGCAAATGATGCTTGAAGGTAATAGGCTTGTTATTACCTCCAGTCTCAATTACTGGAACCTCCCCCCCGGTCATCCTTTACTAGACCTCATGGGGCATGAAGAAAGCTATACTTACTTTGACGGAGACGGGGAGCCAAAAACAAATACTTACACTCGTTATGAGAGTCTCGTGATGTATACTATTGTTGATATTAGTGATAAATTAAATCCTGTAGTAGAAAAAGAATTACTAATCGAGGGTAATTATCATACTGCTAGACTAGTTGATGGCACAGTACGTTCAGTAACTCACTTATACACATATTTTGAAGGTATTCAATCATGGGTGAGTATTCCTAATAATTACTATCAAATAGAAGATAGATATGAACAAATGAATATCTGGAATCAGTCTTTATTGGAAACAATAAACTCTAACAACGCTATTATTCAGTCACTTACACTTGACGATTTCATTCCACAAATGTATGAGAGTACTTCTGAAAGCGAATCTCCATACGTTAAAACGTCACTTATTTCAGATGATTGTAGTGAGTTTTCGGCGAGTCCCGAAACAACAGTCCGAGGTTTAACTACAATAATGACAATGAAAATGTTCGAAGAAGTTGTTGAGTTTGAAGTAGATCATATAACTTCTAGATGGGCTCATGTTTATTCTTCAGGAAATACTCTTCTTTTAGCAGAACCAACAGCTGATTGGTGGTGGTTTTGGAGAAATAATGGTTTCGAAGATTCAACTAATATCCATGCATTTGACATATCGGATAGCAATTCTACATCTTACATAGGCTCAGGCCGCGTTTCTGGTACTGTTCAGGATCAGTTTTCAATGAGTGAATTTCAAGGTTCTATCAGGATAGCATCTACTTCCGATTCTTGGGGCAGGTGGTGGTTAGAAGGAGAACTAGATGAAAATGGAGATTTTATTTTCACTGGACCCACGAATCAAGTAACGATTCTTCAGCAGTCAGATAACTCTTTAGTTCAAGTAGGTATTATCGAAGATATTGCACCCAATGAAACAATTTGGAGTGCAAGATTTGTTGGCGACAGAGGATATTTGGTCACCTTTGAGAATGTAGACCCTCTTTGGGTACTTGATTTATCAAATCCATTAGACCCTCAAGTTCTTGGAGAGTTAGAGATCCCCGGTGTTTCTACTTATATCCATCCTGTCGATGAAGATCACTTGCTTACTATAGGAATTGGTCCAGGTGATGGAGGAATAGGTCTTGATTGGTCAACAACTCAGGTTTCATTATTTGATGTAAGTGACCCCTCTAATCCTGTACTTTCTGACGTCGAAGTATTATCTCCTGGTTATGTCGACGAGAATTGTGAGGAAATCAGGTATTGCGGGTGGTCTTGGTCTGGGTCAGAAGCAAGTTATGAGCATAAAGCATTCACATATTGGGGTCCTCAAGAAATGTTGGCTGTACCGCTTTCTACCTACAGATACGATTGGGTGAACAATGATGGCTTGTATACTTACAGCTATGAATATGTATCAATGCTTAAAATGATAAATGTAGATGTTGCAAACGAATCTTTGTCTTTGCATGGTACTGCAAATCATTCTGATTACTATAACTCCGATGATAGTAACTCTTGGTATGGTTCTCAAACTAGTATTCGTCGCTCAATTTTTATGGGTGAATTTATTTATTCATTCTCAGCATTAGGAGCGTCTGTTCATAAAATTGATGATATGTCGATTCAGGTCGAATTAGATATACCTGGTCACCATTCTGAGGATTATTATGTTCATCAACAAGAAGAAGCAGATGGTGAATCAGAAGAAGAAACCTCTCATCCTTGTAATGAGGATGGCGTAGAAAATTGCGAAGATTGATTATTCAAAAATTAGAGGTCTACCTGCACTGCCCGGTGTCGCAACTATATCTCCTCTCAGTTCTCCATTTCTTACCCGTGAATGAACAACTTTTCCATCTACAATAGTATACATCGGCCAGCCAGTCAAAGAACGTCCTGCATAGGGTGTCCAACCAACTCTCGTCCATGTGTCTGAGTCTTGTATTGTTCTACTAGTTTCTAGGTCAACTAAGGTAAGGTCTGCATCAAATCCTTCAATTAAAGACCCCTTATTTTTAATTCCATAGACCTTGGCTGGCCCTGCGCACATCCAGCGCACAACATCGGATACCGTACATTTCCCATCCATTGCATGTGTAAGCATCAAGGGAAGAGAAGTTTCAACCCCTGGCATCCCTGCAGGGGCTTTTGGAAATCCAATTGACTTTGATTGAAGTGTATGTGGTGCATGATCTGTGACTATGCAATCAATAGTACCGTCTTTGAGGCGTTCCCATAGTTTTTCTTTATCCTCAGAATAACGAATTGGTGGATTCATTAATGCTCGAACACCTAGTTCTTCTACATCATCTTGATCGAAAGTGAGATGCTGTGTACAGACTTCAGTTGTTATTAATTCCCCTTTGTTTGAGGCTAACCAATCTGCCTCTGCTCCACTCGTTAAATGAACAATATGTAGACGATGATCGTGATCTTTTGCCAAAGCCGAAGCACGTTTAGTTGCTAAAAGTGCACACTCGATATCTCGATATTCTGCATGCGCAGCAATATCTGTACGATGTTCAAACTCTGGAATTCTCGATTGCAGTCGATTCTCATCTTCTGCATGAGTTGCAATAATGCCTCCCGTATTTGCAAAAATGTTCTCTAGATGCTTTTGTTCATGTACGAGCAAATCTCCTGTGCTGCTTCCCATGAAGATTTTAATTCCACAGACTCCATCCATTCCTTCTACACTTTGTAAATCAGGTACATTATTTGTCGTAGCTCCAATAAAGAAACCATGGTGTGTGACCGCTTTTTTAGATGCAGACGCAATTTTTGCTTCTAAAGCCGTTCGATTAGTAGCATTTGGTAATGTATTTGGCATATCCAGGAATGAAGTAATACCTCCAGCTGCTGCAGCCCGACTGCCACTCTCCAAGTCTTCTTTTTCAGGATGCCCTGGGTCTCTAAAATGAACATGTGGATCTATCGCACCTGGCAATAAATGCAGTCCAGTACCATCAATTACAAGTTCTCCGACTCTTGGTTGTAAACCGCCCTGAGGTGCAATAGTTTTGATTAAACCATCAGTGACTCGAAGGTCACCTTCCACAATTCCATGTGGGAGAACCATCATTGAATTTTGTATTACCAATCCATTCTCCATGGTGTCTCAGTAATAGCGGGTTAACTGACACCCCATGACTGTTATCATACGTTGTTGTGAAAAATCTTTCTAGACGTATTCAAATAAGCAAGTAGTCAGCGCCTTCTATCGAGTTGGAGTAGTCAGGTTATCTCGTCGGGCTCATAACCCGGAGACCGGTGGTTCAAATCCACCACTCGATACCAAAACTAAATTAAAACTTAAAGTGAAAAAAAAGGCAACTAAGAGCCGATAGTCATTTTTTTCACTTTCAATAATATACAGGGGCCTTTCATTTATTCATATACCTTCTAATATCCCGCAGTATCATAACAAGGTGATTAGATGGCAAAGAAAACAGCAAGTGAGAATATGGACGAAGATGAAATAACAATTGACATAGATGAACCAGAGATGACTATCGAAGATCTTCCGGGGGTTGGTCCAGCCACCGCAGAAAAGCTTAGAGAAGCCGGATTTGAAGAATTATTAGCTATAGCAGTAATGAGTCCAATGGAGCTTGCTGAGCAAGCAGAACTCGGGGAAGCCGTATCATCAAAAATAATTCAAGCAGCCAAGAAATTAGCAAATATTGGTGGTTTTATTAGTGGTAATGCACTACTTGATAGACGTAAAACAGTCCAGAAATTAACTTCTGGAACTGCATCTATAGATGAATTATTAGGCGGTGGATTTGAGACACAGTCAATTTGTGAAGTATTCGGTGAATTTGGTAGTGGTAAAACACAAATTGGACACCAATTAGCAGTTAACACAATACTGCCATTATCTCAAGGTGGACTTAATGGGGAGGTTTTCTATATTGATACTGAAGATACTTTCCGCCCAGAGAGAATCGCCCAGATGGCCGAGGCAGTGGGTATGTCTCCTCAAGATGCGTTGGACCGAATCCATGTAGCAAGAGCATACAACTCAGCACATCAGATGCTATTGGTAGATGAAATAAAAAGAATGTCAAAGTCCATAGATGTCAAACTGGTTATTGTAGATTCATTAACAAGTCATTTCCGAGCTGAATATGTAGGTCGAGGAATGCTCGCTTCAAGGCAACAAAAATTAAATCGCCATTTGAAAGAATTAAAACAACTTTCTGATGTTCAAAATGCTTTGATATTAGTTACTAATCAAGTTATGTCTAACCCTGCTGCTCTATGGGGAGATCCAACAAAAGCGATAGGTGGACATATAGTAGGTCACGCAAGTACATTCCGACTTTATCTAAGGAAATCTAAGGGTGGTAGGCGTATAGCACGTTTAATTGATAGCCCTAATCTTCCTGAAGGCGAAGCGGTCTTTACCGTGACAGCTGAGGGTTTGACGGATTAATCTTTCAAATCCCAGCTTGTCCGACTAATTTTTAATTTCAGACATTGCGACTTCTACTTCACCAATTAATGATTGTAGATGCTTTTCATCAAAGCCTAATTTTAGTTCTGCAGCTGCGAATAAATCAGGTAATGTTTTTGTATTTCCTAATTCCATAGCATTTGAATAATCTTTTAGAGCCTTTTCTGGATTTTTCCTATGTGTTTGCCATAACTGCAAGGCTCCTAATTGTGCAATGCCATATTCTACATAGTAAAATGGGACCCCAAATAGATGTCCTTGTTGTTGCCAGGACAGCTCTCTGAAATCTTCATGACCTTCCCAATTCATTTCTGACCCAAATCTTTCTCTTAGGGATATCCATTGTATTTTTCTTTCTTCTCTTGTATGTCCAGGGTTAGCATAAATCCAATGCTGGAATGCGTCAATAGTGGCGATCCATGGTAACAGGAATACTACGCCTTCAAGATGGCTAATTTTCGCTCTATTGGCATCATCTTGTTTTTCATAAAATATATTCCAATTTGGCTGTGTCAATAATTCCATTGACATTGATGCAACTTCTGCGAATTCAATAGGATAGTCTCTTTCATCAATCAAGTCTAAGTGGCCGCAATAAAGAGAATGAAATGCATGTCCCGATTCATGAATCATAGTCTCTAAATCGCCTTGTAAACCAGCAGCATTCATGAATATAAATGGAATTCTGCTTTTCTCTAAGTAATACTGGTATCCTCCGGGGGCTTTTCCTTTCCTAGTTTCTAGGTCTAAAGTGTCCATTTCAACTAATTTATCAAATTTAGTGCCTAGATCATTTGACATGTTATGGAATAGTTCAGATAATTTATTAACCATTTCATCAACATTATCAAAAGGTCTCAATGGATTTTTCCCGGCTATATCAGGACCACTACCTGATTTTTCATTTACATCCCAGGGAGATAATATTTTCAGATCGAATGAGGCGATTCTTTCTGAATTTATTTTCTTTACTATTGGCATACAAACTTGTTCAATTGATTCATGGAATGTCAGACAATCTTCTACAGTGTAATCAAATCTATGCATGGCCCTAAACATATAATCTGTATATGATTTAAATCCAGAATTCAATGCTATTTTATGCCTAATAGATATTAATTCATCAAAAATATCTGATAATTCTTCGGAATTTTCCATCCATCTTTTAACCATAGATTTCCAAGCATTTTCTCTCTGTATCCGGTCATTTGATTCTAAAAACCCTCTCATCTCAGGAAAAGTTCTTTCTTTTCCCTCAAAAACAACCGTCATCGCACCAGTTATTCCTTGGGCCTTTGTTACTAACTTAGTTTGTTCAACTCCTAAAGGTATATTTTCTTCTCTAAAAATTTCAATATCTGATTTTATCCCTCTAATCATTAGGTCATATCTCGTCGGCAGATCTGCAATTGATTTATGGTCTATGATTCTGCGATTTAATTCATCAGAAAATTTCGAAAGTTTAGGTCTTACATTCTCTACAAAACTTAGGAATGAATTTTTCTTCCTCTCATCTTCAGTATCGCATGTCATATTGATGTAAAGAAGCGCTCCTGTTTCTGAGATGTGTTCTGCTAAATTCGATGAATCAGAAATAAGACTTTCTAAACAATCCGAGGAGCTTAATTTTCTTTCTAATAAATCATTAACATAGGGCTCGATGTTTTCCCATTTCGACGCATCAAATTCATCGGGTATGAAGGTCAACTATTTTCACCTCTTATTGATTGATTTCGGACCAACAGGAAGATGATATTCATCACGAGAATATTTAGCAAGTTTCCAAACTGTGACTGCATGCTGTACTTTTTCTCTTATGGCGTCTAGATCTGGATGATCTGGATTCTCATGCTGAATCCAACAGGCGGTACAGTATCTCTTCCCGCTGTAATCAAGATAGTTTCCGGGTGTACATTCGATTCCACAATGTGAACAATTCCTATAACCGTAGTATTTCGCCATATTATCCCTATCCGTTGCTCATAGCCCTTGCATATCAGTTTGCCCCTCTGAGTTTTTCTTCTTCAATTATATTTTTGAGGAAACTAGGTGTGAAATGAAACATTCTTCTAATGATTGAGTCTCATTAACTTGCTTGTCATACTCGATTCTCATTAGCCCTCTCAGAGTAGCAACCGGTCTTTGACTAATCAATTCTCCTCCCATTTTTTCAATTAAGATATTAGCTTCTGAATCATAGTCATTATATGAATCTCGGTTAATAAAAACTTCATCAATTCCACTTCCTATGTCTGACTCAGGTAGTCTGATAATCCATGCTGCTTCATCACCTTCACGTATCCCTGCGTTATTGAATGCAATTTTTACCTGATGAGTTCCAGCTACTAATCTAATAAACTCAGCATCCATACTATTTGCAATCATTTTACCATTTTTTTCATTTCTTTTTGTTGAGTACCACGCAGTCCACAAATGTCTTTCACTAGCTGCGACATCGAATGCCAAAAGTAACCAACGATTATCTGATTTTAATTTGTTGAACATTGACAGCATCCTATTAGTGTCGTTAATTCCATTTATGAATTTTATCCCCCAAGCTGGGAACCAAGGAGGCTGCTCATGCATGTTCATATGCTGCGATAGGCTCTAATTCAAGAAGGATACTGGTCATTTCATACGTTTAGCTATCCGCAACGCATTATTTACAGTATTATTTACAAGTTTCGTGCTCCAACCTCTTAATCCTGAAAGCTTCATTTTATCATTTTCTGTTAAAGAAGCGATATCATTCACGTTGGTGACTCCTAATAGACTTACCATTTCTCTAGCTCTTACTCTTCCAATTCCTTTGAGAGAGATTAGGGCCAACAAATCTGATTTACAACCATATCTCACTCTTCTATGAATCTCATCTACAGCCTCAAATAGAACACGATGAGAATTCTTGTCCATATTCTTTAATTCGATATCGTCCATTAAAATTGTTCTCGTGGAATATAAGAGCCATTCTGCTAAATCTACTCTACTTCTTAGATCTCCTGGTTGAACATTCCATTCTTCTTCTAGATCACTTATACTGAGTTCCTCAATCCAAGATTGTAATACTAAAACTCCTTTCATTCTCCTTTCATCATCCAAGTCAACACTATTGGTAAGTAATTCTCTTTCATGACCGAATATAGCGTCTTGAATTTTCTCTAAATCTTTCTTTTGTGGCCATAAAGGTACAAAATCCGGAGTACATGTTACTAAGTGTAACAAACTAAACGGAGAAATTTGTTTTTGCTCATCAATACCTGTTAAGATTTTCATTGCATTAACTAATCCTTCTCTAATTATTTTACCAGAAATTGGATTTAGATATAATCTTGAAACCCTCAGGCCTAGTGGTGTTGCTGAGTAAACCATACTCTGTGGATCGGGTTTTTCAATATCTTCAACTTGATAGTTACTTGCCTTTTTAAATCCAAATATAGGCGGGCCTTTCCTTGGAGTAATCTCAGAGTTGTGTTTATCTTGTTTATCATTAATTTCTACACCATCAACATCTGATGCTGAGCTCGCCCAAGCCGGAATCTCGTCATTCCAATTTTCTTCAGATGATTTTGTAGTTTTATCTAAAACAATTCTTTTCCTAACTTCTTCGGACTCTCCATCTTTAATTATCATTTTATTTTCAAAAAGCCATTTTATCACTCTATCGATTTGATTTTCTAATGCTTCTGATTCCATATGAGTCGAAAGAAATGTTTTACTGAAGAATCGACCTAATGAATTCCTATCATTCATATCACTAGTTGCAATCAATGAAAGAATATGTGTCAATAGTGCAGGGTCTTCTTCAGCACTATGCGCATTAGGATTTGCTAATTTAGATATTATTTCTTCTGGTTCACTAAGCAAGAAATGTTCTACAAATTTAAGTTCTTCATCAATATTTTTTGATAGAATCCAAGCATCTCCTTTTTGGTCATACTTTGGTCTACCGGCTCTACCTAGCATTTGTCTAATTTCCATTATTGGCATAGGCATATTTCTCCCAGCAGATGTATTCCATCTCTTTACATCCCTAATCACTACCCTTCTAGCTGGTAAATTAACACCTTGAGCCAAGGTTGGTGTTGCTACAATACAGTATAATTTCCCTTTTTTGAATTTTTCTTCAATCTTATTTCTTTGATCGGTGGTCAAACCTGCATGATGAAAAGCGATGCCCCCTTTTACTGCATTAGCTAACTTCTTTACTAAAGCAGAACTATCTTCTCCTTGGATTAATGATTCAGCAAAGTTTTCAAGTTCCTTTATTTGATCCTCGTCAATAGAAAACTCATCCTTTTTGATTTTTTTAATAATATGTTTAGATAATTCTCTTGCCTCTTTTTGCGCCCCAACCCTAGAATTCACAAATATTAGTAACTGACCATTTTCTTTTATTGTATCATCTAATGCTGCCTGTAAGTTCTTACCTGAATTTCCTTCTATAATTCTAGGTTCTGGCCATTCATCATTTCCCTTTCCATCTATTCTATGTACCTTCACTTGTAAATCTGTAATAGTTCCCGAATGTAATGTCACAGGCCTCCATTCAGATTGTATAAGTTCTGCATCTAACCATTTCGCTAATTCTTCACAATTTCCAACTGTTGCAGATAAAGCAATAATCTGGGCACTAGGTCTCTTATGGCGAATTCTTGAAATTAGAACTTCCAGTGTAGGGCCCCTTCCCGGATCATGTAATAAATGAAATTCATCACTCACAACTATACCTATTTTAGAAATTATATCAGAGCGATTTCTCAGTAGTGAGTCTAATTTTTCACTAGTACAAACTAGTATGTCCGAATCATCAATAGAGTTATTCTGACTATTTCTATCTCCAATTGCAATACCTACTTTTAATCCGACTACTTCAGCGATTTCTTTCAATTCATTATATTTTTCAGAAGCTAGTGCTTTTAGAGGAACTACGTACAGTGCTTTTTGCATCTCTAAATCATTCTTTAACCTGTGAGCGATGGTAAGATGAGCAACAAGAGATTTACCACTTGCAGTGGGTATGGTCAACATTATGTTCTTTCCTGAAAGAGCGGCGGGTAAAGCCTTCTTTTGTGGGGGGTATAGTTCTTTTATTCCCCATTTATTCTTTAATAAATCAATTAAATTTGGAGACAGACCCAGTCTTTCAATACTCATTTCCGAGTCCTCGCCAGAGTGCGCCACAAACATTCTTACAATCGGCCGTTCTAAAGGATGCCGCGAGTCAGTTCCATCTATGATATGCTGGATGATCTTCTTTTACTGCTACAAATAATCCTTCTCCGGTCGCACATACTTTACCATTTGCAACCAAAGTCATTTTTACATTAGCTCTATCTTTAGTAATATCTACAATATTTGCACTAATTTCTAATTTAGTATTTATCGGAGTAGGCCTTCTAAGTTTCAAACTAAATGTTGCAGTCACTGTACAAGGTGGATATTCATCATCATTTTCATCCATTAATGCCATAGTAGCCGCCCAGTTTCCGTGACAATCCAATAATGTACTAATAATTCCTCCATTGATAATTCCGGGAAATGCTTGATGTTCTTTTCTTGTTTCAAATATCATTTCTAATCCATTATCTGTTCTAAAAGATTTGATTTGTAGACCTTTTTCATTAGCCGGACCACAGCCAAAGCAAATACTATTTGGGGCATATTTTTCTTGGACCGATAGTTGTTTAACATCCCTCATGGTGATTCTCAGGCGGTTAGAGGAATTGAATGATTCGATAATTCTTCATCAGACTATCTTAATTCAAGAACCTTCTCCGGTGATTGTTGTCTCTAACTGAGGATGAAGATAAATTGCCTGCCGCGCCCGTCAAAGGGTCACCGGCGCCAAGGATGAAAAGACGACGTCATAGACCTCTAAAAGTCGCTAATCAATTGCCTCAGAAGCGTCGCAAAGAGATTGAGAAAGCGTTAGAGGAAAAATCTTCTTCTCCCAAAAAATGGGCTAGAGGTTTAGGTTCTAAACCTCATCTATTTGATCGCAAAAGAATCAAGCCAAATTCGATAAGAAAACTTGATTTCAGTTTATTAAATGTAGAAATAGGGGAATCTTGGCCTATTCCTGTGACAATTATCCATGGCTCAAGACCGGGCCCAGTAGTGACAATTTTAGGAGCAGTTCATGGTAATGAACTTGTAGGTCCATTAGCCCTGACTTATCTTTGCGGACCGAATTTTATTGGAGAAGGGCAAGATATTGATCCTTCTATGATGGCAGGGACAATTAGGATAATACCCATTGTCAATATTCCGGGATATCGGAGACAGAGCCGTAAATTTCCGGATGGTCGTGATTTGAATAGAAACTTTCCGGGTAACGATGAAAGTAATACTACTTCTCGAGTTGCTAACCGAGTATGGGAATCTATAGTTCAGACTTCAGATCATATTATTGATTTACACACAGCGGCACCTGGTCGAACTAATATGCCGCAAATCCGGGCGAATCTTGCACATCCTGAAAGTAATAGAATAGCAAGGTCATTTGGCATTGAAACAATTCTTGACAATGAAGGGCCTAAAGGTTCTCTCAGAAGAGCAGCAAATAAATCAGGAATTGGTTGTATAACATATGAAGGAGGTGGATCCAACGAAGCAGATCCAGAATCCGTTCAGGTTGCTATTTACGGAATATTAAACGTCCTTAGAGGATTGAGGATGATACCGGGTTATCCTAACAGGCCCTACTTCCGAATATTGGCATCTGGTTCAGCATGGATTAGGTCAGATCAGGGTGGCTTATTGGATATTCTAGCTCCAGCAGGTAGTTTTGTAGATGAAGGAGAGGTAGTAGCTACTATTACAGATCCAGAGAGGCCTGGGATTAGTCATGATGTATTGTCGCCTAATAGAGGTTTACTAATCTGTACTGCAACACATCCTTTTGTGACTGCAGGCACCCCAATAGGTCACCTTTTACCTATGAAGAGTGGAATCAAAACATTACAAAAAAGACTGGATGATGAAGGATGCTTGATTATCAGTGGTTCTGATGGCGAACCACCTTGGAGAGAAGATGATGATGTTGAAGATATTGCAATTGAGGGCGAATGGTCAGGAGGTAGCCCCGATGCTGAATGGGGGCATAACGATATTTCATCATTAGAAGAAGAATCTTAATCTATTATTCTGGATGGAATATCTACTAATTCGACAATATCATCATCTTCAATTATCTTACTCGGTAGCTGAATAATAGGTATTGTTGCAGGCAAGTCAGGTAACTCTATTTCTGATGATGGTGTATTAATTCTCGATTCTAATGATGATAAATCTGGAGCCGAAGGCAATACTGTCTTAGAGTAATCTGGAGTATAGTCGAATTTTACAGAGGGAATATTGTAAGCAGTATATGCTTCTTCTAATTCTTTTTTCTTGGAGATTCTGATATTAACAAATAATCCTATAGCTCCTATTGCAAGTACTATACTTGAAATAAATACCAATCCTATACTACTGGTAAAGAATGTTAATACAATTTCTGTGAATGTAGGAGGGGGTATCCAAATAACCATGTCAATATCCCAAACAAATTCTGTAGTGACTCCTGAATCTACAATAGTTGCTTTAATTTGCTGATAACTAGTTCCATTGCTGCATAATAGAATAGTCAGGTTATCCTTATTTTTTCCACATTCTAATGAATTGATATCTAGCCTAGTGCCTTGATTAGATATATTTTCTTTAAGATTATAATCTCCAATTTCCCAGATTATTTCAGTATCCACCTTTGCAGGGATATTATTTAGCCCAAATACTAGAGTGTCATTGACCGCATCCCAAGAATGGATAATCTGTGTTTGTGGTATTGTTAGTACAAGGTTTTGCCTCTTAAGATTGTCATCTACTAAATCATTACAATCATCATCTATTCCGTTCCATATTTCGGTTGCTCCGGGGTATATTTCTGCTACTAAATCATTACAATCTTCAAAATCATAGAAGTCATCATTATCATTATCAAAATTAAATATTAGTGGGTTTGATATCTTTACTAATACTTCTATTCCATCATCTATTCCATCACCGTCTGTGTCTTTATCATAATGATTAGAATTTATGACATTATATTCCTCATAGTCCGAAAGACCGTCTTCATCAGAATCAATAGTTTTGTAATCTTCATCAATTTCTTCATCGCAGTCATTATCTTTCCCATCTAATTCTTCAAGTAAAGAAGGCGCCCGTTCATTATCATCATCTGCACAATCTTGGAACCAGTAAGACCCATCAGCATCATTATCTTCGTCGAATATCAGTGGATTAGCTCCTAGTTCTGCGTATGTGTTTACCTCTATTCCATCAGAAAGTCCATCATTATCGGTATCTCCATCATTAGGGTTTGTTGAAGTATTATAATATTCTTCATAATCAGATAATCCATCTGAATCTGAGTCTAAATCTATGAAGTCTTCATCAATTTCTTCATCACAGTCATTATCAATTGCATCTAATACTTCACTTAGTCCAGGTGACCGATAAATATTTTCATCATCACAATCTTCGAACCAATACCAACCATCAGCATCTGAATCATCATCAAAAATTAACGGATTTGCACCCTGATCAGCGTATACATTAACTTCAGGGCCATCTTTTATTCCATCTCCATCTGTATCTGAGTTTTTATAATCTGTATTATGTATATGATATTCTGGCCAATCTTTTAATCCATCATTATCTCTATCAGTAAAATTAAATCCTTCATCGATAAAGTCATCACAATTATCGTCAAATCCATTTAATTTCTCAGGTTTTCCAGGATTTATATTAGCGTTCTGATCGTCACAGTCATTGAAATGATAATAAAAATCAGAATCATTATCAGCATCATAGACTAGCGGGTTACTTTGCCACAAATTAATCTCTGCACCATCTGTAAGTCCATCGATATCTGTATCGTCACTGTTTGGATTCGTTAGATATATTGAAATTTCTGATGAGTCCGTAAGTCCATCTGAATCAGAATCCTCTAGTATTGGATTTGTCATGTAAACAAATATTTCATCATAATCGTTTATACCATCGTTATCAGTATCTGCATTGTAAGGGTCAGTCCCCCAAACTAGCGTCTCATTTTCATCAGATATTCCATCATCATCATGATCGAGATCTATATCCATACCGTGTGTAATAATCTGCCATGAATTCAGAGTACCAGAAGTACCTGAAGTCGTATCTCTTATCTTCAGAGTCCATATTCCTAAGCTACTTTCATCCCAATGATGAACGGTATTGAATAACCAGTTCGAATAGTCATTCCCTCCATCGTTATGTTCTTCTGCTAGCCATGATTGTGTTCCGTTAGGCGACTCCAAAACAATATCCAAGTCCCCTCTATTTGAATGGTCAATGTCTACTATGACATCTATACTTTCCAAACTAATATCTTCATTGATTTGTAGATCAAATTCGCTCCAACTACTACTTGAGGTCGGAATAGAGAAAGAAGGATTGTAGGGTCCAAATGTTTGATTTATTTCAGGATCTACATTTGTCCAGTTCTCAGCTAAAGAAACAGCAGCTCCGGCATCAATTGCTCCAAATCCATATTTATGGGAAACATCATGTCCAGCGCTATTAATCTCCCAACTCGAATCATTAGGGTCATTTTTTCTCGCACTATTAACTAAAATATGTTGTAAATCTCTCCATGTTAGATTTTCATTTGATTCTAAAATCAGTGCTATCACTCCTGCCGCTAAAGGTGTAGCACTAGACGTCCCTCCAAATGAATTAGTGACATTTCCATTATCATATCCTGCATCATCAGATGATATGTCTGGGTCATCGTGTATATCTGTAGTTGTTATTGCTTCACCATCTCCATTCGAATGTGATGCAACTAATATATTGGCTCCAGGTTCAGAATAATAGGATTGTTCTCCATAATGAGTAATTGCAGATACAGCAATTGTAAATCTACTATTAGCCCATCCATCATAATTTGCATTATCATTACTTGTGAGGCCATTTCCTGCAGCCCATGTAATGATGTTCCCTAATCCATTCCTACCTTGATACGCATCATCTTCAAATGCTGCAAGCATTAAGGGCCCTGGAGCAGACAAAGTTTGTCCATTATCACTTGGTCCCCATGAGTTTGTATAGATGTCGATTTCATTATTTAGGAATGAAAGAGCATTTGCTTCCATTGAATCTGGTGACCAACAGGCGATTAATGTGGACCCTCCTAGAGTTGCATCATAAGCCGCCCCTGATACATGTATTGTATTATTTCCAGCAGCTGCAGCGACTCCTCCAGCAGCAGTTCCATGACCATTATTACTAGTTGGCGTTGGGTCGGAATCACTATTGCACCAATCATAAGAATGAGTAGGTGAATAATTCGGCGAAATATCTGGATGATCTTTGTCTAAGCCATCATCTACTACACTGATTATCACGCCATTTCCTGTATAGGAATTCCATACCGAAGTGACGTTTGCATCTTCTCCTGATAGTCCTGAGGTTTGTCCAGTATTCTTGAGGTGCCATTGATCACTAAAATCCTCGTCATTAGGTGCGCTCTTAGCTATTTGTTGCTTAGCAATAAGTGGTGAAAATGACTCAATATCTTTATTTCGATAGATTTCTTCTAGTATCTCAACTATATTTAATGAAGTTTTAAAAGTCCAGATATACGCTCCATCCAACACTGGTGCCATTTCAATTTCAGCGGGTATTGAAAGAAATGATTTCTGGGTTTCAATATCATTCCCTGTTACTATTAACCATTGTTTCGTATCCCTGATCTCCTCTAAGCTATACTGGTCTAAATCCGAGACTCTTTCAAACGCTAATTGTACAGCGATAGAATATGTAGGAATCATTAATTTTATGTCTTCTTCAATTTCTTGATTTAGATTTGAATCAGCAGCAACTAAACCAGAAAAGGGGGCCAAAAATAAAATCAAGAAGGCGAATACTGCTGAACGCATACCCCTGTCGCGCTCAATGAGGTTTTAGGCATTCGTCATTTATGCATTAACAATAATCATAAATTTTTCCATTCAGAGATTGCCATGTGTACTTCTGAATCTTTCATTAGCCTTCTTTGTTTCTTTGCAATATCAAATAGATATGCTACTAAATCATCAGTTATTTGATAATCATTTTTATTTAACCACCAAGTAATATTCGAGCGTCCACTCATATGTCCTATTCGAATAACCTGTTCTAATCCGTAATCTTGTGCAGGTACTCCTGAATATATTCTATCTGCAAGCCAATCATCTCCTTTCTTCATCGCCTTAACTACTGCACTAGCGTGCACACCTGTACCTGTTTCAAATGCGTCTTTACCAAATACGGGGTAGTTTCTTGGTAGAGCAACTTCAATATATTCGTGAGCTTTTTGCACATACTCATTAAGTGATGTCAAATCGTTTTTTATTACACCCATTAAACTCAGATTTACTAACGTCTGATCTAATGGTGCATTTCCTGCTCTTTCTCCAACTCCTAATGCCGTACCATGTATCACGTCAGCACCTGCTTCTACTGCTGCTAAATTGTTTGCAACTCCAAGCCCTCTGTCCTGATGTCCATGCCAATTCACTTCAATATCTCTACGTTTTACTCCAGAATCGGGTATTACTTCTTCTTGAATGAATGCTAATAATTTCTTTACTCCGTTTGGAGTTACATGCCCACATGTATCACATATACAAATTCTATCTGCTCCTAATTCAATAGCACGAGTATATACTTCCTTAATTTCTTCAGGTTTACTTCTTGTAGTATCTTCAGTAACAAACATTACAGGAATATCATTATCTACAGCAAAAGTAACTGCTTTTTCTGCGGTTGAGATTATTCGTTGCATATCCCATCCTTCTGTATACTGGCGTATAGGGCTGGTTCCAAGGAAAGCACTTGCCTGTATCTGTGTTTCATATTTTGCTTGAAGATTGACTAATGGTTCAATATCACTCACTACTGTTCTAACAGCACAGCCTGGTCTTAAGTCATAGGACTTTTCAGTAATATGTGATAGCATTGAATCAATATGTTCTATGTGAAATATTCCTGCTCCTGGTAGCCCTAAATCTACTTTCTGAATACCTAATTTTTCCATATAATCAATTAATTCTATTTTTTGTTTAATCGTGGGATTTCTTGCACTAGGGCTTTGTAGACCATCTCTCAGTGTTTCATCATCGAACCAAACATCGTGTGGATGTTGAGATGAAATTCTTTTGATTTCATAGTCTATGGTATTCCAATCATAGATTAGTTCTGATTCCTTCATCTCTGATACCTCTGTTCTTACGATTCGTGGACGAACTACTAGGTGTTTGAATCCATCGGATTCTAATTCTACTTATTCGGGTTCTTTGATTTTTAAAATTACTTTCTACTTTTCGTATTACGTGATATTAGAATCACTATAATCATCAGACTTATCAAAGATCCTTCAAATCCTACACTTGATAATACTAGGGCAATGAACATAAATGCCAGATAACTTAGAGATACAAAAAATGAATGAGATGCGGATGGCATTCTATCATTTTCATCATATTCTTCCATTACATCAATTTTCCAAACAGTTAATCCATACCAAATACTTAGTGACATTGTGTTTAAGATAATTAATGAGTTATTGATATTAAAATTGATTTCATTCCAAGAATCTATCTCATGATAGCTTAAAGGAGCGGTTATTGACAATAATATCAAGATTATTGCATAAATTTTCATTTCTACCAATGTTCTTTTTTTACCCTTAACATTGGGTAACATTGGAACACCTACTTTTTCATATTCTTCGGAACGATATAGCGCTAAAGCCCAAAAATGAGGGGGGGTCCATAAGAAAATCAATAGGAACATAAACCATGGCATATAGCCTCCAATTTCAAAAATTGAATTTATGAATTCTCGGAATGTACTAATTGATATTTCTAAATCTCCTTCTGCAGCACACCATCCTATTACTGGCGGAGTTGAACCTGCTATTCCACCTATGACAATATTTTGTGTACTTGACCTTTTCAACCAAATTGTATATATGAATACATAAAAGAGTATACTAAAAAGAGCCCAAAATGCAGCGACTTGATTAGCCATTTTTACTAACCAAATAGTTCCAATTATTGATATCATTATTCCATATATTAATGCGGTTCTAGGGGATATTTCTCCTACAGAAAGAGGTCTTTTCGACGTTCTATTCATAATTGGGTCAATATCTCTATCGTACCACATATTGATGCAATTGGCTCCACCTGCGGTCAAATATCCTCCAATAAATACGATAAACATATTCTCTAAAGTATTGCCATCTACTGTATTTAATTTTATTAAATCGTGACTAAGTATAGCGCACATTGCAGTTATCTGTAATAGTACAACGACTCTTGGTTTTGTTAAAGAAAAGAGAGTATTCCCTAGTGCCCTCGTCTCTGACATAATAGCCCCTACTACCACTAGTCTTTGAAACTCATTGACTGCTATTATCAGGTACTAGATATTTTTTCTCAAATAGCGTGACTCTATTGACTGCTAATAATAGAGTTGTCAATATAATAAATGTCAAAGATCCAATCATGAGATGTATTAACGATAGTAACTCGAAATATGTTATTTCAAATCCTTCTAATTTGGCAGAAAGAACATACAACCCTCCTAACCCCATATTCAGTAAGTATAGAATGGTGGCTGACCAAATCCATTTACATAGTAACGAGCCATATTCTTCATCTCTACTTTCTTTCCAAATAATATAACATGTAAAAACAAGAATTAAGCCTACTAAACCAACGATTATTCTATGTATGATTTGCGATTGTGCTTCGTAATCTGTAATTGTTTCTAATAATGAACTATTACACAAAGGCCAAGAATTCGGAAAACCCAATACTCCACATCCTTGATTTGCACCAGGGGTAGTAGAAACAAATACTCCTACGAATAGGCTAATGAAAGTTCCAAATGAAAGTAAAATTACACGATTTTTCCATCTTCTTGCCAATATAGGGTCGAACGCAATCCAATCAGGAATCTCTTCTTTATCTCTAACCGTTGCTAACCAAATCCATATTAGGGACATTAAAAATAATAATGCAGAACTTAAGTGGAGTGCTACACTCCAGTGTAGGTTATCCATCCTCACCGTTACATATCCTAGGAAACCTTGCCACAATATTAGAATAACAGATACTAAAGATGCCAGTTCTACCTCTCCTACTAATTCTTCATCTTTCCTTATTATCCACCAGTTCAATAATACCAATGGCCCTAATAGAGTTCCTGCTAAGAGTCTATGAATCCATTCTGTGAAGATCTGGAACGATGTATAAGTATGCCAAGAACCCCTAGAGTCTATCTCATCAGGATTTTCCTCGAACCATTCTTGCTGATCCTCTTCAGATACATCGAAACCCCATGTTCCGAAACATGTCGGCCAGTCAGGACAAGATTCTCCTGCATCATAAATTCTGATTACTCCACCAGCTGCTATTACAATTATTGTCAATCCAATAATGGCAGCAGTTAGTTTGCTAATATTGACTCTTTCGAATCCCACTATCTCACGACCTAATTGTCATAGATATATTTTTGTTTTATTCATCAAGATGAGGTTCAACATCAATTGGTATTCGGTGTTTAATATATTCAAGAGTAGCAATTTTCATAGGGTCAAGTACAACTCTTTCTTTGGCATCATCCACACCATAAAGTTGAATCAATTCTCCAGAAAATTCCTGTCTTAATTCATCTTCTGATACGAACAAAGGTGCTCCCATACTAATTTGCAGTGCTCTAGCGCCAATAATTCGTGCTTTTTCAAAGCGGGTATGTGCTCTTGCTGGCTTGACCATGATATAGAACGGCCAGCGACCCCCACATAAGGGCATTGACTGATTAAATGATGCTTTAAAGTCGTAAATTATATTTAATCACTATTATTTTCTTTCTAATAACATGGCTACTGCGTTGCCTCCACCGAGGCAGATAGTTACAATTCCTTTGTTCCCATTAGTTCTTTCTAATGCATTAATTGTGGTCATTAGACAGCGTGTTCCAGTAGCTCCTAATGGGTGCCCTAATGCAACAGCACCTCCATGGACATTGAATCTATCTTCAGGTATTTTAAGAGCCATTTGTACTGCTACTGACGCTGCTGCAAAAGCCTCATTATGTTCTACAATATCTATATCCATAATATCTAAATTATTTTTCCGAAGAATATTTTCTACAGCAGATATAGGTGCTACCATGACTCTTTTTGGTTCAACTCCTGATGTAGTATAGTCCAAGATTTCAACTAATATAGGCCATCCTTTTTGTTTAGCCATTTCCTCTGAACAAACTAAAACTGCGGATGCTCCATCCGATACTTGACTGGCATTACCTGCTGTCACTTGCCCATTTTCTTTGAATACTGCTTTTAATTTAGTCAAAGTACTCATATTTGTCCCAGGTCTAATGCCTTGATCGCGACTAAGCTCCTCCATTTCAATTACTTCATTTATTAACCATCCATTTTCCCATGCAGCATTAGCTAAAGCATGTGAACGTACAGCATATGCATCTGATTGTTCTCTAGAAAGATTAAATTCAGAAGAAACAATTTCTCCTGTCATACCCATTGTCGTTCCGTCAAAGGCATCTGTCAATCCATCATGTGTCATTATTGATTTCAGAGATTTAAATTCAATATCATCTCCTTTATTCATATTTGGGATGAAATATGGTGCATTACTCATTGATTCCATGCCTCCAGCTATTACTACATTAGCATGTCCCGAGATTATATCACTAGCTGCAATCATCACCGCTTTCAGGCTAGAACCACAAACTTTGTTGATCGTAGTACATGGTGTTGAGTATGGTAAACCTGCATTTATTGCGACTTGTCTAGCAGGTGCTTGTCCAGAACCGGCTTGTAAAACCTGCCCCATATATACTTGATCGACTATCCCACTTTCAGGATTTAAATTCACTCTCTCCATAAGGTTCTTTACTACTTTAGAACCGAGTTCTGTAGCCGAATAATTCGACAGAGCGCCTCTAAATTTACCTTGAGGCGTCCTTGCATAAGCACATATCACTGCTTTAGGCATAACTCTTCGAGTGAGGTTATGGTCTTGAATAGTGCTATTAGCAAACTAGTTATTATGATACATTATCAGAGTTGAAACCATAGAAACTGGGATTTATCAAATCAGGTCGTGAGTCTGATTTCACTAGAATTGTTCGAACAGCCCATAGGTCTTTGAAAACTCTGTATTGAGAAGTTTTGTCTAGATAATCTACTCCACTGGTTCCACCTGTCCCAATGCGTCTACCCATAATCCGCTCTACCATTCTTGCATGTGAATGCCTCCATTTTACCATAGACTCTTCTAATTCTGCAACTGCATCTATAAGTTTTCTCGGCCAAGCTAAAAGTGGTAATTCTCTATATGATTCTATGAACAACAAACTCGCTCTCGCCCTACTAAGTTTTCCTTCAGGCATGAGAAATGAGATGGCACTTTCATGCGCTGAATTAAATCTTGCTTTTGCCTTTTCTATATCTGAGACACCGTACCCAGACATTCGTTCTGCTGCCAATTCTCCCATTGATTTGTGAGCAGCTAAATGCGAATTAACATAGTTTTGAACAGATTCGACATCATTCTCTGATGCATAAATAGAACCCATTATTGGGGTTCTAGAAATCCATTTCATTAATGATTCTTCTAATGATGGATTTGATGCCATTTGTTCTAAATCTGAAAGTATGGCAGCATCATTATCGCTATTACCAGCTAGTTTTCTGAATGTATCAATCGGATCCATGCCAAATAATCTATCTTCATTTTTTAGTCCTAAAAGTATCTCGAATTTCCTCATTTGAAAAGATTCAAACCCCGAAGCCGAACCCAAACCATCTCGAAATGATAGGAAACCTTGTGGAGTTAGGGTTTCCATAACAGTCCATTGAGCCCCCATCAACTTGAAAATTTCAGTAGTTCTTCCTAAGTGTTCAACTGCTTTGGGGATATCTTTCTCTGGAACTTGTTCTTGAGAGAGTAGATTTCTCACCTCAGACAGTTCTCTAATTATTTGCTTGAACCATAATTCGAAAGTTTGGTGAACAATAATAAAATGCATTTCATCAGATGAGATGCCTCTTTCATCGCCCTGAAGACTTAGTAATTCTTCTAACTGTAAATAATTTCCATAAGTCCAATTCTGGCCACTCATGGTCGTCCGATAGCGTTTCACTCTTGAATCATTACTGTCTCGGCCGTTCCGATTTTTCAATATAAAAGTCTAATTAATGCATGAAATTCAAATAATAAAGCCCTTAGGGGCCTATATGTCTAATTTTTCAGGATTCAATAATAACCATGATAAATTAGGGTTTATATTATCTCCAATAATTATTGTTGATGATGAATTATCAATTATTGTTCCGACCTCTGAAGATGCCGTAGAATTATTCTCATTAGTAGATGATAACAGACAATATCTCAGAGAATGGTTACCTTGGCTAGATAATAATTTGTCTGTCAAAGATGAACTTGATTTCATTGAAATCTCTCAGAAAGATCGTATTCAAGGAAGTTCAGGTGTTTGGTTGATAAGAGAAAATAATGATTTAGTTGGCACTATTAGTATTAATTGGATTGACTGGGATAATAAATCATGTGGATTGGGGTATTGGATATCTGAAGAGAAAGTTGGTAAAGGAATAGTAAATCGTTGTTGCATATCTTTGATTAATAATTTAATTTCGAATAACCAAATTCATCGTTTTGTAATTGAAGCAGCGGTTGAAAATTTTGCTAGTCGTAAAGTTGCAGAAAAATTAGGTATGAGGCTTGAGGGAATAATAAAAGATAGAGAATTGCTTTATGATACATATGTTGATGCGGCATTGTACGCAATAACTGCTCCAGAATGGAATATTGCCTCTAAGTCTTCTTCATGATTCCATAGTCTTCTATCGTGCATCCACCTGGGGGTAAAGATGCTAAAACATCATCTTGAGTAAGCCCCGATGCCTTAGCTATTTTATTAGCAATAGATTCTTTCTTTTCTCTACCTGGGGTAATTTTGATCCATTTTTCGAACATGCCTGAAATTGTTTCAATAGTTCCACAAATTGGTAATGGCACTCCGTTAATCACCCCTATGCCCATTCCCAATTCTAATGGTAAATCTCTGTGCCAGGTGCGTTTTCCCCTTACAACGAAACTTCCTCTACCAAGTGACTCTCCACTTTCAGTTTGTTTGGAAACCTGACTAGGTCTAACATGGAAGGCAGTTGCTGCAGCCCCTCCTGAACCCCATGCTCTGGACCAACAAACTGCCATTTGAGCCGCCTGAGCGAGTATTTTTTCATCTAGGTCTCTTGCATCTTCTACATTTTCCCCTAAGTTCTGAGTAATTTGCAATGAAATAACTCCTTCTGGTAGATTTGTGATGCCTGTTAATGGGCTGAATCCATCCTTTAACTTCAGTGAACAAGAAGGTGCGCCATGTAAATCCGCATGAACATAAATATCATTTGAATTGAGGTGTTTACGTACTATTGTATCATTTCCTCTAGCATCCCTTCCTCCAACAAATATATGTCCCCCTTCAAGAATTGCCCACCTATATTTTTCAAACCAAAACTTCTTGCTTCTCTGAAGTCCTTTAACTCTTCCAGCCGCAACATCTTTTGCTTTCTTCTTTTCTTGCCTTAATTTAGAATTTTCAGTATCCTTTAGTGCTTTTTCTGCACCTTTAGATTTATCTTTCAAGGTTCTTGCCTCTTGAAAATATCTTTGTGCATTTTGATGCACTGACTTATTGGCATGGAGAGTAACACTTGACCCAGGATCTCCCTCTTCATCCGGAAGAAATGCCACAAAAGTCCCTTTTTCTGGATTCAGCCTATCAATCCAAGGTACCTGTCTAGATTTTTCTGCGACTTCTTGCCATGTTAGTTTAGATATTTGTTCATTAAATTCCTTCATTATATGTTCTAGATGCGTCCAATTTTCTTGCATTGCTTTACCTAATTCTTGACTAATAGCCGCCTGTGATAGAAATCTTCCTATCGCATTTCTTTGCTGATCCGCTCTTCTCTCTAATTTTGCCTTTTTTTCTCCTTCATCCTGTCCAATGCTGACAAGTTTTTCCTCTTCTCTTCGTATAAATGCTGAGGCGTCATGAGGGCCAAATACAGAATCATAGCCATGACATAGAGATGGTATTTCAATTGACAAATCATGGTCTAAATATCTTAAATCTATAGGCGCTATTTCTGTAATGCCCTCTGCTGCGCTATCTTTATCCGAAGTGTTTACAGAATTATTCCATAATTTAAGAGTCTCATTATTGCTAAACCACATTCTACTGCTTTGATTCTCGGCAAGTTCATTTAGTAACATCTTTATCGAACTATCCAATTTTTCTCTTTGACTATCGTCGAGTTCCTTAGCATTTAGTTTCTCATCTAATTCTGCCGATGCACAAATAGCGCTACCATATATTCTTCCAAGATTACCTCTTGCTGCTAATGTTCTAATCAAATCATCATTACTTCCATCGAGTAGTTGGTCTAGTTTTACTCTATCAATTTCTCGAGGATCTATAGCAGGTGGTGGTGAAACATATTTGACGCCTCTTTTCAGTGTTCTACTGGCGTAATTAGCATGCGTTAATGGTTGAATAATTATGTCTTCGTTATCCAGAAGTAATACATTACCATCTCTGAATAGTTCTATTATTAGTTTTAATTTTCCACTCCCATGCTCAAAAGTTAAAGATATAATTCTATCAAATCCTAATTGTGCCACTTCTATTAATCTCGAATTATTGAGATGTTTTCTAAGTACCATTGCAAATTGTGATGGTTGTGATGGCATAGGCCTATCTCGTTGAGAAAGATACAACCTCCTTCCACTAACTATTACTAAATCAGAAGACGGTGAGCCTTTGGGATTCAGTCGTATCACGACCTGTTCATAATGCGGTTGATACGCTTTCCTTGCTCTTGCCCCTATCATCTTTGAAAGCTCACGCACAATACGTGCCACGTCAAAAGATGAGGCCTGCTCACGCATGTATCTCATTATCCGGTAAGAGCCATCCTTCATCAGGCAATCGCTTTGGCTTATGTACTGTAATTATATAGATTCATGAAAATCTTCAATCTCTTTGAGAAAATCAGCTTCATGCGCATATTGATTAGATGGGACTTGTATTATCTTTGAATTAGGAATCCTATCTGCAATGTTCTCTATGTCTTTTACACCATGTAATTTATCTGAATCTGCGGTTATTATTGCGCATGGAATAATTATATTTGATAAATTATCTGGTAATGTATATTTCATTAAATATCTTGCAGAAAATCGTATCCTTTCGAAATTTTGAGACAATAGTGTTCTTCGATAACGAATCTTTTGCCCATCTTCTTTCACTTTTCTTTCTACGCCCCATACTGCTGCTTTAATCAGCCATTTTAATGTAAAATTTGGTAAGGGCATTTTAATCAAAATTTTAGCCCATAGTGGGAATATAAATCTTTGATTTGGAGCTAAAAAGATTGAACTTTTCCCATATATTGCCCCAGATTGCATACCGTCGATTAGTATTGTTGAGCCTAGGGATGATGAGAAGAAGTGCAAATCATTTTTTAAATCGAGAATCCTTATTATTTCTGCTATATCATTGGTGAATTCGCTCATATAAAAATCTTTTATTTCCATCTTAGTTTCAAAAATAGCACTTGATTTTTCCCTTGTTTCAATGTATATTATTGGCCTTCTTCCAACCCATTCTGTGATCAGAGGCCTCCAGCCTTCGAAAACCGATCCCCACCCTGGAACCATGACTATTGGTGATAACTTTCTAAGAGATTTATCTATGGGTTTCCATAAAAAAACTCTCAATGAGACATTTTCTGAGACTTTAATCCAGTCTTCTTTACCTTCGCAATTTGGGAGTTTGGGGATTCCCTCCCAATGTGTTTCCATTTTTCCACTTCCATAATATTCAGGAATCAACGAGATCTTCTTCCGCCGCCACCTGAGCGACGACCACCGCCACCTGAGCGACGACCACCGCCACCTGAGCGACGACCACCGCCACTTGAGCTACGACCACCGCCGCCTGAGCGACGACCTCCTCCACTTGAAATTCGTACCCTCCTTCTACTTCTTCGGCGATGGAACCATGGTCTCCTATACCATGGGCTTCCATAATACACTCCTCCCATTATTCCTCCACCATGGTGGTAATGATGAACTTCATTACTGCCGTTAGATTCCGAACTTTCATATTGGTCATTATTCCCTTCAAAATACATAAAGAACAGTAAACTTAACAAAATAGGTAGTAAGCAACACAGTCCGAAGAATGCAAAAAATGCACCATTATCACTGGGTGGTTCCATTTGACTAATTCCATTATCATCAAGCTTGTACCAAACTTTGACCGGGTGACCCAATGGCAATATTTCGTTCTTAACAATTTCTAAACAATAATCATCAAAACTTCCTAGGAACCAATCAAATTCTTCTCCGATATATTCCGTTCCTAATATGGAGTAATTATAGACGACATCTGCTCCACAATCATATGTGTAATAGTATATGCAGTCGTAGTATTCATCGTTGTACTCATCGTATAGACAATCTTCTTCCTCAAGAGGCTCCGACTCCCACCATTCAGTACCTTCTAAGACGGTACCATCAGCCGTCCCCCAAATTTCATCTACATCTTGTATCAATATTGAAGCAACAATTGACCCTACAAGTCCCAAAGAAACAATAATTGCTAGAAAAAGATATCCTGGATCATCTGTCATCCAACTAAATGGACCTTCTTTCTCTGTTTGATTCATCACAGCGCCTTGATTTATCGTTGCAGGAGTAGGGTTTCCAGCTTTTGTTTCAAGTATTTCTTGATTTATCTTATTCATATTGAATTCATGCTGTGCTTGCGCTATTTCTTCTTCTCTTTTGATGTTCATCATTTCAGTATGGTTCATCATTTCTTCTACTTCTTCTTTAGAACCAAGCTCTTCCTTTTCTGATTTTCCATTGTCCCACCATCTATCGTCTGGCATTGTAAAATCTCCTATTTTATACCCCTTCTAGTAATGCTTACTTATTCAATATTGACCTAAATTTTAACCCTATATCGTCAATTTATGTAATATCGCCCACCTTCTTCTCTAATATTCTCTGATTTAATATGCCCTTTAAGGTGTGATAATGTTTGATCGATTAGTAAGGCCGGGTGTGCATCAGGAGTATCTTCATACGATTTTTTAGCAATCGATTCTAGCTCTTTATAATTATTTTTCACAGCATTATACACTAACATATGCCTTTCATTTCTGTGAGTAATATATCTGTTTAGTAATCTCTGAGGGTTCGCTGAGAACGGACCATGTCCTGGGAATAATAATGGAGGATTCAGATTTTTGATTCTTTCTAATCCTTCTAAGTATTGATTCATATCTCCATCACTTGATGGTACTAGAATAGTCCCAATTACAGTCACATTATCTCCGCTAATAATACCTGCATCTCCTACCAAACAGATATGCCCTGGGCAATGCCCATGAGTCTCTATTATGCTCCAAGATAT
Source organism: uncultured Candidatus Poseidoniales archaeon (assembly GCA_902511005.1). Taxonomy (GTDB): domain Archaea; phylum Thermoplasmatota; class Poseidoniia; order Poseidoniales; family Thalassarchaeaceae; genus MGIIb-O2. The sequence continues at coordinate 5,689 of CABXDN010000002.1, read as the reverse complement.
CGACCCCCCCTTTCCGATTAATTTGAAATCATCTCCTTCTTTCAGGATTTTATCCGATTCACTTTTAGGAATTATTTCTAATGTCTCTTTACTCGTCCATATGGGTGCTTGATATATCTCTGATATGTTCTCCAAGTCTCCAATATGGTCAGGATGTTTATGAGTAAATATTGTTGCAACAATTTTACTTCCTGTACTTTCAATTTCTCTGACCTTATTCCTCAATATATCTAGTGCCTCTTTACTTTTTGCAGCAGGATCTACAATTATTCTCTCTCCTCCAGAGACTCCTAAAACGTAACAATTAGTGTGTGTTGCAGGAGGTAATGTTTGAGTTGGTAAGGGTAAACATTCAACTCCTGGTGCAAATTCTAAGATATGGTACCCTTTTGATGGATTCTCATGTAACTTTTCAAATGCTGAGATTAAATCTCCTCGTTCATTAATTGCTTGAACAATGTCTCTTGTTAGAGTAACTTGTGGGGGGGGTAATCTTACTTGATTTTTTAACCAAAAATCTAGTAATTCTTTAGGTTGCCACCATCTATATTCATCAAATTCAGATAATCCCTCGGGAAATCGTGGCTCAATCTTAGAGTCACCTATAGATAAATGATGAAAAGTATTTGTGAATCGAACAGGAGCCAAAGGAGGCATAGTACGTTCAGCAACGATTTGCGAGTTAAAATTTTCAATTTTGAGTAAATTTTGTTTAACGAAACTACTCCATGCATTTTTATCTTCACAAACACTATTTTGTATGTTTTCATCTACTAATTCTAGTGACCCCTCACCATCAGGTGCGAAACCAACTTCTTCAACTAATTCTCTTAGTAAAGTAATAGTCGAAACTGGGTCTTCAGTATGAGATAACCAATCAGGATTTTCCTCTGCTACTTGTCTATCAACTCTACTAACTCCTCCTCCAGGAAATGCCCAGAAATCAGGGAAAGCAGGAACTTCTGATACACGATGGCACAATAATATTTCTTCCTTTCCAGAATTATTTCTACTAATAATTAGAGATGCAGAGGGTCTTGGTATTGCTACACTAGCCAGTGGTAATTCCACGCCTTCCGGTAACTCGCCCATGCACTCTCGAGAAGGTTAATGATTTCAAACCAGCACGTCGAATGACTCAAGTTCAGTACGTGAACCGATTATCATGGTGGATAGTGTGACGATAGGTCATACCGATGCTGAAGATGGTTCGAAACTTTTTGAAATAGTAATGCCAAGATTCGGTTTAGGTGTCTGGCAGATGGATAAAAATGAATGTAAGTCATCTATCATACATGCACTTAATCAAGGATATAGATTAATTGATACTGCAACTGCTTATGGTAACGAAGAAGCGGTTGGTGAAGCTATACGTGAATCTAGCATTCCTCGAGAAGAGATATTTATAGTTACTAAATTACGAAGAGTACATGCAACTGGATATGATGAAACACTGCAGAGGTGTCGCGAGAGTTTAGCACTTTTAGGTCTCGATTATATTGATCTTTATCTTGTTCATGCGCCCCCTGAAGATATTTCTGCTCGAGAAGATGTATGGAATGCAATGGAAGAATGCATGAAAATTGGCTTAACGCGTGCAATCGGCGTCTCTAACTATGGGGCAGCGCATCTTCGAGATATGCGTGATTACGCGACAATTTTGCCTTCAGTTAATCAAATAGAAATCCACCCTTGGTTACAAAGGCCTGAGTTGAGAAAAGCCACAATCGATATTGGTGCTATTCCAATGGGATATTCTCCATTAGCAAGAGGGCAAAAAGTAAACGATGTCAATATAGAGAAAATAGCCAATTCGATAGGCTGCACCTCTGCTCAAGCCGCAATAAAGTGGGTTTATGACACGGGTGCAATTACAATTCCTAAATCGAGTAATCCTAATCGAATAATAGAAAATTTACAATCATTGAATTTTGATATATCAGGTTTTGAAAAAGAATTTAATTTGCTTGAAGAATCCTATATTTCGGGTTGGGACCCTACTACTGAACCTTGAGTGTGATGATATGAAAAAGCCCGAAACTATTGAAGAAGAATTAGAAATCATTGCAGCAGCTATAGATGCAGGTATTGACCCTTTTCCTCCAATAAAAGAATCTAAACCTTGGGGGAAAATAGCACTGGGTTGGTTCATGATAATAATGATGTTAAGTTGGGTATCTCAGATACTAAATCGTTCTCTAGATTTTTGATTACAGATGCCTAGTTCATCTTTTGGATACCATTTCTAACTATGGTAATTATGATCACAATAATGCCTAGGCTCATACAACAACAACCACATAATATGTCGTCAATTGCATCAGAAGAATCAACTCTTCCTGAAGTACCACTAAGAAATAATAACATTCCAAAAATCACAGAAATTATACCAACAAGAAGTGGATTATTCGAATTATTTTTCTGATCAGATTTTTCTTCTTTGTTATTGGCCTCTAATTTGTGATAAAGCCCTCCTTTTTTGATCCATTCTGGATTTGTTCCGATATTTTCCTTATTTTCCATATTAACAGAGGGAGTTTCAGTTTTACTATGTTTATAGCAATATTCGCTTCCATACATGACTCGTCCATTACATTCTGTAACAGTACAAGCGCCTCCAACTTCCATGTTTATTCTATATACTGGAAGATATTAGTTATATTGCCTGCAAGACGAGTTATTTTGGTAGTCCCTCCCGGATTCGAACCAGGGTCGTGGGATCCAGAACCCCACATGATGGACCACTACACTAAGGGACTATTGCACGTCCGAGAAGGCATCTCTATTTCAAGAAAACCGATACTAAAAGTAAATACTCAATTAGTTCTAAAACCATCATTTAGTTCTTTAAGACTCTGTTCACTAGGTCTTAGTTCTGATTCTGGTAGAGCCATTAGAGGCGTATTTGTCAATCCCAGTGTTTCGGTAGCGGTTTTTTTGTCCGGATTATAGTAAAGTAGACCGGTTACATGCCTACTCTCTCTATCAGCTTCATGTATCGCCCTTAGGGCCTCTACTGGGTCTGTGGGGTCATGTTCATTACCCACTGTCTCAAGTCTTAGTGTCGAACCATCGAATAATTTTATTTCTTTGAACTCCCCTGCAGGTACTTCTACTGCTTCGATAGGAGAGAAATGTGCAATATAATCTACTATATGCAGTACTTCGTCATTCTCTTTAACGTAATTATATGATTTGTAAGATTCATCATTATTCGCGAAGGTAACACACGGAGAAATAACATCGATAATCGCCATTCCTTTATGACTCATAGCAGCCCTTAGTAACGCAGTCAACTGTTTCTTACTTCCTGAAAATGATCTTGCAACAAAACTGCAACCTAAATTAACTGCCATAGCACACAAATCAATTGGTGATTGCTCATTCATTGTACCTTTTTTCTTTTTCGAACCTTTTTCAACAGTTGCACTGTACTGGCCTTTTGTTAATCCATAAACTCCATTATTTTCGATAATATAAACCATATCTAAATTTCTACGAATTGCGTGAATAAATTGCCCAATTCCTATACTGGCTGTATCTCCGTCTCCTGAAACCGCTAAAAATGATAGATCTTTATTCACCATATTTGCGCCTGTTGTAACCGAAGGCATCCTTCCATGAACTGTATTGAATCCATGGCTCTTGCCTAGGAAATATGCAGGAGTTTTTGAAGAACAACCAATACCACTCATTTTGGCTATTCCTTCGGGTTTTATTCCATTCTCCCAAGCCGCTTGGATAATAACATTTGAAATCTGATCGTGCCCGCAACCGGGGCATAGTGATGATTTCCCACCTTTATATTCTGATTTTTCTAAGTCTATCACATTTAATTTTAAGATGCTCATAATTTCACCTCTTTCATAGTTTCAAGAATTAAATCAGCATAAACTCTTGCTCTTGGTGGTAATCCATCGCTGTATGCAACACTTTGTATTTTCGTAAGTAATTGCACGGGTAACTCTTTTCTCAGTATACCAAATAATTGGCCATCCCGATTAATTTCTAGAACTACAATATTATCATGTTCCTCGATAAAAGACTCAACATCTGAGTGGTAAGGTAGGGCACGAACACGGCATGTACTCACTGAAAGTCCAGTTTCTTCTAACATATCATCAATCTCTACGATTGTATTTTCCATAGATCCATAGAATATTATTCCTACACTTTTTTCTTTCTCTTGTCTTATGATAGGTGCAGGAAGTAGATCTCTAGCACCATCAATTTTCCTTTTCAGCCTCTCCATAGTGGAATGATAGACTTGAGGGTCTTCAGAATAGATACCATCTTCATCGTGTCCAGTGCCTCTGTAAAGAATAGGGTCCAAACCACTCCCTGGCAGAGTTCTATATGCTATTCCGTCACCATCAACATCTCTGTAACGACCATAGTTCGCAATAGCATCCATTTGCTTTTGGCTCCTAATTACCTTCCCTCTATCCATTGGAATATCTGGATATTCGAACCCAGCTGTTGACCATCTATTCATTCCTAAATCTAAATCTCCAAATCCAAATACCATAGTTTGGAATCGATCTGCATAATCAAATGCTCTCCAACCAAATTCGAAACATTCATCAACAGTTCCTGGAATTAATACAATATGTTGTGTATCTCCATGACTTGCTTCATAAAGCATGGATAAATCTCCTTGCTGTGTTCTTGTTGGTAATCCTGTAGATGGACCAACTCTGTTAACATCCCAAATTACTCCGGGAACTTCTGAGAAATAGAACAGCCCGATAAATTCTGACATTAAAGAAATCCCCGGTCCACTTGTACAGGTCATCCCCCTACCTCCAGCCCAGCCTGCGCCCAGTACCATTCCAGCAGCCGCTAATTCGTCTTCTGCTTGTACTACTGCACAAGTGGCTCCACCATCTTCTGCTTCGCGTAACTTTGGAATCCAACTAATTATTGATTCTGCCACTGATGATGAAGGTGTAATTGGATACCATGAGAGCATATTTATTCCACCATAAATCGCACCTAGAGCGGTTGCTTCATTCCCTTCTATCAGGAATGTATTTGGATCTTTATCTCTTGCTTCTGCCATGTATTCGGATTCATAGTCCCAATTTTCTTCAGCATATTCTTTACCCTGAGCAATAGCCTGCAAATTCCATTCTATTGCTTTTTCTTTCCCTCCAAATTGATTAGAAACAGCGGCTTCAATTGCTCCCTGGTCAATTTTTAATATATGCGCCATTGCCCCTACATAGTACATATTTGCCATAAGTTTAGCCATTTTTGGGCTAATTGACCTAGCCATCTTTGTCATTGGCATTGGAAGAACTACGCAATCATCCCTTTCAATCGGTAACTTTACATCTTGATTATAAATAATTACAGTACCTGGTTTAGCATTATTCAAATCTTTTTCCCAAGTATCTTTATTCATCATTACTTGGATATGAGTCTGATCCCCAGGTGCCTGATAACCTGCATCACTAGCTCTAATTATGAACCAAGTAGGTAATCCGGAAATATTACTTGGGAATAGATTCTTTCCACTAACTGGCACTCCCATTTCATACATCGAGTGTAAAATTATCAAGTTCGCCGATTGAGAACCAGTACCGTTTGCTGTTGCTATATTAATTGTAAAATCATTAACTCTGGTGGCCATTACTTCACATTCTCCATTGGTTTCGTAGCCCCATAGGTGCTTGCGTGAGTCAAC
>CABXDN010000001.1 GCA_902511005.1 uncultured Candidatus Poseidoniales archaeon | reverse complement strand
AGTAGGATACAATGTTAGAGCCAGTGGCCATGTCGATCGACTAGTTAGAGAGTTAGGTATTGAGTGATTTAAATGGATATTTCTCAGAGAAGAGAAGTAGTATCTCGATTTCTCCGTAGATGCGTTACATATGCTGATGCATCTATCGAAAGGAAAAAATCACGCGGCGGTGATGAAAAAGATATTTTGAATTGGGAAAATTACCGTCAATTCACCTCCTTTTCTGCATCTGAAGTAGAATCGGGCGAACTTGATACTTGGTTAGAAGACGGTAAATATGAATCGGAACCAGATACCAATTTATCGTTAGATGGCGAAACTAAGATTTCTAACCTATCTGAATTATCGCATCAACAAAGAAGGGACTGGTTGGCCTCTTTAATGATGCCACGTCCTGTGTCTCTGATTGGAACAGTAAGCTCTGAAGGTATACAAAACCTTGCACCAATGTCATCCATAGGTGTGGTATCAAATACACCTCCATTGATGACCGTCAGCCTCTCAAAGAGCAGAAATGGTCAAGAAAGAGACACTTTAGTTAATCTCCGCAATTCGGGAATAGGTTCACCCTGCATGGTATTCATACTTCCTGCAGACCTAGATTCTGCAAAAAACATCCAGACGACTTCTACAAAATTACCGATAGATGAATCAGAGTGGGAATTAGTCAGTGGAAATATGTTATCGAGCGATGATTTACCGATTCTTTCATCAGCAATGGCTGCGTTGCAGTGTAAGTTAGTAGAAATTCATCCATTACCTGAGGGTTCTTCAGCATCTTTAGCCATACTTCGTGTTGAGAGTATAATGACGTCTACTAAAATTAATTCTTCAAATATGCCTCAAAAATTAATGCAGATAGATTTTAATAAATTAGGGCCTAGTTCTAGTAAAAATGATTGGGATTTTGAAGTTTCATACTAAGAATCTAATTGTCTGGGCAATTCTTCTAAATCTTTCATACCTAATCTATGCTTTGTAGTATCTACTCTCATTCCTGAACCAGGAACCATCAATAATGAGTCATTTTCATTTAAAGCAAATACAGGGATATTCATTCTTTCTCCCAAATCTTCCACTTTTCTTTTAGAAATATTCTTCTGAGCCGGCATATGTGATAATGAACTGATATCTACAAGAAGCATGTTCCCTCTTGCTAAATCATTTTCTATTCCATCTAGTTGAATCCGATCATAATCATCAGGTTTCATATAGATTATATTTCTGTAAGCCTGAGGCGTTAATCTTTCAGTTCTCTCAGACCACAGAATATCTCCTAGGTCATGGAAGTCTGCTCTTGAATTAGTTATCGGTCCTGGATTTGCAGACCCTAAATTCTTCTTGACTATTCTAGGAATTGTCTTGTTTGGATCGGGTAAACCTAGAAGCTTGAATAGATTGACCATACAATGCCCTATTCCTCTTCCCCAATTAGTTCTTCTATCTCTGAGGAACTCATGACTTCATTTGCTGAGAGATTTTTATCTTCCAATTCCTTCAGTTTCGCCTTCAATTCTTCCATTTCTTGTAGCATCTCATTTTCATTAGGATTTATTATTAAGTCTGAATCTATATTTTCTGAATTCTTTTCAGTAGGTTTATTTTTATCCTGTTTTATTCTCTTTTTACTGATTTTTTGCTTTTGTTTATCTTTACTAAAGGGGTCGAATTCAGGATCGTCAAAAGCATCGTCCATTATAATATTCCCTTCAGTTATTGAAGATACTACTAGTGGCATGTTTTTCTTTCTCATTAGCAGCCCCACAACTCCAAGAATTGATAATACTATTATGCCAATGAACATTGGATTCGTCAGAACATCTGAGAGTGCAAATGGTTTTTCTTGCACTTGTATTGTTATCCTCATTGAATCAGATGAATCTCCATCATATACAGTTAGTTGAATGGTTGTATCTTTGGCATTGGAGAATGACCATTCAACCATTTTTCCGGTAATGTCTTGATCGTTGCTTTTGTCTCCGTCCCCGTCAGTATCCTTTGAGAGATCCATGTCCCACCAGTATTGCATATTATCCATATCATAAACAGAATCAGTAGTTCCATTACCAGTTAAAATAATCATTTCACCAGCAGTTGGCTGATATTCACTGGTCGTCATACCTACATTGGGCTTCATATTTCTGACATCTATTGATATATTTACGGAATCTATAGCACCATCATTATCTGTTACGTGGAATACAATATGGTCAGGAGCAGTATCTGAATTAGGCCATGCATATTCTAAATAATACGCCTCGATATCGCAATCATCACTTGAATTACCTAAATTATCTGAATTAGAATAAGGATCAATGTCATAACATGGAACGAGACTTTCCATATCATAGATGGTGTCTTGAACTATAATCGATATCTGCATTTGCTGATCTTCCGCAACAGGTAAGGGTTGAGAAAATGGGCGAATAATAGGTGCGATATTATTCACTTTGAATGGTACTGTCATTAGATCTGTACTTTCATCATTATCATCAAACACTTGGAATGTTGCAATATGTTGACCTTCCGTATTGTAAATATGTTCTATTGAACTTACAAGGCCTTCTTGTTGATCATTAACGTCAGGATAATCTTCTGCATCTGGAGTCCAAACATGTCTTAATGATGACATGTCGTTATCCGAATCTTCAGCCCACCCTCTTATGGTTAGTTGGTCTCCTTCATTCACTGTATAAAGCCCGAAAGAATTCGCAGTCATTCTATTTCCGTCAAATAGGACTTCCCATTCTGGATTGTAGGGGGCAATATTTGTTACATCTATTGTATATGATTCAGTTGTTACAGCCCCATCGTCGTCCATGGCCTCTACTTCAACGGTGTACGGCCCTTCTTGTTCTGGTGTCAATGTGCATTTAATGCCTAGATTTCCTTGTTCACAAGGTGCCTTCCAAAAGATATCTACTGGTGCCTGCGGATTAAGAGAATCTAGATCGTTTCGTTCAATTATTTCGAATGTTATAGGAGATAGTACTGGACTAGTTTCAGAATCAGTAGAGACTGTGATTTCAGGTGCCCTATTAATGATAATAATTTCGCTACTTACTGAATCAAAATCACTTTCTTCATCTGTAATTACCATATTTACTGTGAAAATACCATCATCATTCCAAGTGTATTCGAAAATACAATCATCTTCCTGAGATGTTACAATATCTCCTGATAGACTTTCCAGAGAAAAGGTGCAATCTAGAAGCCCTCCATCTGGGTCATAAGAATTAAGCCCGTTGAAAGTCACTTCATCAAGAGTCAATGATTCTTCTACAATTGTTAACAATGCGACTGGTATGGCCCCTATGAAAAGACTGAATTCTCCCTCATTATTCGTCAAATCTCCATCGTCAATTTCAATGTTAAACGACATTAATATATTTCCAAATGGTTGATTTGCTGGAACTTCCCAAGATACTTCGACTCTTGCTTCTTCGAGGCTGGAAAGTTGAGGTATATTTGCATCTGAGATTGTACCATCTGGACCTGTAATCTGCAAAACAGCAGCTGGAGATAATCTTAATCCTTTATTTACCACAGGTATACTTGCAACAAAACTATCTCCTCTAATTCCTGTGAATCCAATATTTTCATCCAAAGTAATTGTTGAATTTTCTCTAATCCTTTCGACTGAAACACCATTTGGATTTACATATAAGTCAATTTCAAAAACATCTGGGTCGATTGTTACCGTGCTCACCCCTATGATTTTATTTGATTCGGTATTGGTCCATGCTAATATTCCATGACTCCCTAGATCATTTCCTGAGTATGAGTCATCTGCTAGATTTCCGGTGTTAAATATTACATGTGCAGTTCCATTCGCGGAAGTTACAATATTCTGTATATCTCCTCCTATTTCATATCTAAACTCCATTTCTTGATTACCTACCGGATTGCCATTATTATTTGTCACATTAATCCAAGCCGAAATATCCATATTAATTGGAGATAATGGATATTCTAAATCAATATTTATTGTCTTTTGTCTGCTAGTTGCCTGATATGATGATAGTGAATGAACTGCTGTGAAACCTAAACTTTCTATTGTTTCCATTTTCACATCTCCTCTAATTGAAGGGCAAAACCACTTGTAGCCGGTTTCGTCTCCATCGGCATTCGTACTAGATATGTTATATGAAGTACCACAACCCCCATAATTAACGCCTGAAAAACCTTGGCTGACTACTTCATAATTTGCACTTCTTTGAGATACGCTGTCGTCAGGAATATCTACATAATCACTTTGACCATCATAATTCGTTGTTGCAGTATAATTCTGACTCCATGATTCTCCAACTGACAACGGGAAGTCATATCCTTCTAATGGGGGCGAATAAGACTGGTCTACCTCTAGGGTGCCAACTGAAACATCAACGCACCACCAGAGAAAATCTCTACAGAAATTAATATCAATCACCGCATTTTGAGATACAGTTGCTAGATCAGAGACCCTTACTGTAGAAACAGTACTCATAGTTACTTCTAAATCTCCTGGTTGTCCGTCAAGATTAATACTATTTGCTTCATAATAACCATCTGATTCAACCTTGTAAACCAGAGTTGGGTTATTATCCACTGTAGTCAAATAAATATCTGTCACCGTACTTTCCAAAGTCCCTGTTAGAGTCTCTAAATCTGTATTTACTCCTGAATCAACTATGAAATCTACCATGTCTAAGTAACCATTGTAGTTCCACCTGTCATTTACTTTCCAAGCCGGGATATCAATTAAGTTTGAACTTCTAGATATTGAATCTATGCGTATTTCACTTTCTTCAAGTTCCTCTGTTTGATAATCAGGAGCATATATCCCTGAAAATATTGAAATTAATAATAAAAAGGTCAAAAAATAAACTGTCTCAATCCGAGAGCGCATAGCGCTCTCGCATAGTTACTCACACATCAATCTCTCGATTGAAGTTTCTCAAATTAAATTTCACAGTAAATCTGCTAACTCATCTTGTATGAACTGGACTGCTTCAAGAATCTCATCCTTGTGTCTTGCACCAGTGATAACCATCTTTCCACTTCCGAAAATTAAGCATACAACTTTAGGATAATCTAATCTGTAAATAAGTCCTGGGAATTGTTCTGGCTCATATTCTACTTTATCGAAAGGCAAGTGGAAGGTCAGATTATTTAGATTCAATTTTCTTGGAAGTGCTGCTAAAGGTTCTCCTTGTCTAATTCCACGGATTCGATCATCATTTGCTTCAACTTCTTCATCTGTTGCAGCTCTAATTTCTCCTCCTTCTAAATCAATAACACGTGTATTGTTATCATCCATTCTAGCGGTTCCATTATAGTCTTCTGGATAGAACAGAGAATATGTAGCTACCATATTTTGAACTTCTATTTCAACATCTTTTAAGTCCCATGTGTCAATTCCTGCATTCTGTAAATCAGCGGTCATTCTTTCGATACCTGTGTGGATATTTTGTTCATTCTTTCCACCTGTGCAAACAGCTCTTCCTGAACGGAACATAAGAATTGCAAGTTTTGGGTCAACGACTCTGTAAACAACCCCTGGGAACTGTTCAGGTTCATACTCACAATTCAACTGAATTGCGATATCCGGAAGATCTAGTTCTTCCGCGACTCGGGTTGATGCAACTACATTCACTACAGTTAGGCGTTCTTCGTCACTAAGCATATCATTCGCACTTATGTCCCCTTTATAAAGAATAGTTGCCATTAAATCGAACAAAAACCCTATTCCAAGCGGTTAATTTTGTTAATTTTCTCTCAGATAAGCGCCCTTGGAACCGAATTTAGAGATTAATGGTCTACCACCACATATCTCAATTTCTTGAGCTACTCTTTCTGGATTACTTGTCAGGGCAACCATACATCCTCCACCTCCTGCTCCTGTCAGTTTTGAACCGAATGAATGCTGTCTAGTCATAGACACCATATTATCTAATGCCGGAGTGCTAACTCCAAGAATTTTTAATTTCTCATGACAACTATTCATTGCTATACCGACTGCCTCTAAATTCCCTAATTCCAGAGCTTTCAAACCCGCCTTTGTAATGTTCTCAATTGCTTTCATTTCATCGTAAAGTGCAGGATTTTTTTTCAATCTACTAGCTACTCCTGACACCATGTCACCAGTAGGTGCTGCTTCTCCAGTAAATCCAAGAACGAGCCACGAATTACTTATTTTCTCATGTAAATCAATACTGTGTATTGACCATTTTCTCTCCCCCTCTGGTGTCATTAGGCTAGTATCAAAAACATGCTCCCAATCATCATTTTTTTTACCAGAAACTACGACACAACCACCCAATGAACTAGTCGCTGAATCGGTGGGGCTAGCTCTTCCTGACTGAGCATTGGCTTCTGCCGAATGCCCTATTTTGGCCAATTCAATACGATCAATTTTGCCTTCAGGTTTTGTTAATTTATGGAGGGCTGCACCCATTGCATTTGATAATGCGGCACTAGACCCAAGTCCTGCTGCAGAAAATAAATTAGATTCAATGTTTATTCTTAGAGGCGGGCCATCATAATTAAAAACATCATTAATAATATAATGGATGTGTGGGTTTTTATCTTCTTGGTATTTCATATATTCATTTGCATAGTATGAATTTTTAATTCCCCATTCATCAGAAAAATCTAGTTTTACTTCTACTCCTGCATCGATTGCTACTGCTACTGCAGGGTGCCCATAGACTACTGCATGCTCTCCAAATAAGATACACTTTCCGGGTGCGAAGGCAGTTGCCATGACTACCGGTAATGGGTATAGGAAATTAGTATTGGGTACGTTCAATCAATCGGTTAATTGAAAGTGCGGTTTCTCTTCCGAGGCACATTAGGGGCAACTCAAGATGGAAATGATGCACCCTTTAGAAATGCAATACGGTCCTATTGACGGCTGGATTATACTTCTCTTGATGGGTGGTTTATCTATTTCATTTTTCGTATATCAAGTAGTGAAAGCAACTAGGCTAGTAATGTTAGGAGCTCCGGATAATAGATTTGATTCTTGGGGTATTAGAATTAAAGAAATGTTGGTAGGCTGGCTAGGTCAAAAGAAAGTGCTCAGAGATAAGGTAGCAGGAACGATGCACGTCCTAATGTTCTGGGGGTTCCTCATGCTTGGAAGTGACATGTTAGATCTTGCAAGTGCAAATTATTTCTCTGATAAAATATTACCCGAATTCCTTAATAATCCTTGGAATGGAATTGTTGAATTAGGATATACAACCGCTCTCTTGGGTGCCTTAGCCGCCTTGACTAGAAGGGTACTTTTTACTCCTGAAAAACTCAAAGGTAAATCTCAATTAGAAGGTAATTTTATTCTAGTTCTTATTTTGACGATAACTTCTACTTCTTTCATCATTGAATCCTCTGAGAATCCTTCTTCAATATGGGAGCCTCTTGGCCATTGGGTCTCAGGTCTCGGTTTATCTGAGGACTTCATAGTAGCATCTTATTGGGCTCACATGATTTCGATTTGTTGCTTCTTAGTATTGATTCCTGTTTCTAAGCATATGCATCTAGTTATGGCAATACCAAACGTATTCTTCCACGACACGCAAGCACTTGGTAAAATGCGTCCTCTTGCGATAGGAGATGATGGCAAAGCGGTTCCCCTAGAAGATCTTGATATCGATTCTTTTGGAGTTAGTACATTTGATCAATATACTTGGAGGCAGATTATTGATGGTTGGTCATGTACATCTTGTGCGCGATGCCAAGACGTTTGTCCAGCTTATGAATCGGGCAAAGGCTTGAATCCAATGCAAGTAATCCATGATGTTAGGAACTATGCAAATGAATATGCTCCTATTCTCTTGAAGGGCGAAAATCCAGAAGAAACAATGTTAGCAAGAATCACCAGTGAGGCAGTTTGGGCATGTACAACTTGTAACGCCTGTGTGGATATATGCCCTCTGTACATTGAACATGTCCCTAAACTAACGGAATTGAGAAGAAATGCTATGATGGAAACAATGGATTATCCTGAAGAACTAAATGTTGCTATGGGCAATCTAGAATCTGCATCTAATCCATATGGTTTCGGTCCACATGAGAGAGCAGACTGGGCTTCTGATTTAGATGTCAAAGTGGGTCAGCCAGCAGAATATATTTATTTCGTAGGATGCGCAGCTAGTTTTGATGAAAGGAATCAAAAGGTAGCACGTGCAACAATTTCTCTGATGAAAGAGGCAGGATTAGATGTTGGAATATTAGGGATGCAAGAAGGTTGTTCAGGCGATCCTGCAAGAAGAGCCGGTAACGAATATTTATTCCAAATGTTGGCCGAAACAAATATTACAACATTCCAAGAATTAGGTGTTAAAAGAATTGTTGCCTCTTGCCCTCATTGCTTCCATACTCTAGGGAAAGAGTATGCTGATTATGGTGCTGATCAATTAGAAGTATTCCATCATACAGAGATCATGGCGAAACTACAGGAAGAAGGAAAGCTTCCCGAATTTGATAAAGATGGTACTAGTATCACTTATCATGACCCTTGTTATCTTGGTCGTATAGGAGACATTATTGATGAGCCTAGATCCGTATTAGGTGGTATTGATGTTGAAGTAGAGAGGCATGGAAAAGATTCTTTTTGTTGCGGAGCAGGTGGTGCACAGATGTGGATGGAAGAGGATTCTGATAAACGAGTCAATAAAATTCGCGCCGAAGAGATTGCAGCAACTGGTTGTGAGACAGTTGCAATAGGCTGCCCCTTTTGTTCAGTCATGGTAAAAGACGGATTAGACTCAGTAGGTTCTGACATGGATGTAAAAGATGTTGCAGAACTACTTTGGGAGCAGATTGTTGCTAGAGACGAAGAAATCCATGCAACTGCAAGTTTGAATAATGAATCGTGAGTATAATCTTAAAGTCAGTCTCATTCGACCAACTATGAGCAACGAATTCAAGTTCTTGGGGACTACTGTTCCAAACTTTGCAATCATATGTGGCGGCCTCCTTGTTATGTCTGGTATCGCCTCATATCTAATCAGTGATACGGGTAGTTTGACAGCATTAATACCGTCTATTTTTGGGGCGCCATTGATAATTTTAGGCTTCCTTTCAAATAAGAATATATCCAATAAGCACCATTACATGCATGCTTCTATGGTTTTTGCACTTATTTCAGTAATGGGTGGCCTAAGGATATTTTCGACATGGTCCGATGCAAGTAATTTAACAATATTTTCACATCTAATTTTAATAATAATTGGAGTTGTGTTTATGGTTTCTGGTATTCTTTCTTTCAGACATGCGAGGAAATTGAGAGAGTCATTGGGTGAATAAAAAATGAGCCCACTAATAGGTGTTACTACCTCGGTAAATTCTAGGGATTATGAGATATCTAATCAATCTGTTGTAATGTTACCCGAAAACTATCCTAAAGCAATCAGGAAAGCAGGAGGAATCCCTCTTTTGATATCTGAGTGTGATGATGTAGATGAACTGTTAGACTGTTTAGATGGATTAGTTATTTCTGGAGGAAGGGACATCAATCCTAATTTGTATAGTCAGATTCCTCATGAAAAAACAACTGATTTTAGTGATATACAAGATTCATGGGAGATATCCCTAATAGAAGGTGCAATAGATAGGGAAATCCCTCTTCTTTGTATCTGTCGAGGACATCAATTACTTTGTGTAATCCGAGGTGGTCAATTGTTTCAGGATCTTCCTACCACAGAAGGATATGAAAAACATGGTGCGACGGGTGGTAATTGGTCAGAACATATTGTAAAACTAGAAAAAGATTCTTTAATATTCGAATTACTAGGTTCTGAAATAATGGGGAATTCGGGGCATCATCAAGGAGTATCTGATGCGGGAGATTTGAGAGTAGTGGGTAAGACTTCAGATGGTTTGATTGAGGCTGTCGAATTAGATGATTATCCATTCTTAATTTCAACCCAGTGGCATCCAGAAATGTTAGGGCAAGATTCAGTATTCGAGGGATTAATTCAAGCCTCTTCAAGACAATATACAATTTGATTATTAATTATGTCTTGTACGGCTAGTTATGTCAACGGGCAATAGTCCAGTTATTGGTATTACTTGTCCTTCTCGACCTACTAAATGGGCGAATTGGGATTTAGATGCAGTAGTGTTACCTACGACCTATCACAAGATGGTAATGCAATGCGGAGGAATACCTTTACTTATTCCTCCAGGTTGTAGTTCCGAAGTTATGAATAGAATTGATGGATTAATAATCTCAGGTGGACCTGACATTAATCCCAATTTATATGGTCAGGATAGTGGCTCATATACTAATGAAATATATCCTACTCAAGATGCTTCAGAGATTGAGTTGATCAAATCTGCCATTGAAAAAGACATACCTCTTTTATGTATATGTAGAGGTTTTCAATTGTTATGTGCGATAAATGGAGGGGAGTTACATCAACATTTACCTGAAACAGTAGGGCATGAAAATCACGGTGGTTGGGACGGTAGAGTTACAGAACATGGAGTAGACATCATACAGGGTACAAAATTAGAGGAAATAATGGGTTCACATATTACTGCTAATTCCACTCATCATCAAGGAGTTAGCAATGCAGGGGATCTATTGATTTCAGCTTATTCTAGTCATGATAACTTGATTGAAGCAGTTGAAATTGAAGAACTTCGATTTTGCATAGGTGTCCAATGGCATCCTGAGAGGATTAAACATACTAATTTGTATCTTGAGTTCATTGAAACAGCGCGAGGTTCATCACTGTAATACTTGCACCGTGGTTTGATAGGCATGGCGCAGCGACTCTATGATACCCGTTCTCGCAGTAAGAGAACCTTAGAGACATTAGTCGATGGTGAAGTCGGAATTTATGTATGTGGTATTACTCCTTATTCTCCCAGCCATATTGGCCATGCACGTCAAGCCATTGCCTTCGATATCATAGTAAGGTGGCTAAGAAAGAGTGGGTTGAAAGTAAATTATATCACTAATTTTACTGATATTGATGATAAGATAATAAGTATTGCAAATGAAGAAAATATAGATTTTCTCGATGTCGCGAATAGAAATATTGATGACTATTTTGAAGTTATGGATTTACTGAATGTGATCCCTGCTGATGCATATCCTAGAGTTACAGAAACCATACCCGGCATTATTGACATGATTAAGAATTTAATAGACAAAGGTCATGCTTACTCTTCATCCGATGGAGTTTACTTTGAAATTGATACTGCTCCTGAGAAGTATGGTCAGTTGACAGGACAAACATTAGAGATGGTTCGTGAGGGAGCGGGTGGTAGAGTTTCTGGAACTGGTTCTGGAAAAAAAAATCATAGAGATTTTGCTTTATGGAAAATAGCTAAACCTGGCGAACCATATTGGCCAAGCCCATGGGGGAACGGGCGCCCTGGTTGGCATATCGAATGTTCAGTAATGTCCTTGCAGCATCTTGGTGAAAAATTCGATATTCATGGCGGGGGTTCAGATTTAATATTCCCTCATCATGAAGCAGAAATATTCCAATCAGAATGCTGCTTGAACCATGATCCTGTCGTACAATATTGGATGCACAATGGGATGATTAACGTTGATGGAGAAAAAATGAGTAAATCTTTAGGTAACTTTTGGACTATAAGGGATGCAATTTCTAAGATTGAACCATTGGAATTAAGATATAGTTTAATCAATGCCCCATATAGGCAA
Organism: uncultured Candidatus Poseidoniales archaeon; assembly: GCA_902511005.1. Lineage (GTDB taxonomy): Archaea > Thermoplasmatota > Poseidoniia > Poseidoniales > Thalassarchaeaceae > MGIIb-O2. The sequence continues at coordinate 178,793 of CABXDN010000001.1, read as the reverse complement.
CCTGTCGAATTTAATGATACGATACTTCAAGATTCTTCAAGTCACTATCATAAATTATTGTCTGCATATGGGGAAGGCCTTTTGAAATCAGGTAAAAGTGATTGGAACGATTTAGATTTTTTACAAACGGCCGCATTAAATTTTTCCAATGGTATGGATGATGATTTCAATACTAGAGTAGCAATAGTTGAAATTCAATCAGTTGTTAAATATCTGAGAGAAAAATTAGATTCCGATTCAGATAAAGAAATTTCATCAGCGGTCTCTTGGTTATCTGAGTTTGCAGGCGATGTGCTAGGAATCTTACCTGATGATGAAGAGATTATGGTGAATATTGAAAAGATTGAAGGTGAAAGAATGAGGCTCCAAGATCAAGTTACAGATTTACTCAGTCAGCGGAAAATTGCACGCCAAAATAAAGATTGGGGGAAAGCAGATTTAATTCGAAACCAATTAAATGAGATCGGAGTTATAGTTGAAGACTCTCCAAAAGGTCCTGTTTGGAAATTAAAATAATATTCTAATTAATCCATTAAATAATTGAGATTTGATAGCGAAGCACCGATAAGTCGTGTCATATCGCACAGTATTGTGTCTGACCTGTCCGTGGTGCAAGCTATGTTTGTGATATTGATAGTATCAGCTACTGCTACAGCTGGATGTCTAGAAGCAGTGGAATCAGAAATGAGTGATGAAATTAATTGGGATGAAGATTTGATTTATGTCGATGATCCATTAACTCATAGTGACTCTAGAAATTTCATTGTAAGTTCTCCATTCTCTAATGAGACCTGGGGCAATGCTTCATGGGCGGTATTTGGAAATGAAGAAGGCGGAAATTGTTGTGAGCACTATCTCGCAGGAACTAAAGAAGGATGGATAGTTAATTTTGGAGGTGAATATCCTACATGGTCTGAAGATAGAGGGCATACTTGGCAAGAATATCAACCAACTCTCTTCTCACAAATCGGTTGCTTAGAACCAAAACCAACACTACCTGGTCAAGAGGGTTTAGGTGAGGGAAGTATAGTCCAAGCAACAAATGGCGATTTGATATCCATGGGGTGGTTCCCATATCCAAGTGCTAGCGGGGCTGACCAATTCTATGCGTTTCTTTATGATGCTGAAGATCAAGAATGGAGTTGGTGTTTCAATAGAACTCCTGAGCCATTCTATGACCGTTCATGGCAAGTCGAAGTAATTGGACCAATTAATGGCGGTATTTATGGTAATGGAGACTATGCCAGTCTAGTAATATCTAATTTTTGGCATCAAGTACAAAATGTAGGTGGGCAAATTTCTACTGATGGCCTAAACTATGATTATTTCCCATTCCCCGATAGAGACGCAAATCTAGAGAATATTGAAGTCAATCTTATTTCTTCAGAGTTAGGAGTGGAGTGGGATTTCACTAAACCTCATAAAGAGATGCGATCATTTCCTGTGCCTTCTGGAGGTTTGTATTTCCCTGATTATTTTATTGATGGTACTGATGCATTTTTAGATACTTCTCTCAATTGGTGGTCGGCTACTAATGAAAATGGCTCTTCACTTCCTTCAGAATACTGTTCTTTTGATTCATCAGGCGCTTTACATTGTGTAATTTCGGAAGGAAACTCATTAGACCACTTGCTATCATGGGATGGTGGTGAAACGTGGGAAAACAACACTTATGATTTATCTGAATCTGCCAGTGCTATAGAGGAATGGGAATATCATTCAAGTGGTATACATGATCTTTTCGTCCTAAATGTAAGGTACCAAAGTTCATCAGGTCCTGACATAGATGTTGCTTGGCATGTTAGAGAATTCTCAGAGAGCCTTATTCCTGATTCTCAAACATATATTGGTCAAGGAGATTTAGATTCTACATCAGGCGCTGGTGCAGATATCCGATTTGATTTTGCCAGTATGGGTATACTCCCAGATGGTGGTTCTTTCATTGCTTATCATGATTCAACAGACCCAGACCCCTTATTTGCTGTAGAAATGCTTTTACCAGACAACTATCAAGATAATATGGTGTAATAAGAGTTGAAAAAATGAGTGATTTAGTTGAATCTAACAATCTAAAGACAAATTATAAATCAAAGATTCACGAGATTATATTTGAGGCAGATACACCATCTGGAAAGTTATTTGATATTATTCTGTTATTTTCTATTTCTGTATCTGTACTTGCAGTTTCTTTAGAAAGTGTTGATTCAATTGACCATGTTTATGGGAATGAGTTGTATGTCATCGAATGGCTCTTTACAATTCTTTTTTCTATAGAATATTTACTACGATTATACTCTGTTATGAAACCTGTAAAATACGCAACATCATTCTTTGGTATTGTAGACTTAGTATCGATACTACCCAGTTTTATTGGTTTAATATTCCCTTTAGCCGGATTTCAAAGTCTTCTCGTACTTCGTGCACTTCGTCTTCTAAGGATTTTCAGGATATTTAAATTGACTAGATACCTAGGTGAAGCCAATGCATTGAGTCAGGCAATAATTCAATCTAAAAATCGCATTATTGTTTTTCTATCTACTATTGTAGTTCTTAGTTTTATAACAGGTGCGGGGATGTATTTAGTCGAAGGTCCTTCTAATGGTTTCACTTCAATACCTCAGAGCGTATATTGGGCAATTACTACGCTGACGAGTACGGGATATGGAGATACGGTTCCTCAAACGCCATTAGGAAAAATGCTCGCGATATTTATCATGGTTATGGGTTATAGTTTGATAATTGTCCCTACTGGGATAATTACAAATCAATTGGTTAGATCCACTGAAATAAGTACACAAGCGTGCCCCTTTTGCTCTAAAGATGGTCATGACAGTAATGCTAAATATTGCAAATATTGCGGTTCTAAACTTAATCCAGTAGGCTTACAATAAATTTCACATTTGTTCCATCTACATCAAAAGAATTGAGATCCTTAGGGATTTTTTCATTATTTAGAGTTGCATCCCCTGCTCTAGTTTCTGTCTGGATATGGTTCCAATCTTCCACAAACAGATCTTGTCCTTCAACCCAAACTTCTAGTTTTATAGATGACTCAACTTCAAGGTTCATTTCTTTCCTCTTAGCTTGTACATGTCTAATAATATCTCTCGATAATCCCTTTGATAATAATTCTTCATCAAGTCTCATATCTAATACCAGTGAGACATCTCCTATCTCATCCACAGAAATAGTTGCAGCCGCATATCCTTCTTTTTCCACTCTTCTGATTTCTATATCTTCCATCGTGATATCATACCCTTCTAAGATACAGATTTCTGCCTCAATCTCAAGTAGAATATTATCTGGATCTGCTTCTGATAGTAAATTCAATACTGCTGGTAAATCTTGCCTACACTTTTTCCCTAATGCTTTTCTATTAGGCGCGATTTCAATTTTTTGAAACCTATCTAGGTCTTCCTCTGTTGTCAAAGAAACAACGTTCAATTCTTCTGCTAAGATATCATGAAATTCAGATATATCAGGCCCCCCTACTATCCATCCAGATTTGCAAGGTAATCGCTGTCTTCTACCTGCTTCTACTCTTACTCTTCTACCTGTTTCTGCTAATTTTCTAACTAATGCCATTTCTTGTTCTAGTACCCAGTTTTGAGTTGGTAAATTACTCGATACTAGTGATGAACCAACTGGCCAGTCTGCAAGATGAACTGATACTCCAGTCAAGTCTCTATGGATTTGGTCTGGTATGAAAGGTGCTACCGGTGCCATCAAACGGCAAACAGTGAGTAAAATTTCATGTAAAGTATGTTGACAAGATCTCTTATCATTACTATCATCTTCATTCCATAACCTTCTCCTTGATCTTCTGACATACCAGTTCGATAAATCATTAATTACAAAATTCTCTAGTTCTCTCCCTGCTTTATGGAAATCCCATGATACAAAATTTTCATGATAACTTTCAGCTACTGTGGCCATACGTGATAATACCCATTGGTCAAGAGGACTCCTCTCCTTGACATTCACATGCCCCAAACTATCTTCTGGATCGAATCCATCTAGTGCTGCATAATCCGAGTAAAAACGATGTACATTCCATAGTGTTAGAAACATTTTAGCATAAGATTCTCTAACTCCATTTGAATCGAAGTTAGTTGGTGTCCAGGGTGCGCTCTGTGTCATCATATACCATCTAATAGAATCTGAACCCTCTTTATTGAAATGGTCCCAAGGATTGACTACATTCCCTCTCGACTTACTCATTTTCTTACCATCTTTGTCAAGGATATGTCCGAGTGAAAGACATCTTTTGTATGCTACATTATCGAAAACAGTAGTTGAAACGGCAAGTAGTGAGTAAAACCACCCTCTTGTTTGGTCTACGGCTTCACAGATATAATCTACCGGAAAAACTCCCTCGAATTTTTCTTTATTTTCAAATGGATAATGCCATTGAGCGAAAGAAGCACAACCTGAATCAAACCAACAGTCCATGACATAAGGTTCTCTAATCATTTCTCCTAAACATCCTTCATTATTGCAATTTAATTTCACATCATCCACATATGGCCTGTGTAATTCAGGAGGTTTAGGAGAGTCATCTGTTTTCATAGACATCATTTCATCGATACTTCCAATACAATGTTCATGCTGACAATCTTGACAAATCCATACAGGTATTGGTGTCCCCCAGTATCTTTCACGACTAATAGCCCAATCTTTGATATTTGAGAGCCATTCTCCCATTCTTTTCGAACCAGTCCATTCGGGTGCCCATTCTACTTCTGCATTATATTCGATAATTTGTTCACGCACTGCAGTCATTTTTACGAACCAACTATCCATTGCGTAGTATAGTAGCGGATGATCAGTTCTCCAACAATGTGGGTAGTCGTGTGTGTAGATGTGTTCTCGATATAAACTACCATTTTTACTAAGTAAGTCAATAATATCTGAGTCACACTCCTTAACATATCTACCATCCAATTCTTGGTGAGTGCCCCGAATAAATTTACCGTCAATACCTACTGTATGTTGTGCGGGAAATTCTTCTTTCATACCAAGATTATAATCGTCTTCCCCATACATAACTGCTGTATGAACCACTCCTGTCCCATCGCTAGTTGTAACGAAATCCGCTCCAACTACTGTCCACGCATTGGAATTACTTCCATCTATTGCACCCGGAAACAGTGGTTCATATGATTTACCAATTAATTCTGAACCAGGAAATTCCTCCAAAACTTCCATCTTATGGCGTAGGACATTCCCTAGCAGATCTTTAGCCAGTATTAGCTCTTCGCCTAGATTTGCACCCCCTCTACCTTCCCAAGAATTAGATGGCTCAGCGGTCACTTTAACACGGCAATAAGTTACTTCAGGTCCCACTGCTAAACCTACGTTCCCTGGTAATGTCCAAGGAGTAGTTGTCCAAGCTAATATTGAGGTATCGCTATCTGTTAATTTGAATTTTATAAAAACTGCTGGTTCCGAGACTTCTTTGTAACCCTGTGCGACCTCGTGACTCGAATAGCTAGTGCCTGTTTGAGGGCAATATGGTAATACTTTATGTCCTCTGAATAGAAGTCCCTTGTCGAACATTTGCTTCAACGACCACCAAGCTGATTCTATGTAATTATCATGTAGAGTGACATAAGGGTCGTCCATATCTACCCAGAATCCCATTCTTTCAGTCATTTCTCTCCATGCCTGTTCATAAGTCCACACACTCTCTTTACATTTCTGATTAAATGCTTCCATGCCGTATGCTTCAATAGCCTCATTAGACATTAAATCAAGTTGTTTCTGGACCTCAATTTCTACAGGTAAACCATGAGTGTCCCAGCCCGCTTTTCTTTCAACTATATGGCCTTCCATTGTTTTCCATCTACATACCATATCTTTGTAAAGTCGAGAAATTACATGATGAATTCCTGGTTTTCCATTTGCAGTAGGTGGGCCTTCAAGAAAAGTAAATGGTGAGTTTCCATTTCTTCTTTGTTCAATAGATTGAGTGAATGTTTTTTCATTATTCCATGTCTCAATCAAAGAAGTCTCAAGAGCTACTGGGTCTAGTTCGCCAGCGGTCTTAGGTACGGTCATGTCGATACCGACAGGATATGCTTTCTTGAACGTGACTAATCAAGATGAAACTGAATTAGCAAATAACCACGCCTTCAAAAGGTAGTGCCTAGTGGAAGACATTAGATGTCAGAGGCTGTTTCAATAGAGGTTGGTGGAATGACCTGTACTGGTTGCTCTGATAGAGTCAAAAATGCTCTTGAAGAAATAACTGGAGTCCATTCAGCGGAAGTTTCTCACGAATCAGGAATGGCTATCATTCAACACGATAATGTATCTAGAGATTCAATGGCATCTAGTATCCTATCGATAGGCTATACTGTTGATGGTAAGGGTGAAGAATTTAATTGGCGCGATAGTAGTGTTTGGAAACAATCAGCACACAATACAAAGTGGTGTTTAGTTGGTTGCAGTATTGGCGATTTTGGTACTATTGCAGCATTCCAATTTGTATTTACTGATTCAGGTTGGACTCCTATGATGATTATGGCACTGGCTATGTTTAATGGAATTATGACCTCTATTGCCCTTGAAACAGTAATATTATCTGCTCAAATGGCTTTAAAAGAGGCTTTTAGGGTAGCAGTGGGGATGTCGTTAATCTCAATGATTTCTATGGAGGCTGCAATGAATATAGTAGATTTAGTTTTAACAGGTGGTGCCAAACTTACTTGGTGGGTAATCATACCTATGTTCATAGCAGGATTCCTTACTCCTTGGCCATATAATTATTGGAGACTGAAAAAATATGGTGTTGCATGTCATTAAGGTGGTATTAGAATGTCGAAATGGAAGAATCTTAGTGAAGACATCTCCAATTGGATTTTGAATTATGCCAATAGCAATAATATTTCTACTCTAGTAGTTGGAGTTTCAGGAGGTATCGATTCTGCTGTAACATCCACACTTTGTGCTAAAACAGGTTTGAAGACTCTAGTAATCAATATGCCCATACATCAGAATGATTCTGAGTATAATCTTTCTAACCAACATATGATGTGGTTGAGGTCAAATTGGGATAATGTAGAAAGTCATATAATTAATTTATCTGAAACTTTTGATGTTTTGAAGAATGAACTTAGTAAGAAAGAGGTTTCCGATATTGCTATGGTAAATACTAGAGCTAGGATCAGAATGGCAACATTATATTCATTGGCAGGTTCAAATAATGGTATAGTAGTGGGGACTGGAAATAAAGTTGAAGACTTTGGAGTAGGATTCTTCACTAAATACGGTGATGGAGGAGTTGATATTTCTCCTATTGCTGATTTGTACAAATCAGAGGTATATCTCTTAGCAGAATCTTTAGGTATTATTCAAGAAATCCAAGAAGCTGCGCCTACAGACGGCCTTTGGTCCGATGGTAGAACTGATGAAGACCAGATAGGTGCAACATATGATGAATTAGAGTGGGCTATGAATGAAATTGACAATCCCTCCGATGAAAAAGAACTTAATGAAAGACTTACGGAAGTGATGAAAATTTATCTGAAACTTAATTCCATGAATTCTCATAAAATGAACCCAATTCCTATTTTCAAATATAATAAAGAATAATTTCAATAGTAACTAACTCATTAGTGATGAATTATTCAACGCTACATTACAAAATACCAATACAGTTTACTCCTCGCAATATACATGGTAGGAGAACTCGAGGAGCCGAAATACGATTTAATATGTAATTTTGGTTCTTTTGAGACACGACTTTATCATGATACAATACAAGCGCGTGTTAATACAAATGGAAATAGTCGTGATAGTATTTCTAATGGTTTTAGAACTATAGCCGGATACATATTCGGAAGTAATAATTCGGGTAAAAAAATAGCTATGACCGCCCCAGTTCATATGTGGAATGAAGAAGAAATGACAAAGATGGCTTTCACGATGCCATCTGAACATGAATTGTCAGAATTACCTATCCCGAATAATTCCTCTGTAGAGTTAGTTAAAGTCGCAGGTAGATTGACTGCCGCAATGAAATTTTCCGGTTTTGCTAGTCAGAAAAAGGCTCACCGATTAGCTCAAAATCTTTTGAAATTAATTTCGAAAAATAAATTAGAACCGACTTCATCTCACATATTGGCAATATATGATAATCCTTGGACTACCTTGCCTTTTTTGAGAAGAAATGAAATATTGATACCAATAAAAGATAATTCTTAGTTTATATGATATAGTTTGAGGTGAATTAATGAATATGCAAAGATGTGGTGAAGATGAAGTTCTTGCGGCTTTCGAAAATAACGAGAACGTAAGCCTCATTTTAGTGAAAAGAGATTCTTCTTCACCAAAACTTCAAGAAATATTAGAATATGCTGAAAGTTCGGAAATTAAGATTATTCATGGCTCAGAAAATGATCTTTGGAGGATGTCTAGAGATAATAGTCAAGGTATCCCCAATATACTCGCTCTGGTAGGTCGCAATCCCGATTTTTCATTGGAAGAAGTTTTTTCAAATGGAGGTCTCGTCTGGCTTCTTGCAGGTGCGGCTTATCCAGTTAATATTGGTTTTTGTATAAGGACTGCAGAGGTTTCTGGAGCTAGTGCAGTCATAGTAGATGCAGAATTAAATAATCAGGAAAGAAGTGCCGCAAAACGTGCATCAATGAAAGCACATAGATTTTTACCGGTGCATTGGACTTCTGGATTCGATGCAATAATAATGGCAAAAAAATATGGTTTTAGAATAATTTCGGTAGAAGACGTAGGTACTGCTGCTCCTTGGGATGTAGATATGACTGGAAATGTAGTTTTGATTGTTGGCGGTGAAAGAAATGGCATATCTGAAGATATTCTATCTGAATCAGATGAAATAGTTCGTATACCAATGTCCGGTTTTGTTCCATCCTTTAATCTACAAGCACCATTAAGTGCAGTCGCCATAGAAGCACAAAGGCAGAGAAGTCATCAATAATCGGATAAATCACCTTTATGCTTTATCGAGTCCCCTCGTCACCCAGTAGTCGTGAATGTACCTAGTGAGTTAACTTTGATGCTCGATGGCAAATATGGTACAACTAAACAGAAGGCAGCGAGACTTGTGATTGATCTTGCCTCGACAGCAGGGGCGGAAGATTTTGTTAGATGTGAGCATGCTCATGTTTCAGGAGTTAGTGTAATTACTGGGGGTCACGGTCTACGAAGATTCCTATCTGACTTGGCAGGTGATCATGAAGGAGTTGTTTCAATACCTACGACTCTCAACTCTGCCGGCTGTGATAGAGAAAAAATGGAGCAGATGGGTATTGATTACCCTGACTTTCTAAAACATCAATTTGAAATTATTGAGGCCTATTCTAATCTAGGAATTGATGCTACATTATCTTGTACTCCATATGATAGAGGAGTAGAACTATCTGAAGGCATAGGATCTTGGGCGGAATCAAATGCAGTCTGTTTTTCAAATTCTTATACCTCTTTGATTACTAACCGTGAATCTGGTTTATCTGCATTAGCTACTGCACTAACGGGATGGGCTCCTCTTTGGGGGCTCCATTTAGATGAGAATCGTTTCCCCAATATTCATGTAAAAGTTCAATGTTCTATGGATAATATTTCAGATTGGAGTGTATTAGGTGATTGGATAGGTAAACAAATACGACCTGAATGGAAGTTACCTTGGGGTATGATGCCGCATATTTCTGGTCTTCCTGAATTCGCTAGTTTCGAAATGCGCAAGGCTTTGACTGCAGCAGCAGCAAATTATGGATGCCCTATGCTCTGGGCCGATGGCCATACAGTTTCTCCTCCCGATACTGATTCTTATGAAGGTGAATTAATATTCACAGAGAGTGACTTACAGATTCGTTATCAAGAATTAGCGCCTAAAGGAATTGTTGATTTAGTCGTAATCGGTTGTCCTCAGGCGAGTGTTGGTGAAGTTAGAACCGCTGCCTCTTTTGTTCGTTCGAGAATGGAGCTTGGGGAGGTTATTCCTAATCAGAGATTATGGGTATTTACGAGTGGTTATAATTATGAGATATTAGAATCTGATGGTACTATCGATATTCTCGAAGAAGCAGGTGCATTAATTTTGAAAGATACTTGTCCAGAAGTCACTCCATATAACAGAAATAAGTACAATCATATATTGACTAACTCTCTAAAGGCTGAACATTATCTGACCTCTGGATTGAATAAAATGCCAACTAGTGTATCTACAATCTCAGAATGCGTGGCTCATGCTTTTGACCCTACTCTAATTCAATCACCTAGGCCGAAATTAGGACATAATAATGTCAAACCAATGTTCTCCAATAAAATTCATAAATCTGGTGAATTAAATCTTTTCGGAAAAAGTCTCCCTAGCCAGACAGAGTGGTCAATCGAAGGTCGAGCTTTGGTTACAGACGTTCCAATTACTTACCTCGGATATGTGAACAGAGACACAGGAGTTATTGAAGAGAGAGGTCATCCACTTGATGGTGCTGCAATCGAAGATACAATTTTGATATATCCAAAAGGCTCTGGTTCAACAGTGGCACCATTTGTTTTGATGGGTTTAATGTATACTGGTAAAGGGCCTAAGGCCATATTAAATTGCGATGTATGCCCTCTTACTTTACCAGCTGCCTCTCTGTTAAACGTCCCTTATTCTCATGGTTTCAACTTAGATCCGACTTTAGAGATAAATAGTGGTGACCAGGTGTCTATGTCTCTTAGAGATGGGATTGTCAGTGTTTCCGTCACATCTCGTGCAAGCGAGGATTGATGACCAACCAGTATCGCAGACCTATTGTGAGTACTCGTCCAGATCCCGTCCCTTGCCGCCCACAAGATCTCGGTAAATTCGAAATTATTCAGAGAGATGGTGCTGCAAGAATCGGCCGCATACATACTAAACATGGTTTACTTAACACTCCGATGCTTCTTCCAGTTGTCAACCCAAATATTCGAACAATAGAGCCCAGAGAGATGTGGGAGAAGTACCGAGTAGAGGGCTTGATAACAAATTCTTATGTTATGTGGAAACATGATGATCTTAGTGAATTTGCTTTAGAAAAAGGAGTTCATAAATTAATAGATTTCCCAGGAGTAATCGTTACAGATTCAGGGACATTCCAATCCTATGTATATGGCGATGTGGAAGTTGGTGTAGAAGAAATAGTTGAATTTCAAAGAAATATTGGTGTCGATATAGGAACTATGCTCGATGTTTTCGGTCGACCAGATATGAGTAGAGATGAACTTATTTCTGCAGTTGAGGTTACCGCAGAAAGAAGCCCTATTTCTCTTGAAAAAGCGGGTGAAGAATTACTCCTAAATGGTCCGATACAAGGAGGTCTACATGATGATCTTAGAGCATTATCTGGTGAATTAATGGGGGGTATTAGCGGCGAATATAGGGGATTTACTGTCCATCCGATAGGAGGTATTGTCCCTCTAATGGAAAATCAAAGATATAGGGAACTATTCAAAATTCTTCTCTCAGCGAAGTCTACTATTCCTCCTAATAGGCCAATTCATCTATTCGGGTGTGGTCACCCGTTACTTTTTCCAATGTCAATAGCGCTCGGAGTAGATATTTTCGATTCTGCTGCCTATGCACTTTTTGCAAGAGGTGGACGTCTCCTAACACCAACAGGAACTGTCCGTCTCGAAGAAATTAATGAATGGCCATATCAGTCCTCAGAACTATTTAATTGGACCCCTGAAGAAGTTAGAGCATTAGATTCAAAAGAACGAGAGAAAATCCTAGCGAGACATAATCTAGAAGTTACTCAGTCAGAATTAGCGCGTTGTCGTGAGGCAGTAAGGAATGGGAAAATATGGCTTTTAGCGGAAGAAAGAAGCCATTCCTCAGCTCAGTTAAGAGATGCTTTTTTGTGGATATTAGAGCAATTAGATAATCCAGATGAGGGGCCGGTTGGTATATCGTCGATGAGGATGATTTCATCTACTAATCCTGTTAGGAGTGGTGGTGAAAATTTAGTTGATGATATTGAAGAGAGGCCTCATATTTTACATTTCAAATCCTTACTTGCGATGAGATGGAGAATTCCTGGTTCTTGGTGGGATGAGTCTTCCGAAGAGCCTCAAAGAGTGGTTATCATTGAAGGTTCTAAACCCCCATGGAGAGATAGTTCACTACACACCGTAATTTCTTGTTTAATTGATGAACCTAGGTCGATAATTCTTATTTCAACACCTATCGGCCTGATACCTTACAGTATGGAAGACGTTTCTCCTTGGTGTCATATTGATTGTGCCGATGAAGTCTGGGATTTACCTCTCGATGAAGATGAAATAATTCAAGAATTATATGAGTTAGACCTATCTGATCTCCCATTTATTCGAATTTCTCCTGGGCCTAGCCCCGATGAGCGCATTGAAGGTAGTAAAATAATTAGAGATTGGCTTGATAGGTGTTCAATTGTAGATAAATTATCAGTTTTAAATGGCATAGCTCCATCTTTGGGATGCAAAGTTACTTCTGAAATGACAAGTCGAAGGTCTAAAACAAATAGAATGGTAAACGTTTACTCTGGAGGTATTCACACCATTTCTCCGAGATTAAATGATGGTGGTATATCTTTAACATTAGAAGGTGCAAAAATGATTAACTCAGAATATTCCTCTCCGCCTCTTATTTTTGGGGAAGAATTTGAAGGTGATGAATTAGATCACCCTGGGCTTGCTAGAGTTATGATTGTTGATGATGCCATACCGTTTGTAGGGCAAGGAAGGAATGTCATGCAAGGCTATGTATTGGGAGCCGATCCTCATCTTATTCCTGGGCAACCTTGCTTGGTAGTGGATTCTAATGGGGATTTAGTTGCACACGGTACTTCAATAACCACTGCTAGAGAAATGGCCTATCTTACCAAAGGACTCGCTGTCAGAGTTCGCGATGGCGCCCTTAAATATTCGGACGCATAATTCAGGTCTTGTAGGCGATTCATTCAATAGGACAAATTCTAACGAAGTAATGACACCCGTAGGGTGTTGGTGATTTTTTGACTGTTAATTCAGACCCCAAATTGGTAATTGAGACCAAAGATTTGGTCAAGATGTATGGTCCTCATATTGCTCTCCAGGGTCTGAATCTAAAACTCGAATCGGGTGCTACTGGAATTCTTGGACCTAATGGTGCGGGTAAATCTACTTTCTTCAAATGCATCTTAGGTTTGATTACAACTACTTCAGGCGAGGGAACAGTTCTAGGTTATGATATCAGAACTCAGGGTGATCTAATACGTTCAAAAATTGGATATATGCCAGAATATGACTCTTTAGATCCCGGATTATCTGCAATTGATCAAGTACGCTATTCTGGTGAATTAATTGGAATGAATCCCTCTCAAGCGACTCAAAGGGCGCATGAAGTGTTAGAATATGTTGGCCTCAAAGATCAAAGATATCGTAAAATTGAAACATTTAGTACAGGTATGAAACAAGCGACTAAACTTGCTTGTGCATTAATCCATGATCCGGAAATTCTCATATGCGATGAACCAACCAACGGTCTTGATCAACGTGCTCGTGATTTTATGTTACAAACACTTAGGAACACAGTTAATCAAGGAGGTAGAACTGTATTGATGAGTGGCCACGTCATGGATGATATTCAAGAAGTATGTGATGATATTGTTATGATTCATAAGGGCAAAATAGTAGTCCATAGGAGAATAGATGAGCTTGCCAAACAAGTTGATGAGGAAATAGAAATATCTGTTTGGGGCGGTTCATCTAGGATGCAAGATTCTTTGGAATCTAAAGGACTCATAGTCAGACGTCTAGGTAGAGTAATGAGGATTAAAGTAGAGTCTGAAGATACAATTTCAATAATTTTAGAATGTGCTGTTGAAAGTGGTGTGCAAGTAAGAAAGATGGGTGAATATGAACCTGATTTAGAAGATATCTTTTTACTTATAATGGATAAATTAGGTGCAGAAGTCAAGAAAACATCTGACCTTATGACTTCTGAGCATACAGGGGAGGCAAACGTATGAGTGACGATTTGATCGACCTAGATGGAGGTCAAACGCGTATGGAAGTGGCATATGGTTCAGACGATGGAGATAATGATTCTTCAGCAATAGTTGCAAAGAAAGAAGCTTCTTTAGGCGCTATTTTCGAGCAAAATTATCGACCATGGGATGGTAATCTTGGCCCTCGATGGGTTAGGAATTATGCGATTTTTCGACATCATGTTTTCGGCTTATTTACTTCAAAGGGTCACAGACATTACAACCCTTTTGTTAGACTAACTATTTTGGTCATATTCATCGGTGCCATTTCTCCAATTGCTATGTTATTTTTCTCATCATTATTTGGTGCAGGGCCTGATAGTTTCATTGACAAAATGTGGGGTATTAATCGCAGTAATTTATGGGGGCAAGTTTTAGGGTATTTCCCTAGGAATTTATGCTACTGGCCATTGCTAACTGCTCTTGTTGTTGGAGGTATGATTTCAGATGATAGGAGAAATGGCACTAGTGCAATATATTTCTCTAGGCCGGTGACAAGAGTTGACTATACTTTGATGAAATATTTGAGCGTAGCAGTAGTTTTGGGTTTTGTTATAGTATTTTCTTACATGGCATATTACACACTTGCAATAGTATTCAAAGGAGAAGGTTGGGGTTTTTTAATCGATACACTTCCTTTGTTTTTGTCTGGTTTGTTGTGTAGTTTATTACTTGTCATAACATATACATCCATTGGCTTGGCATTGTCTAGCATAAGTCAGAGTAGATTCTTTTCAGCGATTGCTTTTTTAAGCATAATATATGGTACAAAGTTAGTTGCCCTATTAGTCGATCTTCAATTCGAAACTTCAATACTATACGTCTTAAGTCCCTATGACTGCCTTGCCCATTTAGGTCAGTGGTTATTGGGTCTAGAACTCAATTATTCTCATTCATTATCTCTATCAGTAGTATCCTTGATAATGATGAATCTAATTTCAATTATGATATTAATCTCAAGAGTTAGTTCTTTGGAGGTGACTCGAGAATGAGTGAAGATAATAAAACTCCTTCAGTTATTTTAGAAAATGTTTCCAAATGGTATGGCCAAGTTATGGGAATCAATGATGTCTCTTTAGCAATAGATGGTGGCGTTACTGGTATACTTGGCCCAAATGGGGCAGGTAAATCCACGCTATTCAAATTACTAATGGGTCGTCTTAAGCCGAGTCAAGGCAGCGTCAAGCTTTTTGGAATAGATCCTTGGTCAGATACTTCACCTTATCGAAGAATAGGTTATGTCAGCGAATCTGAAAGACTTTACGATTGGATGACTGCTCAGGATTTTGTATCTACACTTGCTAGATTACATGGTATGACCAGAGAAGAAGCAAATGCAAGGGCAGAGCATGTACTTGATTTCGTGGGTCTGCATGATGTTCGTCACAAAGAAATCGGGAAGTATAGTAAAGGTATGCGGCAAAGGGTAAAAATCGCTCATGCATTAGTCCATGATCCTGATTTGATAATATTAGATGAACCATTACATGGTTGTGACCCCATTGCTCGAACCAGTATTATGAATGTAATTAGGGAACTTGGAAGCCAAGGTAAAACAGTACTTGTATCCAGTCATATTTTAGAAGAAATAGAACGAATTACTGAGCAAATAGTTATTCTTCATAATGGACGATTACTAGCTCTTGGGAACTTATATGCTATTCGTGATTTATTGGACAAACATCCCCATAGAATTATGATCACTACGGATGAACCGAGGAAGTTAGCAAGCGCATTTATTAGCGAAGAACCTGTATACGGAGTCAGATTTCCTGAAGAAGGAAAATTAGAAATACAGACGAATGACTTATCTGCAGCTCATTCAGTTTTACCCCGAGTTATTGTTAATTCAAAAGTTTCAGTATCTCGGATAGACAATCCTGATGATAATTTAGAATCATTACTAGGGTACTTAATTGGAGGCACCTAATATGGATGATCAGGGCCGAAAACTCTCAGAAACAGTTTGGACTCAATTAGATAGGAAAGCCGGTGCTATAACAGAGTTGACTATACGTCAACTGCGTAATCGAATATCAACTTGGGTAGTATTGGGTGTAGGTGTATTATTGATATCTCTATTACTTGCATTTTATATAGATTCTATAAGAGCAAATTTTGAACCAATAGATAATGATGGTGATAGTGAAGATTGGGATAATGATGGGTATCCATTAGGTCAAGAAATGATTTATGGGACTAGCGATTATGATACCAATAATTACCCCGGTTCATCAGAATACGTGTACCTTGGTGATATTGATTATAATGACCAACCAAGAACTCATTACGGGAATCATACATGGCTCTATGCTACAGGATATTTCACCCCCACTTGGATTGATGAAGAGGCAGAAAGTCCGTTTAGTTACTATAATTGGATAGATTGGGGCAGCCGAGGAATAGATTGTCCTGATGGTAGCCCTTTTGATGACTGGACTTATTTCCAGTCGCCAAGTTATTGTGCTCTAGAAAATGGTACCTATGTGGTATTTGGAGCAAGTTTCGCAGGAGAAGGTGAAATCTCAGTTGAACCAGGTTGGTCTGCAGAATGGGGCTATATGACCGAGTCATTTTTTGTTGAGAAACATCCGAAATCAATGTATATTGATGAAGATCCAATAAATGGTATAGATGATGATGGAGATTGTCTGAAAGATGAGTACCAGACTGAAGATAATTCTCCAAATGATAGTAACAGAAATGGAATAAGTTGTGATGTCGAATGGATTTATGATCAGAATGGTAATTTAGTTTCAATTCGAGCTGATAATAATGTTGATGAAGATCCAGATGATTCTGAACATATAGGCGAGTCAAGTCATAGGACTTTCATTATTGGTACTGGTAAAATCGCCTTTGTAATGATTCTAGGCCTTTTCCTACCTTTATTTTTGGCTTTAGGACTTGTTAGGGATGAATCTGAAAATGGTACTTTACACTACTTGCTTTCTAAGCCTATTCACAGAGGGGAATTTATTCTCTATCGGTTACTGGGTTATCTTGGTATTGTAGTATCGTATACAGTGATGCTTATTTTGATTGTTGCTCTAATTACTTCTCTGATAGGGCCTGGAGATTCTATAGTGAGATTATCTGATTATCCTGTATGGATGGGCATTGCTCTCGCGACAATTCTAGTATTAACTGCGTATGGATCTATTTTCAATACAGTTGGCTTAGTGATGCCAAAATACGGCGTCTATATCTGTATTCTTTACGGCATATGGGAATTTTTAATGGGTTTATTTACAATCACTATTCCTAATGCTAGTATTACAATGCTTTCTGTTTCTCACTGGGCAATTCAGATAATTGATGCTGTAGTCATGATATCTTGGAGTGACACATCTCTAATTCAACAAAAAGCGGATGCATTCGGCTTGGAGACCGGAATCTCATTTTTCTGGCACCCGCCTGTTCATACTTTAGAAACAGGAAATCCTTTTGTTGCATTGATAATAAGTGTAGTAATAATGTTATCAATTAGTATAGGAATGATTGCTATAGGGCAGTCAATTTTTAGAAATAAAGAGATCATGTGAGGTGTAATTATGGGTGACGATTCAGATCAATTCATAGGAGATTATTCTTCATTATGGCGTTTAGATATGATGCCAAGTTTACCAAGGCTTTCATGGTGGTGGTGGTGGGTAATTATTTTCATACCCGATCCAGATAACCCCAGTCGTTCTAGACAATTAATGGTTTTATGGTCGTCTAAAGAAACTCCTGCAATTCGTGTTAATGATCATTGGTGGAAACCGGGTTCCCGAATGCGAATCGATGAACATGGAGGTCACGTAGTTCCTGGGATGGTATGTTCTTGGTGGTTTGACGGACAAAATATGCATGAGCCATTAATTATTCGTGAGTGTAAAATGGTTTCAATAGACGATAAGCACCCATTATGGCCGGATGAAGGTCAAGGGCAAGGTTCAGGAGCGGTGGTTCCATTAGTTGATGATGATTTATCTTTAGGAATGACCAAAGGTAACAAGAAGTTTTGGCTGAATTTAACTAGTGATAAAAAAGCACAAATGAATGGTGCTCCTAAATCAATTACTGCTGAACTAACTCCTTGGTGGGGACCTCCAAGTCGATTGACTTACAAAAATAATGTATTCTTTTCAGATATGGGTTATGATATCTTAAGAGTCCAGGGCACTAAAGCTTCAATCATAATTGATGATGAGAAATTTGAAGGCACAGGCTATTTCCAAAAAGTTAGTGTTCAAGCCCCTACCTTTCCTTGGTTTTGGGGAATGTTACATTTTGATGACGGTTCATATCTTGACTGGTTCATGCCTCATATTTCATTTTCTTGTTTGAACTTAAATGATAAACCATGGAAACTTAGAGATATATTTAGAAATCCTAAAATTGGAACTGGGATATTCCATGATGCTAAGAGAGATCGAACCGAGGAATTCAAGAAGTGTACGGTTGAGTTGATTGAACCAGATGGTGATGATGAAAATTTAATTGATAATGATGGTAATCCTTTACCCAAATTCCGAGTATCAGTTTGGAATGAAAGGACACAGATTGCTCTAGAAGTTAGAGCAGTATCTCGCGCCAAGTGGACTTTTGATCAGCCGACTAGGGCAGGTATGGTCAGTCATTTAACTTACAACGAATACCCTCTTCAGTTATTAAAAATAGTAATTAAAGATGAAAATGGTACTCGCACCAAGTCAGATTATTCTTGGATACACGGTAACGCAGAGCATTCTTGGGGTTTGCTCC
This sequence comes from uncultured Candidatus Poseidoniales archaeon, assembly GCA_902511005.1. Taxonomy (GTDB): domain Archaea; phylum Thermoplasmatota; class Poseidoniia; order Poseidoniales; family Thalassarchaeaceae; genus MGIIb-O2. The sequence continues at coordinate 160,029 of CABXDN010000001.1, read as the reverse complement.
ATTAATAATTGAGGTGGTATATACTTGGAAGATTTAATTTCTAGTTTCAAGTCATTAATTGATGAAGAAAAATTTAGAGATAATTTTTCTTTTATTTCTGAGGACGAAGTCCCAATTTGGGAAGGTAAACCTACATTTTCATCCTATTTTCCGCAATATTGTCTAGCCTTTTTTGTTTTCTTAATTCATTTCTGTTTTTACCGAGTTGCTGTGACTGTTTATGCCGAAGGACAGAGCGGATATCTTAATACAGCCATACGTATAATAGGCCAATTATTTGATTTAATAGACGTATTTGCATTTGTCGTTGTTATGATTATATTTGCTAGGATTAATTATTTTCTTAATTTTTCAACTTCGACTACCAAAACATCACTATTCTTAGTTTTCATTGGTTTGATACCTTCAGTATGGTTTATCATAAATATTATTGATTGGTTTTTATTATTAATTGGTAGAGAGGCATTAAATGTGCCTGAATGGTTCGATACTTGGTTTTTAGCTCTCGGAATAATTAACGGTTTAATCATATTTTCTTTTTCAATAATCTCTCAATTTTCATATTCTTATATCATGACAGATAAAAATCTTTATATCCAAAGACGCCAGTTAATTTTCTATAAATCTCATACAAGTATTGCCTTTGAAGACTTAGAAAATCTAATTACTCAACAGTCAATTGTCGGGAAATTAATTGGTATTGGGAATATTTTACCTATTTTAGAAATTAATTCAGATATTCCTCCTAAGGCTAATGATGAAAGAAACTTGATTCAAAAATCCGCCCATATAATCAAATTATTAATTTTTTATAAAAGATCTAGTAAAGAGATTATATTACCTCCTTCAGAATGCTTTTTTGGAATTAAACAGCCAATGGTTGTTTACGAATTAGCTAATGAATTGATAGATATGAAAAATGGTAGACCCGATTTATTAGTTGAAAATGATTAGTTAACTTAAGATTACTATTCCGCACCGTTCTTAATGTAAAAGCCATCGAGAGAGACATAGAGGGATTCCCTATGTCAGAAGAAGATATCGTTACAATTGCAGCACAACACATTACAAAAGGAGATTTCATGGGGGCCATGGAAATCTTTGAAGAACATGTCACAAACAATCCAAAAGACCCTGCAGGTTACCATGGTTGGGCTGAATCAGCAATGTTTGAGATACAAGAAAATGGTAATTTTGATGAAAAAGGAAATGATCGAATTAATGAAGGTAAAGTCCAATCATATCTTCGTAAGGCTGCAGGTTTAGAACCAGATAATTCTGAATATCAGGCGGCATATGCCAATGCATTAATTGAATTTGATAGAGTTCCAATGGCGGTTAGAGAGTTTCAGAAACTTATTCAATTAGGTAAGAAATTAGAAGATGTTGATGTTTCATTCCATCTTTATGAGGCTGCAAAGCAACTTATTGATTCAATTGATGTTAAGGTAGGTTACGATAGAAGTGAACAATTCGCTAGACAATTCATACCAGTTGCCATAGAATTCGCAATTCTCGGACTCGGATTTTCATCGGTTGACGAAGCGATGGAATATCTGTCTACTGAGGAATAATTGGAGGAGTTCCAATTGAATCGCGGCCGAATCATGGTCGCTTTTGGATATCATGGAGATTTGTTCCATGGTTCTCAAATTCAACCCAATGTCCCTACTGTGCAGAAAGCAATTGAGAATGCACTCAGGAAGGTTAGTTGGTGGAGCGACGGCTGTTTAGAAATGTCTAGTCGAACCGATGCAGGTGTCAGCGTGAGGATGAATCTAGCTTGTATCGATGTCCCGATTACAGTTTGGAATGAAGTTGATAAGAAAACTATACTTCGTGTATTGAACAATAGATTCCCTGAGGGATTATGCGCTTGGGATGTCATTAAAGTCGAGTCAAATATAAGAAGTCGCGCTGCTAAAGCAAGGACATATTTATTTCGAACAGAATTAATTGAAGAATGGTCTAGTGGCATTGATGATGAATTATTTCTTAATGCTTGTAAAATAATGATTGGGACTCATGATTTCACAAATTTCTGTAAGTTAGAAGAAGATAAAAACCCTATTCGAACTATAGACATGTGCGAGCCATGGTATTCCTCTGATGGCCGTATTATAGGAATATTGATCTGTTCCGAGGCATTTCTTTGGAATCAAGTAAGAAGAATAGCAGCAGCGATTACAGGAGTTGCAGTAGGTCGTATTAAATTCACATCACTTGAATCCGCTTTAAACAAACCAGAAATTCCATTAGATTTAGGGAGAGCACAATCGAACGGGCTTATTTTGTGGTCTATCGAGCATCAGTTTTCTCAAGGGATGGGGCTACATTGTAATCCTGATACAATTGGTTTTTCTACAGCCCCTAAAAAGAAATATCGATTTAAGAGATGGTTATCCATGGCTAAATTAGAAATGGGATTATTATTAGAAAGAGATTGGGAAGATTCGCTCAATTCAATCTAATCTCTAATTTCTCCCCATCTTCACATGGTAAAGATTCTCTCAGAAATGAACCTGAAATAACTTCTGCGGTTTCCGTATGTCTTGTTAAATCAGGGATTAATATCGCGCAAGCAATCCAATACTTCCCATCTGCTGATATTTTTGCAGGGAATGCAGTAGCTCCTCCGAATGATTTGCCATCTCTTTCGAATCCCTTTATCCTGAATTTCTCAGTATGCTGTGAAAATTCACCTTCTTCTAATCCAGATAATATTCTTAAATTTCTGTAATTTGCCAAACTAGATTTATCCATATCTAGGTTAAGAGTACCCGGCCAAGCACTGACTTTCAACACCTGTTTAAATTGCTCTTGATAATGTGGTTGAGCCATAAAAACATGAGCTCTGCCAAGACCACTTGATACTTTGCCGTAGAGGTCCATATTCGTCCGTCTTCTATTCTGTTCAAGAGGATTACCGCTCACAATTTTCTATATTGATAGAGTATCATTCCTTTCACATATACTCCAACCATATGATTCAACTAATTTTCTTTCTTCTGAATCATGATCATTTACTGGATTTGAATGGTTCAAATGTATAAATGAGATATCAGGGTCGTTTGTTTTTTTCGTGCCCAAATAATGAATACTATCTTCTATAGTTGGATGCGGTATTTTTGATAAGTCTCTACCTGGCAGTTCATTTAAATTCCAAAAAGTTCCATCAACCAATGCAATATCAATTCTTAATGAAGTCAATAATTCTCTAATACTTCTCACAGAAAAGGAATCTAATGTATCGTTCCATGAATCTTGATCAGGCATGAATAAGAGATTTTTTTTCGGTCCTTTAATCAAAATGGCGGATGTATCTCCTAATTCGCTTCGATGAGGTATTGAAATAAACTCTAATGTAAACCCACAATCATTCGTCGGTTGAAAATGATTTCTAGACAATAATCTAATATTTCCTTCTTCAATCATTAATCTTATGTCATTTCTTTTTTGAATAGAATCATTATTCATTTGACTCAAATAAATTGGTAACTCCTTTAGTCCCATTACTGGTTTTCCAAATTGACCAATTCCTTCAATATGGCCGAGATGTAGGTGAGTAATTGTTACAGAATCAGGGATGAATATTTTTTGTTCTATATTATTTCCACTCCATAATCTCAATTGTTCAGATAAATTTTTCGTGACCTCTATTAGATGTTTTGACCCATCAAGTCCTTCTACGCCAATCGATACAGGATATCTCTTAAGTTCAGGATTGTCATGAGCATTCGAGCATCTTTCGCATGAACATCCTGCCTGTGGAATGCCCGCATCTTGTGCGGTGCCGAGTATTGTTACGATTACTCGTGGTTCCATTACAAGTGTCGTAAAGGCATGTATCTTTAACTCGTATGTATCTTTTCTGAATATCGTCTAATCGAAGCACCAATGTACTGAGGGGCTCTGTGAGGGTCATGGTTGCCGATACATCGTGGATGTCGAAGCGTTTCGACGAACTCCAAAATCAGGGTCTAGATTGGAACCCCCCTACTCTCCAAACGGCTAATGATGCCAAGTGTACTATTGATGGTAAGGAGACCGTAATGCTTTCAGCGAATAATTATTTGAATCTGACTAATCATCCAAAAGTCATTGATGCTATGATTTCTGCAACTAAGAAATATGGTACTGGAAGCGGTTCAGTTAGAGCGATAGCTGGAACAATGGATATTCATCTTCAAGCCGAAAAAAAAGTGGCTGAATTTAAGAAGGTAGAGTCTTCATTAATTTACTCTGCTGGTTATACAGTAAATGTGGGTCTAATACCTACATTGGTCCGAGGTCCACAAGATATTATCATTAGTGATGAATTAAATCATGGTTCAATAATAGACGGAGTGAGGTTAACCAAGGCACGTCGTGGCGTATATGCTCACAATGATATGTCCGAATTAGAAGCAGTATTAATGCAAAATTCTGATGCTGAGAGAAAATTGATAATTACTGATGGTGTATTTTCAATGGATGGAGATATAGCCCCGCTAGATGAGATTACAAAATTAGCAGAAGAATATGATTCCATGGTTTATGTTGATGACTGTCATGGTGAAGGCGTTCTTGGGAACAAAGGAGCCGGTATAGTCGATCATTTTAATTTACAAGGAAAAGTGCATTTTGAAACAGGTTCTTTTTCCAAAGCATTAGGCGTTCAAGGGGGAATTCTAGCCGGAACCGAAGAAGTTAGAAATCATGCATTAAATCATTCTCGATCTTGGCTTTTATCTGGGAGTCAACCACCTGGGGTTGCAGCCGCTCAAAAAGCAGCAGTAGAGGTATTAATGAGTGAGCCGGAGCACCATTCTAGGCTTTGGGAAAATACTAATTATTTCCGTAAAGAATTGCAATCTCTTGGTTTTGATACAGGAGTTTCTGAAACTCCAATAATTCCAATAATGTGTGGTGAATCTTTAGTTGCTAAACAATTATCTAACGAGCTCAGTAAAGAGAATGTGATGGCAGGTGCAATTGTATTTCCAATGGTATCTCGAGATAAAGCGAGAGTGCGTACTCAAATGTCTGCGGCTTTAACAAGAGATGATTTAGATAATGTTCTATATTTGTTAGAAAAAATCGGCCCCCGGATTAATCTAATTTGAAGTGATATTATGGTTAAATCATCAACACTAGATTCTGAAATTATTAAATCAATGATGAATAGAATAAATTCAGTTCCCATTACTGATACTTTGAAAATGCAAATATTAAGACTCGATAAGGGAGAATGTGAAGCATTTATTTCTAGAGAGAAGAAATGGGATGGGATATATGAGACATTCCATGGTGGCATCCTTGCAACAATTGCTGATAGCATAACATGCTGGGCAATTCTTACTGAAATTGGTCCGAGTTCCAATGTTGCAACAACTGATTTTAATATACGTTTTTTACGTCCATGTAAGACTGATGTAAAATGCCTAGCTAGGACAATCAAAGTAGGCCGTACTATGAGTCTTGCAGAAGCAGAACTCTTCGATACAAACGATAAATTAGTTGCAGTAGCACAAGTAAACTATATCATTTTATAATAATCAATCTAATTCTTCGATTGCATTTTCGATCTCAATGTTATTCTTCTCAACAATCTCATCTTTTTCATTATCTGGATAAATCGTCATAGACATTCCTTCAAAAGGATCTAAATCTCTATCAATTCTTTCTAGAATCCTCCATCTTGGAGCGTAAGATAATTGGATATATAGGGGTCCTGGTAGAATAATTAATGAATATCCTATCCATTCTATGGAATCGGGTGTTGAAAAAGAAATTGCAATTGTAGTTATCAAAAATCCAATAAATGGGAGTGGATAAATATATCTTCTTCTTTTTTCCAACCTAACGGGGGGTCTCTTGAAAATTGATGACATCACGCTAGAAGAACCGCCTAAAAAACCACATATAAATATGATAATCAGACTTTCATTAAGCCAAATTTCAATAATATAATCCAACTCTCTAGAATTTATATAACCATCATACACCGTTGGTAGTATCAGGGTCAAATTTATCATCAGAGCGTAAATAATACCGATGAATACTGGATGTGAAAAGGATAACGGATATCCTAGAAAAAGCCGACTAATCGACCCTCCCTCTAGCATGATTCGATGCTCTTCATCGAATTCGTCTAGACGCTCACGCCACCTTGACATATTTCTCAGGCCCAAGTGATGGCTCTTTCACTATTGCGGAATATAAATGTGTAATTATGTTATTTTAAACTAATAATTCGATATTTATATTTCTAATCGTAATATAGGAGATATTATCACTTGTTCACATGGGGAGTCGACTTTGTGATGCTATATGAGTAGTGAAGATGTATTGTTTACGATTACTAGTAGAAATTTAGATTCAGGTTTACGAGGAGTTCCAGTAGGTACATGTCAAACATCTTTTGTTGATCCTCTTGAAGGTGTCCACTATGTTGGTTACCCTGTTGAAGATCTAGTAAATATGGAAGAGGAAGATGTAATATTTTTATTGATGCACAAACGTCTTCCTACCGAAGAAGAAGCTCAAGAATTTCATGCTGAATTGACACAGAGAGGAGAAAATATACCTACTGGTGCTCTCCGAGTTTTAGAATCACTAACTCCAGGTAGCGGGCATCCAATGGACTGGCTTTCTATTGGTATAATGGCTCTTGGTGCTGCTGAGAATACTGGCGACACAAGAGCTGATGCAATGAATTTGATTGCTAGAATGCCTGAACTAATGGCTAGAATTTTTAGATTAAGAGGTGGTGAAAAAGAGAAGTTACAACCACGTAGACCTGGTCTCGGATTGGTGGAAAATTTCGTACACATGATGGGATATGAAGGTCAGAAAGCCAGAGACATAGAGAGAGTTTTACGCTTTTTCTTCATCCTTCATATGGATCATGGAGGAGGAAACTTATCCACTTTTTCCGGTAAAGCTGTAGCATCAGGTTGGGCATCAATTTACCCATCTATTTCTAGTGCAATGAATGCACTTTCAGGTCCACTTCATGGTAGGGCAAACCAAGCATGCCTTGAGTTTGTACAAAGGATAGGGACTTCAGACCATCAAGAAATCGAGGATTTTGTTCGTACAGAATTAGAAAATAGACGCCCAATATACGGATTTGGACATGGTGTTCTGAGGGCAGAAGATCCTCGTGCACGCTTACTGATTGAGCTTGGAGAGGAAATTTGTCCAGATGATGATAATTTCAAAATTGTCAGAGCATTACGAGAGGTAGTCCCTCCAATACTTAGTGAAATACCTAAGATAAGCAATCCATATCCAAATGTAGATATCGCCAGTGGTAGTCTTCTTCATTCTGTTGGATTTAGAATGCCAGAGTACTATACTACTTTCTTTGGATGGGCGCGTGTCGCCGGAATTAGTGCGCAAATATTAGATGAAAGAAATGCTAGAGATGGTAGAGGAACTCCAATTTATAGGCCTAAATATATCCCTAAAAATCAACCTCTGAGAAGATTAGAGTAATCAAGAACCACCTCTGTGTGATTTCCCAGTTCCTCTATGCCCAATTATTCTAGAAACTTCCCAAGGAAGACTTGATTCAGCAGTTTCACTTAACAGTGTGCCTATCTCTCTTTCCCATAACCATTTTTTCTTCCATCTTTCAATAAATGTCCTTCTTTCACTATCCGATAGTTCATGCCACGGGGAAATTTCCTTCTGTAATTCAGAAATTTTTGAGGCATGTTCCTTCATAGGTGTTTCATCTAATTCTTTTCTCATTTCATCTGTCAAAGGTTGAGTTGCAGGTTTTATCCAACGCGCATGACCTGAATCTAAAGTAACTGAATTAGGTGATAAATCATCAGTAAGACCTGTTAACCCTGCATCTAGTAACAATCTTTCTGAATCTGATTTTGAGGGCCAGACATAAACTGGATAACCTCTTCTATATCTTGTTAACCTCTCTAATTTTTTACCTTCCAAGCCTACTGTCCAGCCGAGATTGATGTTACTCTCGATACCTTTCAAGTATTGGAGTGAACAAGGCAGCATAGGAGAGCCTTCTTTTCTCTGTTTATCCATTAATTTAGGTAAGGAATTTGCTAAGAAGGAAGGTGTTGCCATAATTCTTTGAGTCGTCCAATTGCCCCATGACCTAATATTAGGTCGTAATCTACTAAATTCAAGATTATTTTTAATTTTCTTAGAAGCAGAAATAATCTTTGGATCAAATGAATAAATTACAGTACTACTACTGCTTCTTTCTATTGGTTGTAATAACTCATCTAATTTTTGAATCATCTTAATCATATGTTGTTCTTTTTCTCTACCATCGAACCATCCACCTGCCTTACCACTAGATGGGTGTGGTGTTTTGAACTCTATACAAGTAAATGCCCCTTCTTCTGTCCAACGACGAATAAAATCTTTATTTTCTAATAATTTATCCATGGTCTCTACATATTCAGGTAAATCATTAATTGTTAGGCACTCCGGATATTCTCCAAACTCTGTTTTTGAATCATGATGTAGGACTAGCATATCGTCCTCTGTCAATCGTAAATCTAGTTCAACTCCATCCGACTGTTCCATGCCATAAACTAATGCTTCGACAGTATTTTCTCTTGGGCGGACCCAATCTAGAGTTTCCTCCATACATTAACGGCCGTGCTTCTAATAATTAATTAAGCGTTTTTTTTAGATTCATCCGCCCCAATGCTAAAGTGTCGAAAAGTATACCGGTATGTAGGTATGCCCATGTCAGAGACAATTGAACTAGACCGGAAATCAGATCCCAAAGCAGTGAAAGGTTATGCGTTTTATGACTGGGGTAAATCTGCTTTCGAAACAAGTGTTACCACTGCGATTCTACCATCTTGGTTTGCAATAATATTCTTGGAAGCGAACGGTCTTACTACTACTATAGGTTCTATCGAAATGACCGGTGATGCTCTATGGTCATATTCAGTTTCAGCAGCTGCACTCATGGTCGCACTTGTCAGTCCATCTTTTGGTGTAATTGCAGATAGACGGGCGATTAAGATGTGGTGGCTAAGAATACTGACCTATGTCGGTGCAGGAGGGACTTTCCTTCTCGCTTTAGCACCTTTCTTACCTGTAGATACACAATGGCTTTGGTTAATGGTAATGTTCGTGATTGCTAATGTTGGATTAAATGGAGCGGGCGTATTCTATAATGCACTTCTTCCACACATGGGTACTGATGATGAAATGGATAGTATATCCAATCTCGCATTTGCATATGGGTACTTTGGTGGTGGAATTCTTCTGGTATTCCATTTGGCTCTCTTGATGGGTACTGATTATGCTACATGGGCCATGCAATTTGCTATGGCAAGTTCTGGAATATGGTGGTATGGTTTTGCCCTATTGACTTTCAAGTGGGTTCCTGAACCACCAATTGAAAACGAAATAGAATCAATGGGGGTTGTTGATTCTGCTCGTTTAGCGTTCAAGGAGATAAAGAAAACACTCAGTGAATTAGGTAAGTTTAGAACATTATTCATCTACATGCTTGCTTACTTTTTCTTTATTGATGGCATTAATAGTGTTACTGCCCTTGGCGGAGTATTTGGGGCAACCGTATTAGGAATAACAACATTTGATTTAATCGTCACAATACTTGCTATTCAATTTGTAGCTGCACCTGCAGCAATAGGTTTTACCAAATTAGCCGAAAGATGGTCTACAAAGAAAGCCCTAACTTTTTCTCTAGTTGGATGGGTTTTGCTATGTTTTGCTGCTCTATCTTTTGCTCCTTTAGCACTTGAGGCTCATGATGATCACGATATACTCTATGAATGGGATGAAGAATCAAGTGTCTATAATGTTCATATTTCCTGGTATGCACATGACATAGCACAAACATTTGATTTTGGAGATGGACAATTTGATGAACAAGATTGGGCGTCTACTTACTCTCATTTACTGCCTGTTGAGACAGATGAAAAGATAGGTACTCAGAAATGGTCATATGGAGACGAAGAATCTACTCCTGAAATATTTGTTTTAACGAATGTTGTCGATTCTGAATTAATCGAATTATTTTCATCTATGGCTGAATCAAGATTCAGTGCTAGCGTACAGGGTGGTTCACTCGACGGTGAATTAACCGTGGGTACTGATCATCCCACTAGTTTAGGAGATGGTGTCCTTGACGTAATACCTGAGACTGTAAGAGATAAGGTATGGGCACCTTTAGGCCTTACAGTAGGCCTTCAATTTCTTCTTTTAGGCTGTGGAATGGGTACATTACTAGGGGGTTCACAAGGCCTTGCAAGAAGTCTATTTGGGCAAATGGTTCCTGAAACTAGAAGTGCTGAATTCTTTGGATTCTTTGGATTCTTTGGTAAAGTAGCAGCTCTAATAGGGCCTTTGCTTTATGGTACGATGACTGTAATGTATGATAGTCGAGTTGGCGTATTGAGTATTTCAATACTTATTCTAATTGGTGCATTAATGATGAGTCTAGTAGATGTAGACCAGGGCCGAATTGACGCACAAGCTGAAGATGCTCGTAACCGTGGATTAACTGTAGATGATGAGTAATTATTTCTCGATTACCTTGTCGCAAACTAATGCAATTTCCAATAATAGAATAATTGGTCCTCCTACTAGGAACATTGATAGTGGGTCAGGAGGCGATAGCAATGCCCCTAATACAATAGCGGTAAACCAAATAATACCCCTATTTTCTGTTATGATAACCCTACTAACAATTCCATTTCTTAGCAATATCCATACTAGCAAGGGTGTTTGAAAACTGATTATTGACCCGAAGAATAGCCCTACTATGAATCCCATCCAAGATTGTAATTGCCAAGTATTTGATAATCCTATATTAGTGGCATCATTTGCTAAGAATTCAAGAAGCATTGGTATCAATATTTTGTGTGCATAAATGCCTCCAACTATGGCGAGTCCAAAAGCCGAAATGAGCGCTATCGTAAATTGGAAAAATCTAGGTTTACTTTTGTTTATCTTCTCTCTTTTAGCCGTAGCAAATATTTTTCTCCCATTTAATGCTAGATCTGAGATTATTAACCCGAAGGTTAGAATAAAACCGATTTTAGTGGCTATACTTAATCGAAGTAAAATAATTTCCATTGGTTGTAATATTATTAATTCTACTCCATTTGGCAAATATCCATCTGCATTCATCAACCAATCAATAATTTCTCCCGAAAATGGGTAACCTAGGATCATTCCGGCTATAAAAACTGCAATAAATAGTTTTATCTTCCGTCTGGAATAATCAATTAAACCAACGAATTCGGCCATTGGGACTATGTCTCCGGGCCGTTCGTTCATGTTATTCCGTAGAGGTTCTATTCCTGAATACATCGCTCTGATGTTTACTCATTCTTATCTTCTTAAAATTATAGATAGAATGTCTCCATCCTTCAGTCTATGGTCTAATCCGACTCTTTGCCAATCAAATTTCCCACTAGGTCCTTTTACTCTAGCGTATCTAAATTTTCTTACAAAATCTCTATGTAATTTAGCACAAACATCTCTCACAGTAGATGTATCTTTGATAATTAAAGGTTCGACTAAGTCCGCTTCTTGACCCTGTGGCTTCAGATAAACGGACATAAAATGTAAATTTTCAAATATGAAATCTTTCATATTATCTATTCCTGTCCCTGTTTTCGCAGAAACTTGTAATACCGGCCAATTATGAGGTATCATTTCCATTGTTCTTTCGATATCATCCTTATTAGCCAAGTCAACTTTATTGATCACTACTACTGCATTACTGTATACTCTATTACCTGCTAATGTATCTACAATATGATCGTCAGTGACATTTGTTCTTAGTGTCACTGTTGCTGAAACAATTCCAAAACTTCTTACAATTTCTTGTATTTCTTCATGAGTTAGATTTGTTTGTTTTACTGTTGATCTTACTACAATTCCTCCTCTATTAGATCTAGTGATAAATACTTGAGGCTCTTTTTGGTTTAATCTCATACCAGATTTCCATAATTCTAAATCGAGAATGTCGAAATGTGATTCTTGAAAAGGATCTAGAACATACAGAACCATGTCAGCACCTCTGATGACATTCAGAATTTCTTTTCCTCTCCCTTTACCATCAGAAGCTCCTTTAATCAAGCCGGGCAAGTCAAGAATCTGAATTTTAGCCCCTCTATGCTCCATTAAACCAGGTATACACGTCAAAGTAGTAAATGCGAAATTCCCAACTTCTGACTCGACTTCAGTTAATTGAGATATCAGACTAGATTTACCAACACTAGGGAAACCAACTAATGCGACCGAAGCATCTCCCGATTTTTTAACTTCGAATCCCGGCCCACCGCCACTAGCCTTTGCGTGAGCTTGTGCTTTTTCTTTACGTGCTCTTAACGCTGCAATCTTTGCTTTTAGTTTACCAATGTGTGCATTTGTGGCTTTATTCTTCTGAGTTTTACCAATCTCATCTTCGAGTGACTTAATTTGTTCCTCGATTGTTGCCATACCTAAACCCCTTATCGCGTCTGATTAATATGTTGATGGCCCAGACACCTATTCTTCAATTGAATGGACTAAGCGATAGTTCATGCCCTACTTCTCTTTGGATGGACCTGAGGGGCGACCATGGCAGATGTGATACTAAATTTAGTAGATATGTCTCTCTTCGAAGAATTAAGTCTGATGCCGGTTCAAGATATTCTCGATGAAGTCGAAAATCAAACATTGAGAACAAAGAGGCCAGAACTTGATCAAGGTTTCCATCGTGATTTTGAGGTCGATCTAGAAGGAGATATATTAGAATGGTCAGATAGAAATCCATTATTAGATTTATCTAAATCGATAATGGAACAAAATATTTCCTCTGATGAACGCGCAAAAATTGGTATTTTATTGGCTAAATGGTGTTCTAAATCTGAATGGCGATGTTGGGAAGCCCGTCTTTTTCTTTATGTCGAACCATCGCTCCCCGAATCGATTGATGGTTCTGATGAATTCCTTGAGTTCTCTACTTGGAATAGTTTCGCAAATACTCTATCTTCAACCGACAGAAAAAGTTATTCAGAATCCGTAGTTCTTGATTGGATGAAAAGAAGAGAGAATTTAGGCGAAACAATGGACCCTTCTGATGATCCAAGGATATTACCTACTATGGAGGCTCACAAATTGGCTAGCGAGTCATTACATGTTTTTTTCAATAATCTTCGCTCCGAGAAAACCAGTTTACTTTTGGGTCGGGAATATCTAGAGCCAAACCTTTGGTCTATCGATGGTATTTATTTAGTAGATAAAATGGTGATGAATTATGACTGAATTACCTCTCCTACCTCCACCTCCAAGTTCCCCTGTTAGCCCAGGTTTTGTAGTTTTAGGAAGATTCCAGCCGTTTCATCGTGGGCATGCGATGATGCTCGAAGAAGCCGAAAAAAATCGTATTAAAAATCATCCTAATTTGAAATTAATTATAGCTATTGGATCATCTAATCGTCCTGAAACTTTACAGAATCCTTGGTCCGCTACGGAAAGAATCGAGATGATTTCTTCTTGGCTCGAAAATGAGGCAAATTTTGACGCAGTTTTAATAGCTATACCTGATATTGAAGACCCTCCTAATTGGGTATCACATGCTGAGAAATATCATGGGGGTCCAGGGATATTCTTCAGTAGTGATTCTTATTCTCGTGAATTATATGAAGAATCAGGTTGGAATATAATCTCAATGCCTTTGATAAAAAGGGATGACTATGAGGGCTGGAGGGTTCGAGAAACTGCTAGAATGCTTTCTACAATTCATGATAAAGATGCTATTGATACAGTATTAGGAGTCTCAACACCTCAATCTGTTGTAAACTATCTTGTGTCAAATGATTGTCTGAAGAGACTTGCTTTTTTGGGTGAAGGTGGAGAACCAGTCGGCTGATTAAAATCCAAGGTCATCCGGACTAAATTCACAATTTCCTTCACAAGTATCGACTACTGAACCGGTTGAAAGATAATGGAATGCCATTTCTCTTGCCATAGGTAATGCTCCTATAGCGTTGTGAGCGGGATGAGGCTCTTGTCCATATTCATTACCCTCTGGGGCATGCATGTAGCCTCCGTCAAAGAAAACACCCACTGAACCAACATGCCCTTCTTCAACAATACTTATCCCATATGGGGTAATTGTTGATGAGTTAAGGAGGGGTATTCCTCCTGTCCTCATCATTCTTGATGATGAAATGTTTGATATCTGTAAATCAGTTATAGAAAATAACGTCATTAAATTAAATGGTTCTATTTGATCTAAATAGCCTTCTTCTCTGAGACTCAAGTATGTGTCTGTCTCAGTAGAATCCCATAATGATTGCATTATAGACATTGCAACCGCTCGATCTAGTTGGTTTTCATAGCCATATTCACTAGCAAAAATAAAGTGAAATTTATCATATTGTGTACACCTCTCAATAATGTGTGAGAAAGAAGACCCTCCCGCCCACAGTACTCCTTTGTCTAAGTCAGGAGAAAGAGCTATTATCGAAGGTCCTCTTAATGCTCCATTTGAATATCCAGTATAGGTTGGATTAGTTGTATCTACTAACTTACTGCCATCTTCAGAATAATATTCGGATAAATCTGAGCATATTCCTGTGAAGGTTTTTATCATGACTACTTGATTTATCATGGCCTGTTCCAGTCTTTCGGCTTGATGTTGGAAATATTGCATATTCAGAACTGCATATTCTATACTTGTGAAATCATCATCTGCCCAGCCATAAAAACTAGTACCTATCATTGCAATATTATTTTCATTTGCCCATCCACTCAAATCAGAGGTATTACCATTCCCTAGGAATCCATGGCCCCAGACTGTTAGATTAGCAGGTCCTTGTTCTGTTGCCGAATTTGGCATCACTAACCAGAAAGGAATTTCTCTATTCTCAACAAAGATTGGAGTTCTATCATCTATTGATGTTCTTCTCATGAGTGCTGGTGGGAAGAATGATTCAGTATATTGTGGTGTTGTAAAAGTACCAGTCATCAACCAATGGCTCCTATTTCCTTCCTCATCGAAGACCTCTGTATTTGATTCCACTGTGCATCCTATTCCATCTCCTATTCTTTCCAATGCATCATTTCTCATTGAGAGTAATGGTCCTATCATTGATTCTGTTGAAGAGGTATGGAACTCCCAAGCAGTTTGAAGGTCACTTACTGAGATGTCAGAATTGGATTCTATCCAAGAGAATAAGTTTTGGAAACCTGATCTTCTATTTTCAATATCTGGCGATGAAGTAAGTTGTTGATATTTTATTGCAGCAAAACCTTCCGGAGTTGGTACTAATTCTCCAACTTGGTCAGTTAATCCAGATATTATTACGACATAAGGTGTATTATGTTCCAATGCTTCAATTGTTCTGATATGAAATATAGTTGGCTGGTCTATTTCAGATCTTATGTCAAGTTCAACCCAATGTGCAACCAATTCTCCAGTTAATTTATTCATTAAAATCGTAGGATGCCCGCTTTCTAAGCTTTTGGAAATACTGTACTGTCCTGCTAGTTCTGATACATCAGGCTCTACCGTAAAAGCAGTCATAATTTGTGTATTCGGACTAACTCCGTCTATCTGATTAAGTATTGGGACTTCTATAGGGCTAACAGTGCCTGAACTAGGTATTGTATTTGAAGAATAATGAATTCTTTTACCAGTAACTGTATTTGGGTCATTTATCAGAAATGCATCCGAAGGAAAAGGAAGCATACAATGTATTGAATTTGTATTGTCACATCCATCAATATGTGGTATGTCAAGTATTTCGATAGGCTCCTCAAAGTAACAACTTGCATCATTTATTGTGGCATTCTCATTAAAATTCAATGCATCAGCATCAGTACATCCTAAAATTTCAAAAACTTCATCGGTTATTTCATCATTTACTACTGTACATCCTGAAAGTACCATTGAAATACATAATAAAATTGCAATACTTGTTTTCGAATCCACCATCATTATATTACTGGGATTCACGAAGGTTATCAATACTATTGTTCTGTAACAATCACTTTAGCAGGTCTTAAAACACGGTCATGGAACATGTAACCCTCTTCAATTACCTCAATTATCACCCCTGGTTGTTCATCATTTGGTGCTGGTATTGCCGCTATCGCTTCCATGAATGCCGGATCAAATTCTTTACCCAATGCTTCAATTCTTACTATTCCTTCATTTTGTAAAGTATTCTTGAGTCTCTCTAGAGTCATATCAACTCCTTTTATTATTTTCTCTGAGTCATTATTTTCAATCGCTAATGCCTTTTCTAAATTATCAACTACAGGTAGTATATTGAATGCTAAGTTCATACCTGCAAATTTTACTAATATATTTTTTTCTCTGGCATATCGTTGCCTCATATTGATAATTTCAGCAGCATTATACTGTTTTTCTTTTTCTAAATCTAGAACTTTTTCTTCAAGTATTTTTAGGGGATTAATTTTTTCCTCATCAAGAGTGACTTCTTCTGGTTTTTCATCCACTTGCTCCTCGCCTTCGTCAGTCATGGCCTTGGGTTTCAAACATCATTCAAGAATCCAATGGTCTTACTTATTCGATATAGAAGTATTCGCCAGCAATTTTTTGCTCTCTATCTTTACGACTATCTGGTTTATTTATTCGTGGCCTATGTGACTCATGGTCTCTTCTAAATGTGATATTTACATCTTCAAGGAATTTATTCATACCTTTTCTGAGGCTTAATGGTCCCACTGCATTTCCAATTTTTCCACCTTCACCATCAAAAACTAGTAATGAATCGCTAACAATATCTATGAAATAGATATCATGATCAATTACCATGGCGGCTTTTTCATTACTTTCCATAGTTCTTCTTATCGCCTTAGCTGCTTCCATCCTTGCATTTGCATCGAGATGGGCACTTGGTTCATCAAGAAGATACAAATCGGCTTCCTTCCCTAAGCAGATGGCTATACTTACTGCTTGTAATTCTCCTCCTGAGAGTTTTTTAGCCTTAAGTTCCAATAATTGATCGACTTGCAATGGTCTGACTACTTGAGTATGGAATTCACCGGTTCTCCATTTGTTCCCTAATTCTGTATTAAGCCAATCTTCGACACTTCCTTCGAAATCAGTATTAACATGTTGAGGCTTATAGGAAACCTTTGCCTCCATTGTACACCATCCTTGATCCGGTTCAATTTCGCCAGCGATCATTTTCACCATGGTTGTCTTTCCAGTAGCATTAGGCCCCACAACTCCAACAACTTCGGCGCTTCTGACCATACCTTTACCTGTCTTGAGTTTAAAATCTCCAAGAGTTTTTTCCATATCGCCCCATTTTAAAATTGGGAGCCCAACTTCTTCTCCTCTCACTCTTCCGCGTAAGAATTGTATTGGTTTATCTCTAATTCTAACATTTTCTTCAGGTAAGAAACCTTCTAAATATGCATTTATAGCACTTCTTGTCGATCTTGCAGGAGTGAATATTCCGAATGCTGCACGCTCCCCGTATACTACATGTAGAAGATCACATAGGACATCCAATATTGCCAAGTCGTGTTCAACTACAATCACTCTCTTACCCATTTCAGCTAGATTTTGTATAATTTTAACAATTCTCATACGTTCATGTATGTCAAGGTAAGATGAGGGTTCATCGAAGAAATAGACTTCTGCTTCCTTCAACATCGTAGCACAAATCGCAACTCTCTGTAATTCTCCTCCTGATAATTTCCCTATATTCCTATCTAATATGTGATTGATTGCTAATAACTCTGCATATTCCTCGAGTTCTCCTCTATCATCTACTCTTTCTAATAATTCTCTAGCATTGCCATCAAATATTTTTGGTAATTTGTCTATATATTGTGGTTTTACTGCAATCTTTACACTATCTTCAGCTACAAGTTTCAAGTAATCTCTTAGTTCCCCTCTAGGGAATGAATCAATTATTTCTTTCCAATCTAAAGAACTGATAGTCCAATCACCTAAATTTGGTTTTATTGAACCAGAAAGAAGATTTATTGCAGTGGATTTCCCCATGCCATTAGGTCCTAGAATACCTACAACTTGTTTTTCTCGAGGTGCTGGGAGTCTAAAAAGTCTAAATCCATTTTGATCATAACGATGAGTCATCTCTCCATCTAATTCTTCAGGGAGATTTGTTATTATTAACGCATCAAATGGGCATTTAGTAACGCAAATTCCACATCCTATACAGAGAGGTTCAGAAACAATTGGTTTCCCACTAGAGTCATCAAGAATTATGCATTCTATTCCGTTACGTACCGGCGGGCAAAAAGCCCAGCATTCTGCATTACATTTCTCGGGGCTGCACCTGTCTTCAAGAAGTACAGCAACCCTCATAATGTCATCTCACTATTATTCTACTCAATATATCTTCTATCATATAGACTATTTTTAGTCGTTTTCAATCAAACAGCAAAGAAACGATATCTCACATAAATATATGCAGCCAATCCTATTTTTTCTGTTTTAGATAATTGAGTTCTCTCGGAGAATACATCTCCATCATTCTTTTCGATTTTCTTCATAATTGAATGATAAAAAGTTGTCATTGCAGCAGGGGAATATCTACTTGACTTATCTAGTAAAGAAAATAGTTTCAATCCTCTTTCCCGATATTTATCTGCACGTGAAATAAATTCTGAAACAAATGGTTTCCACCCTGGGTGTTTCAAAATATCTTTCCCACTCTTCAAATCCTCTTCTGAAATACCATATCTTCTCAGATCTTCTAATGGTAGATAAACGCGGTCTCTTTCAATATCTTCAGCAACATCTCTAAGAATATTTGTTAATTGCATATAGATTCCCCAAGATTCAGCATATTCTCTCGCCCTTTTGTCATCATAACCATATATTTCAATACAAACTAGACCTACTGTTGAGGCAACTTTGTAACAGTACGAGTATAAATCCTCGAATGTTTCATATCTATTACGATGGAAGTCTTCTTCCATTCCACTAATCATATCATCAAGTAATTGTCTAGAAATCCCATATTTATTTACTGTATCTTTCAAAGCGATAAATATTGGATCAGTTGATGTGACCTTCCCATAAGCGGTTGATAATTTCTTCCTGTAGTAAAATAATTGCGACATTTTATCATTATATGATGAACGTTCTAATACTGGTCTTCCATCGATTAATCTTTCAATTTTTGTCCTATAATCTATTGATTCTTGATTATCTTCTGACCCTCCTGGGAAGTAATCAATGTAGTCTCCATCTGCAATGTCATCTGCCCTTCTACAAAATGCGTAGTAAGCCATAATTGATCTTCGTTCTTCCTCTGGAAGATACTTGAATGAGTGGTAAAAATTTCCCGCTTCTCTTCTTGTTAGTTCTTCACAATAGTCGTAAGCGGAGTCAATCACTTCCTGAGGCATCGAACTTTCTGACCATATTGCAGCATCTACATGGGTAAATGGATTTACTAATTCTCCTCGGGAGCCTATTACTCCCATGAAAACGGCTCCTTCCCTTAGAGTCTCAAGAGCGGTTATACTAATTGCATGAACTGCCTCTCTTGTCACGTTTACTGCCGTACGAACCTTCTCAATAGGTGCAGACTCTGAATCTGCATCGACAAGTGTGATACTATTACCTAGGTCGAACTCGACCTCAGTCTCAGAATCGCTAATCTGTCTCCCCGGCATACTACTCTCGTCCCAAGCCCAATTGATTTGTTCTTGAACCTCACGCTAGATTGATTAAATCATAAATCAATAATTCATGACATTTTTTTTGGATTTTTCCTACTAATACATAGCCAAATTGATTTCCTCATAATTTTCTTTATTTCCGGTCTTAAAACTTTTATTCTACTATTTGCATCTAAAATATTCCCTTCCTTCAAGAGGACCAACGTTCTTTGGCCAATTAGGATTGGCAACATACAAGATAAACGAAGCCGATATTGATTTTTAGGCAACATTTCTATCCACTCGATTGCATTATCTAGATAAGTCTCCGCTCTTTCTAAATATAAATCAAATAAAGGCTTAAATTTGTCAATATTTTTAGAATTTAATAAATCTTCAGCTGTCAATTGGTATTCTTTAAGTGTGTCTTGAGGTATGTAACATCGACCCATTAGTAAATCTTCAGGCAAATCTCTCAGGATATTTATTAATTGTAATGATTTGCCAAATTTTACTGCATTTTCAAATAGAACATCTCGTTTTCCTTCATCTATTTGAAAAAGATGGTCAAGTGACATGTGCGTCCAAAATTCTCCCACGCAACCTGCAACTCTGTATGTATAATCGTCTAATTGAGCTTCATTTTCAAGTGATACTATTTGCTCCCCTGAAGCATCATTAAATCGCTCTAAATCTAATATTTGACCGCTAATAATTATGTCTAGACAAATTCTTATTTTCTCTCTATCAGAATCTGTAATTTTGTCACTTTTTTCAAAGTAATTCACAGGTATTATTGCATTGGATAGTAATTCTGCTTCAGCCTCATTATCTTGTATTTCCGCTAATGAAGTAAAATCCGGCAACCCTTTATTTGAATCTTGAATTCTATTATTATATTCCTTTAGCCCTTGAAGTAAAGCTTTATTTTCTCCAACTTTTGAGTCAGCAATAGTATCCGCCAGACGAGCCAATATGTAGAGTAAGCCGATGTGTCTTCGTATTTTCTTTGGAAGCACTTTCAGACTTAAGAAAAATGAACGAGACGTGCCTTCAAGCAGAGAATCTATCTTTTTTTCCGATAAGCTATTGCTTAGCATATCTTCTTCCATGTTCTTTGAGATAATGCTCGACATCTAAGACTCTCGCTTTTACAATTCATCTTAACCCAGCATCTTTTAGAGCTTTGACTAATACATTTCCAATTTCTGAAGGATCTCTTGCAACATAAATTCCTGCTTCTTCAAAGGCAGCAAACTTTTCCTCAGCAGTACCTTTTCCACCTGATATTATAGCGCCTGCATGGCCCATTCTTTTCCCAGGAGGTGCAGTTGAACCTGCTACAAAACCTACGATTGGTTTACTCATATTTTTTGATGCCCATTCTGCGGCTTCTTCCTCAGCAGAACCACCGATTTCACCAATCATCACGATTGCTTCAGTTTGAGGATCAGCCTCGAAAGCTGACAAACAATCGATGAAACCTGTGCCATTAACTGGGTCTCCTCCGATTCCTACGCATGTAGATTGGCCTTCATTTACACTCATTGTTTGTGCGACCGCCTCATAAGTCAAGGTTCCTGATTTTGAAACGATTCCGATTCTTCCTTTAGCATGGATAAACCCTGGCATGATGCCGACTTTACAGCCACCATTGTCTCCTGGAGTTATTATTCCCGGGCAATTGGGTCCTATTAGCCTTACATTGGGATATCCGTCTACTTTAGCAACTGCTCTAATCATGTCTAAAATAGGGATCCCTTCTGTAATGCATACAATCAGACCTCCGCCATTTTTATCAAAAGCATCGGCAGCCTCAATAATTGCAGCAGCAGCAAATTTAGCAGGGACATATATTACACTTACATCTGCATTAGTTTTCTCAAGTCCTTCAGTTACCGTATTAAAAACAGGGACATTTTTATTTGGTAATTCTACTATTTGCCCTCCTTTACCAGGAGTAACTCCTCCTACCACATTTGTTTGGTATTCATCCATCATTGTGCCATGAAAAGTTCCTTGTTTACCAGTTATTCCTTGAATTAATACTTTGCTATCTTCATGAATCCAAATTGACATTATTCCTCACCTCTTGTTAATTCTACAATTTTAGCAGCGCCTTCAGATAAAGTACTCGCAGTGTGTACATCCAAATCACAATTATCTAGGACTAATTTCCCTTCTACATGATTAGTTCCTGAAAATCTAACTACTAATGGTACTTCTAAACCGAGTTCATTAGATGCTTCTATCACACTCCTAGCAACCATGTCACATTGGATTATACCTCCGAATATATTAACTAAAATTCCCTCTACATTATCATCTTCAAGTATTATTCCAAATGCAGTTGTTATTGATTCTCTCGTTGCTCCTCCCCCGATGTCTAGGAAGTTTGCTGGTTCACCTCCATACAGTTTGATTACATCCATTGATGCCATTGCAAGTCCAGCGCCATTGACTAAGCAACCAATATTTCCATCCAATTTGACATAGGATAATCCATGTTCATGCGCTCTTATTTCAACTTCTTCTTCTTCCGAATGGTCTCTCATTTCATCCATCCAAGGATGTCTATATGAGGCATTATCATCAAAACTAACTTTCGCATCCAATGCAATCATTTCTCCCGATTCCGATCGAACTAGTGGGTTAATCTCTATCATTGAACAATCTCTCTCTACAAACATAGTCGATAAGGAAATAAGCATAGATACTAAATCTTTCTTAGAATCTCCAGAGAGTCCTAGTTTGTCAGCCATTTGTTCTGCATCTTTTTCATTTAATCCATCCACGGGATGTGTCCATATTTTGTGTATAGCCTCGGGTGTATTTTCAGCTACCTCTTCAATATCTACTCCTCCTTCTGTTGAAGCCATAATAAGTACTGATTTTGCTTCCCTATCTACTAGAAGTGCGAGATAATATTCGTGTACAATTGAACAACCTGCTTCTATGTACAAGTTGTTTACTATTTTCCCTTCAGGGCCGGTTTGTTTAGTGACTAGTTTTCTACCAATTATATTACTAGAATATGTCTCTACATCATCTCTAGAAAATGCAATTTTCACACCACCTTCCATGACTAGATCTCCTGTCTTTTGATCATAAAGATTGCCTTTTCCGCGCCCTCCAGCGTGAATTTGAGATTTCACTGCAACTATTTTTGAATCTAAATTATCGTATGCAGAGAGTGCTTCTAAAACGGTTTTACAATGTATTCCATTCTGTACTTTTACTCCCGCTTGTTTAAACAAAGTTTTACCTTGATATTCGTGAATATTCATATTTCTCATGCCTCGGAAACGAACACGCTCTTTGAACGATGCGCCGATACAGGTTCAAATCTTAGGCACGAAGTCCTGAAATGAATTGTCATATCCGCTAAGGTATGGACGTAGTAGTTCTAGCAGGTGGTTTTGGAACTAGGTTAAGACCTTGGACTGAAGGAAGGGCTAAACCTTTACTTCCTGTTTTGGATAAAACACTACTCGAGAGAGTTGTTGAATGTGTACCCAATGAATTAATTGATAGGGTTGTAATTGCAGCAGGATATAGTATCGCTGAAATGGAACAGTTCTTCAGTTCTAGTAGTCTTCCTTATGACGTAATTATTTCAGTTGAAGACAGTCCATTAGGCACTGGCGGCGCCATAGCGAAATCCCTTGAACATCTGAGTGGAGATGGTCCGGTTTTGATTCTCAATGGTGATTTAGTTTCCAGCGTTGATGTAAATCAACTATTGAATTTCCATCAAGAAAAGAACGCATCAATCACACTCTCACTTTGGCATGTTGATGACCCAAGTCGATTTGGAGTCTGTGGTCTTGATGATTCAGGAATGATAACTCGGTTCCAAGAAAAGCCGGAACCAGGTACTGAATTTTCTAATCTAATAAATGCAGGTTGCTACCTTATTGAAAGAGATGTACTTGAATCACTTTCTTTAAACAAACATAGTATGGAGAGAGAAGTATTCCCGTTGATTGCAGATGAGGGGAAAATGGCAGGACTTGAATTTCAAGGATACTTTGTCGATGCTGGAACTCCTACCTCATTTATTGAAGCCACACAAGTTTGTATTTCTAATCGTAAATTCGTTCTTGGCGCTACCGATGATAATAATAATTGGTTTCTTGATCAATCATTCATCGATGATTCTTATCGGATGACAGGTTCGTCTGTTTCAAGTAATGTGTCTATAGGGGATGGTTGTGAAATTATTGATTGTGTAATTTTATCAGGGGCTAAAATTGGAAATGGATCTAAATTATACAGATGCCTTATTGGAGAATCAAGTATAATTAATAACGAATCGAATATATCTGACAAGGTGATAGGACATCATGAAATCATCTAATTTATCCGTTATTGTCATATCAGTTCGACACCTCCGAGATTCATGAGTGGGCAGTTAGTAGTTGTAAATTTCAAAACATACGAGTCAGCTCATGGAGTAGCGGCAGAAGAATTAGCATTAATTATGGGTCAGATAGAAACAGATGCAAGGATGATTGCTGTAGTATCTGCTTTTGATCTATCTGCTGTTGTTTCCGTGGCTCCAAATCTTGAGATTTGGACTCAACACCTTGATCCTATTAATTTTGGTTCTAATACAGGTTGGCTACATCCAGAAACTGCAATACAACGTGGTGCTAAAGGTACTCTAATTAATCATGCAGAGCATAAAGTATCAATTGAGCATATCGCGATGCTACTAGATAGTGTCCCTGAAGGATTCACTGTTTGTGCTTGTGCAGCAGATATCGAAGAAGCAAGAGCATTATCTGCACTCCAACCCGACTATATTGCTGTCGAACCACCGGGGCTAATTGGCGGAGAAATATCTGTGACAACTGCTGATCCCGAAATTGTTAGTGGAACCGCTCGTGCTATTCGGGAGATAAGTGAAGATGTAGGTATTCTGTGTGGTGCAGGCGTCAAAAATGGGCAAGATGTAATCAAGGCTATAGAATTAGGAACCTCTGGAGTTTTACTAGCCAGTGGAGTAACTAAAGTCAGAGACGCCAAATCAGCTTTAGAAGATTTAGTTTCAAAACTTTAGAAATTTTTTATTAATAATTTCATGATATTGAGATATAGAGGTTCATAACTAATGATTAGATAATCACTGTTTTGCTCTTTTTCGAGATGCTTTTCGGCGACGTAACTTCTTCTTACGCCATTTCCAGCGTTGGTTTCCTTGCTTCTTCCAGGCACGTGAACCTCGCTTCATGCAGCACGCCGACCTACTGCCCCTATATGAGCGATTTGTAGTGTGAGAACAGACGTTCGTCGCAGGATGTGTGTGTTTGAATGGTGGGCGATACAGGATTCGAACCCATGTCATCGGCTTAGAAGGCCGATATGATATCCAGACTACACCAATCGCCCTTGGGCTGTCGCGGTAGTATCTCTCTCATGAACCCTACACCTCAGGGATATCATCTAGAAGCTCACCTACAGCATCTTCTAATACGATTTGCATTTGTTCTACATCCTTTCCCGCACTATAATTTAATTCACCATCATCTTGTATATCTTTTCTTATATCTTTGACGCTTCTTCCAATTATTTTGCTAATTTCTTTTTTCTGGATTAAATTCCCTCTCCTTAAAGAAATTAAATTAATTATAGATGTAATGCTGCGTAGGATTCCTTCTACAACTGCTATCAGGAATAAACTGCTGATGAATGAAGTCGCAATCTCTTCGAGACTTTCTAATAATTCTTTGATTTCAGAAATTTGAACTTGAGCATCTCCTACTAAGAACACACCGAGTACACCGAATGGTAGCATTTTTGCAACATCTCTTGAAAGATCTTCAGTCCAGTAAGATAGTATTCTAACAGAACCTACTACTGAAGTAGCAATTAGTGCGTTTCTTGAATGATCTGCATCTGGTGATAGAAGTGTCAAGATAATTGCCAAAACTAATGTCCAGAATGTGAGTAGTACCGGAATTATCAAGATATATTGTATTACGAAAGTAATTGACTTGATATATTTTTTAATTTTCCCCGTCAGATTATTTGAGTATTTATCTAGATTTAGAGTTATTAAATCCCTTTTGGC
Organism: uncultured Candidatus Poseidoniales archaeon; assembly: GCA_902511005.1. Lineage (GTDB taxonomy): Archaea > Thermoplasmatota > Poseidoniia > Poseidoniales > Thalassarchaeaceae > MGIIb-O2. Next base: position 134,330 of record CABXDN010000001.1, on the reverse strand, counting down.
TAAATTTCTATAGAAAATAAATACAAATATTGAGTAAGCAGATATAGCGATTATTGCACCTAATGTTGGATATGACTCTTCAATAATTAATCGAATAAGTTCCTCTACTTCGGCCCTATTGCTGGGTGTATCCATAGTCTATGCTAGACCTTTCATGGTAATATCATTGCGACTCTTGTGATCTGAAAGGCATGGCGCATTTAGGGCATCTACTAGGCATAGTCACTCTTTTCCTCTCCCATGTATATCCACAATCTCCGCATATCCACTGTCTTTCAGGTAATTTATCTAAAACTCTCTCACGCATTTCTTGTAACACAGGCGAATCTGATAGTTTAGGGGGTGGTGCGATTAACTTGGCTAAATCCGAATGTATACTTCCATGATCTAATAATCCAGATGCATGTAATAACTCGTGTACTAGCGTATGCAGATATAATTCTGAATCATTGTTTAATAATGGATTCAGGCCTACAGTCACTGGTCCACAAGAAACTCTAAGTTTTCTTCTACGAAAAAGTTCATTCGCATTACATTCAAACCTAGTCATCCCCAATCTTGACTCATTTTTATCAATCCAAATAAGTTGTAAGTTTTTTCCAAGATACTTCAAGAAAGGCGCTTCATTTTTTGTTAATCTAGAGTTAAGTTCGTCTATTAATCCTTCAGGGAGCCATGGCTTTTCTGGTAGGTTGACTATTTTCTCTCCCTGCCCGCTGTCTCCTGTCATATCCTTGCCTAATCCATTCTCCTTAAATGACCGTCGCAGGTCGCCTGTTCATAGGGCGTGTGGCGCAGCTTGGAAGCGCGCTTCTTTGGCTAAGAAGAGGCCCCGAGTTCAAATCTCGGCTCGTCCACCATTATTTTTTACCATTATTTTTAATAAAAAATAGAGATATTAATTTGTTTCTATTTTTTTATTATTTTTAAAAATTAGAATTTTTGTTATTTTTTAGTATTATCAGTTAATATTGGGAAAAAACGCTTGACTGATAGAATTAACGAAAAACTGTAGAAAATAGTTATTCTTTGAGCATTATCCAATCAGTCTATATATGCTATATTGACCGCATCAGATGATGAAGCCTAGATTTAGTGCTCTATTTTTATGCACGCTGATGATTGCCTCGGTATTTGCCGGGTGTCTCGGTGGCGAAGACGATGTAGATGGTTGCATGGATGCAACCGCTAACAACTACAACGCTGACGCCACAGTAGACGACATGTCTTGTACCTACGACCCAACTATGACTTCCGTAATGGAATCATATGCGGCAGATACTATGGCATATGATGACGCTTGGTCATCTCTGCAGAGCATACGTGCTTGTGCTGAGACAGGATCAAACAACCCATGCGAGATTGTTGAAATGACAATCGGTGATGCATCTACGTTTGACCCTCATGATGCTTATGATTCAGCATCTGGTGACGTTATTGAGAATGTTTTCGATACCCTATACAGGTATGAAGGAGATGGCTCAGGAAATGCGATTATCGTACCACGTTTAGCTACTGGTCACACAATTAGTGATGACCAACTGACTTACACATTCACTCTACGTGATGATGTATACTTCAGTAATGGTGACCATATGACTGCTGAAGATGTTGTATATTCATGGGAAAGAGTGAATGAAATGGCAAGCCCACTTTCACACGTTTCTTGGATTACTGAACAAAATTTTAACACGTCAGGTCTGACAATGATTGATGATACTCACTTTTCGGTAACTTTGATGCAACCATATGCTGGATTCATTTCTACAATCGCTTACACTGTTGGTGCTATTGTAAACAAAGACCTTTGTGAAGCCAATAGAATAGTTACTGCTGATGATCCTGCAACTGCTGATGTAGACGAGTCATCTGATGACTGGTGTCATGGATGGATGGACGAAGCACCTCTTGGTGCAGGTACCGGTGCTTACATTGTTGATTCATGGACTCGTGAGACTTCAATCGTTCTGACACCTAACTGGATGTACTGGGAAGATGGTGGATTCAATATCAACCGTTTCACTTCACAAATAGTTACTGAAGCTTCAACTCGTCTTCTTGCTTTCCAAGATGGTGAGGCTGATTTCGGTTCATTAAACATCGAGGATGAGCCAGAGTTCTGTGACAATTATGAAGATGGACCTAATGTAGTAGGTAAGGAAGGATTCGTTTGTACATACAGAGAATCTTTCACAATTACTCTATCTGCAATGAATGTTATGCCAAAGGCTCTAGATGCTGGTGAAGAAAGCAACAACACTGATGCTAACTCGTCTCTAGTTCTAAATCATGACTGTGATATGGATGGTACAATGGATTGTAACGTAATGTCACAATCTGCAGTTCGTAAGGCCATTGCATATGCTTTCGATTATGATACAGCACGCCGTGATACATACAGCGGACAATTAGCTCCAGTATACGGCCCAATTCCTAATGGTTTCTTGTATGATGAGACTCAATCACAGGTATTCAGCTACGATCTAACCATTGCTGAGCAAACTCTTGAAGATGCAGGATTCATTAAGCAATATGACTGTTCAAGTCTAACTGTTGCAGGTGCACCAACTGTAGTTGCTGAGGGAGATAGAGATGGTGACGAATGTCGCCTACCAAACATTCTGAGAATCATGGCTAACGAAGGTAACGATTACCGTATTGCTATGGCTGGTCAAATTGCACAGTCATTAGGTTCAATCGGCGTTGCAACTGATGGTGATGCAAAGCCTTGGGCTGAGTATCTAACAATGTACTACACTAGTACATTCGAGATCAGATTCAGTGGATGGGCTCCAGATTATCTGGACCCAGATAACTACTGGACTCCATTCGCTGCAAGTCACGATGCTGGAGGAGACGCATATGGTACAAATTACCACAATGCGGCTCTAGATGAGAATCTAACAGCAGCTCGTGTTTCAACAGACGATGCAGAGCGTACACAACTGTACAGTAATGCGTTCGCTCTTTGGACGGAAGACCCGAACATGATAATCATCGGCCAAGGTAATGGTATTAGCGTAAAGCGTACTGATATCGTATCCGCTCCATGGGCAGCTATAGGCTCTGCTCACTGGTTTGACTACGATAAGTTACCAGTAGCTTGAGTCTTATTGACTAGTTCGGAAATACGTAAGGCCGATAACAGTCACTACGGTGGCTGTTATCGAGCCGTTTTTTTTTTGATTCTCTAAATGATTATTTTGAGAATTATAAATTGGTTTTTTAAACCAATATTTCAACCTAATTTAGGGGGGATTTGTCTATGAAGCTACAAGAATTTATTGTCAGAAGATTAATCCTCTTAATCCCTGTAATCATGGGAGTTTCAATATTCACATTCGCTATAGCCCAGATTATACCTGCCGACCCTGCAGCCGCCTTATGTGGTGAAAAATGTGGAGTAGTTGGCTCCAATGGACTAACTGCCTACGAATCTAATGTCATAAGATTGGGTCTTGATAAACCAGTATGGCAGCAATATGTCATATATGTTACAAATCTTCTTGAGGGTGACTGGGGTGAATCAGTTACATTCCATCGTCCAGTAATTGAGAAGCTCAGAGACGCTGCTCCTATCACTCTTGAGATGTCTTTTTTATCTCTAGCAATGGGATTTCCCATGGGCATCACTTTAGGAATTTTTAGCGCAGTATGGCAAGACAAACTATTCGACCAGGCATCTAGATTTGTTGCGATTGCATTTGTTAGTTTACCCATATTTTGGTTAGCCATGATGTTCCAATATATTCTCGGAACTCAAGTTGGTATATGCGATCCAATAACTCAGGCTTTACCTTTGGTTCCTGATACTGAAGGTGGTTGTTTTCCTATATACGGGAGACATGATCCTACCTATACATTCCCAGATACAGGGACAGGGTTCCACTTAATCGATAGTTGGATTGTAGATGAGCCAACGAAATTCAATCCTCAGACAAATCGTTACGAAGTTTCAATGTCTCACATGGATATGTTTATGGATACTTTAAAGCATCTATTCTTACCCTGTTTCACACTAGCAGTGGCGAGTACTGGAGGACTTCTAAGATATATGAGAGCCAGCCTTTTAGAGGTGATGAATGAAGATTATGTTAGAACCGCTCGAGCTAAAGGAATTTCTGAAACTAGAGTCATTCTAGTCCATGCTGTACGTAATGCTTTGGTGCCAATAGTTACGATTCTAGGATTCTCTATAGGGGGTGCCATAGGAGGCGCTGTTCTTACAGAAACCATATTTGCATTCCCAGGTATGGGTAAAACAGCTGTCGATGCTATTGTTTACTTAGATTTTTCAATGATAATGGGGGTTACTTTAGTTACAGCTATAATTTTCCTCCTCTCTAATTTACTTGTAGATATTTCATATGCTATAGTCGATCCAAGGGTGCGATTAGAATGAGTGATTTCACCACTGATTTCATTTTGTATAGCGTATATTTATTTTTCTTAATTTTTACTATTGGGATTATTTTTGATAAAATAAGAGGTAAAAAGTGGACAGAAAGCCTTGAAGATCGTGAGGAGGGATTCACACGATTCATCCAAGGCTGGAAACAAAGATTTTATGACTTAAAGAAAAGTTGGAAAATTTTTAGGAAATCAATACTTGCTATAATCGGTTTAACTCTTATAGTTACAGTTTCAACTATCAGTATTTTTGCAGATGATATTGCAGTCGAACATCCTTACAGGAATTTGCAAGATACAGAAGATCTTTGGTGGATTGATAACGAACCAAGAAGAGAAGCTCCATTCTCGGAGGCATGCGATTGGCATGAGCAAGGGATTGATTTATTTGGAATAAAAACCAAAGGGTATTCTCGTTATGTACCTGCTGTTTCAGATCCAGTGATTGATGAAAACGGATCTCTTACACCAATACCTCTAGAAATTATTGAGATTGAATTTATCGAAGATGATTTAGGTTATGATTTGAATAATTCTTTGATAATAGTCTATAATGAAACTACATTTTTTGTGACGGACGAAGCGTTAAACATTACTAGTTCAAAAATATGGGTGACTTATGAATTTCAGAATAATGACATGCATCATTGGTGGTTACCTGATGGTTATGATGTATGTATTATGGGTACCACAAATACCGGGCAAGATTTGTTTAGTAAGATATTATATGGTTCCCGTATTTCACTAAAAATAGGTATTACCGTTGCGTTCTTAACTGTTGCATTGGGTACAATTGTTGGAAGCATAAGTGGGTATTATGGCGGAGTTATTGACGAAGTAATCATGCGAATTACTGATGTATTCTTTGCAGTGCCTGGCTTGATTTTAGCAATGGCTTTTGTCGCTGCATTACAGAATACTACAAGCCTAACAATCGCGATGTCCACCGCAGCATTTTTATTGTTATTTTTTAATATTCTTTCTACAAGAAACGTAATTTCTGAATTAATTACAGGAGAAGGAACCGATCGAAATTTAATGTTTAAAATAAAAAATAAATTGGCGTCACAGTCTGATTTAGAAAATAAAGTTTTTAATTTCAAAAACTCAATACTTGAAATCGCGTTATTTTTATTGCGCTTCAGAGGAGTTTTATTAGTAGGTTTAACATTAATTTTCTTAGGGAGTTTTTGGCCAGAATTATGGTCAAATAATACTGACGCGAAGTTAGTTAAATCATTAACTTTAGTTGCGATTTTCACCCTATATGTGGTAATAACAATCTTGGATAAAACATTAAATGAAGGTGTACCTAGTGAATTGATTTCAAAGAGAATCTCTGAATCATTTGATTTTGGGAATCCTTATCGATTCTTAGCATTAAGGACGATTCTGATATTCATTTCAGTCGTTTTGTTAATTTTTGTAACTAAATCCAGTGATTCCGATTTTATTCTGATTAAGGATTTTGATAGATTATGGAAAATTCAGGCTGCATTAATATTAACTGGTTGGCCTGGTTATGCAAGACTGATCCGAGGTCAAGTCTTGTACATCAGAGAGATGACATTTGTAGAGGCAGCAAAATCTGTGGGAGCCCCTGATGGAAGAATAATGTTCAGGCATATATTACCGAGTGCTTGGGCCCCGTTGTTGGTTGCTTTTACACTTGATGTAGGTGGTACAATATTATCTGCATCTGGTTTATCTTTCATAGGCCTCGGTGCTGAACCGGGGACTGCAGAATGGGGTATTCTGGTTTCTGATGGCCGTAGATTCTTCCCCAATTCCTGGTGGTTAGTGACATTCCCTGGTTTGGCGATTTTACTCACAACTCTTGGTTTCAATTTGCTCGGAGATGGATTAAGAGATATAGTAGATCCGAAAAATAAGAGGTGATTTTGTGTCTGAAAATTCGTTATTAAAAATTCAAAATCTCAAAGTCCATTTCGACACACTTGAAGGCCCAGTTGAGGCTTTACATGATGTAAATCTTGAAGTTAAAAAGGGTCAAATAATGGGTGTCGTAGGAGAATCAGGATGTGGTAAGTCGGTTACCTCATTGACCAGTATTGGATTAGCCACTTGTATCGTTGATGAAGGAAGTATCAAGTATGATGGTAAGGAAATGATTTTTCATGAAAGTGATAAAAATAATTCTCTTGTATTTCTTAGTAACATATTACCCTACATCGCAGTTTTAATTTTCTTCCCTGTAGGTTTTGTTTATCTAATGCCTTTTATGAATGATCCACTACTAGGTTTCCAAATAATAATGTTAGGCTTTGGATTGATTATTATTTCTCTTATTATCAAATATCTTATTTACTCCGATTTAAGAGAACATGAGAAATTTATGAGATATATTAGAGGTAATGAAATAAGTATGATTTTCCAAGAGCCAATGACTGCGTTAAACCCTCTATATACAGTTGAAAAGCAGATTTATGAGGTTATGAAGACCCATAACCGTTTAGTAGACTCTAGATTATCTCAATATGATAGAATTTTTTCTTCATTAAAGTCCCCATTTAGATTTATGTATAATTGGATTTTATCTGATCGTTTTTCATCAATATTTTTCTCAATTCTTCTATTAACTTATCTTATAACTTCATGTATGGGACCAAACCTAATTTCTTCATGGGGGACTCGGTTTGCCGTAATATTCTACGCTTCTGCCGAGGTATCAATATCATGCACTAATTATACGGATGAATTAATTTCTTATTGCTTTTTATTGATTCCTTTTGGTATACTAAGAGCCTCAATAAAATCCTCGATGGATAGAAAAGAAGACTTCAGAAAGATGTTGGTGTCAATTCCATATGTATCTGTCATATTATTATTCATTCTATGGTATGATAGTAGTCTTTTTTTGGGTGATTTATGGCATGAAGAATTAGAAATTTCTGACAACAATTGGGTCCATTCGGCGTTTATGATTGCTTTCTATTTCCCTATCATTTCATCACTCTTTGTTGATTTCTCTAGGCTTGAAGAAGTTCATAGATTTTTGATAATTAGATCAATACCTTTTACATTTACTCTAGCACTAACTTATGCAATACTTCTGTGGACTCCTAATCAGGTCGTTGGAACCATCGTTGCTTTGGTGATGGTAATATCGATACCAGGTATGATATTGATTGATTACTTACAACTTGACCCTGCTCATAGAGGACAAGTAGTAAAGATTCTTGAAGATGTCCAGATACCTAATCCTGGGGCGGTTATTACAATGTATCCTCATGAGTTATCTGGAGGGATGCGTCAAAGAGTTATGATTGCTATGATGATGTCCTGTGAGCCCAAATTACTGATTGCAGATGAACCAACTACTGCACTTGATGTCACGATACAGGCTCAAATTCTTCACTTAATGCGTGATCTTCGAGATAGAAAGGGCACTTCGATAATGCTGATTACTCATGACCTTGGAGTTATAGCTGAATTATGCGACTCGGTATCAGTGATGTATGCGGGATCAGTTGTTGAGACAGGAACTATTGAAGACATACTTGCAAATCCAAGGATGCCATATACAATCGGACTTCTACATAGTATACCCAAGATTGTACACTCGGATGAACGCGAGGGGCGCACAAGTCTCCCGATAATTCCTGGTCAAGTTCCAGATCCAAATACTCACTTTGACGGTTGCCGTTTCCATCCAAGATGTCCATTTGCAGACGATCTCTGTCGCTCAATTAGGCCAGAAATGATTGAAGTTAGCGAAGGGCATTATGCTGCTTGCCATCATACTGATTTAACTATCATTTCTAAAGATGTAGAGTCTTCTTTTGATATATTTTCTAAGGAATTCGAAGGCGTGGGAGGTGAGGTAATTGTCAGATAGGGAAACTTTAATCGAACTAAATGAAGTCAAAAAATGGTTTCCTATCAAGTCTGGTTTATTATCTCCTGTGAAGAATTTTGTCCATGCAGTTGATGGAGTAAGTCTTGTTGTAGATAAAGGAGAAACATTGGGTATTGTTGGAGAGTCTGGTTGCGGAAAAACTACACTTGGTAGACTTATTTTAAGCCTCATACCAATTACATCAGGTTCAATAATTTATGATGGTGTTGAATTAAGAAAAATGAAAAATAAAGATATTAGGAGAAAAATGCAAATAGTTTTCCAAGATCCCGGCGGTTCAATGAATCCCCGTATGACCGTCAGATCAATAATTTCAGAACCTTTGATCGTCAATGGTTATTCTGATGGTGCTGAAATGACTAAAAAAGTAGGTGATTTATTAGAATCCGTTGGTTTGAAGAGGAATCATATGACTAGATTCCCTCATGAATTCTCAGGTGGTCAAAAACAGAGAGTTGCTTTAGCTAGGGCTCTAGCACTTGAACCAGAATTCATCCTTCTAGATGAACCAACTAGCGCATTAGATGTTTCAGTTCAGGCCCAAGTGCTAAATTTATTAGATGAGATCCAGAGAGAAAGAGGTCTAACATTTGTTTTCATAACCCATTCTTTGAATGTAGTGCATCATATTTCAGATAGAGTTGCGGTCATGTATCTTGGAAAGATAGTCGAACTAGCCGAAACTGATAATTTATTTGAAAGCCCTGCTCATCCCTATACTCATGCTCTTCTTTCGGCTATCCCTGAACCAACAGTTGGTCAAGATAGAAATGAAAGGATAGTTCTAAGCGGAGATGTTCCGAGTCCTGCAGATCCGCCTTCTGGATGTCGTTTCCATACAAGGTGCCCAATAGCCAAGATCGGCGTTTGTGATGTAGATGAACCAGAATTAGTGAATATTGATTCGGGACATAAAGTAGCATGTCATTTCCCCTTGGCTCCCGGTGAAAAATTACCTTTGATTAACAATGGCATTCCAGATGGTATTCACCCCCAGTCTTCAACTAACGCCTCTGATCAAGAGCCCTAAAAAGATTAGAATTAAATATCTCTGTGTACAAAGCAGATTGAAATTTACTCCTAGATTAGTCTATGGCTTCAAACCATCCCGCCATGGCATGGAGGGTCCCGAAGAGACATCTAATTCAGTTGATTTTATAGATAAGAAATCTCAGCAAGAAGAGTCCCTTTGGAGAATTAAAAAGGCATCCGATTTAAGGAGGCACAAAAGAGTTCAATCTATAGTTGGTCAACAGTTTGAAAGTTGGAAAGTCACATTAGGACGTCCATTGTACCTTATTTTTTGTATACTATTTGATGGGCTAATATTAACTGAAATCCCAATTCGTTTAGGTAGAACTGTCCCTTCATGGATTTTATTTGGAGTAATATTAGGTTATGTCATAATGCTCCAGAAACAATATTATGACCAATGGTTTGATGTCGATTTAACTGGTTTAGATATGAATTAAGGTTAATACTCTAAATTTCAAAATATTCATTTGCTTGTTCTAGGATTTAAAAAACATTAACTAATAATTCATTTGCACATTTTCTAATAGTTAAAATATTCATTTGAATAATTATCTCTAATTTGAATGGATATTGATTCTAATATGTGCTCGATAACTTTCCAATCGAACATATAATAAACCTCATTGTCAGACGGTAACTTATGGCAGATAAAGCAAAATTAGAGTACATATGGCTAGACGGATATAATCCTACACAGAATATGAGGAGTAAAACAATGGTGAGAAATAATTTTTCGGGCAAACTTGAAGATTGCCCTATTTGGAATTTCGATGGCAGTTCTACCAAGCAAGCAGAAGGTGGTTCGTCAGACTGTTTGTTGAAGCCGGTTGCAATATTTCCTGATCCAATGAGAGATAATGGATATCTGGTTATGACTGAGGTCTTGAATCCCGATTCCACACCACATGCATCTAATGGTCGAGCGACGATTGATGATGATGATAATGATTTTTGGTTTGGTTTTGAACAAGAATATTTCATTATGGATGTCGAAACACAACTGCCTTTAGGTTTCCCATTAGGCGGTTATCCTGGTCCTCAGGGACTTTATTATTGCTCAGTCGGAGGTAAAAATACACATGGACGAGCATTTGTAGAAGAACATGCTGATTTATGTATCGCAGCGGGTATAAATTTCGAAGGAATCAATCAAGAAGTTGCGTGTGGTCAGTGGGAATTTCAATTATTTGCTAAAGGGGCTAAAGCAGCTGGAGATGAATTATGGGTTGCTCGATATCTTTTAGACAGACTAACAGAAAATTATGGATATTATATCGAGTATCATCCTAAACCAATAAAGGGCGATTGGAATGGGTCGGGTATGCATGCCAATTTTTCAGATGCGAAATTACGTGATAGTGGCGATGAAGCAGTATTCCATAAAGTTTGCAAAGCATTTGGCGAAAATATCAAGAGGCATATGGATGTTTACGGCGCTCATAATGAATTACGTCTTACGGGCCTTCATGAAACACAATCTATTGATCAATTCTCTTACGGAGTTTCAGATAGAGGGGCTTCTATCAGAATCCCTATTACAACAGTAGAAGATGGCTGGAAAGGACGCCTTGAAGACAGACGTCCTGCATCTAATGGGGACCCTTACAAGATTGCCTCAGCCATAGTTAAAACTACAAAATCTACGTATTGATTTTTAATAATCTAACTACTTCATCAGCACAACCCCAAGATAGAGTGACTCCTGCACCTCCATGACCATAATTATGAATTATAATTTTGTTACTAATGATTTCTTTTTCCAGTCTAAGTTCATCACGTGATGGCCTCAAACCAACAGCCACGCCTATGATTTTGTTTCGATCTAATTCCGGCCATAATGCTTCACATTTCGAAAGAATATACTCTGTATCCTTATGCCGAACTGTTTCGTCCCAATCGCCTTTTTGTGCAGTTCCTCCTAGTACTGTAAAATCTCTTCTTGGTATAGTGTAAGTCAGTGTTTCAGGTTGTTGATCGAAGCGTCCAAAACCTGGGTCCTGTTTGATATAGATTACTTGTCCTCTTACTGGTATTACTTTTTCGTCAGAGCAGAATTCTCTAGCTCCTAGTCCTGAGCAATTCACAATTAGGTCTCCTGATACATCTTTAATCGAATCAAATTTTTGTAATTCTAACGTTCCCCCTAGTTTTTTAAATTTATTTAATAACCATGGCATGTAAGAATTCATTTCAATAACGGGTGCTTCCATTTCCCAACCGAATTTATATTCTCCAACTATCTCATCTTCATCTAGGATTCTAAAATATGGGAGCCCAAGGCTCCACCCCGGTGGTTCACATATTTCGTCAAGATATTCTCTACCTTTTCGCAAAGTTATACATTCGACGCCCTCAACATTCTTCAATCTGAGTAATTCATCAAATGTTTCTGAAGCCCATCTATTAGTTTTCTCTATTGGCTCTACAAGAAATGGATACCACCATGCTGCGGCAACATCTGATACAGTATTTGGACTTACATCTTCAGTCATTATCTTAACTCCCCAACCCTCTTCTAGTAACCTAATTCCTGTGGTCAAACCAGAAACTCCTGCACCAACGACTGTGATTTCCATAAATTGCGATAAAGGTACGGTAAATCATTTACTCGGTATGCCAACAATCTTCAATGAGACCCATACTCGTGCTCAATGGTGAGAAGTTGCCCAAAGTCAAGAAGCCCAAGAAAGGTTGGTTTCGTCCTGAGAAAAAGAAGCCGCGTAGAGGCCCCGTAGTACCACCCAGTGAGAGAGGCCTTCCGCCATGTCCTGCATGTGGTGAGTGGAGCATGCAGAAAGATGGAACGAGGAAGGAGCTATACTGTGGCTCATGCGGTGCGATAGTTTAGTAATGTTAAATGGCAAATCCAATATGCTAGTACTCCTCGCATGAATCGTCGCAGTGATGAGGAACCGCACCGGATACCTAGGGTGTCACGAGTGATGGGCGATCTGAGCGGCACTTTGGTGAGAAAATGGATCGGATTGTCACTGATGAATACGGTCGTAAATTAAGATTACTCAATCCTGTGAATCTTTCATCTGCTCCTGATGATTTTCAATTATCTAGAGCTAGTAAACCAGTTAGAAGATATTTTTCTTTGCTGGGTAATTCTCTGCTAATGATATTCTTAGTACAGGCATTTTCCTTCCAAATATTTGGGATTCTTGAATTTGAACCATTGTATATCATTGGCTGTAGTTTTATCACCCTTCCTTGCTTGGCATTTCTTATTTTTCTGCACCGTCCTAAATTAGTCGAAGTTCGTTTGATTACTGCCTTCGAAGGAGGGATAAATTCACATGCTATTCCCGAGGGTGGTTCAATTCAGACTACTATGTCTAGCAAGATGACTAGATTTTTAGTTAGAGATGATTCAATAATTGATACACCTCCTTCATTATGGGTTTGGTTAGTGTTCACCCTATCTTTATTATTTTCATTTGCAGTTGCAGTTATTGAAATAATAGGGGGGGATTTAGGATTGATATTTTCTTATTTGATGGCATTACCAATGATACTAATTCTATTTTCGGTGCCAGTTTATGCTTGGTGGGCTTCTTCTACATCTTGGATTGGGATTCCAACACGATTGAGAGATGCGGAGTCATGGTTAATCGCTGGAATGGCGGCAGGGATACCTGCTATCATAGTGAACAGTTGGTTAACTCCTAACCTAGTTCCTTCATCTTGGTCATCAACTTCGCAGGATTTTATTACTTATACATTGAGTGCCCCTATTGGTGAAGAAATATTCAAATTTTTTGCGATATTATGTTTTATTTCATCAATAAAAGGGCCAAAAAGCGGTTTTCAAGTTGGTTTTACAGTTGGCTTAGGATTTGCAATTTCAGAAAATTTCTCTTACCTCGTATCCTCTTATGAGGGTGGCGGTTTTGCAGGTCTTTTGATAACATCATTAATTCGTGGAATTGGTTCAATACCAGGTCATGCAGTATGGACTTCTTTTAGTGGTGCTGCTTTAGGTTGGTGGTTAAGTGAATCAAAGAATAAGGCGCGAGTAAATTTGTTAATTCATAGATTCACCTCTAAATCTATGGATTTAATTGAAAGTATAGGTATTGATATTGATATGGACGGCGATAGTTCTGGATATGATGGCCCCGAATATTCAATAGTTCAGGCTATTCATGAAGTCGAAACCGATCATCATTCCCCAAGCTGGACAATTTCTGAGAATAAAATAGACTCAATTTCAACTTCTCTAATATCTAGTAATAGTTATTTTTCACCTAGTGAGAGTAATTTTATGATCAAGAAAAAATCGAATGATTTACAGAATATTTCTAGATTTAAGATTATTCCACCTAAATCATTATTCCTGGGGCTATTAATTGCTATCCTAGGTCACTCATTTTGGAACGGTTCAGGAATAATAATCAGTGAACTAGGCACTGATTTAGGTTTTAGTGAAAACTTAGTAATTGGTATTTCTCTATTATGGATAATTATTATGGTAATTACGGTAATCTTTGTATCCTCATTATTAATGAGAGGGATAAGTTCTCTCTCAGAATAATACTGTACTTTCATATAGGTTCGACTTTCTTTCTCCGAATCCTTCATGACTAACCGTATTAGCAGGAAGTTTGGGTGTCAATGTTGGATTTGACTAATGACCAACTTATTTCCCTAGGTCTTGTAGTGACATTACTCCTTTTTTCTCGCGCTAAAGATCTTCTTGATATCAGTGGAATTTTGGCCGCTACAGTTACTGGATTGACAGTTTCTCTTTTAGGTCATTGGACTTGGTTAGTAGCACTCTTTATTTTCCTTGTAACTGGTTCATTAGCAACTAAGTGGAAGATGGAAGAAAAGAAGGCACTTTCTTTAGAAGAAGCAAATGAAGGCCTCAGGGGGTGGCGTAACGTTCTAGCAAACGGTGGTGCAGTCTCATTAGTTGCAATCTTCAACTTTTTTAATCCAGGTGAAGAATGGATATATTTGGCCGCGATATCTAGTATTTCTGTTGCTTTATCAGATACTTTAGCCTCGGAAATAGGTTCTTTAGATTTGAGAACTCGAAGTATAACTAACCTCCAGTCAGTTCCTGCGGGTACTAATGGGGGGATGTCTCCTACAGGAACCGTCGCTGCCTTTGCAGGAGCATTGGTAATAGGTGTCGTAGGTGTTGTGTTTTCACCCGATGATTCAACTATTTCAGAGATTAATTTATTATTTTTGATAACAATTATTGGTTGGCTTGGTTGTCAAGTCGATTCACTTCTAGGCGCATTATTGGAGAATAGAGGATACCTCGGGAAACATAGTGTGAATTTTCTTGCAACATTCTCTGGAGTATTAATGGCATTATTTTTCTATAGCCAATTACTTTGAAGCATTATGCGTTGGTTTTGATTAATAGTAGGTCGTGGCGAGAGCATGGATGGTAGAAGGTCAAACAAGGTGTTTGTATCATTATCTATGTTTTTACTTGTTTTTCTATCTTTTACTCATATGTCATCAGCCCAAATAATAGCGCCTGAAGGACCAGGCATAGAATGGGAGAAACCGGAAAGCCATCGACTTTTCCTGAAAGGAGATTCGAATGGCCCATATTTAGATAACAATTGGAGTTCGTTGACAGGTCAGCCAATAGGTTCGATTGATTTTCAGAAAACGGTAAGTCCACAGAATCTAATAGATATTCAATCTGCACCGTTGGAAGAAGATTTAGATTTTAATGGAAACATAAGCATACGTCTTTTTGCATCTCTGGATGTTGCCAACGATGGTTGCAGATTCACAAATGTATTGCCGGATTCTCCTCTGGGTTCCGAAACAAAATTTTCAGTATCGCTATCATTAGGCGATAATCAAGTATTATCATCCGTTGAGAGTAATTCAATAGTAATGGAAGAATCATTTACTTTGGCTCATGAATTTATTGTTGATGCTAATGACGTCAATGTCAGCCTTCAGAAAGGCGATTTAGTAGGTTTAAAGGTTGATGTAATACATGATTGTACACAAACAGGAGTACTATGGTGGGATACCTATGATGCTATCACTGGGATTGATTTCCAGGGAGAATTAATTTATCCTGAGCTTGATCAAACCGTTGATCCAAATGGTATAATTAGAGTGGAATTCACACCTAACTCACCTTGGGGGAATGACCTTTACATATCTCAGGTATTGGAAGTGATAGGTCCTGTTGAATGGGCAGACCTCATTCATGGTAATGCTGATGAAGATACGAGATTAGATCATTTTGAGATTCCTCACGGATATAGAACTGATGAATTCAATCGAACCGTATTCACTTGGTCTTCTCCAAAATCATTGTCACCTGGGAAATATATGGTAGATAGTTGTTATAAATTATCTGATCAAGATCCAGGAGAAAGTTGTGACTTAGTAGGGGTTTTGAGATTTGAAGTATTAGAACCTGAAAAGGCATTATTGAATGGAACTTGGGCTGCAATATTAATCCCACTAGGAATTATTGCATGGATCGGAGTTTCAATGAAAGATGCTATGCTGCCTCTTCCTGCGTATGGAGTAATTCTATTGCTTGCTTTGACTACTTTAGGGCCATCATTGAACCTACCTGACATAGATTTTGATGAACCAAGAATGGAGGGTGCCGCTCCATCATTTTCGTTATATGAACATGGCTCTGAATCTGAATTAGTTGAATTAAGTGAGCTAATTTCAGATTATGATGCGATAGTAGTAGGTTTATTCACTCCAAGTTCTCCAAATGCAGAGATTCAGAGAGTCGACTTTGAACTTGCTCAGAACGCAATTGGAAGCGACGTTGCTTTTCTTCAAATTGCAACTGGAGAGGGCGTCAATAGTCTAGATCTTGAAGAACTAGTAAGTGAAATTAATGGCAGTTGGCCGGTACTAATGGATGATGCAGATTCAACTATTGGGAAATCATTCCCTAGTAAGGCTTCTGATGCTGTTTTCATTATTGATTCAGCCGGATTTATTTCCTCATGGAAGGCAGGTGTAATGTCTTCACAATCTATTGAAGATGCTGTCGAATCCTCTTATTTTGGATCAGGTCAAAACCCATTAGATGTCTTTGGACTTATTTTTAGTACTACATTTTTACCCTTAATGATTTTAGCAATGCCTAGAGGAGATAAGTATAAGATTCCTGATACTCCTCTTGTACCTGGCGCAGGGGTTGTATTAACTCTGTATGCATCTAGTATTGGATTTGCGGTTTGGGCTCTTCCAGTAGCGTTATTTTCTTCTTTTGGCTTAGGTTCTTATTGGATATATATAGAATTAATACTTAGCATATTGTTATCTTATCATGGATTATCAATGCTATTTAGAGGAGGAATCAGAGAAATCGAGATTATTGGTAAGTACATATACTCAAAACTTCCCGACGGATATCGCGACTGGAGGAAAGAAAATCGGTTTTTAGATGATCTCCATCTAGGATTATGGGTTGCATGGTTACTGTGGCTAAGGGCACCAAGTGCCATCCCCCAAGCAATTGGGGCGGTTGCAAGATCTGGTCTTTTAGGTGTATTAATATGCATATTTTTCTTTATTGGTTACTCAATAATGGCAGGAATTGTAGTAGTCACCTTTGGAATTATAGCATCACTCCCAGGAGAAATATCTCGTATAATGGGGTCTCTTAGCGTGGGGTTAAGACCTCGTGCTTGGGGATTAGCATGTACTGTGCTTGGGCTTTGGATATTCTTCAGTATAATAGTCGGCCCTATTATGATAATATTATAAATTTTTTATTTTATTTTAGAATCTCTAGACCGAGACCATCATAAGAGCGATGTCTTTCGATAGGAATACCCTTGGGGGTATAGTATAACTTGGTAGTACAGCGGGCTCCAGTTGCACGGGAATGACGACGAATAAGTGATCTGATGGTATTGATGACCAACTGGAGCGCTGACCCGTCGCAACCCGAGAGCGTGCAATTACCGAGTGCACGCTGAGCGGAAGATACCCGCTGATCTGGGTTCAAATCCCAGTGCCCCCACCATATTTTTTAAACACGTAATAGTTTTCTTATTTTTCATACTAATAGGGGTAGGGTTGAAGGAGAACATACATTTGCCAGTGTATAATGAATCGCCGAGTAGTTGCAATTTTTGCTGTGTTCTTATTGACAGCTCCATTAACTGGAAGTCTCGCACAGGGAGATCCTGACTTAGATAAATCTGAGAACTTACAATTTTCTCTTTTTGGACAATCAAGTAATGTTCCCTATCAGCAGCCTATTTCTTGGAATGAATCAACTCTTTGGTGGGAAGTCACTTCTATGGATTCTGATAGGAATGGAATACATGACTCACTGCAGTCTGAAACTGGAATTGTCAACCTAGGTATTTCTTATTCTAGAGATGTTACTGATTTAGATATTCAGAAACTTTCTAAATTAGGGATTAATGTAAATCTAGAACTCCCTATCGTTAATGCTCTCTTGATAGGTGGTATCGACAGTAATCAAATAGAGCTTATTTCTCAACTTGATGGAGTAGTTATGGTTGAACGTTATGGTTCAGTAGTATTCTATGGAGATATCCAAACACCGGCAGTCAAGGCTCGAAACTCTTCTGATTATCCTGTGGGAGCATGGAACCTTGGAGTAAGCGGTCAAGGTATGAATATCGCTCTTGTAGATACTGGAGTAGATAATGAACATCCAGGTTTGAGTGATAAATTCGTTGCAGGTTATGATGCGGTTTGTTATGTTCACACCGACCCAACTTGCCTTCTCTCCAATCCTCTTAGAGAGGATGATGGCTCCTTTGATCCAGATGATGGGAATCAGCATGGCACCGCATGTATGGGCATGGCAAGTGCCACTGGGATTGAAGCAGACGGTTCTCAATCTAATTTCTACGGTTCGGCCCCCAATGCAACTCTCGTTGACATTAGGATTGGTACTGATGTGGGTGCGGGTCCATTTGAAAATTATTTACTAGAACAAGAATTTTATGAGTCTGCTATGAACGGTTTACAATGGGTAATTGATCATCATGATGATGCTTGGCCAGGAGTTTCCGAAGAATATTATGGGATTGATATTATCTCTTTATCATGGGGAATCACTAGTCATGAAAGTGGTGGTTCTGATGGCTCAGATATGCATAGTAGAATTTTAGATGAAGCAATGGAGGCAGGGATAATCGTTTCAGTCGCAGCAGGTAATGATGGGCCAGATAATGACGGTCTTTCAGGGATGGGTTCATCTGATTTATCGGTGACAGTAGGTGCAACAGATGACCAAAATACAGTCAATAGAGAAGATGATACAGTAGCGGGATATTCATCCAGAGGGCCAAGGAAAGATAATGGCGATGGCAATCCTCTTAATGAGTTAAAGCCTGAAATCAGTGCACCTGGATCTAATATTATTCAGGCAGAAGGTTGTGTTACAAGTGGCAGCTGTTCAAATCTAATTGATGATGCATCAAGTAATACATATACCAGTCGAGGTTCAGGAACTTCATATGCTACTCCTTCTGTTTCTGGAGTAATGGCTCTAGTTTGGGAAGCAAATGAAAATTTAACTACCATGCAACTGAAAGAAGTTTTGAAGCAAACATCGGAGAGGCGCGGTGAACCTAGTGCTCCTGATGTTGACCCATATTGGAACAGGGACTTTGGATATGGTATGATTGATGCTTATTCAGCGACAAAACTTGCGATGTATTTGAAAGAGAATGGTATTACAGAATTAATCGATCCTTCAATTCAGAATCACTTATTGTCAAGAAATGATAATAATACAATACAATTAACTGGCCATTCATGGAGTCAATCTGGTTCTGTAGAATCGGTTCAATTTAGAATAGATGGTGGATCTTGGTATGATACTAATTTCAATTCATCAATTACTGAAGTATCAGCACTGACTCCTTTTGAATGGTACATAAATATTGATTCAAATAAATTGTCTGAAGGAAATCATACATTAGAAGTAACGGCTTTTTCATCTACTGGTCAATCGCTCCCTGTTACAGCCCAGATTGAGGGAGAGGGAGATGAATCATCATCTTATTCTATTCCTTCTTTTGTATATATTTTAGTTGCAGTTGTAGCTTTAGTTTGGTTATCTGTTCTTATACTTCTGAGATACCAAAGCGATAGTCAAATCTCATCTCTTATTAACCGATTCAGACGTCCTAATAATGATGATATTATTGATGCAGAAATAGTTGATTAATGGAAGTTCTCGATACATCCCTTTCATATCATCGTGTAGATGTCCGCAGGTCGTGGTGCGCTTCTCTGATAGAGCAAATAGCATTCGTCCGACAGGGGTTAGACGTATGTTTGACCTTGCAGGTGATGATGCGATTCAATTCGGATTGGGTGAACCTGACTTTCAACCTCCAAATGTAGCAATCAAGGCATTTTCTAGGGCAATGGAAGAAGGTAGGAATAAGTATACTACTACAGCAGGACTCCCAGATTTGAGAAAAAAGATTGCAGAAACATGGCATCATAGGGAATCGAATCTTGATGAATCCAATGTTTGTATAACCATGAGTGGAACAAATGCCCTGTTAGATATTTTTCTTGCACTAGTTAATCCAGGAGATAATGTATTAATTCCTGAACCTTACTTTCCCTTATACCCCACTCATCCAGTATTATGTGGTGGCGAGGCAAATATGTACCCCTGCCATTTCGAGAATGGTTTCGTGCCTCTTGTAGAAGATCTTGAAGCGAGGATTAATGAGAACACGATTGCAGTTTTGTATAACTTCCCTAGTAATCCTACTGGGGGTAATGTCAATGAGGAACAAAGGGATGCTCTCGTTCGATTTGCTAAAGAAAATAATATTTGGTTAATTACTGACGAGGTATATGATAAGATTGTTTATGATTCAGAACATGTTTCTTTCCTTGGAGCAGGGTATGATAAAGTGATAATGATAAATTCATTCTCGAAAACATTTGCTATGACAGGTTGGAGAATCGGGTACTTATTGTCACCCGATCTTGATGCGATGGCCCAATTGACAAAAATGCAATATTATGTTACTGCATGTAGCAATGATGCAATGCAGTATGCAGTACTTGAGGCAATGGAAAAAGCTAGTGATTACCCTAGTGAGATGTGTGCTGAATTTAAGGCCCGAAGAGATTTAATTTGTAATCGTCTTAATGCTATGCCTAGAGTATCCTGTAATGTTCCTACTGGTGCATTTTATGTATTTCCTAAGTTCGAAATCCCTGGTTATACGAGTGAAGAATTAGCAATGAAAATGCTAGAAGGTGGTGTATTATGTTCACCAGGAACTGCCTTTGGTGCAGCCGGAGAGGGGCATCTTCGATTTGCTTACACAATTTGTAGAGAAGATATCTCTAGAGGTATGGATAGAGTTGAAGAAGTGCTTTCGAAACTAGTTTAGGCGATAAGATGAGTTTGTTAGTTTCATATTTCTCTGGTATAGTAACTCTGTTAGTATCATGGTACTTTTTGAAAGATTTAGTGATTCCAGTAGCTATTATTTTTGTATTTTCTTCAACTTACCTTTACCTATTAGGTCCTAATGCTATTGCTTTTGCATTATGTCTTTGCAATGGATGGATTTTACTGAATATATTTGTTGAAAGAATACTACCTATTACTTTACCATCTGAATAAATCAGGAATATCAATCATTCTTTCTTCTTCATAATCCTCATGTTGTGAATCCGCTTTAATTTCATTTTCTGGTATTAAGATATCTCCACTTATTTTTTCTTTTTCATCTACTATTTCTTTAGGTTCTGGGAGACTTTGTTGCGAAAGATTTTCCAATTCATCTTCTTTACTTTTCATCCAAGAAGGAATTCCATTAGAGCCTCCAAGTACGCTTATTGTAGTAAAAGCAGCCATTGGTAAAACTGAAAGGGCTACAACAGAATCAATCGAAGATCCTTTAGGTACATTTGCATTTGGGGAAACCCAGCTTAAGAATAAACCCTCTAATTGTACATTATGCCATTGTGTAAGTTGAACTCCTAATGCATCAACTGAAAAGTCGAGAGTAAATCTTGCCATGCTCCATAATATGATTATAGGGAGAATCCAAGATATTTTTGTAATTCTCCATAATATATTTCTAAATCTTGCTGCGAATCCTATTAATTGTTGGGCGACGAATGGTTGTATTCTGAACGCAATCCATAATCCTAGAATATACCCAATGATTCCTAATTCGAACGCACTTTCTTTTCTAATAAAGCTCTCAGGGATACCTTCCATAATCATTATCGGGATTGAAATTAAAAGAACTTGTGATGGGACAGCAATTAACTGAAGGCCTCCATGAATTGCCAGCAATTCGTTTTTATCGCTTCTAATTCTATCCGAAACTAAACGGCTCATTTTTCCATAAGGGCTCGAGTAAGATGCCATTTTCGCTCTATCTATTAGTTCTGGATCATACTTTCTTCTACTTAGCCCTAATGAGGGGAGCCATCCTCCTCGCTCGACTATTGCAGTAGGCCGATAACCTCCTATTACCAAGGCTAGAAGTAAGCAAACAACTCCATAAGTAAGGCCAGAAACAATTATCCAATGGACTAACTCTAATTGGGGTGTTAATGCATAGGTTTCTTCATTGAAGTGAATCAAGTGTGTCAATGAGAATCCAATTACAGGGATTATAGTTATCTGAATGAATAGTATCAATCCTAAACCGAGTCTATGTGAAAGACTGGCTTTACCCTCCATATTACCTACGCAAGACCATAAGGGCATAAGTTCTTCATTACAACACAATCATTATGTGTTGTTTTTTCGATATATTTTTCGATTCCAATTGGATTATTGATGGAATTCTTTCTAGACACGTTTACCCCCAACATTCTTACACGAATTAGGTACCGAATGAATTTGTTAATCATGCGTATGCTATCTCCAATCTTTGTGTTATCAATTATGCTTCTAATGAGTTTATCTCCTCTGGCTATGAATTCAAATTTAGATGAAAGTAGTGTCGAAAGTGCCATCGGCCCTAAATCATTAATAGATTTTGAAATAACCTCTATCGAGATAGGTAACCAAACTAGAGATGCGAGTGAATGGACTCAGCCTGATGGTTCAATAGTCGAATATGTGATGAGAGATGAGACAATCCAGATCAATGTTACTTATACTCAAGCAGGTTCATCCGGTCAGCCGGCTTCAGCAGAGGGGTATCTGCAAATTTGGCATCCTATTGGATTCATTATTGCTGAATACAATGTCAGTATGCTATTGTCTGGTTTTCAGTCGTTAAAAGCTAGTTTTGTTTGGACTCCTAGTTCTGCTCATAGTGCATTAGATGAGAATGGTTACCTAGTTGGAGGGATAATACTTAGAGGAATTGTGGATGGTGGACTTGCTGATGATACCGAATCTAATAATGAACTAGATAGGTATGTTCCTGTTGCAATGTGGAATGACCCAATGGAGAATGGATTCTGCGGTGACGTAGATGGCGACAGCATCATTGATTGTACAAATCAACTTCAAGCAAATGTCCCTACATGGGTGGGTGCAGGTTATGACTCAGCGGGGCAATTGTCTAATGATCCCGATAGTTATGGGCATTGGAGAATGGATGATTCATTGAGTGCAGAAGGTGAAAACCATTGGAGAGTTTCCCGCCCAGGTGCTAACTATGCTAGTAACAGGCATGATAAATTATGGTGGGGTTGGTTCACGCCTTTCGATAATTGTAACGAACCTGGTCACGGTTTAGGTAATGGCGGTCTTGATTCCGCAGTCAGTTCTAATTACGGAAATAACTTTTGTAAAATCCGGCTTAAAGGTTTTGATTTCTTGACACTACAGTTAGTCACTAATGCTTGGGGAGAGATGGGAGCTGGAGATCAAGTTAGATTAGAAGCAGAATCTGGAGGCCAAGGTGAATTTTTCAATTTTTCATCTCAGCAACTTTCAACAACTGGAGATTGGAGCCAATTAGTATGGAATATGTCTGAAATCCATGAGTCTGCTGAATATACTTTGGCATTTCGATTCGATTCCAACAGTTCTTTTTCTAGTCCGGGTATTCAAATCGATTCATTCCTATTATTTGCTGTAGAAAAAGTTCCTGAATATACTTTAGATTTTGATTGTAATGATCCTCTTCCAAATTCATATCTTGTAGTTCCTTCTGACCCTAATCCGCCTTCGCTATATTGTAGAATTAAGAATAATGGGTATATTGATATTACTTTAAGATTGTATACTGAAGTGACAAATAGGTCATGGATGTATGATTTCCCCTTGCGTATAGACTCAAATAACCAAGTTGATCATGATAATTATGTAATAAGTAAGGTAATCCCTGCTCTTGAATATATGGATACTTGGTTTAATCTCACAATACCTGATGCATCGGGTGTTCAGGACTTATTCTGGGATGTTTGGGTAAATGACGGAGTCACTAATTTATCCAAAGAATTTGTTCGTCTTCCAGTTTCAGTTATGCCTGCATATTCTTGTAAATTAAAGCAGGCAACATTACAAAATCCTGCTGCTACATTAGAGCCTGGTGCAAGTGGAGTGATCCCTATGACTCTGAAAAATACTGGTAATCAAGTTGCAACATGGAATTTTGGTGCATCTTTCCCTAATATCGACTGGGTAGATAATGCGGAAATTAAATGGATGTACGATGGTAATGAGGTGTCTAGTCTTGAGTTGGAACTAACTGATGACATAGTTATAGATGCAATAATTACTGCTCCTCCACAAGTCCCTCCAGGTACATATCCTGTGACTTTATTGGCTTCTGGTATGTCTCCTGCTCAATATTTAGCCGAATGGCAAGTAAACATAGTGGTGCCTATTTTCTCGGATTTGACAATAGAACCTGAAATTTCTAATTTAGTAGCACCTGCTGATGATTCATTGAGATTAATAGAAATAAGATTAATCAATGATGGAAATTCTCCTGAATCTTTTGACCTAAGTATTCAATCAGACTGGAAATTAGGAATAGAAATGAATACTGAGCAAACATTTGAGATTGATCCTTTCGGAGGAGATAGCACCGTAACCATGTTACTTCCTATGCCCTATGGTATAGTTAATGAGACATATTCTGTCATAATTACAGCAACTAGTAAGACCAATTCGCAATATCAAAAATCAGCTCAGATATTACTTACAGTTCCTCAAACTAATTTAGTTGAAGTTGAAGATCTAGACATGTTGGAAGAAGTTTTCCGGGGCGGTGACGATCCACGCACAGTAAATTGGAGAATTTGGAACCGAGGAAATGTTCCTGACTCGTTTGAAATTTCTTTTGACCATTTCACCGATGTTTCTGCTTCAGCAGTCGGATTAAATTCTGGCAAGACCCCTTACATCCTTCCTGGTGACTCTTACAACTTGACTGTGCGTTACTCATTCGCAGCCACAACTTTCGGCGATAGAACCATTTCTATGTCTGCCACAAGTGTTCTCTCACAGAATCTAGGTTCAGTTGTTTCCGGAACTGGTGATGCGGTATTCCAGGTAGGCGCTCAAGGATGGATTACACTGAATCCACCCGCGGTTTTAGATATTAATGAGAAAGGAAAAGATATAGAAGTAATATTTACTGTAAAGAATGAACATCCTACTGATGCCCAGTTACTTAGGGCAGATATTGAGAGGGATTCTAATATTTTCTTCAACATCATAGATGCAAGGGTAGAAACTAGTGACCAGAACTTCGTGTTAGAAGCTCAGGCGACTAGGCAAATAACTGTCTATCTGACTGTAACTGAAGATAATCTGAGGAACCTTGATGAAAATATTATGAATTTCCAGTTGTACCTAGAAGTAGATGGAGACATAGACAAAGTATCGAAAAGTGCGAGTATAAATATGTTCAAATTAGACCCAATAGAAGAAGGTCCTGATACTGGTGCAATAGCAGGTTTAGCAGGTAACATATTGTTTATTTTAGTTGGCTTAATATTGCTGATAGCAGTTCTAGTTGCAACAATCAGAATTATGCGCAGTGCTTCTTCTCCATTAGAAGAAATTTCCTCTTTTGACGATTATGAATACACTCAAAATAGTAGTTTCAACTCTGATCCTTTACCAGGTGCTCCTGAATTACCTTCTGCAGATAAAGTAGCGAATTCTATGTATGGTGGTTCTAAAGAATTGTTCGAACAACCACCTCCGCCTCTTCCGCTTGAGGTAGTAGAAAAAGAAGAGGAATTTGAGGAAGAAGTTGGAGTAGTAGAACAAATAGAACTTCCATCGGGGGCACCCCCTATTCCTGAAGAGGGGCTTCCAGAAGGATGGTCTATTGAACAATGGCAACACTATGGTCAGGCATGGATTGATCAACAGAATCAAGAATAATTCATTCAATCTAGAATTTAACTAACGGTGCGAGGGCTTATGAGGGCTCCTCAGGTCGGCCAAATCCCAATACAGGAGGCATATTTCCAATGTACAATGGACAACAACCAATTTTTATCCTAAAAGAAGGCACTGAAAGGACAAGTGGGCGCTCAGCTCAGAGTAACAATATCGCAGCAGCTAAGGCAGTAGCGGATTCTGTTCGTTCTACGCTTGGCCCGAAAGGAATGGATAAAATGCTAGTTGATGGGATGGGTGATGTTGTTATTACAAATGACGGTGCTACAATATTAAAGCAAATGGATATTACTAATCCTGCTGCTAAGATGATTATTGAAGTTGCTAAAACACAAGAACAGCATTGCTTCGATGGTACAACGAGTGCCGTGGTAATTGCAGGTGAACTTTTGAAAAGAAGTGAAGACTTAATTGATCAAAATGTTCATCCTACAGTTATTTGTGAAGGTTTCCGTCTTGCTGCCCAAAGAGCCGCTGAACTCATTGAAACTCATTCAATCGAAACTAGTGAAGAGATGCTTTCAGAAGTTGCTAAAACAGCATTAACAGGTAAAAGTGCGGGAGCAGTTAAAGAATTCCTTGCAGATATCTGCGTAAGAGCTGTACTTTCTGTGGCTCAAGAAGTCGATGGAGAAATAGTTGTAGATCTTGATGATGTTAAAGTCGAAAAGAAGCAAGGCGGTTCAATAGGAAGTAGTACATTGGTTGATGGAATTATTTTAGATAAAGAAAGAGTCCACTCAGGCATGCCAAAGTTTGTTAATGATGCTAAAATAGCACTTGTTAACTCAGCTATAGAAGTGAAGAAAACAGAAGTAGATGCTAAGATTCAGATCACGGATCCAAATATGTTATCTCAATTCTTAGATGAAGAAGAATCATATCTTAAGTCATTAGTCGAAAAAATTCAAGCATCAGGTGCAACTGTAGTTATCTGCCAAAAAGGAATTGATGATTTAGCTCAGCACTACATGTCGAAAGCAGGATTATTTGCAATTAGAAGGGCGAAGAAAAGTGATATGGAAGCCCTATCTAAAGCAACAGGAGCGAAAGTAATCACAAATGTAGATGACCTGTCATCAGATGATTTAGGTTTTGCATCTAAAGTTGATGAAAGGAAAATAGGTGAATCAGATATGGTTTTTATCACTGGTTGTAAAGACGCAAAGAGCGTGTCAGTTCTCTTAAGAGGCGGTACAGAACATGTTATTGATGAGATAAACCGTGCATTTGATGATGCAATTGGTGTTGTAGCTGTGGCTTATGAAGATGGTTCGGTGTTAACAGGTGGTGGTTCAGTTCTCGCATCTATAAGTAGAGAGTTAAGGTCTCATGCAGAAGGTATAGGTGGACGTGAACAGATGGCTATTGAAGCATTTTCAGGTGCTTTAGAGGTGATTCCGAGGACTTTAGCTGAGAATGCTGGTTTAGACCCTGTTAATACGATAATTGATCTTCGTAAAGCGCACTCAGAAGGGAAATCTAATTATGGCGTAAATGTATATGAAGGTGGAGTTGCAGATATGGCCGCTGGAAAGGTTTTCGAACCTAGTAGAGTAGTCGATCAGGCTATACAATCTGCCACTGAAACAGCAGTGATGATTTTACGTATAGATGATGTAATATCAAGTCGAGCATCAAGCCCAATGGATGGTGCTGATTTCGACGGAATGGGAATGTAAATTATATTCTCTACAGCCGTTATTTCAATACTACTACACGCTACATTCAATAATCGCCGATAGTTCGAACGGATTACCCTTAGGGGTAATGGTGTGTCTATGTCTGGTAGTCGGTCTCTTCTAGTCTTGTTTGGTTCTCAATCTGGTAATGCTGAAGATGTTGCCTCAAAAGTCGGAAAAGCCGCATCTAAGTATGGTTTAGAGGCAATAGTCAAGGGGATGGATGAGGTCACAGTTAGTGATTTAGCAAATCAAAAAAGAATTATGATTTGTTGCAGTACTTGGGGTGAAGGCGAACAACCTGATAACGCCGAGGATTTATGGATTTCAGCAAATGCAGAAGACTCTCCCTCTATGTCCGGAGTCAATTTCTCAGTTCTAGCCTTGGGAGACACTTCATACGAATTATTTTGTGAATCTGGTAAAGAATGGGATTCTTGGTTGGAAGCAAAGGGCGGTTTTCGAGTTAATAAACGAGTAGATTGTGATGTGGATTATGAAGATCTTGCTCAGGTATGGATGGATGAGACTCTTGCACGCATGGGAGCCGTTGATGATTCAGGGACTTTCCAAGAAGATCAAGTCGAACTGGTGAAATCAAATGCATCCGGTGCAGTTACTGATCAAAGTAAGAATAGTAGTGATGCTGAATCATCATCAGTTGAAATATCAACAGATGGCGACCGGTCATTGTTAATTCTCTTCGGTTCTCAATCGGGAAATGCAGAAGCATTAGCAGCCAAACTTGCTAAACAATCCTCTGGCTACGGTCTTGAAGCCGAAGTAGCAGATATGGATGGCTTTGATTTATCTTCTTTATCAGGTAGGAAAAGAGTATTGATAGTTTGTTCAACATGGGGTGAGGGAGAGCAACCAGATAATGCAGAGGAACTTTGGATAAAGGCTTCTTCAGCGTCAGCAGGTCTTCTTGATGGAGTTAATTTTTCTGTTTTAGCCTTGGGAGATACATCATATGAATTGTTTTGTGAATCTGGTAAAGAATGGGACAAGAGGTTCGAAGAGCTTGGCGGTACTAGATTAGTAGACCGTGTCGACTGTGACGTGGATTACGATCAAATATCCCAAGAATGGGCAGAAAATGCTCTTGCAGCCATGGCGGCAGTTGATGGAGAGGGGATATTCCATGAAGAAATGGTCCAAGCAATCAAAGATTCAATGGTATCAGGTTCTACCGGAGCATCTGGTGAAGATGGATTTACTGTTCCCGAACTCAGGGCTGAATCAATAAGTGCTGAAATTAGTATATTTAGGTATGATCCAAATACCTCCACGACCGGTAAAGATACTTGGGTTTGCGCATTGCCCGGTCACATATCTATTTTGGATGTACTGAGGATACTCAAATCAACACAAGATGGTAGCCTTACTTTCAGAGATGGTTCAGTCGATGATCCAACTACTGCTGTATCAATCAATGGACGACATGTACTACCCGGGAATCTTAGACTGGACTTATCGGCCCCAATTAGAAATGGAGGCATTCGTATCAATATTGAACCATTAAATGGTTTTGAAGTTATTAGAGATCTAGTAGTAGAACATTGGGACTTAGAATCAAAAAGAGAATCTAGTAAGCCTTGGATGATTTCAGCAACTAGACAAGGCTTGAATACCCCACAAGGTGCTTTAGGTACTATGTCTCCTCTTATTGCTTCTAAGTTACACTCAATGATGGATATTCATAGTTATCCTATAATCCATGCATCTTCTGACGCAACTGCTCATTCTGATGATTATTATGGGCCCGCTATTATACTGCAATCATGGGCTAGGAGAAATGATCCACGCACTGCTCCATCTAAGAAAAAAGAAATAGAGCAACTTATTGACTCTCCGTATGGAATTAAAGCAGAGACTGATTTTTCTTCGATTCGAAGGCAGGGTAAAGGATCAATAATGCATGATTCATTATTGGATTGTAAAACTTCTACTCTGGCTAGGGATGGATTCACAGGTCGTCATGGGAAACATGTTTGGTGGTATGCATTCACTGTCAAGAGCAGTGGCCGTGTTAATGATACAGTATTATACAGGCAAGTTTTAGGCCCTATTGGATTGTTTAGTAATCTCTTTTCTGGTGTTACTGCTAGGATGGTATTAGGATTCACAAGAACTGGAGGTAATATGATTAACGATATGTTAGCCTTTGTTGCACCGCCCGCTGGGCTCGGGAAAATGCCTAAGCAATTCAACTCCTCTGTGAAAAATCATCATGAAGTGGTAGCAATATACAATGAGATGGATGGTCGTTTCTAATGGCTATGAAATATGCTTATCACCCTGGTAATGTGGCTCACTCAGGTTCTCCAGAAGTAGCAGAATCTATGGTTCCCTTAGTGAAATCATTAGGTATTGAATTAACTTATCTTGATGGGGCTACGAGTTGCGGTGCTGGAATAATTCGTCAAGTCAATCAAAGACTTCAATTAACTTTGAATGCGCGTATTTTCGCTCAAGCAGAAGATTTAGGTCTCGAAATACTCACGCCCTGTGCTTCAACCGCCGGTAATCTTTCAGAGGATTTATTTTTGTTAAAGTCTAATCCGATTTTGTTAGCAGAGATTAATGAAGTATTAATGAAAACTTGCGGTCTAGAATTTTCCGGAGAAACTTCAATTAATCATCTATTACACGTTATAGTAGAAGAAATCGGACTTGAAAAAATTAAACCCCTGGTGGTCAATCCTATTGATTTTAGAGTGGCATCATACTATGGGCCAAATATGCAACAAGAAGGATTCTGTGGTGGTGATGATATTTATGATCCTAATTATATGGAGCAATTAGTCCAAACATTAGGTGGGCATCCAGTTAGATGGGATTCTCGTACACAGAGTGTAGGTACACCGAGCTTACTTTCTGAAGAACCTACTGTCCTAAGGCAGGCAGCATCGGTGCTAAATGATGCTAAGTCTGAAGGTGCGCAAATGATAGTTAGTGCCTGCAACTTATCCCATTCTGTATTGGATATTTATCAAGGCAAAGCGTCTCAGAAAACAGGTCTAAAGACAAATATTCCTGTAATTCATTTATCTGAGGTTCTATCTTTTGCTCTGGGTCATTACAATACTCGGTATGCGCAATTAAGGACTAGAGTATTAGTAATAGGCGATTGATAACTTATCATTCATCTTTTTTTCCGAATTCTTCTAGACCTTTTTGCCCCCTTGGTCTGAAATTACTAGGTTCTAATGAGTTTACTTTTTTCTTTTCATTAACTACCTCATTTCCATCTATTTTTGTAATCTCAGGTCTATTTTCTTCTCTAATTCTCAGAATAAAATTAGCAGCAGTAGATTCTTTTTCTCCCATTTTAACTTTAAAATTTATCAAATTCGACAGATCTTCATGTGCCTTTCTTGGCAGTTTTCTTCTGATACGATGAACAGCTCTTTGCATATTTTCTTCTTTTCTCTCCGCAGATTTTTTTGCTGTTTCATCTTTTGTACTCTCCGCTACAAGAACCATTACTTCACCTTCGCGATGTCTACCAGTTCTACCTCTTCTTTGTATAGTCCTTATTTCACTTCCAACTGGTTCATAAAAAATCACTAAATCTGCACTTGGGATATCTAAACCTTCTTCTGCAACAGATGTCGCTACTAATACATTATATTCCCCTTCTCTAAATTTGTCAAGAACTTCGATTTGTTGTTTAGGCTTCAGACCTTTTTTACCCGCTCTATCTGACTGCCCTATGACTTGGATCGATTTCACATCATTTAGGTCATCTAATGCTGTATCTAATGATTCAACGGTATTTCTAAAAGAAGCAAAGACAATGATTTTACTATTTGGATCTCTCCTTAATCTATGTCTTATCAATCTCCTTACAGTTCCTACTTTGGTATGTATTTCGTCCATCTCATCTAAACTCTGCTTTAATTCTAATATCCTAGGGTCTTTATGGAACATTTTCAAAGATTTACTCATATTGTTGCTATCATTTGAATTATCTAAAAACTCTCTCGCTGCAGTTATTCCCTGTGTTAAGAGATGATTAATTAGATGGTTTAGGGTCATTGCAGTAGCAATCTGAGAGACCGAAGAATAAGCTCTTGTATCTCCAAGGGATATGGCGCTTTGAGATCTCATCTGAGCTTCTTTCAAGCCTCCAAAAGAGGGGGGTCCAGGTCTAACATATCTCCCCATTCTTCTTTGTTGATTGACTATTCCATTTATCCATAGTTCTAGTGGCTTGACTAACTCTCTTATTTTTTCAGGCACATTCACAATTATTTCTTGTATTTCTAGGCCCGCAAGATATTCCTCGAGCATTGGTTCCTTTGCATTTCTTATGTGTATCCTCTCAATTTTTAATCTTTCACAAATTTCTGCAACAAGTTCTTTTTTAGATCCTGGACTAGCAGTCATAGCTAAGATTAGTGGTTTCTTAGCATCGGAATTATATAATTCCGCAGTCCGAGCCATAGCATGGTTCCCGGTACTGTGATGTGCTTCATCAATAATCAGGCATGAACAATTTTTAAGATCTAAAATTCCATTCTTCACATCATTTCTAACTACGTGTGGAGTTGCAACAATAATACGTGAAGAACCCCACAAGTCTTTTCTTTTCCGAGGAGGTGTTCCCCCAGTCATAGAAATAACATTAACTTCATTTATATCTTTAATTACTCTTTTCAGATCTCTTACGTGTTGATCTACTAATGGATTTGTAGGAGCAATAAAAAGTACCCAGCCATTATTTTTATTCAGCATCTCTGCAATTACCATCCATGCTACAGCTGTCTTCCCAGCAGCGGTTGGGAGTACTAAGAGCATGGAACTAGTTAGGGCTTCGTCAACTGCCTCTAATTGATATGCACGTGCATCTACGGTGCCGTCTACGATGCCGGTATGTTGAACTACGCGCCGCATAGGTGAACGACCTCAAGGACAGGGTTCAAAATAGTTACACAACTAGCCTTTTTCATTATTCATGCATAGGCCAGAATATTTACTCCCCGATTCTTTCATAAAGGGATGGTAGGTCGCAAGGCCGCTTACAGCGTGAGATACCAGACACTACAGGGCAATGTACAAACAACCCACAAACCAAAACAACATTCGGGGTTTTGGTTCGGTGTCACGGTGTCTCCTTAACGTTACAAGCCCGGCAAAAAGCCGCACTGCGGCCTGATGTTGGTTAAAAAAAAGGAGGAAGCAAAAATGGCTGATCGTAGTAAACCCCGCCGTGGTAGCATGGGCTTTAGCCCTAGAAAAAGGGCTATTCGACCATATGGTCGTATCACATCATGGCCCGAAACCGATTCATCAGAGATTAGAGTACAAGGATTCGCAGGCTGGAAAGCAGGAATGACTCATGTACTGATCAGAGATACTAATCCTCATTCCACATCTGCTGGGCAAGAAGTAAGGAAAGCAGTCACTGTAGTTGAAGCGCCTCCAATGAGCGTTCTTGCAGTAAGAGGATACAAGATGACCCCCTATGGCATGCAAACTTCTGGGGAGTTTTGGATTAATGCTTCTGATGAAGGGCCTCAAGGTCTCATGCCTCGTTTTGCAAATCAATCACGCGGTGAACGCGATGCGGACGAAGGCCGTAAGCCAGAGAAGAGAGCAGGACGAATCCCAGGTAGAAGTAACGGCTCATCCGAGGCGGCCTTTGAAGCATTAGTCAATGCAGATTTATGTGATGTCAGGCTAATAGTGGCTACACAGCCAGCTATGGTCAAAAGTATTAGCAGCAAAACTCCTGAAATAATGGAAGTCGGCCTAGTGGGTGGAGACAACAATGAAAAATTAATGTGGGCTAAAGAACGCCTAGGTGGTCTCATTACAGTCGCAGATGTTTATGATATAGGTACTGAAATTGATGTTATTGGAGTCACTAAGGGTAAAGGATGGCAAGGTTCTATCAAAAGATGGGGAATTAAGTTACTGAGTCATAAAAACAGTAAGCGCCGCAGACAGGGTGGTAACATGGGAGATTTCGGTACAGGATATGTAAGGAAGACTATCAGGCAAGCAGGTCAGACAGGTTATCATCAGAGGACAGAATTGAACAAGAGAGTTTTGAGAATTTCAGAACCAAACGAATCAGACATTACTCCCGAAGGTGGGTTTTTACATTATGGTGAAGTATCAAATGATTACATGATTATTGAAGGTAGTTTACCTGGTCCAGCAAAGAGGATGCTCAGATTCCGCGATGCGATACGTCCACGTTCTTCTAAGCCAGAAGTAGATCTTACTTACGTCAGTACATCATCAAAGCAGGGGGTCTGAATAAATGAAAGTAAAGACTTACAATTTAGTTTCCAATGTTGAACAAGAAGAGTTAGATGCAGGATTACTTGCAGAATCATATGTAGTGGAAACTACAGACGGTAAAAATATGACTCTGCCCTCTGTATTTGAGAGCGAGATACGTGAAGATCTAGTGCGTTCAGCAGTTCATGCATCTCGAGCTAATAGAAGGCAAGCATATGGTCATAATGAGCACGATGGTAAGAGGGCTCCTCAACCTGGGATGAAACATTCCGTTGAATGGTGGGGTAAGGGAAGAGGTGTTTCACGAATTATGAGAAAGACCGGTCAAAGAACTGGTGCTCAAAACCCTCATACTCGAGGAGGACGTAGAGCCCACGGGCCTAAAGTCGCCAAAGATTGGTCTCAGAAATTAAATGGTAAGCAAAGAACTCTTGCTCGTAACTCTGCAATAGCGGCTACAATAAATCCTGAGATGGTTTCTTCCCGAGGGCATAATTTCGATGAGAAAATTCGTTTCCCAATAATAATTGATGGTTACAAAGAATCTCGTGGTGAATCCACAGAGAAATATGATATAGAGTCTCTTCCTCTGCAAAATTCAACAAGAAAATTCGTCGCTATGATGAGAGGTTTAGGGCTCGGAGGAGATTTAGATCGTGCAAAGTCCGGTAGAACTATACGCGCAGGTAAAGGTACAATGAGGGGTAGAAAATATCGTACCCCAAAGAGTATCCTTCTTGTAGTAGCTAGCCGTGAAGGCCTCCATAAAGCAGCTAGAAACGTACCAGGAGTCGATGTAGTGGCTGCTAAAGATTTGTGCGCCGAAGATTTGGCACCTGGTGGCGACATGGGTCGTTTGACGGTTTGGACTAAGGCAGCAATTGAGGCAATGGAGTGATAAAAATGGTTAATCCTTATGATATAATTTTAATGCCTTGGATCACTGAAAAAACTCTAGAGGCACGTAGAGTCTCGGATATCGAGAATAACTATAGAGAAAATAACAATCGAATTGAGTTTATTGTGAGAAGAGAATCCACAAAAACACAAATCCGCCAGGCAGTAGAAATGCTATTAGACGTCAAAGTCGCTAAAGTAAATACAAAGATTACTATTACTGGTAAGCATGCAAGTATTCGTCTTGCAGAAGGATACGATGCAGAGGAGGCAGCGCTGAAGTTAGGCGCTTTCTGAGGTGATATCATGGGTAAGAGAACAAGATCACAGCGTAGAGGTTCAAGTCCTAAGAATAAGGTTTCAAGTCACAGGTTCCCTGCAGCAAATAAGTTACCGCGAGTCAGTGGAAAAATCGCAGAAGTTGTGGATTTAATCCACAGTCCGGTGCATACCACTCCCCTTGCCAAAATTAAGTTTGAAGATGGTGAAATAGGTCACATGGCAGCTCCTGAAGGTATGTCAGTCGGCCAAAATGTCGCTTTTGGAGACAATGTATCACTTAAGCCAGGAAATGTTACTACTCTTGGCCAGATACCTGAAGGAACTCCTGTTTGTAATGTTGAATTAAGGCCAGGCGACGGGGGTAAACTCGCAAGATCAGGTGGTAATTCAGCATTATTAGAAACTCGTATGGGTGACAAAGTTAGAGTTAGGTTACCTAGCGGTCGTTTGAAAGAATTACATTCAAAATGCCGTGCTACTATTGGCGTATTAGCAGGACACGGAAGAACAGAAAAACCTCTGATGAAGGCTGGTGCCGCGCATTATCGTGCAAAGGCTCGTGGTAAGTTATACCCAACAGTTAGTGGAGTAGCTATGAATCCCGTGGATCACCCTCATGGTGGTGGAAATCACCAGGCTGTACACGGTCCGAGTTCAGTTAGCCGTAATGCACCGCCAGGTCAGAAGGTAGGAAATATTGCTCCAAGAAGAACAGGTCGAGGAAGAGTAAGAGTTAGGAATGAGGAGGCATAATTATGGCAAGAAAATCCAAGAAAATGTTCCGCTCGCCTAAACTTGCTCGTCGTCAGGCTAGAAAGCGCCGTTCTCAAATCTCAGAACGCCGTAAGAAAGAATTCCTATGGA
Organism: uncultured Candidatus Poseidoniales archaeon; assembly: GCA_902511005.1. Lineage (GTDB taxonomy): Archaea > Thermoplasmatota > Poseidoniia > Poseidoniales > Thalassarchaeaceae > MGIIb-O2. The sequence continues at coordinate 98,692 of CABXDN010000001.1, read as the reverse complement.
GAGGTTACACTCTTGAAGAACTTCAAGCTATGCCCCTTTATCCTCCAGAAGACGACCTTAGTGCAATATGTATTGCTACATTAATGCCTTCACGCGCGAAGAGATCTTTGTCTCGTGGTCTAAATCTCGATTGTGAGAAGTTACTTGATAAAATACGTACTAATAGTTCGGGCAAGGTTATTAGAACTCATTCTAGAAGGATGTATATTCTTCCAGAAATGGTAGGTACCACTATTGGAATCCATAATGGTCGCGATTTTGTTAATGTAGAAATAATTCCAGAAATGATTGGTCATGCTTTAGGTGAATTTGCAATGACAAGAAGATCTGTAACTCACACCGGACCTGGTGTTGGTGCAACTAGATCTTCTACACACGTAGCATTGAAGTGAGGTGAGAATATGAGTAGAATAACAGGTAAATCACAATCCGGATACACACAACTCTTAGAGGGTTCGAACCTTGTTTCTGCACGTGCAGTTAATGTTGACGTGCATCAAAAACATTGTTTGCACATTGCTAAGGCTTTACGTGGGATGAATGCTTCAGATGCGATTTCGTATTTGGAAGATGTAATCGCCGAAAAGAAAGCTATACCATACACTCGTCGTACACGAAGAGGCCGTGGAGGAAATACAATGGCCGGTCATAGAAAAGGTAAGATGGGTCCTGGTAAATTCCCTCGTAAAGCATCAAAAGTTTTTATTAAACTAATTAATAGTGCTATGGACAATGCTAGACAGAGATATGACACGATTGAACCCGAAGAGATGACAATTACTCATCTTGCATCTCATCGTGGCCAAATCCATCGTGGTTGGAGACCTCGAGCTCAAGGCCGAGCTACTCCTGATAATCACTATCAAGTAAATATCGAGATTTTCCTCGAGCACTTCGGTGAAGAGGAAGAAGAGGACGAATTCTGAGGTGTCAAATATGAAACAAAACACAATTAGAACTTTCATTAATCGAAATGTAGAGCGTCAGATGGTCAGAGAATATTTGCTCAAAGAAACAGAAAGAGCAGGTTTCGGTGGACTTGATTTTAATAGAACTCCTGAAGGGACTAAAGTTACTCTACACGCTGAGCAAGTAGGCCGAGTCATAGGACGTAGAGGTAAAGTGATCCATGAGTTACAGCGCCGACTACAAGAGGATTTCAATTTAGAGAACCCTCATCTTGAAGTCACAGAAATAGAAGAACAACGCCTTAATGCTCAGGTTATGGCAAGTAGATTAGCTAGCTCCCTAGAAAGAGGGTGGTTTTTCCGTAGAGCAGGGCACAGCACCGCTCAGAATATCATGGATGCAGGTGCAAGAGGTTGTTTAATTATAATTTCAGGTAAAATTACTGGTGCTAGACACCGTGTAGAAAAATTCCAAAAGGGTCACATTAAATTCTGTGGAGAAACTGCACTAGAGTTCATGGATACAGGTTTTTCAGTTTGTGTCAAGAAACTCGGTACAATCGGTTGCACCGTAAGAATCATGCGTAAAGGCGTACAATTACCTCATGAGATTAAGATTCATGAACGCCATGAAGTAGGCCTAGATCCTATTGATGAAATTTCAATGATTGAAGCGCCAGCAGAAGTTGAAGATACAGATTCAAATGACGTCGCTGCTGAGGAAGTAGTTGACTCAGTACTGCAAAAGATGGCGGATATCGAAACAAATGAAGAAGTTCAGGAGGAGGAGTGAATGTCTCATCTTTCATCTAGAGATATCGATGGAATGAACATTGAGCAACGTGAGCGTCGTCTCGAAGAGCTTCGTGAAGAAATGCTTCAACTACGTGCGCAACAAGCACTAGGGGGGTCGTCTTCTGATTCAGGTTCTTACAAGGCTACAAGGCGCAGTATAGCGCGTCTTCTAACAAAGATGAATGAGGATTCTCAGGAGTAGAGGAATAAATGGCTGGCATATGCAATCTGTGTGGTTTACCTGATGAATTATGTATATGTCAAGAAATAGCGAAGGAACAACAAAAAGCAATAATATCAGTAGTAAGAAGGAGGTATGGAAAAATGGTAACTATAGTTGAAGGCATCGATGATGTAGCAATAGATATCAATAAACTGGCTAAAATTCTGAAAGGTTATTGTGCAGCCGGCGGTACTGTCAAAGACCGTACAATTGAACTTCAAGGTGAACACAAGAAAAGAGCTGCTAAAGTTCTTGAGCAAAATGGGTATCAAGTGGAGGTGCGTTAATTTGACTAATTCTATTCATATGCCTTTCTTATCTAGAGAGATATCGATTGTTGATTCAGCAGATCCTACTCTAATAGGCGTCAAAGGAAAAGTTCTCGAAGAAACTCGTCGTACAATTATTGTACAAACACAAAGTGGAGAAAAAACATTTGCGAAAGATGTCATCCAATTCACACTCGATTTAGAGAAAAACGTCATTGATGGTGCCACGGTCACCCAGCGACCAGAAGATCGAATTAACCGTAAATACAGGAGGAACTAAAATGCGTGATATCGGAGTAGATGTAAAAACACCGGAAGGTGAATGGGATGGCGATGAAAACTGCCCATTTAATGGGAGCCTTAGAGTACGTGGGCAAATTATCGAAGGGAAAGTATACTCTAGTAACATGTCAGGTTCCATTGTTGTCGAGAGAGAAATGACTCGATACATGAAGAAATATGAAAGATATGAGAAGCGTACAAGAAGATACCCTGCTCATCTTCCTTCTTGCATTGGTGAAGTAAACCCTGGTGATTCAGTTCGAATTATGGAATGTAGACCACTTTCAAAGACGGTTAAATTCTGTGTTATAGAGAAAGGTGATCAACAATGAGGGGGATTTCAAGCCGCGTAACTAAAGCTTTGCCCACACAGGCAAAAATGGATTGCGCTGATAATACCGGTGCTAAAGTAGTACAACTAATCAACGTTCTAAAGAAAGGAGGAGTTGCCGGACGTTATCCTGCGGCTGGTGTGGGTGATATGATCCGCGTAACTGTTCGTAGAGGTACTCCTGAAACTAGAAGGCAAATATTCACAGCAGTAATTATCCGTCAATCAAGGCCATTCCGTAGAGTCGATGGGACATGGGCAAGATTCGAAGATAATGCTTGTGTTTTGACAAATGAAAAAGGTGATGTTCAGGGTTCCGATATTAAGGGACCAGTTAGTAGAGAGGCAGCAGAACGCTGGCCTAGAATCGCAGCTACTGCGAAACAAATTGTATGAGGTGAAATTAATGGCAACAAAAAATCCTGGAAAAAACCGCCTTTCCCAAAATAAGGCTCCAATTCACGTAAAGCGTAAGCGTATGCGTGCACGTTTGATTACTGACGACCCTAATCTTCAGAATGTTCGAACAGTAACTGTTCGTGTTGGTGACGAAGTAGAAATACTGCGTGGAGATTACGGTAATCCCAACAGTACCAAATCTGATTCTAAAGGTAAGCGCCTGGGTCAATCAAGAGGGAGGGCTGGATTAAAGTCGAAAGTAACTCGTGTTGATACATCCAGAGGTAGAATTTTCGTAGATGGTTTAACTATCTCTACTGCCGATGGTAAAGAAGAAGCATTACCTATTCACCCATCTAATTTAGTTGTTACAGCTCTGTACGAGGGTGACCCAGTAAGAATCAAGCAATTGATTGAAAGAGGAGGTGTAGAAGAATGAGTAGTAGTCACATTAAACGCCTAATGATGCCAAGAAGTTGGCCTTTGCCAAGAAAAACCACAGTTTGGGTACAAAAACCAGATCCTTGTGGACATAGTATCGAGAAATGTATGCCAATGGGTATGATTCTTCGTGATATTCTTGGTGTTGCTCACAACCGTCGTGAAGCAAAGAAAATATTACAATCAAGAAAAATCATGGTAGATGGAAGAATAGAGACTGCAATAGGCCGTGGTGTAGGATTAATGGATGTTCTAACTGTTGGTGAGAATAACTTCCGCTGTGTACTAGATACAAATGGTAAATTACGATATAGACCAATTAGTTCGAAACAGGCTTCATCTAAATTGTGCAGAGTTATGGGTAAAACTACTATATCGGGAGGTAAAACCCAACTTCACCTTCACGATGGACGAAATCTTGTTTTTGATTCTAATCCTGAATATAAATCTGGAGACACTGTAGTATTATCTCTTCCCGAGCAAGAAATCACATCACATCATAAATTTGAAGAGGGTGCTTTATCGTACTTGACTGGTGGTTCTCACATAGGCGAGACTGCAACCGTTAGGTCACATGAAATTAAGCGTTCATCTAAGGCAAATGAAGTATCTTTCGATGATTTTGGTACTATCTCAGATTATGTATTTATTCTTGGAAGTTCTAAAGATATACCATTAGAGGTGGTTGAATGAGTGCTAATGCAATGTTAGATCCTAGAATCACCAAAGTTACGATTAATATCGGTGTAGGTGAAGGAGGCCGAAGACTTCAACTCGCAGAACAAGTTCTTGAATTACTTACTGACTTAAAGCCAGTAAGAACTCTTTCTACTAGTACTAATCGAGATCTTGGGACACGTATTGGCGGCCCAATAGGTTGTAAAGTTACTATACGTAACCAAGAAAAAATAGCATCATTCCTGAAAGATGCATTCTGGATACGTCAGAATACTTTACCTGCATATAATTTCGATCAATCAGGAAACCTTTCATTTGGTATATCTGACTATACAGATTTCCCTGATCAAAAATATGATCCTGATATTGGGATATTTGGTATGGATGTAAATATTGTTCTCGAGCGCCCGGGTCACCGTGTATCTCGTCGTCGTCGTCGAAGTACTAAGGTTGCTAGGAATCATCGTGTAGTACGTGATGATTGTAAACAGTGGTTTGCAGAGCAATTCGGAATTACAATAGTGGAGGAATAAGCGTGGCAAGAGATCATGGAGAAGAAATCGGTAGAACAAACGGCTGCAGACGTTGTGGACGTAGTCGAGGAATGATTCGTCGTCATGGGCTTAGGCTTTGCCGCCAATGCTTCCGCGATGTGGCTCCGAGTATAGGATTTAAAAAGAATAGTTGAGGTGAGAAGAAGATGCAATTTGACCCATTAAATGACGCATTTACCCGTATTTTCAATGCGGAGAACGCAGGTCACTACGAAGTGACCGTACGCCCGGCGAGTAAGCTGCTAGGAAGCATGTTATCAATTATGCAGAAATCTGGATATGTTGGTGAATATGAATCACTAGATGACGGCCGTGGAGGAGGATATAGAATCGAATTAGTAGGTGCTATTAATCGATGTGGAACAATCAAACCAAGATTTTCTGTACAAAGATCTGAATATGAGAAGTGGGAATCTAGATATCTCCCTGCTCAAGATTTCGGACTTTTGATTATGTCTACAAATCAAGGTGTAATGAATCACCATGAAGCAAAGAAGGAGAGAATAGGCGGGCGTTTGCTTGCATATATTTTCTAAGGAGGGATAGATATGGTAAAATTAGATAAAATAGTACACCGAATCTCATTGCCCGATGGAGTTAATGCATCTCTTGAAGGAAATAATGTGACAATATCGAAAGACGGTAACTCAGTATCGAGAGAATTCCGTCATCCCCGGTTAGATATCTCTACTGCAGAGGATAGCGTAGAAGTATTCTGTGATTTACCTCGACGTTCAGAGAGAGCGTTAGCTGGTACCTGGAATGCTCATCTAACGAATATGGTCAAAGGAGTCGATACTGGTTTTGAATATCGTCTCCAAGCAGTTTATTCTCACTTTCCTATGACTATCAAGGTTCAAGGTAACAAACTAACAGTGAACAATCTTTTCGGAGAAAAGGTTCCTCGTGTAGCAAAACTACCCTGGTCTCCTTCTGATGTAGAAGTTCGTGTTGAAAATAAAACTGATATTATAGTCAAAGGTTCTGATCGTGAAAAAGTCGGGCAAACAGCAGCAAACATCGAGAGATGCTGTGTCGTTAAAAAAAGGGATAGGCGTGTGTTCCAAGATGGAATATACATAGTCTCTAAGGGAGTATAAAGGAGGTAATAGTATGGAAGAATATGAAAACATGACTGTTGCAGAACTAAAAGAACTACTAAGAGAAGCTAGTTTACCTGTTTCTGGTAAGAAAAGTGAACTTATTGCAAGATTGGTTGAATCAGATGATTCGTCAGAAGAAGTAGTGGAAGAAGTAGTGGAAGAAGTCGAAGATGTAGAGATACATGAAGATGATGATGATATCTTTGATGATGATGACGACGAAGAATTCTTTGATGAAGAATGGGATCAAATTCACACTGCTCGTCAAAAGCCTGTATTGGATGACGAAACAAAAGCAAACCTCTCAATACGTGCTGCTCAGATGAAGAAACAACCAAAATTCCGCCGTCAAGAATGGTATAGATATTATCGTCTTGCTAGAACTGGTTGGAGAAAACCTAAGGGTATGCAATCTAAGCAGAGACTCAACATGAAATACCGTACTCCAATGGTTAGAGTTGGATATGGAAAAATCGCAGCAGTTCGCGGTTTACATCCGTCTGGTTTTGAGGATATCTTGGTCTATCAGCCAAGCGATCTCGATGGACTTAATCCAGAACGCCAGGCAATACGCATAGGTGCTGGAGTAGGTAACAGGAAGAGAGCGAATATACACGACCGAGCAGATGATTTAGGTCTTCGAGTTTTAAATCGCCGTAAAATTGATAGAAAAGGTGATTTAAGATGATTATTTCTAATCAGAAAAGAATGGCTGCTCAGATTCTTTCTAAGAAAGAAGGTCGTACAGTAGGTATTCATAGAGTATGGATAAATCCCGACTATCTTGATGAAGTAAGTACTGCTGTTCAGAAGGACGACATCCGTCAATTAATTGAAGATGGCTTAATCAAAGCTAGACCGATTAAGGGAATAAGTAAAGGTAGAGCGAGAAAAGCCGCAGAACAAAAAGCAAAGGGTCGTCGTAAAGGACCTGGTTCAAGAAAGGGTACAAGAAATTCAAGAGACCCAAAGAAAAACCGATGGATGCGCCTTATCCGTGCTCAACGTAGAGTTCTCAAAGATCTTAGAGGCGATGAAACTTTAACGCCTAGTGAATATCGGTATTACTATCGAAAAGCAAAGGGTGGTTCTTACCGTTCTGTTTCTCATATGCGAACCAACATGGGTTTGGACGGTATTAAATTCGGAGGCGATGAATAATGGCACATGGTAAAAACCAAAGATTAAGATTCAAGAGACGAAGAGTCGGAGAAACCGACTACCGTCGAAGAATGAAACTTCTAAGAGGAGATAAACCAAGAGCAGTAGTTAGAGTATCAAACACTCAAACAATTTGCCAATTAGTAGAGTTTAATCCTGAAGGAGATTTCGTCTTGGCATCCGTTAGTGGTAAAAATTTAGTTGATAAATATTCTTGGCCCAATGATGCTTCTAGGAAATCAGTACCTGCTAGTTATCTTATTGGATACGCACTTGCAAAGAATGCAATGTCTGCAGGTTATGAGAGCGCAGTCCTAGACATAGGGCTGTCTGCATCAACAACTGGTAGTCGAGTATTCGCTGCTCTTAGAGGCATGGTCGATGCAGGATTAGAAATCCCTCACGGTGATCAAGTTCTTCCAGATGATGATAGAATTCACGGGGCACACATTGATGCCTCAATGAGTGACAAAGTCAAAAAATCGTTGAAAGCGATTGAGGAGGCTTGAATATGAGTGATGAAGAGAATACCGAAGTAGTCCAATTAGCTCCTGGCTTAGCAGCAGCCTTAGCCCCAGTCGAACCAAGTACTGATACTCGTGGCCGTAGAGGGCCTGATCCTCTAGCAGGCCTTCGTTCTTGGGTCCCTAGGACACGTCTTGGCCGTATGGTTATGAATGGAGAGATAACAACTTATGAGCAAGCAATTGATACCGGCTTGCCGATTAGAGAAGTAGAAATTGTTGATGCATTACTTCCTGATTTAACTGATGATGTATTAGGTGTAAATATGATTCAAAGAATGACCGACTCAGGCCGTCGTGTTCGATTTAATGTCCTGTGCGTTGTTGGTAATAGTGATGGTTATGTTGGCCTTGCTGTTTGTAAAGGAAAAGAAGTTTCTGGAACCATTCGTAAGGCAATTGATAAGGCTAAACTAAATTTAATTCCAGTAATGAGAGGAAATGGTTCATGGGAATCTTCAGAGGGCCCAGGGAATTCAGTTCCATTCAAGGTCACCGGTCGTTCTGGTTCAACTAGAATCACATTAATGCCTGCTCCTGCAGGTAAGGGATTAGTTATTGGCGACTATGGCCGTCGTGTACTAAATCTTGCAGGTGTAACTGATGTTTGGGCTCGTTCAGCAGGTCAAACTCGTACCACAATTAATTTCGCTCGTGCAACTTTCAATGCTCTTGTAGAATTGAATAAGACTAAAATTACAGACGGTGATCGTCAAAGACTCAATATCACGAAAGGGAGGAAGATGCAATGACATTTTTGGTAATTAGAGCAAGAAGTGACCGTGGAGTCACAAAAAAAATTAGAGATACAATGCTTATGCTTAATTTAACACGTGTTAATCATGCAACATTAATTCCAGATACTGTGACTTACTCAGGTATGCTACAGAAGTCCAAAGATTATGTGACATGGGGGGAAGTTGATGCTGAGACTATTGAAACTCTTCTCAAAGAAAGGGGTCGAATGGTTGGAGACAAACCTGTAGACGATGCTACTATCAAAGCAGCAAGCAATTACAAAACTGTAGCGGCATTTGCTAAAGCAATGGCAGCTGGTGATGCAACTATGAAAGATGTTGATGGATTAAAACCAATTTTTAGACTACACCCTCCACGTGGAAGTAAAGGATGGGGAGGAATCAAGAGAGCTTACACAGTTGGTGGTGCTCTAGGATTCCGTGGCGAGGCTATATCTGATCTCGCAGGAAGAATGCTCTGAGGTGAATAAATATGGTATCCCGTACAAATAAATTCCGTGGTCGCTCTCGCTATCATGGTAGAGGAAAAAAAGCAGGTCGTGGCGCAGGTAAGCGCGGTGGCCGTGGTAATGCTGGAATAAACAAACATCGTGTCATGACTCGAATAAAATACATGCCTGGCCATTGGGGTATGCATGGATTTAATCGAGACCCTAGTTTGAGGGTAGTTAATGTCTCTATCAATCTTCAAGAAGTTGAAGAAATGGCAGAAGGTAAATCAATTAATTTATCAGAACTTGGTTATGATAAGTTACTAGGTAAAGGTAAAATTAACAAATCCTTGAATATCATAGTTAATGAAGCAAGTTCTCTTGCTATCAAGAAAGTAGAAGCCGCAGGCGGCTCAGTAACTCTTGGCGACAGCGAAGAAGAATGGGAAGAAGAATAAGTTTAGAATTGGGGTGTAACTAATGGTCGATAGAAAACCTAATCTTGCTGCAACATTGCTCGTTGCAGGGGTATACTGGGGTATGCTTTACTATTGGTTACGTGATGAATTTAGCGGCACTGGTGAAGAACAAATGCATGCTCTACGCATGTTCCTAGTATCTCTCCCATACGTTGCATACGTTATGTGGTGTGCTATGTCTGACCTGCCTGAGAATATCAAATCAATGCCCTATATAGGACGTTCTCTTAAACCAGGGATATGGCTATTATCTGTAATCGGTCTTGCATATTGGGGGTGGGTTGATACATCAGCAGTAGGCTTCTTACTAGTTGGCGTCGCCCTTCTCGGTGTTGCAGTTTCAATGGCTTTAGTGTGTCTTCTTTATTCTGGTTCGGAAAGCAGTCGTCTCTATGGTTTGAGTAGATTCGTTGATGTTTATCCTAGCATCACTAAACCAGAGGGGCATGTTCGTTTTAATCAAAAATTATGGACCACAACCCTTGTGTTAATTATTTATTTTATGATGACTAATGTTATGATTTATGGTTTGTCAGATTCAACTCTGGATATATTTTCATCTTTCAGAGCAATTATGGCTGGAGCATCTGGTTCGATTATGCACTTAGGGATAGGACCTATTGTTACAGGTTCTATTATCATGCAGCTTTTCGCGGGTGCTAAAATAATTCAATTAGATTTACAGGATTCTAACGACAAACAATTATATCAGGGAGTTCAAAAATTATTAGTTCTGATTATGATACCTATTGAATCAATACCTCAAGTATACGGTTTCTTAGATCCTTCAGAGACTTTGATAATAGATTTCGGTATAGGTTGGGCCAATACGATAATTGTTGCACAATTATTCATGGGCTCATACCTTGTATTCCTTCTCGATGAGCTTGTGAGTAAATGGGGTATTGGTAGCGGTATCTCTCTTTTCATCGCTGCAGGTGTTGCTCAATCAACATTCGTAGGTACTTTATCTCCACTGCCAGTAACTGCTGGTTCTCCTCTATCGTTCCAGAATCCACCCTCCGGGACTCTTCCTATGATATTCTATACATTAAGGACTGCAACTAATTCTCAATTAGTTTCTGAAAATGGTTTCGAACTAATCTTGCTCAATCACGCCAATCCTATAGCTGCACTGTTGTCATCAATTATTGTATTCTTGGTAGTTGCTTATGCTGAATCTAGTAAATTGGAATTACCTTTGACTCATGGCAAGGTACGAGGTCATCGTGGCCAATATCCTATCCGTCTAGTTTATGCGAGTAACATACCGGTTATTCTAATGGCTGCTTTGCTTGCGAATATCAATATGTTCACTCTTTTATTCTGGAGTCATCCAGTACTTTCAACCGTGCCTATCTTAGGACGTAATGGTGCCATGAGTAGGGCTCATTGGTTTGGATCATACGAAGTAGGTGCTACGACTCCTTCAGATGGATTTGCGTGGTATTCTTCGATGGTTAATGGTGTAGGGGATTGGTTCCTTCCTTTACTTAATCAGACAGGTGATGCCTATGGGCATAGCTTGGGTCAATTACTAGTTCACGTTGTTGTATATGTTTTCGTTATGACAGCAGGTTCTACTGTATTCGCAAAGTTTTGGATTGAAACAACTAATATGGGCGCTAAGGATGTAGCTAAGCAAATTGAGAGAACCGGAATGCAAATACCTGGCTTCAGAAAGAATCCAGTTGTACTGGAAAGAATCCTCGAGAGATATATTCCTCCTGTGACCCTATTCTCTGGTGCCTTCGTAGGTTTACTAGCAGCTGGTGCTGATTTACTCGGTACTGTAGGTAATGCTACAGGGACCGGTCTCTTACTAGCAGTAGGTATCATACTAAGGACTTACGAACAGATCCAAAAGGAGCAGGCTATGGAGATGCATCCTGTGCTCCGAGAGTTCTTTGGTGCTGATTGATTTTATCAATTCTCAATTGCTATCTTTCGATATTAACAATTTTAATTTTAATTTTTTCTTTAATATTTCTATAGCAAAAATAATACTCTGAAATCTATTTTTGGGAAGAAGTAATATCAATCTCTTGAAAGTATTTTATATTGCAATATTCGTTGTACTGCGTCCCAATAGTCCAACTTGTTCATAGGGCAGATTGAAATACCCCTTGCCGGTCGGCGACTTGCTACGTTTGACTGGCGTTGGAGATTGAGCACCTAGTGCAATGAGATCTACTATCAGGTCAGGCGTGTGCCGAGGAAGTGCGGCCATGAACCAAGTTCATGGTTATGGAGGTTAACCACAATAACGACTTGACCCCGATAATAGGGGGTGCAAGTAAGCAGAAAAATATATCACATTCAAATATAGGAAATGTGTTTCTGCGCCAATTCAATAATAAAGTGACAGCCATTGTATGACTACAAACTTCGAAAGGATACTGTGATTTCACAAGAAATCCGGTTGATCCTGCCGGAGGCTACCGCTATTGGAGTTCGATTAAGCCATGCGAGTCGCGAGAAATTAGATTCTCGGCGTACCGCTCAGTAACACGTGGGTAACCTGCCCTATGCTGGATAATAACCTCGGGAAACTGAGAATAATGATCCATAGTTCACTACGCCTGGAACGGTGAGTGGATGAAAGCTCCGGCGGCATAGGATGGGCCTGCGGCGTATCAGGTTGTAGGGGGTGTAACGTACCCTCTAGCCCTCTACGCGTACGGGTGTTGGGAGACATAGCCCGGAGATGGATTCTGAGACACGAATCCAGACCCTACGGGGTGCAGCAGGCGCGAAAACTTGGCAATGCGAGAAATCGTGACCAGGGAACTCCAAGTGCATCGGGTAAGACCGGTGCTTTTCTTGACTCTAAATAGGTCTTGGAATAAGGGGTGGGTAAGGACGGTGCCAGCCGCCGCGGTAATACCGGCGCCTCAAGTGGTAGTCGCTTTTATTGGGCCTAAAACGTCCGTAGCCGGTCTGATACATTCGTGGGTAAATCAACCAGCTTAACTGGTTGAATTCTGCGAGGACGGTCAGACTTGGGACCGGGAGAGGTGTGGGGTACGCTCAGGGTAGGGGTAAAATCCTGTCATCCTGAGCGGACCACCTGTTGCGAAGGCGCCACACTAGAACGGATCCGACGGTCAGGGACGAAGCCTAGGGGCACGAACCGGATTAGATACCCGGGTAGTCCTAGGTGTAAACGCTGTGGACTTGATGTTGGGGGTGCTCCGAGCACTCTCAGTGTCGAAGCGAAGGTGATAAGTCCACTGCCTGGGAAGTACGGTCGCAAGGCTGAAACTTAAAGGAATTGGCGGGGGAGCACCGCAACCTGAGGATTGTGCGGTTTAATTGGATTCAACGCCGGAAAACTCACCATAGCCGACGGACAAATGAAGGTCAGTGTAATGAACTTACCGGATTGTTCGAGAGGTAGTGCATGGCCGCCGTCAGTTCGTACCGCAAGGCGTTCTGTTAAGTCAGATAACGAACGAGACCCTCATCTCTATTTGCTAACTGGATCTCCGGATTCAGTGCACTATAGGGAGACCGCTGGCGCTAAGTCAGAGGAAGGGGAGGGCAACGGTAGGTCAGTATGCTCCGAATGCTATGGGCTACACGCGCAATACAAAGGACAGGACAATGGGCTGCTGCTCCGAAAGGAATGATAGCTATCCCGAAACCTGTTCGTAGTTCGGATTGAGGGCTGTAACTCGCCCTCATGAAGCTGGATTAGGTAGTAATCGCGTCTCAAAAAGGCGCGGTGAATATGCCCCTGCTCCTTGCACACACCGCCCGTCAAACCATCTTAGTTGTGGGTGGGTGAGGCTACCTCTCTATGGGGTATTCGAGCCTGCCTTCGACGAGGAGGGTTAAGTCGTAACAAGGTATCTGTAGGGGAACCTGCAGATGGATCACCTCCTAAGAAACTCGGAAAACCGGGGGGGGTAGGATGCTTCGGCATCCTGCTCCTTCCAACTTTATTTCTATTCTTTTTTTTTAAAGATAATTAGCGTATGCTTTATCTGTTAATTTTTGTATTATAACCTCCGTAATCTTCATTTTTATAATTCTATCATACTATATCTCAAACGGTGAGTTTCCTCACATCTGTGCGAAGGTATATATTTACTATATGTCGTAGAAGGGACATGCGAAGTTTACTCGCAACAACTATGATGCTGTTAATGATGACTGCAGCCCTAGCGGGCTGTGCTGGATCTGATGTCACACAAGATGACGTAGAGACGGCAAGAGATGAAGGATACGCTATGGGAGTAGCAGATACAACTCCTGTAAGTACTCTAGACACAATTGTAGAGCGTGGTTCTATGAAGTGTGGCGTTAAAGAATCCCAATATGGAATGGGTTACTTAGATGCAACAACTGGAGTTCGCTCTGGTCTAGATATTGCTTACTGTAGAGCGGTGGCTGCTGCTATTGGCCTAAATCCAGATACTGGTGTTGAATACATCCCTGCTTCAGGCTCGGACAGATTCGACAAACTATCATCTGGAACTATTGACGTTCTAATCCGTACCACAACTTGGACAACAAGCCGTGATGCGGAACTTAACGCTGATTTCGCTGGTATGAACTTCTTCGATGGACAAGGTATTTTGGTCCGTGGCGATGCATTCCCAGCAGACCTTGCAGGTAACTCAGCATCTGGTTTAGATGGTGCTAACATCTGTGTAGGTGTAGGTACCACAACAGAAGGTAACATGCAAGACTGGTTCTCCTCTCGTAGCATCGATTTCAATTCAATTGGTACTGCAGATGCTGCTGAAGCAACTGACAAACTAATTTCTGGAGAGTGTGATGCATTCACTGGTGACATGTCAGCTATGGTTGCAAAGAAGTGGGCACTAGACAACGATGGTTCAGTAGTAGATGCTGACGGTAACGCTGTTGATGTATGGATTGCTTCTGAACTTCTTTCAAAAGAACCTCTAGGGGCTGCTACACGTGATGGCGATTCTGATTTCAAGGACGTTGTTGCATGGGTATGGTATGGAATGATTACTGCTGAAGAAATGGGTGTAACTGCTGCTAACGCTGTAGATATGGCTGCATCTTCTTGTGCACTTAATGATGGTGGAGCTACAACAGATCCAGGTATGTGCAGATTATTAACTTCTGATCTAGGTCTAGGTACTACTGATAATCCAGTAGCAGGTACATGGATGCAAGCAGTTCTAGCTGCATCTGGAAACTACGGTGAAGCATATGACGACGCATTCTGTGATGGTTCATATGATGGAGTCAGTGGTTCAGATGCTATGACAGGATGCTTGATTTCAAGATCCGGAACTGCTAACGCTCTCGTTTCAGAGGGTGGACTTCAGTTCGCACCTCCAATGCGTTAATCAGGTAACTGAATAACACAGACGGAATTACAAAAGCCTCTGGGGGGGTATACTCCTCCAGAGGTCTATTTTTTTTATTTTTTAAGATTCGGTGAGATTTAGTGAACAACAAAAAACTATTTCCTTTGTTATCCATTATTGTCCCTGAGAAGTATCTTAAACTTTCTTCAATTCCTTATTTAATCGCAATCTTTGCATTTTACTCCTATTCAAATAAGTTTCTAACTTACTCTGCAGATTATGTAACTGATATGTCTAGGGACATAACTATCGATAATGTTCAGCAAAATATTGCCTTTTATTCATTGGAGAGCTTAATTTTATTTGTTGGTGGTTTCTTACTTATATCTTATCTCTTAGTTCAAAATGAGTTCAACAATCTTTTCTCCGAACCAAAGAAATTTAATAACGGTGTTTCCCCAATTTTTACAGATTTACTACAGAATATGTATGTCTGGCTTTTTATATTTGGTGTGTATAATCTTATTCCTTTCCTTAAGTCATGGGATTTCTTCCTAGATTCATCTGTTCTTTCTATATTTTCTGAATTATTAAAAGGGTCTGCTTTAGGTTTGTTCTGTGGTCTTTTCATAGGTTTCTTATTGCGTGGGTATTACTCTTCACTTTTTGCTATGGTGATGTTCTTATTCAGTTATCGTTTACTTCCACTTTTGTCTGAATATTCTCCATTCTTTTCACTATCGTCAAGTCAAATTTCCTTTTTTTTAATTGGTGGTGCTGTCCTAACTTCCTTCTTATTAATTCAGAACAATATTAAAGATTTATCAATCAATAAGATTTCTAAAGTTAATACTGGTGAATTCGCTTCAGTATTTTCTATATTGGTTTTCATTATTCTATTGTTTAATATTTCTATGGTGCCTATTTTATCTCAAAATCTCATCCCATTCTTGTCAATTATACTTCTATTGAATGTATGTTATTGGTCCTGGGATTTGTCTCAAGAAAGATCTAAACAATCTGTGCAAGAACAACGTAGTGCAGCACTTGTATTTATGGTTTCTTTACCTATACTACTTTACTTTCTCTTACGTCTACTATATCTCTTAAATCATCCAGATACAGTGATGAGGAATAGATGGGAGTTAGCTTATGATTTCATGTCTCAGGGTAATACCTTTAAAGTCAATACTTGGCCTTTTGAAGTCACTCCAGGTGCTGATTCAAGATGGCTTTTTTACAAGGCCGCAATACTAAATTCAGCTAGAGTAACTCTTCTAAGTATATTTCTTTGTACGATATTGGGTGTAATCGTTGGTGTGACAAGATTGTCATCGAATAAGTTGGCATCAACTCTAGCAACTGCTTATGTGGAGATTTTCCGTAATCTACCTCTTGCAGTTCTCCTTTTCTTAATCGCGACCCAAATGGGTCACCAATTCCCACTTTTCTCCGAAGAAAAAGCAATCTCAATTTTTAATAAAGATATTATCTATTATAGTAATCAAGGTATTTGGTTTGTAACGGTAGCAGAACATTTCCGATTATTTGTTGGAATTATCCTTCTCGCTTTCATCAAAATAATTCTAAGGCAAATGGCTAGAGTAGAACCACGAAAAGTTGACGATTCTAAGAGTTCATTGATTCAAAGGCCATTCTCTCATCTTGGTTGGAGAGTAGAGGCTCTTCTTTCAGATATTTTAGTACTAATTTCAATATTCGCTTTTGTGATTCTATCCTATCCTTTCTTTACTACTGCATCAGGTGGCCTAGAATGTATCATTGGGTTAAGTTTCCTTCTTTATTCATTATTAGTTTTCACAAATGTAGATGATTCTGGTGTTAATGAGATGGTTGTTGATGATTCCTCAGAAGGACTACGTAAATCCTTCACAATATGGACACTATCAATTGCCGTAGCTATAGGTATAGCAATTTCTGCAGGTTTTTCTTCTCCAGAATTATTGAAACCTTCTTCGTCTCCAGGGTCTTGGAGGTTTGTTGCAGAGAAAGGTTTTGAAATCACTCCAGCATTCTCTGCAATGATAATAGGTCTCACACTTTTTACTGCTTCTGTTGTAGCCGAGATTGTCCGCGGTAGTATCCAAGCTCTACCTCGTGGTCAGGTTGAAGCATCTATTTCTCTAGGCTTAAATCCCTTCCAGAGGTTACGGCTAGTAATTCTTCCCCAAGCACTAAGAAGTATGATTCCATTACTAAATAATCAATTTATGAATGTATGGAAAAACTCTAGTTTAGCGATAATAGTAGCATATAATGATATATTTTATCAGTTCTTAGTAATGGCTAATAATGTAGGTAAACTAATACCTTTATTCCTCCTTCTTTTAGTCACCTATCAGTTTGGAAGCCTAATGATTTCTGCAGTGATGAATTGGTTTAATGCCAGAGTAACGAGTGTGAAAATATGATTCAGGATAAATTACTTGATTTTGAACATTCAGTTGTTGGTAAGCCAGGACTGTCTCTGTATAAAGATCCAAAATTTAATATCAATTCATCATATTTCTCGATTGTAATCGCAATAATTGTATCCGGTGTTTCATTTTTTGATAATTTATCTGCTGAGGGTACTTCAATTAAGGCTTTAATTTTCATTACTCTTGTATCATTAGCTACATTTTTAGCCTTTTATCTGACTATTGTATCCGTAGTAAAATTAACATTCAGAAAGAGTCCGAGTACTGCAGTTTTAGGTGTACTAAGTTCTTGGATAATTTATCAAGTGATCAAAGGTTTCGGCCATTTCGCACTTATTGAAGCAGAATGGGAAGTAGTTTGGGCTAATCGAGTTCTTGTAATAGTTGGGCAATTGATGACTGAAAGCTTGACTCAATCATATCTTCCTAATCAAAGTTGGAGACTTTGGTCTATACTTTATCTGACATTCATAATTATATCTGCCGCATATGGTACTACCAGTGATAAACCATATAAATTCTTAATTCCGTTCACAATATTTACTTCAATATTGACATATATTGCATGGAATCCTACTGCCGTTAATTATGATACAGATGAGCCAGTTATGAAACTAATAGGTGCTACAGTATTATCGTACATTTCATTTGGTTTATCTCATTACTATTGTTCCATCAATGAGGAATACATTGCCAATAAGTTACGTTCATATCTTGCTCTAAGTTCAGTGTTTTTATTCTTCTTTGCAATTTTCATTATGAACCCTCCAGAGTCGGTTCAGAATTTATGTGCAGATATATTCGGTATTTCAGCCTCCGAAAATATTCAGTTAACCCGTTGCGGAGGAGTTGAAGCATCTCAGTGGGGTGGTATTTTCGTCAATCTTATTGTGGCAACTGCAGGTTGTGTACTAGGTTTTGGAGTTGGTGTAGTGCTTGCATTTGGAAGACAAAGTAAACTTCCATTTTTCAAATATCCTGCCGTAGCTCTAATTGAAACAGTTCGTTCTGGACCACTAATTTGCTGGCTATATTTCGCAGTATTCTTACTTCCAGATATAATCGATCCTTTCATGGATATAGAGGATATAATACGAATGCTATTGATATTCGGACTGTTCGGTGGTTGCTATATCGCAGAAGTTCTTCGTGGTGGATTACAGGCTGTAGATAGCGGACAGAAAGAAGCAGCATTAGCACTAGGTTTATCTCCAATTCAGACCAAATTACAGGTAGAATTACCAAATGCAGTTCGTACTACTTTACCTTCAATAGTGAGTGTATTTATTGGGTTGTGGAAAGATACTACCCTATTATTCATTATCAATATTTTAGATTTCTTTAAGTTGGCTAAAGATCTTCCAAATACGTCACCTGGATATCTTGGCGACTTCCTAGAACCTTTGTATGTAACAGCGCTAGTATTTTGGATATTCGCATTCTATCTTTCTAGAATCTCTATGAGAATTGAGAAAGGATTGGGATTAACAAATGAAGGAGGAGGAGAAGCAGCATGAGTCAATTAAGTGATGAAGTAATTATAGAAACAAAAGGTGTGAAAGTTAATTTTGGAGACTTTTGGGCATTAAAAGGAATTGATATGAAGGTTACAAGAGGTGAAATAATAGTTGTTCTCGGCCCCTCTGGTTCAGGAAAATCTACATTTATTAGAACACTAAATCGACTTCAACCTCATAGTGCAGGTACAATTCAGATAGATGGTGTGACAATAGACGATGATACTACCGTTTCTGATCTTAAGAAAATTAGATCAGAGGTGGGTTTTGTGTTTCAACAGTTCAATTTATTCCCTCATCTTACTATAATGGAGAATATTACATTGGCTCCAATGAAAGTGAAGGGTATCTCAAAGAAAGAGGCGGAAACTAAAGCTTTGGAATTACTTGATCGTGTTGGAATTCCTGAACAGGCTTACAAGTATCCAAGCGGCCTTTCAGGAGGTCAACAACAACGTGTTGCTATTGCTAGGGCACTGGCAATGGACCCGAAAATTATGTTATTTGACGAACCAACTTCGGCTTTAGATCCTGAGATGATTAAAGAAGTATTAGATGTAATGGTAGATTTAGCTAAAGAAGACGTTACTATGATTGTAGTAACTCACGAGATGGGTTTCGCTAAAGAAGTTGCAGATCGTGTAATATTATTCGATGAAGGTATGTTAATTGAAGAAAACACTCCAGACATATTCTTCGATAGTCCAGAACATGAAAGAACTAAATTATTCTTAGAACAAATTCTTTGATTAGGCGTCTATCCAATATGCGACTCGATCATATATCGTACTTCTGAAAGTCAATAATTTCAAAGTGGGTCCATCTAGGCTAACTGAGATAGTTGCTCCTCTGGTGAAATGTGTTTCATCCCATCCATCTGCAACTACATATCCTCTGTGCATATCACTGGTAAAAGTTGTTTTCTGGTTAGTCCAGGCCCAATAAGTCCCATCTTCCTTCCTATCATTACGAGGTAAGTCTCTTGAGACGAATAAATAGTGATTATCAATTTCTACCTCTGGGAATGTGACTCCTTCTATATTGTTGATATGTCTGTACCAGGCACCCTGTCCAAGAAATGTAGAAAATAAACATCCAGAGGAATATTGAATACAATCAATCCCTCCATTTTTATCATCCTTATCTCTTTGTAGCCTATATTTCGAGGGTTGATATTGGTGAGTGTTAGCCAGTAATAAATCATTTAATGCGGGGTCAGAGCGAATAATATTACCGCTGGTAGTTACAATTTCTGCCTGTAATCTTGGCAAAATATTAATGATTGATTTACCATTGAGGGCAGTTCGAATATCTTCTTTGAAATTATTAGGGTCGCTACCCATGTAGAACCCATATGACCCGTCATTATCGAGCTCTCTTGGATGGCTGTTAACACCCATTACTGGTGTGTCTTCATCTACCGAATGAGCGATTGATGTTAAAGTTCCATCTCCTCCTAAAACTATAACTAAATCACGATTAATAAAATCAGAGCGACTAACCTTCTCTCTAGCTGAATAATCTAGGGTAATATCCATTTCTTTGCTCAATAATTCAAGAGTACTTCTTACTTCATTCAATGCTTTATCATGAACATCTTCGAAATTTTTCTTATACACTACCAGTATGTTCCTCGACACAGTAAGACAACCTCCTTCGATTCCTCGTCATTAGGCATCACATATAGCAACAACGTTCCTGTAATTGAGAAATATTTCATCATATATTCAATAATCTCTTGACTGATTAACTGTCGCAGTCAATCATGAGAGTTGCGTTGATGTGCCTAATTCTTTTTTCTTCGGCCCTATCTGGATGCCTTGAAGTGCCATCAGATTCATGTGGGGGGGAAGAATGCTTTCCTCTTTCATCCGATGAACTAAATTCATTACTAGAAGTTCAAAATTCTTTCAATGTTCTCAAACTATCGGATGAATATGAGATTCTCAGAATAGAAACATCTTCTGTAGTGGAGATACAAAATCAGAGAGTTTCAATTGATTGGGGTGTTGGTAAAGACGACACGAAAAACCTTAGTTCGATAGCATTAAGATATAGTATTGCTAATTCTGCAGTAGATACTGAAGTAATTGAAGGTTCTGAAATCACAAATGTGAGGTTGGGAAATATTTGGTATGAAGGCCGAGATGCATCACCAGAATATAATGATCCATTCTATGAAATAGCTCGCCTTTCAAGTGAAGATCCCGATGGACTATGGCCACCATTTTCTTTTGATACTACTAAATATTCTAATATTGATTGGCAAATAACTGGTGACACATTATCTCTTCAGCAAGTAGCTACTGGGACTAATGGTACTCATACAATAATTCTTGAATTAAGAGGGGCTCCTCCAATGATAATGGGGATAGAAATTTATGATGGTGAAGGAACTGATTTCTCACTATCAATTGATGTTGGTGATTCAGCAATAATAGAATTAAAAGATAATCTTCCAAGAACTCCTATACAATTTATACCTTTGAATAATTCTATCGTTAATGATAATGGGATTAAAACTTGGTCTGATGTAATTCCTGATAGCATCTCTGAAGTGGAACCTTTAGAACTTGAATTTCATGCTAGAATAGGTTCCTTAAATAGTTCTGAATCACTAGCATCTATGAATTTCAATGATGTCATCTCAAATATTACAATTGATGACGGCACTTGGTGGCAATTTTATTGGATGGACGTAGATTTAGATAATTTAGTATCGGGTGGAGATTTCTATAATGTTCGAACTAATTCAACCACAGATGTCACTATTTCAGTATTTGATATCTGGGCTAATATATGGACTGATGATTTGTTCTAATTCACAAATCTACAGGGGCACATTCAAACACCTTACATTTTAAGCAGTAGTTATGGAGAACGCTAGTCATCCCCTGAGACGTCTTCTATCACATCTGAAACATCATCAACTAACAGTTATTTTAGCTTCCTTATGTTCAATTTTGAACAAATTTTGGGACCTAGCTCCTCCTATACTGATTGGAATGGCTATTGACGTTGTTGTTCAACGAGAGGAGTCATTTTTAGCAAGTTATGGATACCCTGACCCAAATCAGCAATTTCTAATTTTAGTTGGTATCACAGTCATTATTTGGGTACTAGAATCTTTATTCGAATATTGGTGGGGGATTTTATGGCGTAATCTCGCTCAAACTGCTCAGCATGAATTAAGGATGGATGCGTACAATCATATTCAAAATTTGGAAATGCAATGGTTTTCAGAGCAGTCTACAGGTGGTTTAATGTCTATTTTAAATGATGATGTTAATCAGTTGGAAAGGTTTCTAGATCAGGGTGCTAATGATTTGCTACAACTGGCAACTACAATTACTGTAGTGGGTAGTATAATGTTTATTTTAGCGCCTGAAGTTGCTTTATTAGCAGTTATCCCAGTTCCAATTATTGTCATAGGCTCATTTATTTTCCAAAGAAGAATTGGGGTAAGGTACAAAAAGGTCCGAGAAGAAGTTGGTGAATTAAATTCTTTATTGAATAATAATCTCCAAGGAATAACTACAATCAAATCTTTTACAGCTGAAAGTAGAGAATCTGAGCGAGTTGGAATAGCATCTGAGTCATATAGGGATGCCAATAGAGACGCAATTCGTCTTTCCGCTTCCTTTGTTCCATTAATTCGCATGGCAATACTATTCGCATTTACTGCGAATATGCTTGTAGGTGGATGGATGGCATTAGATGGTGAATTAGACGTAGGTGCATATGCGATAATTGTATTTATCACTCAGAGACTACTTTGGCCTCTCACAAGGCTTGGACAAACCTTTGATTTGTATCAAAGAGCAATGGCTTCCACTACTAGAGTTCTAGATTTAGTAGATACAGACATTGGTATAGTTGAGGGAGATAAGATTTTATCAGATATTCAAGGAAGAATAGCCTTCAGTGAATTAAAATTCACTTATCCTGGGCGAGAATCAGTACTCAAAGATATAAATTTCGAAATTCAAGAAGGAACAACGGTTGGATTAGTAGGTTCTACCGGTTCTGGAAAAACCACACTAACACGTCTTTTGATGAGATTCCATGACCCTCTATCTGGAACTTTAGAGATTGATGGAATTAATATTAGAGATCTAAAACTTGAATCTCTTAGAGGGGCGATTGCTCTAGTTTCTCAGAACACGACTCTTTTCCCTGGTACAGTTCGAGAGAATATCGCTTATGGGAATCCGGATGCAACCTTAGAACAGATAGATTATGCAGCAGGTATTGCTGAAGCCACAATTTTCATTTCAGAGTTACCAGAGGGTATGGAAACGAATATTGGTGAAGATGGGCACAAATTATCAGGCGGTCAAAGACAGAGGCTAGCAATTGCTAGAGCAGTTCTGAAAAATGCGCCAATTCTTATTCTTGATGAAGCCACTAGTAATGTGGATAATGAGACAGAGGCTGCATTACAGCGCTCAATAGAAAAAATCTCAGTAGGCCGTACTACTTTGATTATTGCTCATCGTTTATCGACAATAAGGAATGCTGATACTATAATTGTATTAGATGCGGGTTCGATATCTGAAGTGGGTAATCATGACGAATTAATTTTGAATAATGGTATTTATTCGCGGCTATGGGCAGTTCAAACAGGAGAAGTGGAAAAATGAAAGATGAGAATTTCGGCAATCAAAATTATACTCCTGCTATGAAATTATCAGGAGTATGTGATTCACTAGGAGTCGTTGGAACAAAGTTTGGTAATGGGGAATGTTCTGTGACTTGTACTGTATCTAATGATCATCTTAATGCAGGTGGCGTTGCCCATGGAGGTTTACATTCTACAATGCTTGATACTGCTCTTGGGGGTGCACTCGTATCAATGATCAACAAAGAAGAATGGTGTGCTACAGCACAATTAGATATTTCATTTCTAAACGCTGCGAATGTAGGTGATATATTGGTTGCAGAGGGGAAAGTCCTGCGCCGAGGAAAAAACTTGGCTCATTGTGACGGGATTTTATCTAATCAAGATGGTAAAATTATTGCTACTGCGAAAGGAACTTGGGCTATATGGGCATCTAAACCTGGTAGTATGTCCTGAGTTTTTTTATCTGAGTGCAGGCAAAGGATTGATTTCACGTCACCCTCTCCGAGTATTCACATGGCACGGATTGACTCATTGATTTTGGTTATGCTCGGACTTGCTCAAATCCTTATTGGTAACTCAATAGCTCTCGAATTTCTTGCAGTATTGTTACAAGGTACCGGTGGAGGAACTATTGTAATGGCGATATACTTCCTTATTTTCTTATCGAAGCACCAGAAAGAGTTTGATGGAGCATATTCTAAATTAGAAAAAACGAGCCTAATTAGAAACGAAAGTGGAGAATTAGAATTTCACGATGCTAATACTGTGGTTACTAAAGTAATTTGGTACGTCATACCTGTTGGTTTGACAATAGTTGGAGCTATTGTCTGGTTAGCAAGTTAATGGTTAGGTGCTTATGATGTCGGGCCGAAACAAAGGCTTTCCTGACTTAGTCGATAACGCAATTGATAATCCTGCCTTCGAATTATTTGGAGGTTATCACCTCTTTTTGAGAAGATTACTTATTCCTCTTCTCATTGCGATTCTTGCAATTCTACTCTATGACTTAACTAATCACAAGTTTTTATCAGCAATCTTAACTGGTCTTGCAGTTGGACCTATATTTAATTTAGAGAGATTTGTGGCTGAGAGAAAACAGCGTAAATAAACATAATTTTCATCTAATGTCGCCGAAGAGGTGAAATGTATGTCTTATCCTAGAGGTATACATGGCATCCCTTGCAGACTTTGATTTACTTTCTTTTGTTGGTTATGATGGAGGAGGTGGATTAGAGTTAATTTTTGCATCTTCTGCAGTTTTAGGAGGGGTACTTTTCCTTCTTTGGTTCGCTTTAATGATGATTGGAGGAATAGCTGCTGATGTATTCGATGGAATATTTGGTACTGATTTCGACGCCATGGGTGCTGATGCATCGTTCAAAGCCCTAACATTTCAAGGAATAATGGCTTTTATGATGTTCTTTGGTCTTGGCGGACTTTACGTATTGGAAGGTGATTCTGATCAAACGTCATTAGCAATAGTAGTAGGTTCATTGACAGGTTTTGCTTCGATGTATGGCACGGGTAAGTTATTCCAATTATTTGTTTCATTACAATCAGATGGGACTATAGATATGGACGATTCGATAGGGTCGGTCGGAACTATTTATCTAAGAATACCAGAAGGTGGAGTTGGTCAAATTCAGGTAGAATCAGGCAATGCGATGAGGACATACAATGCAAAAACAGAAGATGGCCAAGGAATGTCGACTGGTGAATTTGCAGAAGTCATAGATGTAATTTCTTCAACTCTCATAGTGAAGAGAAAGTAATTTTCGTTTCTATTTCTCAGACGATGCCGGCAAAGACTTCATGACCTAGTTATGTTTCAAACGATATGAGTTGAAACAATGGCAGAAGGTTCCGGAATAGCAACAATAATGATATTTGCAATAGTATTAGTCCTAGTGGCTACCACAATATTCTTCGCGCAGCGATATAAAAGATGCCCTCCTGATAAGATAATGGTAGTATATGGGCGTACTTCCAAAGGTGCGGCATCTAGATCAATACACGGAGGTGCTACATTAGTTTGGCCGTTAATTCAAGATTACTCATTCCTATCATTAACTCCTATTACTATTAATATTGATTTGAGAAATGCTCTTTCGATGCAGAATATTCGAATTAATGTCCCGAGTACTTTTACAGTAGGAATTAGTACTGAACCAGCAATTATGACAAATGCTGCTGAGAGATTATTACAATTATCTCCTCAACAAATTGAAGAAATGGCGAAAGAAATTATTTTCGGTCAACTTCGTTTGACTGTTGCTTCTCTTACTATTGAGCAGATTAATCAAGATAGAGACACATTCCTAGAAATGACTAGAACTAATGTGGATACTGAATTACAGAAAATTGGTATTCATCTGATTAACGTTAATCTAGTAGATATTACTGATGAGTCCGACTATATTGAAAGTATTGGTAAGAAAGCGGCTTCCACTGCTGTTGAGAATGCACGTATTGACGTAGCAAATGCAGAGAGAGACGGAGCAGTAGGTGCTGCAAAAGCAAACAGAGTACGTGAGATTGAAGTTGCTAATAACCTAGCAGAAGCAGAAAAGGGTCGTAAGACCGCAGAAGCAGATCAGCGTGTATATGTTGGTAATCAAGAGGCATTAGCGGTTTCTGGTGAGAACGCTGCAACTGCAATAGTCAAGAATTCAGATGCGGATTTGGCAGAGATAGAAGCTGCTGCTAAACAGCGTGCGGCAGTTGCTGCAGCACAAGCAGAAGCAGAAATTCAGCGTGCTTTCTTCAAGGAAGAAGAAGCAAGATTACAGGCTAGTGAAATCGTTCGTGAACAAATTCAGAAACAACAGATTGAAATTTCTGCAGAAGCGGAAGCGGAACGTCTCCGTCGTATCGCTAGAGGAGATGCAGATGCTATCCTCGCTAGATATGAAGCAGAAGCAGCGGGTATTCAGAAAGTATTGGATGCTAAGGCTAGTGGTTATGCAGGATTAGTAAAGAGTGCTGGTGGAGATACCAAAGCAGCAGCCACTCTTCTAATGGTTGAGAAGATTGAAAGTATGGTCGCGGCTCAAGTTGAAGCTATACGTAACATGAAGATCGATAAGGTAACTGTATGGGATGGAGGGAATAATTCCGACGGTACATCAGCAACAAGTAATTTCGTGAGCAGCTTGGTACAAAGTTTACCTCCTATTCATGATGTTGCGAAAATGGCTGGTGTAGACCTACCTGACTATCTTGGATCATTATCTGATGATACAACTAACGAATAGGACATTGTCCTAACTGAACAGTCATCCTCATGAATGACTTACATCTCGGACTGTCATGGTCGTTGAAGATGTAGTAATTGTAGGTGGTGCTCGCACTCCTTTTTGTGAATGGCAGGGTGGCAAGAGAGGCGATGGTCTACCTGGTGGATTATTGAAGGATACAAGCGCTTTGAAATTAGGTGAAATTGCAATTTTAGGCGCCTTGGAAAAAACAGGAACTCCTCCTGAAAGCGTAGATCATGTAGTAATGGGATATGCCTTGCAGACCTGTGACCAGGCAATATTTGGTGCCAGACATGCAGGTTTAGGTGCAGGGATACCTCAAGAAGTCCCAATGCTAACACTTTCTCGAATTTGTGGATCAGGAGTTCAATCAATCGTAACTGGTGCTCAAATGATTATGCTTGGTGAAGCATCTACTGTAGTATCTGGAGGCATGGAAAATCTATCTCAAGCGCCTCATGTCTTACGCGGTATGAGGGATGTGTACAAATTAGCACGGCCACCGAAAGAAGGTGTAATGTTGGAAAAAGATATGGAAGACTATCTTTTTACAAACTTACTAGATGGTATGTGTGGATCTTTTATGGCTCAAACTTCAGATGAAATCTGTCGAAGGAAAGGAGTAACTCGTGAAGAGACCGATGAATTTGCAGCATTATCTCATTCAAGAACTGCTTCTTCTATAGCTAACAATGTTTGGGAAAATGAGATTGTCAAAGTTGGTGAAGTAGGTCATAAAGATGAAGACCATGTAGTTTTGAACTCAACTCCCGAGTCTTTATCTCAACTAAGGACTGCTTTTGGGCCAGCTAGTTTAGTTACTGCTGGTAACGCTAGTGGAGTAGTTGATGGCGCTGCTGCAGTTGTAATTAAGTCAGCATCCCAAGCAGAATCTGATGGAGATTCTCCTCTTGCAAGAATTGTATCTTGGGGGATTGTAGGTTTAGATCCTGCAATCATGGCATACGGGCCTGTACCCAGTAGTCGTTTGGCTCTAGAAAAAGCAGGTCTTTCAATTCATGATATAGATCGTTGGGAAATTAATGAAGCCTTTGCTGGTCAAGCAGTAGCTTGTATCAAGGACTTAGGTCTAGATGTTCAGAAAGTTAATGTCAATGGTGGTGCGGTTGGTTTGGGTCATCCTCTTGCAGCAACTGGAACTAGGCTCGTACTAACTCTTGCTCATGAATTGAAGAGATCTAATGGTAAATATGGCGTTGCGACAGCATGTATTGGTGGTGGCCAAGGTATTGCAATGGTAATCGAATCGATTTAAATTAAAATCGATATAATTTCCTGAGTATATTTTACCATACTTAATGAGATTATCATAATGAATAAACTAGTAATGAATTTTACTGGTAAGTAATTGATTGCATATTTCGCACCACTAAATGATAATATAGCCACTAAAAATGGAATTAACAATGCATATATTGTCGCTTGAGCATATATTTCTGAAGCGGTACCATCAATGATAATATGTGAAATAATTGCAGTTGGTACAACCATTGCAGCTAACATGAAAGATGTGCCAGAAGATGATTTAGTATCAAAACCACCATAATTTCTATTTGTTGTAACGAATATCCCGCCCCCTCCTATTCCGAGTAGACCTGACGACATACCTCCAAAGAAAACTCCCAATGACCAATATTTTTCATTCATTTTTCCTATGGCTTGACCAGTAATATCTTCTCGATTTAGCATTCTGATTATTGCCTTATATAATATCCAAGTTACTATTGATAAAGCCATTATTTTTATGGTGATGTCACTAATTATTTCAATTAATAAATATCCAATAATTGTTCCAATAATCGCTCCAGGTATAGCGAATAAACTTCCTTTTTTAGCAACATCTATATCGCCAAAACCCTGCCTATTATGAGCGATTTGGCTACCCATAGCAACCGACCACACGAGAATTAATGACCCCAATATTGCAATTTTTATTTCCCATCCTAGTAAGTAATGAAGTATTGGCATAAATATCACACCTCCTCCAAGGCCTAAAGGTGAGAAAATTAAACCTGTCATGAGAATTAGGAAAATCACTAATATAGTATCTAAGTCCATATTTCCACCTTATTAATTTATGATAATATGATAATGGTTACATAACTACTAATCAACATTGATACTGTCGCTATAACTCCCACTAGGAGTATTGCCCCTCCTGCATTTTTCATACTTTCTTTAGTGATAAAAAAGCCAACAGATGCAAGCAATGGTAATAACAAATATTTTCCAATGATTGCTAATAACTCTGTAATTATTGTAGGTAAAATCCAGGTTGACAGTATTGCGGCAATTACAAAACCCGGTACAAAGTAGGGAATCGTTCCTATTTTGATATGCTCTCCTTTCTCTTTGTTGATATTATTACCAATTAACGCACAGATAGGGACTATGAATACTAAAAGTGATACTCTAGATAGTTTTACAGCGGTAGCTATCACCATCGCCTCACCACCAATTGTCTCACCTGCTGCTACTGCTTGAGGTACTGCATGAATCACCGAACCAGCCCAAATGCCTGCTTGTTCTTCCGTTAAACCAAGTATTGATGACAGTAATGGTACAATTAAGAAAGTAATCAGGCCTAGTAAATTGATTATTGCTAATACTACTGCTACTCTTTCCTCTTTCAATCTCAAGCCAGGAGACACAGCAACTACTGCACTGTTACCACATATTGCACCTCCTGTACCGAGAGCAATGGTAGTTTCTATGTCTAAATTTACATATTTTCCTACTAAATAACATATAATAAAACTAGTTAATGCAGTAGAAAATATAGTGAAGAAACCGATTAGTCCAATCTCTGGTACAAAGAAGGTAGTTAGATTTAATCCAAATCCCAGTAATATTATTGCAACAGGCATTATCATGCTAATCATCCATTTTCCTCCTTCTTCAGTATTAGGAATATAATAAGCGATTATACAGCCTAAGATTAGCGCTAAGGTGCTAGATCCTAAGCTAATGTTCCAATTCGACAGAAATAAATTTACTAAATATGCAACTATGGAAATCAAAATCGCCGTAGTTATACCAATATTTTTGCTCATCAGTAACACCATTAACTAAATTAATCCATTAGAAATTAATCCTGCTGCTAAGAATGTTCCAGCAGTTGAACCTAGATTGCCTAAAGCAGTAACCATCATCACCTTTCCAACTTTATTTCTGAAGAACATTTGATACATGCTAGAGAATTCCAAGAAATCCGAGGCATCTTTTCCAGTAGGTGGATTCATTTTTAGTTGAGTATAGCCTGCAAACCATCCAGCTGCTAAACTTGGATTAAGTGAGGTGATAGGGGACGCTAGTGCACCTACGATTATTGAAAGAGGGTGACCTCTGGCAATAAGGACACCTAATCCAGTTAGAAAGGCATTCAATGCTAACCATATAGATAATGAATCCCAAACTGTGGTAAAATCTCCATTATATGCACTCCATCCTACTGCTGCTATAAGTAAAATTGGTATCGCTAACATTAGATATTTAGGCCAATTTGGTTTCTTAGGTTGTTCATTAAGTTTAGATAATTTTGAAGTAGATTCCATTGTAGGTTTTTTAAGATTTTCTTGGATTCCTGTTAGATGCCCTGCACCCACAATCGCTAAGATTTTCCCTTTACCTCTGATTTGCTGAATTCTTCCACTTAGAAACTCATCTCTTTCATCAATAAGTACACGTCCAGCATTAGGCGCAATTTTGTAAACGTCTTCCATCATGGTGCTGAGTAAATCACTATCTTCAAGTAGCTCCTCTAAATCGAAATCATCATCATCATCTTCACCTAATAGTGCATCAAATACTCTCATTTTTTCTCTTAATCCCATTTTATGCCATGCTCTTCTTAGAGTAATTACTACGTCTCTATCGATTAATTCTACGGGTATTTCTAATTCTTCTGCAATATTTATTGCAGCTAATAGTTCAGCACCTGGTTTTTCTCCTGAATCTATCCCCATTTTTCTTTGTTGAACTGACAAGGCGGATTGGAGTATTATCATCGCTGACTTCCCATCGCTGATTATTTTCAATAACTCTTCATTATCTATTCCTTCCGGTTTCTTTAGTGACGCTAATCTTGATTCACAGAGTTCGACCGCAATTACGTCTGGTTTATACTCAATAATCTGGCTTTTTACTAAATTAACTGAAGTAGTACTTACGTGAGCAGTACCCAATAAACGAAGATTTTCGTCAATATCAATGATATTTTTTGAATCTTCTGGCATCAAAAATCCTCCAATGCAGACATTGCTCTAAACAGGTCTGTATGTTCTGGGACATCATGCACTCTGATGATATCGACGGCTCTTGATTTAGACATTGCAGCTATGCCCAAAGTTCCTGCTAGCCTATCTTCAGCGTCGCTTCTGCCTAGTAAATCTGAAAACATTCTTTTTCTACTTACTCCCCACATGAGGCCCATATTTTCCATTGGAATTACATCTCTTCCAGCAGATAAAAGAGCAATATTATGTTGCAATAATTTTCCAAAACCGATCCCCGGGTCTCCAATTATTTGCCCAACTCCAATACCAGCATCGACTAGAAGATTTACCTTTTCAGTGAGCATCTCTCTAACTTCCTTAACAACGTCGTTGTACTCTGGATTATCTTGCATATTTTCAGGAATACCTTTCATATGCATTATACAGATCGGACATTTTTTTGTTTTTATGACCTCTATCATTCTTGGGTCACTAAGTGCAGAAATGTCATTGATCATATCTGCTCCTTCATCTAATGCGGCTTCAGCAACATCTGCCCATCTAGTGTCTATTGATATCCCTATGCTGGGATATTTCATTCTAACAGCGCGGATTACAGGTAAGATGCGCGCAATTTCTTCATTAGAATCAATGGTTTTTGCGCCTGGCCTTGTTGATTCTCCCCCTATATCTAGCCAATCTGCTCCATTGTCAATCATCTTTGTTGCAATTTCTAGAGTTTCTTCCACACTAGATAGCCTTGAATTTGCGTAAAATGAGTCAGGAGTGATATTTAGAACCCCCATTATTCGTGGAAAACCATCATCTCGGCGACTTATCAAGGGTCTCCAGTCAGCCATATTGGTGCGTCGATTCTACCAACCCTTTATGATGTGATGTAGTGGCAATCCAACGATGGTTATTGGAGACGATACATTTTTTGATACATCAGATTCTATTTCTCCCCCTATTTCTACTGCTGTAGAGGGCGATTCAATGAATCAGCCATCATTAGAAATGATGGAGTCAATAATACAAAGATTACAACCTCAAAATAGGCATGACATTAGAGATATGATATTCAACCGAGGACGAATATCCGGCGCCATGCTAGTGATGGCAATATTACTTTGGTGGATATCTGTTGAAAAGGGTGCTGAAAGATTAGGTGATGCTGCAATTCCTGTTTCACAATTAGGCGGTTTTGAATTCTCTGAATTAAGCATAATAGTCCCTACAATCGCTTTACTAGCAACTTTAGTGATGTCAATAGGTAGAGAGCAAGGTAATGCGATTCTATCTAATGTTGCGGGGATATTAATGATTCTTGGTGCGTTCTATATCTTAGAGCCATTTGGAAATCTTGCTTTAGATGTAGGGGATATAGAGCTCAGAAATGCAATTTCTGCCAGCGGTCGACTTTCGATTTTAGCTGTATTACTCCATTTCGCCACAAAATTCTTTTTTGATGCTTTACTTCTTCAGTGGGTGAGGTCCTTCCTCCTTTCGAACGATGTCGATATATTCCCTTCGCAAACCCCAACTCTTTACGAGGGTCATGCTGATGAAGAAGTGCCTCTCGGATAAGATGTATGAATCCCTCTGGACTGCCCCATATAGGTGTCCTCCGTTTAGGTCATAGGAGAGATAGAGATAAGAGAATAACTTCTCATTTGGGCCTGACTGCAAGAGCATTTGGTGCGGATGAAATTCACTTAGCGGGTGAGTTAGATCCTTCTGCTTTAGAAACATGGAATTCCGTATCTAAGAGATTTGGCGGTAATTTCAAATGTCGATATGAAGAAAAACCTCTTAGTTTTTTGAGAAGATTTTCTAAAGGTAAAGGAACCGAATCAGGAACCATTGTCCATCTGACAATGTATGGTGAACCTTGGAAGGAAGCGTTGCCCAAAATCAATCTTGAAAAACCCATGGTAATAGTAGTTGGTGGGACAAAAGTTCCGGGGGAAGTTTATCGTTTAGCCGACCACAATATATCAGTAGGAAATCAACCACATTCAGAGGTAGCCGCCTTAGCCATTTTTCTCGATTCACTTGTAGGTCCTATAGACGATTTGAGCCATTTTCCAGACGGAGAAATAAGAGTTATACCTAATGGAATCAGAAAACAGGTAATGACTTTTGAAGAGGAATAAATTATTTTTTCAACTCTTCGACTGATTATTCTATATCAATGATTAATAATCTGGTTCCAGCAGTATCGTTGATGTCGAAGTCGACACCGGGTAGAGGGTTCTCTCCGGGAGCCGGTATTTTAGGTGTTGGAAGCGCCCCTAAATTCTCTGATGCAGCCGATATTTTAGTAGATTCGGATGATATACAACCTGCAAGTCTAGCCCCTGGTCTACTTTTATTGGCAGATGGTACTCGATTCAGCGGTTCATTATTTGGAGCAGAAACTATTGCCCAAGGAGAATTAGTTTTTACTACAGGAATGTGCGGTTATCAAGAAAGTCTCACCGATCCTTCATTTGCTGGACAAGTACTAACATTTACTTGGCCACTTCTTGGAAATTATGGGATACATGCTAATAGTTCCGAATCTTCAGGTGTTTGGCCTCGAGGAATTGTTTGTAGGGAATTGATGAAAGTACCCGATCATAGAGATTCAATAGGTAGCGTACATGAATTCTTGTTATGTCATGGCGTCCCTGGAATTGAAGGAATCGATACAAGATCTTTGACAAGAAGAGTTCGAGAACATGGAACTGTTTTATGCGTATTTGGGCCATTAGAAAAGGAAGAAGAGATGCAAGAAGTTCTTGACAATCTTATACCGCCAGATTTAGAAGATTTAGTAGCAGAAGTTACCTGCTCTGAATCAGTACTTTTGAACGAAGGTGCAGAAGATACGGATGGAAACTCCTTACCTCGTTTGGCTGCGATAGATTGTGGAATTAAATTTAATATTCTACGTGAGTTATGTCATCGATTTGAGGTAGTTTGGTGCCCTGCAAATATGTCATTCGATGAAATCATAGAGAAATGGTCTCCAGATGCATTCTTTTCATCTAACGGACCTGGTGACCCAGCACACCCTGGTGCCGCAACAATCGCTCGGAATACACTCTCATCCGCGGTTAGAGCAGATTTTCCAGTTATGGGTATTTGTCTTGGACACCAATTAATGGGATTAGCAGCAGGTCTTAGGACATACAAACTAAGATATGGTCACAGAGGAGCAAATCAGCCAGTAATCGATTTACAGAGCGGTAGAGTACATATCACCAGCCAGAATCATGGCTTTGCAGTAGAAGATCCTGAACAGGGTATGCTTGCTCCACATCCAAGTGGGGTACATTCAGAAAAAGTAGAAAATGTTCTAGGTGCAGATTTCAGAGTCAGGTATGTTAACGCCAATGATAGAACAGTTGAAGGCTTAGATTTAGTTGACAAGTTCTCGTTTACAGTTCAATTTCACCCAGAGGCATGCCCAGGGCCTCATGACGCGGCCCCTTTATTCGATAGATTTTCAAAGGTGGTTGCAGAAAGTTTGCATCTAAATAAATTAGCTCAATCTTCAGGAGGCAAGAAATAATGCCTCGTAGAGATGATTTAGAAAGAATAGTGATTCTTGGAAGCGGACCTATTAGAATAGGACAAGCAGCAGAGTTTGATTTCTCTGGATCACAGGCCTGTAGGGCATTAAGGGCTGATGGGTATGAAATTATTCTGATTAATTCAAACCCCGCAACAATACAAAACGACCCAGAAATGGCAGATAGGATATACATTGAACCATTATTGCCCGAAGTAGTAAAGAGAATATTAGAAATTGAAAAGCCTGATGCAATTCTTGCAGGGATGGGTGGCCAAACTGCCTTGAATATTGCTATGGCACTTGCACATGACGGTTCTTTAGATGAATTGGGTGTAGAATTAATTGGTTGTAACTTGGCTTCTATTGATGAGGCCGAAGATCGAGATTTATTCAAGAAAGTGTGTGAAGAAATTGATTTACCTGTATGTAAAGCGATAGCATGCGACTCTATTGATGAAGTAATCAAAGCTGCCAATGCTCTGGGTGGTTTTCCACTTTTAATTAGGCCCGCTTTTACTCTTGGAGGTCTTGGTGGAGGTACTGCATTTAACATGGGTGAATTAGTTGAAATTGCCAGTCAAGGTATTCTTCATTCAGCAATAGGTCAGGTATTAATTGAAGTTAGCATATTGGGTTGGCAAGAGCATGAGTATGAAGTTATGCGAGATGATGCTGATAATGCAATAATTGTTTGTACTATGGAGAACTTAGACCCTATGGGCGTACATACCGGTGAGTCAGTAGTAGTAGCGCCACAACAAACACTCTCTGATAGAGATCATCAAATGTTAAGAGATGCTGCATTAAAATTAATAAGAAGATTAAACATTAAAGGAGGATGTAACGTCCAATTCGCAGTAAACCAAAATAATGGCGAATACCGCGTAATTGAAGTAAATCCTCGTGTCTCAAGGTCTTCTGCTCTAGCATCCAAAGCAACCGGTTATCCAATAGCAAGAATGGCTGCTTTGATTGCAGTTGGATATACTCTTGATGAACTTCCTAATCCAATAACTGGAGAAGGAACTACGGCTGCATTTGAACCTACTTTAGATTATTGTGTGGTTAAAATACCTCGTTGGCCCTTTGATAAATTTAGAACGGCTGATCGAACAATCGGTACCTCAATGAAATCTACTGGAGAAGTCATGGCAATAGGGCGTTGTTTTGAAGAGGCTTTCCTGAAGGCGTGGGCCAGTCTCGAATATGGGCAGCCTCACCCACGCCCTCTTACATTAGCAGATGCATCTGGGGGTGAGACGATGGATGAGAGAGCATCTCAAGCATTACCAGAGGCAATATTAGTTGACTGGTTGAGGGTACCTACTGACCGAAGAATGGGAGCACTTTTTGAAGCCTTTAGAAGAGGATATTCAATAGATGATGTACGCGATCTAACTGGCGGTGTGACACGTTGGTTTTTACATAGATTTGAAAGAATGGCTGCTATTGAAACTGAAATAAGGGCTGCAGGGGAGCTAGGGCTAACGCCATCTCAAATACCCGCCAAGGAAATGCGCTCTTGGAAAGGCTTAGGTTTCTCAGATTTACATATCGCAGATGCTCTCTGTGGATTTCCTGCATCAGGATTTAAAAAACTACCAGTGGGTGAAGATGAATATTCGGTAACTCTCCGTAGGCACGAATTATCGATACATCCAAGATTTAGAATGGTTGACTCTTGTGCTGCTGAATTTGCTGCTGTGACTCCTTATTACTACACAACCTATGAATGTGGTTCCGAATCAATCGGTATAGATTATACACCCAACCTTTCTCATAATGGTAAAAAAAGAATAGTCGTGATAGGTAGTGGACCCATTAGAATAGGTCAAGGCATAGAATTTGATTATGGATGTGTGCATGCAGTAGGTGCTATCCAAGACCTAGGTCATGAAGCGATTATTATCAACAATAACCCTGAGACAGTATCTACTGATTTCGATACAAGTGATAGATTATATTTTGATCCTTTAACACTTGAGTCCGTGAGTGAAATATTACTCAGAGAAGATGCTCACGGTATATTATTACAATTTGGTGGTCAGACTGCTATTAATCTGGCTTTGCCTTTATCGAATAACTTACCTCATCTGTCGTCATTAGGACTTGATCTGATTATGGAAGGAACTACCCCTGAGGCAGTAGATGAAGCAAGTGATAGAGAAAGATTTGAGGCATTTTCTCAGAGGAATGATTTACGAATGCCTAATGGTCAGACTGCATCTACTCCTGATGAAGTACGTGAAGCAGTAAGAGAAATTGGTTATCCTGTTTTAATTAGGCCGTCATATGTTCTTGGTGGCCGAGGAATGGAGATTCTTTCATCTAATAGACAATTAGAGACCTATATGGACGATGCATTTCTATCTCCCGAAAAACCATTACTAGTTGATGAGTATCTCGGGAATGCCGTAGAACTCGATGTGGATGCGGTTTGTGATGGGCGTGACGTCTTAGTGGGAGCAATTATGGAACATTTAGAAGAAGCCGGTATTCATTCAGGAGATTCAACCTGCTTTATTCCCCCCCAAAATGTGTCTGAAAATATTCTGAAACAGGTTGATGAATGGACTCGAAGAATAGGTCTTGAATTAGGAATTAGGGGATGCTATAATATTCAATTCGCAATTCGTGATGAGACTTTGTATGTATTAGAGGTGAATCCAAGAGGTTCTAGGACATTCCCCTTCGTCGCCAAAGCTACTGGTGTACCATTAGCTAGAATTGCAGCTATGGTTGCACTCGGTGAAAAATTATCTGATCTTAATATCCCAAAACCTCAGAATGATGCAGTCTGTGTCAAAGCACCTGTATTTCCTTTCATTAAACTCAGAGGTTTGGATCCTGCACCTGGGCCAGAAATGAAATCTACTGGTGAAGTCATGGGTAGCCATGAGAGAGCATCAGCGGCCTATCTCAAGGCTAGGTTGGCAACTGAATCTCCAGTTCCTACAGAAGGCGGAGTTTATATCACCGTAAAAGATAACGATAAAGATTCTATAATTGATCAGGCTAAATCTTTAATTAATTTAGGTTTCAAAATATATGCTACTAGAGGTACTGCTAATGTTTTGAGGGATAAGGGTGAGTTAGAGGTAGAAACTTGTTACAGAATAACTGAAGGAATGACTCCAGATGCTTTAGACTTAATGCGTCAAGGTAAAATCAATCTAATTATTAATACTCCTAGGAATACAGGTGGAGCAGTTCTTGATGGTAATATGATGAGAAGATTAGCAGTTGAATTAAATATTCCTTTCGTTACTACAATGGCAGGCGCTAGAATGGAAGTTCTCGCTATAGCCGAAGCAATGGATGGAATTCCAGAACCGAGACTTCTAGAAATCGGTACGCTCTAGTTATATTGTATTCAGAATACTAATATATCGACTAACTTTTGCGATTTCCTTAATTACCTCGAAATTTCAAAGTCAATTATGATGTCACTTACAGAAATACCTGGTGTGGGGGAATCTCTTGCCCATAAACTCGTTTTAGAGATTGGGTCATTAGAAGATGTAGAAAGAGCCCTCGAGGATGGAGATGTCAGTATTCTCTCGGGAATAGAGGGAATTTCACCTCAAAGAGCAGTAAAACTGATTAATTCTGCTAATGGTCATATTCAGGAAGTAACTACTACTGATGAAGGACGTAAATTACATAGAGAATTAATGAATAATATTTCAAAATCGGTTAAGACTAAAGCCGCTAAAAATCGGCTTTCAATACTTAATCCTCTTACAAGATCAAGTATATCTGAGATAGAATCTAGAAAATCATGGTCAGAGAATGCAATTAGGTTTGTAACTGATAGTAAAACTTCATTTGAATTATGGATGGATATAATCTCAGGTCTTAATTATAGTAAAGAATCTACTTCTCGTATTGATAGAGTGATTGTAGTGCCTGATTCTCAATACGTAGAAAAATTAGCGCATATTAATAATAAGTGTAGGATTTTAGTCCGTTCAGATGATGAGCAATGGCGCGATTATATGGGTATCCCTAGAGTGACATGGATAGGAAGCGGTGCCCCTGAAGTTTTACCTTCTGGCTGGGTTATAGGTAAATTTGAAGATTCATTATACAAATTAGTTCCGGAAGTGCCTCTACAGTGGTTGAAGTTAAATTCAGTAAATCTCTCAATAATTTCAAATTTATCTGATCAGGTTTGGCCAATAAATATAATTGGACAAAAAATCAGTGAATCGTTGGAGGGACTTGAAGACCTCTCACTCCTACTACAATCTCTTGATAATGATTCAACTCGTCTTGAAAGTTTAGAAAAATCACGAGATGGATTATGGGGTGAAGTAAAATCTATTGAAGCAGGGGTTAATGATGCTATTGTATCCGGAACTTCTGAAGCTTCAATTTCATTTGGTGGTGACGAAGTCCTCTCATATTATTCCGATATTAACAGTTTAGAACGTAGACTGAAAAGTACAGTCGCTGATACGATTGATTTTTCCCTTCAAGATGGTATTAGAAGATTAGACGATTATTTAAAAAATACAGGCATATCCCTCCCCAATGAAATTTTTTCAAGTGAATATCCTTGTGTAATTAACCGTGAAGCCATAGAACAAATCGAGTCAGATTTAGACTCGGCTATTTTATCTGAAAGAAGTGAAGGAGAAATTGCAATAGCGAATTCGACTGTGAAGATAATGAAGCCTGCTAGGCAGGCAATATCAAAATTTATTGAGATAGATATGTGGCTTGGAATAGGTAAATGGGCTGTAGAAAACAGATGTAGTATGCCTGAATTTTCTATCGATGAGCCAGGGATATGGATGAAAGATGGTCGTCATATTCTACTTGATTGTGTTCCAGAACCGGTTACTTATGGTATAGGAGAAGTATCTCCGCGTGGAGATAGAGACAGGATTGCTTTACTCTCTGGCGCTAATTCAGGGGGAAAAACTACTCTTCTTGAAACATTAGGGGCAGTAATTCTTCTTGCCCATTCAGGATTGCCTGTACCTGCCTCTCAGGCTTATGTTGGTCTTTTAGATGAGTTACATATACTTGCCAAGGTATCAGGAACTCAATCAGCTGGTGCTTTAGAAAGAACTCTAAAGAAACTTGCAGAAGTTCTAGTTTCAGATAATCGTAAGGTCATACTAGCGGATGAACTTGAGGCGATTACAGAACCGGGTGCTGCATCGTTAATACTCGGTGGTCTTTTATCTGCTTCTAGTGGAAATAAAGATACTAACGTACTTCTAGTGACACATATTGGCACTGCGATCTCAGAGGTAATGGGCGGGAGTATTAGGATAGATGGAATTGAAGCGCAAGGTCTCGATGAGAACATGGATCTTATTGTAGATAGAACCCCTAAAAGAAATCATATTGCTAGATCGACACCTGAATTAATAGTTAGGCGATTAGCTGCAAGATCTTCCGGTCTTACTTCTGAAATTTTCTCAGATTTGTTAAAGCGATTTTGAGAAAATTTTAATGGTTTCTACTTTCCCTAATTCTACAATTATTGAAGCGATTCTTGGCCCATAATCTCGACCTATTATCAATAGGTAAAGTGCCATATATCCTTCTCGTGGACTGATTTCTAATTCCGTAGCAGTTTCTCTTATTAGTTGACTTATTTGACTCTCATTCCATGGGCAATTTTCTAATTTAATCTGTAAACTCGATAGGAATCTTCTTTGTTCTTTTGTAATCTTTTCTTTATCTTCATCATTCATCTGCTCTTGAATACTGATTTTTGCATTTTCTGGAAAGTGAACTCCATCTATCCAATTTCTCATTCTTGATAATCTCCCAATTAATGCTAAGTTTGGCCTACCGTCAATGTGTTTACTTTTATTCAAAGAATCCCAAATATCCTGATCATTTGATTTTATCTGAGCTAACATTGCTAAATGCCGAAAAGAGACGCCTGCGATAGATTTTGAGGGGTCATCTCCTCTATTCACTTGACTAAGTCGCAAAGACCCAAGAATAGTGTCTCTGGCAACCTTTTTCTTTTTATTCAGATTTTCTCCAGATGGAGGGCTAGATACTAATCTTTCATATTCATCTGCAGTTTCAAAAAGTGACGGTCCCGTATCAAAATCAATATGTTTTTTCACCTTAGTTCTGGCAATGATATATCTTAATATCTCTGGCGGAACTAGATTTAGTGCCTCTATAGGGCCGATTGTATTACCACTAGAACTTGACATGGGGCCACTTCCTTTCAGTTGTATCCATTCATAAACCATTTTTCCAGGGGGCTTACTACCCAATAGTTCACAAATTGGTATTCCTGTATCAAAACTCCCTCCTGATGCTCCGTGGTCTTTACCTGCCGGTTCACATGTTATTCCATGTATTCCCCATCTCGCAGCCCAATCGACTCTCCAAGGCATTTTTCCATCTGCCTTTCTAATATCTGACTTCCCCTCAACTCCATGCCTGTCTATCCAAGATACATATGGCATATCGTATCCAGTTACTTTCACTCCATCCATACTTCCATCACTGCCTATTGGGTTGTAAGGGAACCATTCTTCTGGTAATTCTCTACCAGATATATTTTCAATTATTTCATGAATTTTATCTCTATTCCGGATCGCCATATCTATTTTTGTAGCGAATTTTCCACCATTATAAGTTTCATGATTCATTACTACTTTAGGATGAACTCCAATTTCTTTTAGGGCTTCTAAGAATGGTTGAAGGAAGTGATTTGCATAATTTCCACCTTCATGATTTGGAGTGCCATCAGGATTAGGTGCAGGGATATTCACAAGAGGATGTCCTATGTATTTTTTATATTCTTCTGATAGAAAATTATACACCCTCCTTAACGGGTCCATCGAATCCACAATAAAGATATATTCAGAATTAATTTCTGCATCTAAGCACGCCCTATGTATCATTTCAGCCGTTAATATCTCTCTAAGATGGCCGATGTGAAATTCTCCGGAAGGAGTGATTCCTGAAGCAATTACTTGTGAGTCATATTGTTTTGAAAGCCGCATCGCGGTATGATCAGCCCAGTGCATCTTTCTGCCTCAAACAGTTACTACTCTAACTAATCCTCGTAGGGGAACTCCTTCCAGAGCATTTACTTCAGATTTATTTGCTAAAACTAAACAGAGTCTGACATCAGCACCTGCTTTTCTTAAATTATTGATTGTTTTCTTTAAAGTTGTTCCCGAAGACACAACATCATCAACTACAACAACCATTTTTCCAGATACGTTAGCGAATATTTCTGAAATATGTGCTCCTTCTTCTTCACTTATTGAACGGCTAACTGCTAAATCTAAATCTAACTGTCCTGCAATAGCCTGAGCGAAAGGTATACCATTGATACTAATACCAACAATAGTATCTACCTCATCACCAATTTCTTCTTCAATAATATCTGCAAAAATATAAGATATAGCTTCTATTCTACTAGCCTTAACAGCTACCGACCTCCAACCTACTTGGACGTCAGTGGGTCTATCTTCAGAAACTACATTATTAGAATATTTTTCAGTAGATAACCATTGAATTGTTGTTTGAGAAAGTGATAACTCATCAGCTATTTGTTGTGTGTTCAAACCGTTACTACGGTATTGCTGTACTTTGGCACGAAGTTCGTCTACGCTTAGTGGCATCGTTTTGTCCTAGAATCCGCCCTGTATCAAGCCATCGGAAACAAATTATCTATATTATCTATATTTTTCAGTTGTAAAATTATAATTAAAACCTTCCAGTTGAACCAAAACCGCCCTCTCCTCTCTCTGTTTCACCGAGATTCTCGAAATCAACTTCTTTGAATTGTGATTTTGGAATTGGTGTTATCAGAAGTTGAGCAATTCGTTCATTTTTCTGAATTTTATATGAATCTCCTTCTCCAATCCATGTCATTAAAACAAATAATTCTCCTCTATAATCTGCATCGATAGTGCCTATGCTATGTGGAAGGATTAATCCTTTCTTACCTAGTGAGGAACGAGCCCGAACTTGCCCTTCATATCCCTGAGGAATTGCTACATGAAGACCAGTTCTAACCATGGTACTACTTCTATGTCTGACTATTGTATCCTCAAGTGAATATAAATCCCAACCTGCTGCATGGATACTTCCTTTTGTAGGCAACAAAGCATCAGCATGAGTCCTTGCAACTTTGACTTCTACGGCTTCATCCATGGTATTCGCTGTGCTAGTCGGCATTTTACGCTTATCCATTAGTGATTTTCAGTCGGTGGGGTGAAAAAGGGGACTCTTCTCGGCTAGTCAATGGTTGAGTTCGAGTATGAGTCTTTGTTAGAGCGCGCTCGTGAGCGCATTCCAAAAAATATCAGTGAGAGATCACGATGGACGATGCCTGAACCAGAAATTTTAATTGAAGGTAATCAGACTATCTTGCGTAATTTCGCCCCTATTGTAGATGCTATGGATCGAGATGCAAATCACGTATATCAGTTCTTAATCAATGAACTTGGTACATCAGGTACGAGAGAGCAGGTTAGAGTTTTGTTCAAAGGTAGAGTTCCTCCTAAAAGAATTAAAGAAAAAATAGTATCTTATGTTAAATCATATATTCTCTGTGGTCAATGTAAAGCGCCTGATACACGTTTTATCAAAGAAGATCGTACTACTTTACTAAAATGCCAAGCCTGTGGTGCAACTCGCCCAGTTAAACTGTGAGTGATTACGCAGGGATAATTTTCTTAACCTACCCCCTTAATCGTTAGTTATGATAATGCGGGTATGGAGTGTTCTAAAAGAGGACAACGCTGACTTAACAGAAAAACAAATCAATGGATGGAAGAATTTCTTAGATTTAGCAATGGCAAACGGCTGTGAAAGAACAACTTTAGCAGAAGATTCGGAAAGAATAATTGCAGTTTCATACTGGCCAAATCAAGAATCTTTAGATTCAGTGGTCAACTCTGATGCTTACGAAGAAGTTGGAGCTAAAGTACAAGCAGCTTGGGGTGAACAAATGGTCCCTAATCACGAACTGACTTTCAATGGTTCAATTGTTGCTGATTCTTGATTCTAATTAATTAGGTGAAAAATCTAGTAGAACTTTTCCTTTATTCATCCGATTATGAATATGTCTTTGTGCATCTGCAACATCTTCAAATCTCCAAATTGAGTCGATTATAGGATTTATTTTCCCCTGTTCCATTAGTGCACCCAGATCCGAAAGATGATTTTCAAAAACGGTGCTATCATCCATTTTCCCCATATGTACGCCGAAAACAGCCTTGTTTG
Organism: uncultured Candidatus Poseidoniales archaeon; assembly: GCA_902511005.1. Lineage (GTDB taxonomy): Archaea > Thermoplasmatota > Poseidoniia > Poseidoniales > Thalassarchaeaceae > MGIIb-O2. Next base: position 55,195 of record CABXDN010000001.1, on the reverse strand, counting down.
AATTCATCATCTTTAGTGGGTCAAATTTAGGGGTATTAATCCACATCTTAAATGCAGCAACCATTGATCTTTTTTCTTTAGGGACCGCTGATGATGCGCCGAAACAATGTAGTTTCCCACCATTTCTTAGTGCGGCATATGATCTCATCAGATGTTTACCTGCAACTGGATCGATAGCCTGATGAACTCCTTTTCCTTCAGTAAGTTTTTTACATACCTCTACAAAATCTTCTCTATCACGGTTAACGAAATGCATCCCTAATGATTCTACAAATTCTTTTTTATGTTCAGATGCGGTTCCAATAATTAGGCCTGTTCCAAATGCTTGACAAATCTGAGCAGCAGCAGTTCCAACACCTCCTGCAGCATGATGAATTAATATCGAATCTCCTTCCTTAACTCCGCCCAGATGAACCAGCATATGGTATGCAGTCCCATATGTTACTGGCATAGCCGCTGCTTGATCAAAACTAACATTGTCTGGAATTGGCACTATTCTACTGGATTCTACTAATACTTCTTCTGAATAACCTCCGAATCCAGTCATTGCTATGACTCTTTGACCTTTTTTCAACGAATATACATTTTCTCCTAGTTCGATTATTTCTCCAGATACTTCATAGCCAGGTGTGAAAGGAAAATCTGGATTTGAGCCATATAATCCCTGTCTCATCATTAAATCTGCAAAATTTATTCCTGCCCTATGGACTCTAACTTTAACTTGGTCTTTTTTTGGGGTCTCCAGTATACTATCTATTATTTCTATAGATTCTGGTCCACCAACTCTTGGATATATCACTTTTTTCATAATTATTCCCCCTCTTAAATTATTCTAACATCAAGTAATCTGAAGCAATTTTCCCTCCAAGAATATGATTAGAAACCTCAATAATCGCCTTTTCTTCATCAGGAAGGGTATACCAAATACCATCTGGATAAATGACACAAGCAACGCCTTTCTCACAATTCCCTAGGCATCCTGATTTATTGACTCGTATATCATCTGCTCCCGATTTTTTCGTAATTCTTTTAATTTTAGTCATTATTTCCAGAGAATTTTTTGATGAGCAACACCCTTTGGGGTTTTCCGAACTTCTTTCATTCACACATACGAATATATGTTTCCGAATCTTAACCATATAATTGACCTCAAATTTCATCAAATTTAGATGCAAGAATGAAATCTGATTCTACCAATCCATCAATTTTATGAGTATAGATTTTCGCTAAAACTCTCCCCCACCCTAGTTCAAAATCTGCATGATGATTCTGTTCTTCACAAATATCTCCAGCATTATTCGTAAATTCTAGTGCCTGTTTGAAATTTTCAAATTTCCAAACTCTTTCCAGATGATGACTTTCAATAATTTTCCAGTCATTGTTTAAGAGTACGATAAATTCACTCATTTCATCTTCTGTTAATGGAGGTACGCCTCCTTGACATGGGATGCAAACTTTAGAGGATAAATTAGTCTCTTCGTTCATATCAATCCCACACATGATTATCATCTCTTCCATCAGCTTGCCTTTCTGCCGCTTCATGAAGATTTGAACGTCTTCGCATATCTTCCTTTTCGAAAGTTAAAAGTTCTCTATCTTCAATATATGGTTTCCTTAAGTGTGTGATTAGACGTAATTCAACTATCACATCTCTTGCTATAGAGCGAAAATCTCCATTTTCATCTAAAATTTCTATTACATTTCTCGAGGTGCCAACCAACATACCTCTAATATATGGGTCTGAATCTTTAGGTAGTGCTCTACTATCCAATAATATTTCAATCAAATCATCTTTCCTTAAACCTGATTTTCTTTTAATCAGTGGTCCGAGGAATATATCTTTTAGAGTATCTAATTCTGGTGAACCATATTCTTGATGTATTCGTTTAGCCCATGCGGGTAAATCAGTAACTTCTCTACTACGCCTCTCCGTACTCATACCTCTCGGTTAACTATGTTATAGAAAAGCCAACGGGTTCAAAGATTGTAAGTAATAATCCACAAATGACTGTTGCCTTGAAGTGGGATGGTATAGGCGGCAGATAGGGGAGAGACCATGGCATCACCACAGTGGCGAAGTATTCCGACCGTTCTTTTCCCTCAAGAAATTCTTGATAAGGCATTTCGCAAGGCATCTAAACAGGCTGATTTAGTTGAAGATCCAGATAAGTATCATCGTGTAAGGAAGCAAATGGTGAGGATGACTCAATCGGCTGCAGATACTATAGATACAACTCTTAGGACATGGGTAGATAAATGGCCTAGTCTCAACGCGTTGTCCGAGTTTGATAGGGCTTTAATCGATGCAGCAGTAGGTAATGATGACTATCGAAAGAGCCTTGGTGCTATTCAATGGGCGGCTGAAAGGATTCGTAAAATTTCAGGTGAATCTGAATCTAAGATACTTCGTATTAGGAATATAGAAGGTTTCCATGAAGCAAGAAGGCATGCTTATGGCCGTATTTCTTCAATTGTTCATCAAATATCGCCTCAGATCATATGGCTTGGTGAGGCAAGAGATATACTTCGAAAATTACCCTCTGTAGATTCGGCAGAACCTATCATTGTAGTGGCTGGTTCACCAAATGTAGGTAAGTCTGCTCTTATCGGTGCCTTATCATCTGGTGAACCAGAAGTTGCGGCTTATCCATTTACTACTAAGCAATTACACTTAGGACATTTCATACACAGGAGGAGACCGTATCAGATGGTAGATACTCCCGGTTTACTAGATAGGCCAATGGAAGAGAGGAATTTGATAGAAATGCAAGCGATTGCCGCATTGGAGAATGTAGGTGATGTTTTGATTTTCCTTATCGATGCTAGTGAAACAGGAGGGACGTCTCTAGATGAGCAATTGAGTCTTCTTAGAGAAGTAAGAAGTCTAGTTACGGAGAGACCAATAATAGTAGCCCATTCTAAATCTGATCTTCTTAAAATAACACCAGCAGATGCTGAATATCTGTTATCTGCTGTTAGCGGCGAAGGAATAGAGGAGTTTCGCGCTAGTTTAATTGATATTATTGGTGCTGATGTGATAGAAGATCCTCTTTCATTACCTAATAACTGGCATGTTGAAGAGAAGAGTCTTGAGCCTTTAGGAACTAAGTATGAAATTGAAAAACGTAGAGAAATCGACAATTAATTAGTTAACATGCCATTGATTTCCACATGTTTTACAATACAAGTCAAATCCCCCATAAGATTTCTGAAGTCCACTAATGTCAATTGATGTGCCACAGTTGCTACATACTTCACTCATGATACTTCCACCTCATTCTGGTTATTCAAATACACGATACTAAAATCACTCATTGATTTCGGAATTTATCAAATAATTTTCTTATTGGAAAAGCCATTTCTCCTGCTCCAATAAATAGAGTAGCAGATATAGTTACAAGTATTATTTCCACTTTCCAATCAAAACTTATCTCTCCTTTTGTTGTTAAAACTTGCATGTCCCCAATATCTGCGCCTTCTCTTCCTCCTGTGATTATATGGTACTTTTCTGTCCCTATATCCCAGCTTAAAGTGCCATCTTCTTCATCCGCACCACCCACTATTATGAATTCTTCAACATCATCTGCAGTGCATTCAGTAATCTTAGTTTCAATATCAGGTGGGCAATTTACATATGCTTCAGTTTCGACGATTGCAAACCATGCTTCGGTTGTTTCCGACCATTTAATCTCTAAATCAATATCAAGCAAGCCGAATATCATAGGCGGATTAATTACTTCTGTCATTGCGATAAAACAGATTTCCGAATCATCTACTTCGCAAGGTACCTGAGGTATAGTACTAGATTCTTCAGGTAGTGATACCCCAATTAAGCTCCCAATGAGCATAATGGAACAAATAACTCCCACTGCACCAGGAAGTATGGAGAGAATCCTTACCATCATATTAATCACTACAATACGCAACTTAATTTAAATTAACGCTCCTACAACTTGTATTAATATGGGCACTAAAAATACTGCTACTCCAACATACAACAAGATAGAGAGTCTTTTTCTTGAAGATTCCTTTCTTTTTTGTGTAGTGTCGCAATCTATCTTATTACATATCGGGGGTTCATTGTTAATTGGTATAGGGATAGAGCAAATTACACAATGTTTGTGTGATTCAAATGATACATTATTTTTACCTCTAATCTTCTTCTTAGAAGTTGCTGCTGCTTCTTTTGCTTGATTAGCAGTTCTTGTGGCCATTTTAGCGATTTTTTCAGCCCTACTCATATTTTCTCCTCCGATGAAACGACAGTTCCTTCAAAATCGTCGCCTTCTATTGCTTGCCTGATTCTTTCAGTCACCCTTCCATCTAAAATATTTAATTCTAGGTTTGAATTTAGAGCCTCTGCAACTCCAATGGGGTCAACTACACTAGATTTTCCTGCTTTTTCATGCTCAGCAGGGCCAACAATTTTTTGTAATTCCTGATGATTTAGGCGTTCATGAGATTTAGCATTTGGATTTAATCTTGGATCTTCATCGTATACTTTTGCAACATTTGTTGCTATAATGCATTTTTTAGCGTTTGCAGCAATTGCAAATCTTATTGCAACTGCGTCAGTAGTATGTCCTGGAGTGGTACCTCCCATGATGACTACTGGTATTTCTTCGAGTAATTGCACAGCCTCGTTAACACTCGAAGGTATAATGCCTGAGACTGTAATTCCAGCTTCTGAAACTGCTTCTCTAATTATAGTTGCATTTAGCCTAGTCGCAGCAATTCCTATTTTGTCTAAATGATAATCGTCATCCATCAAAGGCCTTACTAGACTTATTCCTTCTCTAGCTGGTGCGCCTCCTCCAATCACTAGCCCTAATCTGTCACCCATTGCCACTCTATCTCTAATTATTGATATCAAATCATCTAACCATATGTGCTTATTCTCTATTTCAGGGCGTAGTAAACTCCCACCTAGAGCCGCCACAATGCTTGCCATCGTGCATTCGGCTACACTGCTTCTCTATCAATGTCTAGGCTAGGTTGAGGATGAAGGGTTGAAATGCCGGCCTCTTTGGCAATACACGAGGGTAGACTATGTCCGATGACTTGGAGATGCAAAAACGTAAACTTCGTGCACGTAAGACTCTCGAAGAAGTTTCTAAAATGAGAGGTATGGGTACTGAGTTAGTAACTGTCATCATACCTCCTGAAAAGATGTTATCTGATGTTCGCCACCATCTAATCCAAGAAGGAGGACAGGCAGCCAATATCAAGTCTAAAGGTACTCGTAAGCACGTTACAGATGCTATTGAGTCTGCAGTATCTACTCTAGGTAGGTACAAAACTCCGGGCGAAAGAGGAATTGCCCTATTCGTAGGCCATGTAATTACTGGTAATAATAAAACTAGGCTGATTTCGGTTGTTGTAGACGATCCACCTGAGGCATTTCCATCATTCAGATATAGGTGCGATTCTTCTTTTGAAGCATCTCAACTTGAGGCCATGCTGATTGATAAAACTGCTTATGGTTTATTCGTAATTGATAGGTCTGAATCGGCTTATGGTCTGGCGTCTGGTAAAAGGCATCATTGTCAAGAACATATTACTTCTCAAGTTCCATCTAAACACGGCAGAGGAGGCCAATCAGCACAACGTTTTGAAAGATTAATCGAAGAAGCCGCTCATAATTTTTTCAAAAAATCCGCAGAAAGAGCCTGTGCATATTGGCTTCCTATGATTGATGATTTGAAAGGTATCATTATTGGAGGGCCAGGGGCAACTAAAGATTTTCTTGTGAGGAATGATTACTTCCACCATGAAATAAAGAAGTTGATTAGAGAGCCACACTTTGATGTAGGATATTCAAATGATTCTGGTTTAAGAGAATTAATTCAACGTGCGGGTGGATTGATGGATCAAATCGAACTCGATGTAGAAAGAAAGTTAGTTGATAATTTCTTAAGAGAAGTTATGCAAACGCACCCAAAAGCGACATATGGTGAAATGATGGTACGGGCAGCTCTTGATCAAGGTGCAGTTGCTACAATATTATTATCTGAAGGTTTACGGAAAAGAAGAGTAGGATGGATATGCAAATCTTGTTCAAATGAATGGAGTCAGACTCATAATAGTTTGACAGATATCCCCAATTGTCCTAAATGTAATTCTGATAATTTACGAGAAGATCCGGATAAAACAATGGATTTGATAGATGAATTAACAGAACTTGCGACACATACTTCGGCCAAGGTGACTTTAGTTTCCATGGATACTGAAGAGGGTGCAACATTACAAAATTCATTTGGTGGTATTGCTGCTATGTTGAGGTATGCTTGGTCATGAGGTGATAGCATGAGAAATCTTCGTAATGAAATAATTCCTATTCTCTCTAAAACTATGGTGAATCTAGGAATAGATGAAAATGACTGGTTAGGTCTAATAGGTAACGCTACAGATTCTTCTCATGGTGATATTGCCCTTCCTTGTCATTCCTTATCTAGAATTTTGAAGAAATCTCCTAATATTATTGCAGATGATATTTCATTGGAGTTAACCGATAAGTTATCAAATATCGCTAAAACTTCTTCAATTAATGGCTTTGTTAATTTTAAAGCCACTAATTTTTGGTTATCTAATCAAGTTTCAAAAATTAACTTCGATTCTAAGTTAGGTGTGGAAATAGAAAATAAGAAAACCATAATAATAGATTATTCTTCTCCCAATGTTGCTAAAAGAATGCATGTAGGTCATTTGCGTTCCACAGTAATAGGAGATGCTCTAGCGCGAATTCTCACATACAAGGGTCATCGAGTAATCGGTGAGAATCATATAGGGGACTGGGGGACTCCTTTTGGAATGTTGATTGAGCATTTCCTTGAATGTGAAGATGTAGAAGTAAAAGATATAGATCTTAAAAATTTCTATAAAGACGCAAGATATAAATTTGATAGTTCTGAAGAGTTTGCAAATCGATCACGTGAGCGTGTAGTGAAACTTCAGTCGAAAGATTCTGAGACGATTATATTGTGGAAGGAATTAGTTGATATTTCTCTATTACATTTCAATGAAGTTTATCGTATGTTAGACGTATTACTCAATGACGATAATTTAGCAGGAGAATCAATTTACGAAGATTTACTTCCTGAAGTAGTTGATAGATTGAGTAATCAGGATATGATTGAAGAAAGTAATGGGGCTCTTGTAGTGTTTCCCGAAGGCTGGCTAAATCGTGAGAAAGAACCATTGCCCCTAATTATTCGCAAAGGAGACGGTGGCTATAACTACGCTACAAGCGATCTTGCCTGTATCATAAATCGTGTAGAGAATGTAGGAGGGACTGAATTTTTATACGTCGTAGGCGCAGAACAGTCACAACATTTCGACATGGTCTTCCAAGTTGCTCGCCAGGCGAATTTCATGGATGATTCTATTAAATCTGTACATATTCCTTTTGGCCTAGTTGTTGGTTCTGATGGTAAGAAACTTGCTAGTAGGGATGGAGAAGCAATCAGCTTGAAAGACTTACTCGAGGAGTCTATCGCCAGAGCCAATAAATCTATTTTAGAGAAAAATCCAGATATTTCTGAATCAGAAAGAGCGGAGATATCGAAGATGATTGGCATAGGTTCAGTCAAGTATGCGGATCTTTCTGTCGATAGAAATAAAAATTATGTATTTGATTGGGATAAAATGCTCTCTTTCGATGGCAATACTGCTCCTTATCTCCAGTATGCTCATGCTAGAATTTGTAGTATTTTCAGAAAGGTCTCAATTCAGAGAGAAGACTTTGCGAATAACAAAATATCGATAATGAATGACAATGAGAGTTCACTTTCTAGGACATTAATTGGATTCTCTGTAGCTATCGACGAGTCAATAAATAATTATGCACCTCACCGTTTAGCAGTATATTTGCATAAATTAGCTCAAGAGTTCGCCTCATTCTATGAGAATTGTCCCGTATTGGTAATTGATGATAAATCCACAATGAACAGCCGATTAGCCCTATGTAGTCTAACTGCTAGAACTCTAAGCACTGGACTTAATCTTCTTGGAATCGCTTCACCGGAAAAGATGTAGTCAAACCTCTTGCTTCTTTAATCCCGCCTCTTACTGTTGAAAGATGTTTTTTATAATTCATTAAAACCCAAAATGGTATTATATCAACTTCTTTCTTTATCCATTGTAAATTATTTATTAAATTCTCTGAATCAGAATTATCTAAAGATATTTTTCTGACTGGAATTTGGTTAATTAGATAATTATTCGATTCTAAATATTCCTCGACGTTCACACAATCTTGACATGTTTTTCTTGTAATTAGCAACATAATATATGGTTCAATGACTGTATTTTCCCAGTCTTCGAATGTTACAATTTCCTTCATCATACTCTACCCCAAGAGACGGTTATCTTTGAATGGACCTATCTATCCGCAAGGTTATGGTTTCAGTAGGCGACGTAGCACCAAATTTCACTTTGATGGCAAATGACAGAAATATGGTCACTTTGAGTGACTCAATCGGAAATAAAGTTATACTTGCATTTTATCCAGCAGCATTTACTGGAGTATGTACTACTGAAATGTGTACATTCACTGATTCAATGTCTAAGTTTGATGGAATGGAAGTCGAAGTTTTTGGTATTAGTGTTGATTCTATTTTTTCTAACAATGAATTTGCAAATAATAATTCTATAGGTTTTCCTTTACTATCCGATGTCAATAGGGAGGCTACCAATTCTTATGGTGTAGGGATTAGTTTTGTTATGCCTGGTTACGTGGCTTCTCAGAGATCAGTTTTCGTTATTGATGAAGATGGTCGAATAGGTTATGCATGGGTTGCTGAAAACCCAGGAATAGAGCCTAATTATCAAGAAATAATCGATTATTGTAAAAAATAATGATTTGTTTTCATTCAGATTTAAGAATTATTTGACTTCTTCACCTGACCATCTTTTGCCTAGATTATGTTCAATATCCAATTGATCTAATATTCTTGCAACTACAAAATCAATTAATTCATCAATCGTTTTAGGGCTATGGTAGAAACCTGGACTTGCAGGTAAAATTACAACTCCCCATGTTGACATTTTTGTCATTGCTTCGAGATGTGCGGTTGCAAAAGGCGTTTCTCTTGGTACAATAATCAGTTTCCTTCTCTCTTTCAATGCTACCAATGCACTTCTTGTTGCAAGATTATCAGAAATTCCTGCTGCAATTTTCCCGATAGTTGTACCACTTGTCGGACAAATAATATAAGCATCAAATTTGGCAGATCCTGATGCAGGTCTAGCTGCTAAATTTTTGTTATCTTGTAAGGTAACTCCTCTGATTTTAGATAAATCTTCAGGTGTCATTTCACACTCTAAGTGTAAGTTTATTGCACCCGCGTTGGTGACTATCAAATCAACTTCCCATGATGCATCTGACAATGCCTGCACTAGTCTTACTGCATACTGGGCACCAGATGCACCAGTCAGGGCTACAACTGCGGAAGGCATGATTTGCCGTACGAACAAGACATCTTGAAGTATTGCTTAATTTTCATAGACATTTTTTAAGAATTTTTGCCAAATATCTATATTCTTTTTCATTATTGTACACTTGAGCCGAGATTCTTATGTATCTCCCCTCTGGATTTGGCCAATACCAAACTGGAACTTGTATGTTATATTTTTCTAAGAGTTCCAAATGAAGTGGATCAGGTTCATGTAATTTTACATTTTTTATCGCATTTGAAGAGATTTTTATTGTAGCGATACTAGATATCATATCATCTGGGCATGGTAGAGGGATTCCGAGTTTTTCACATATTATTTTTCTTCCTTCTACAGCAAGTTTATTGTTATGAATCATTATTTCATCCCAATTCATATTGACTAATTTTGTTATTTCTTCTATTATAAACGGCAACGTACATAATGCGGAAATATCTCTTGTCCCCGTCCAATCAAATTCATGACGGAATCTTGTTGAGTCTCCCAGTGGAATCGTCATTCCATGACTTATTACCAGAGGCCGAATTAAATGTTGTAAATCCTTTCTAACATGTAGAAAAGCGGCTCCTTTCGGTGCAAAAAGCCATTTATGACAATTACTAGTTGTGAACGACGCTCCAATATTTTCCAAATCCAAGGGAATCATCCCTATTCCATGTGCGGCGTCAAGTAGTACATTAATTCCTTTTGATTCTAGTAAATCAACGAGTTCTTTGAATGGCATAAGAAGTCCTGTGGGACTAGTCACTGTATCTATCATTGCTAATTTTGTTTTTTCAGTTACACATTCCATTATATTGTCAATAATGATCTGTTTTTTAGAAATCGGAAATGGTATTTCACAAGTTACCACTACTGCACCTGATTTCTCTGCAATATAATCGATAGCATTCCTACATGCCTGATATGCATGATTTGGAACTATTATTTCGTCCCCTTTTTCAAAATTTAAAGATCTTAATATTGTATTTACGCCTGAAGTTGCATTTTCGATAAGTGCTAAGTCATTATAGTCACAATTCACTAAATTTGCTATCGCTTTACGCGAATTAATTAACGCATCTGGAGCAATTTCTTCGAAGAATTTCACGGGGTCTCTTTCTAAAAGAAGTTGCCAGCGGGTCTGTTCTTCCAAAACTATTCTTGGTGTAGCGCCGTATGAACCATGATTCAAGAAAATAGTTTCTTCATCTAAACCCCAATATTTTGACAATTCATTTACTCCAATCTGATTCATATAAACTCTCCAACATTCCAATCCAAAGGCTCATTCGGGATTCTTTTCAAGATTAATTCAATATTAGATAATATTGTTTCTTCTATTAACTCTCTTGTAATTTCATCTCCATTTTGATCTATTCTGTAACCTAATTTATCTAACGATGTAGTCACTCCTAAATCCATACCACAACAAGCTAGGTTCTCTATTCGTTTCCCAGGGGTTGCATAATTCAGTGCTAATCCATGTCTACTTACCCAATGAAGAAACGCTAAACCTATTGAACAAATTTTCTTTTCATCAACCCAAACTCCCATCATTGCGGGATCTCTATATCCCTCAATTCCTAAATCTTCAAGGGTTTTTATTATCAGACTCTCCATCTTATTGATTATTCCTCTGACACTTTGTTCCTCTGAATCCCATTTAATAATTGGGTACAATACAAGTTGCCCTGGACCATGCCAGGTGATTCCTCCTCCCCTATCCACAATTGATTGAGAGTATTCTTCAGAAATTACAACTCCATCTCTTATTGCTTTAGGTCCAACAGTCACTATTTCTGGATGTTCTACTAGAATTATGGTATCTAAGATTTCATCATTTATACGTTTTTTTTGTAAGACTCGCATAGCATCTGAAACCACACTATGATCTTCAATACCAGCCCTTAGGACTTGTACCTCTCTCAGAAAATCACCTCAGGCTGAATGTATAGCATGCCCTAGAGTTTTCAAAACACTTTCATGGAATGCTTCAGTCATAGTTGGGTGGGCGTGAACAGTATCAGCTATGTCTTCCAATAATGCACCCATTTCGAGAGCTAGTACGAATTCTCCATGTAATTCTGCCACATGACTTCCTACTGCTTGTATACCTAAAATTACATGATCTGATTCTCTAGCAGTGACACGAATAAATCCTCCTGTTTTTTCTGCTTCTAGTGTTAATGCTCTACCATTAGCAGCCAAAGGGAATTTCCCAGTAATTATTTCTTCACCACGTTCTTCGGCTTCATTTGGAGTTAATCCTACTGAGACGATTTCCGGTTCAGTGAATACAATTGCAGGAATTGCTACTTTATCGAATTCTCTTTTCTCTCCAGATATTATTTCTGCGACCATTTCCCCTTGTGCACTCGCTTTGTGAGCTAGCATCGGCTCTCCGGCAACATCGCCGATTGCATAAACACCTGGTGCAGAAGTTCTGCATTGTCTATCTATTCTGATGAATCTACCTGATGTATCCATTCTGATACCCATGTTTTCTAGCCCCCATCCTCTAGAATTAGGACTTCTACCTACAGTTACTAACACCTTATCTACGATAATTTTTTGTTCTTCTGAATTTTTCTCAAATGTCAATTCAACTTTACTGGATGCTCCTTTGCCCTTTATTTTAGTTCCTCTTGCTAGAGAATTTGTATGGACGATAACTTTATTTTTCTTTAACCATATTTCTAATGGCCTTCTGATTTCTTTATCCATAATTGCGAGTATACTATCCATTCCTTCAATAACTGTGACTTCGGAGCCTAATTTAGATAGAGCACACCCTAACTCTAAACCAATATATCCCCCTCCTACGATAGCAACTTTCTTAGGGACTTTCTGTAAATTTAATGCTCCTGTAGATGAAAGAATAAATTCTTCATCGCATGGCATGAATGGTAAATCGATATGTGTTGACCCAGTAGCAATGATGACATTTTCAGCCTCTATTAGAATCTCTCCTTCTTTTGTTTTTACTGAACATTGCTTAGAACTTGTAAAAGTAGCCCATCCATTAATTAATTCCGCTCCAGAACTCTTCACCAGTGTTTCAACTCCCTTAGTAAGTCTTCCAACAATTCCATCTTTCCATTCTACAACTCCTTTCATATCAATCTCTGGGTTTTCATTTATTGAAATCCCCATGTGTCCATTTTCCGAAGAATGTTTCTTCAAAGATTCATAACGTTCAGCGGCATGAATTATCGCTTTACTCGGGATACACCCAATGTTTAGACAAACTCCTCCTGGTTTATCTCCTTCAACAACAATAGTGTCCAAACCAAGTTGGGCTGATCTTATTGCGGCAACATATCCTCCTGGTCCTGCACCTACTATCAAAACTTGACATTTTCGAATATCACTCATATATCTCACCTCACATAAAAATTAGAGCGGGATACTCTAACATTCTTTTTAATGCTTGAACTAAAGCGGCACCATTGGCCCCATCTACAATTCGGTGATCAAAAGAACTTGAAACATTCATAATTCTTCTAACCACAATTTTTCCATCTTTAACTACTGGCATTTCACGTGCCTTATGTATCCCTAGGATACTTACTTCAGGATGATTAATTATTGGAGTAGCACCTAATCCGCCATCTCTACCTAGACTTGTAATTGTGAATGTTGAGCCTGATAAATCATCAAGACTCGCGGTACCATTTCTAGCCGCACCCGATACCCTTTGCATTTCTGATGCAGATTGCCAAATATCCATTGCCTCCACATGCTTTACTACTGGTACGAATAGCCCTCTGTCAGTTTGAGTTGCAATTCCAAGATGCACTGCTGAATATTGTGTGACAATGTTATTTTCGTCATTATACAGAGCATTACATTCTTTGTGATTAGGCATTATTTTAGCCAAGGCCATCATTATAAATGGCAGATAGGTCAACTTCGGTTGGTCATTATCTCTTGTTGCATTAAGCATTTGTCTCAATTCTTCTAATTCAGTAACATCAATTTCTTCAAAGTATGAAAAATGAGGTATCGAGAACTTAGACTTGACCATCTGTTCTGCAATTTTTCTCCTTAAACCAACTACTTTGATTTCATTTGTATCATTTCTCTTTGTGGAATAAGAGGTAGGTGGTGCTCCAGTGACAGTTCCCCCGGCAGCAATATATGCATCTAAGTCAGCATGGCGTATTCTTCCAGCAGGACCTGATCCAGAAACTACTGATAGGTCAAGTTCTGCATCTCTAGCCCTTCTTCTAACCGCTGGACTAGCTAATATTCTTGTATTTCCACTTGATGGGACTAACACTTTACTTTCAGTAATTAGTTCCACAGGTTTTGGAGCAGGTTTCTTAATTTCTTTTGCGATAGGCTGTGAGATTTTTTCTTCCTCAATAACTGGCTCTTCAATTACTTCAGGTTCTGGTGATTTTTCAACTTGATTGACATTTGAGGAACCGTCTGTAGAGAAAGTAACTAATGCTGAACCAACGGCAATCATATCTCCTACTTCCCCGCTTAATTCAGTTACAATACCACTAGTTGGAGATGGTATTGTCACAGTCGCTTTATCAGTCATTATATCGACAATTTGATCATCTTCTTTTATTGAATCCCCGACCTTAACATGCCATGCGACAATTTCTCCCTCTACTACTCCTTCTCCTATGTCTGGTAATTTGAAAACATAATCTCCCATATTCATTCCTCCTGAGTTTTGCGTATCGCTTCAGCTATTCTTGACGGACTTGGCATATAATCCCACTCAGTTGTGTGAGGGAATGGTGTATCCCAGCCTGTAACTCTTTCAATACGACTTTCTAGATGATAGAAACAGCGTTCTTGAATTGAGGCAACCATCTCTGCACCAAATCCGCTAGTTTTAGGAGCCTCATGAACAATAACACATCTCCCTGTTTTTTCTATAGATTTCACAACAGCATCCTTATCCCATGGTACTAATGTTTGTAAATCAATAAGATCGCAACTAATTCCTGAATCTTTAATCGCCTGTTCAGCAACATGAACCATTGTACCCCAAGCAATTACGGTACAATCATTTCCTTCCAGGGCTAATCTTGCTTCTCCTAATGGTATCTTATAATACGATTCAGGAACCTCTGCTTCAGGGTGATCTTTCCAAGTAGGTACCTTGTGTGGGTCACCATAAAAAGGCCCTCTATAGCACCTTTTAGGCTCAAAGAAAATCACTGGATCATTATCTTCTATAGCACTAATTAGTAATCCTTTTGAGTTAAATGGTGTCGAACAATATACTACTTTTAGTCCTGGGGTGTGCGTGAATTGTGCCTCAGGCGATTGTGAATGGTGATGCCCTCCTCTAATTCCTCCTCCAGCAGGGGTTCTGATAGTAACTGGGCACCAAAATTCTCCTCCTGAACGATGCCTTACTTTTGCCATTTCATTTACAATCTGGTCATATGCGGGGAATATGTAGTCTGCGAATTGTATTTCTACAACTGGTCTCAATCCATTTATCCCCATTCCAAACGCCGTTGCTGCGATACCTCCTTCTGATAATGGTGAATCAAAAACACGATGTTTCCCATGCTTTTCTTGAAGCCCGTCACAAGTTCTAAAAACTCCCCCGAAATATCCAATATCTTCTCCGAAGAGTATTATATCATTGTCTTTTTGTAGCATATTATCCAGCGCACTATTCACCGATTGGACCATATTCATATTTACCATGTCATTCGTCCCTCCAGCGTTTCATTTCATCCCATTGCTCTAATAAATGCCAAGGGGGAGTTTCATAGACTTCTGTGAATATTGAGTCAGAAGAAGGATAAGGACCATTAGCCAGATCTCCAAATTTAACGGCCTCTTTGTAGGCATCCATAACTTCTGAATCTAGTTTTTTCTCTAATTCTAGATGTTTTTCCTCTGTCCACATGCCTATTTTTATCAAGTGCATTTTCAAACGATTTATAGGGTCGCCACCAGGCCAGAAATCACTCGAATCTTTCGGCCTATATCTTGAGGGGTCATCGCTACTACTATGCGCCCCCGCTCTGTATGTCAATACTTCAATATGAGTAGGGCCTAAATTTTGAGAAGCCCGTTGTCTAGCCCATTTTGTAACTGAGTATAATGCCAAGAAATCATTTCCATCTACTCTTATGCTCGGTATTCCATATGGTAAGCCTCTTGTGGCAAAATTTTGTATTCCACTGGCGAAATTCGAATGTGTAGAGATAGCCCATTGGTTGTTAACTACATTAAGGATTACTGGGGCTTTGAATATACTCGCGAAGTTAAGAGCATAATGGTAGTCTCCCTCCGCACTTGCTCCATCTCCAATCCAAGTAATTGTAACTTCATCCAGCTGCTTATATTTTGATGCTAGCGCGACTCCAATTGCTTGACTGAATTGTGTTCCCACAGGGCTCGAAACTGAGATGTATCTTCCTTCCCTGTATGTATAGTGTACTGGCATTTGTCTGCCTTTGACATTATCTTCTTCATTGCCAATGCAGTGACAAATCATACTGACCATATCTCTTCCTCTAACAAACTGTGCGCCTGGTTGCCGATAGGTGGGGAATAACCAGTCTTGATTTTCCAATGCCATAGTTTGTGCGATAGCAATAGCTTCTTCACCGTAAGACCTCATATAGAACGATAACTTGCCGGTACGTTGCATTTTCATCATTCTTTCATCAAAAATTCTTAATCTAAGCATATATTCTAATCCGATAATTAATTCCTCTGGTTTGAGATTAGGATTCCACTGACCCAAAGCCTCATGTTCATTATTAAGAACTCTAACTAATCCTGATGCATGTTCTCTAGTGTCGTCTGCTGAACAGTCAGTTTTCAATATATTTAGGTCCTCAGGAGTCCATGGCCAATTTCCAAAATCAGGTTTATCTCCTGGCCTTTGAGGTGCTTCAGGGATGTGGAGTGTCTCCGTCTTCTTCTTCACCATGCACTCAACACCTACTCCTCACTCATATTTGTTGGCTTTCTCAAATCACAATTTACCAATAGAATTTAGATGACTAACTGCTGAACCTGTAGATTCTCTTGTCACTACTGGCTCTGCTCCTTCAGCCTCTTCGTAAAGTAATCCCGCACGATAAGAAGAGCGAACAAGAGGGCCGCTAGCCACTGCTTTAAATCCTATTTCTCTAGCCTGTTTATCCCAATCTGCAAACTGTTTTGGTTCGGGAAATCTATCTATGGGTAGGTGCTTATCGCTTGGTTGAAGATATTGCCCTAGAGTAATCATGTCAACTCCTATTTCTCTGAGTATTTTCATTGCTTCAACTACCTCTTCGTCTGTCTCGCCCAGACCTACCATTATACTGGTCTTGATTCTAATATCTGGTCTTAATTTTTTTGCTTCTTTAAGGATAGTTAATGATTGCTCAAAGGATGCTCTAGGGTCTCTAACGACACTATCTAGTCGGGGAACACATTCTACATTGTGTGCGAATACTCTAATCGGTAGATTTTCTAATAGTTCTCCTAATGCAACAATATTACCTTCTAAATCGGAACATAATAGTTCTAAACCTACATCTGGAGTTCTTTCATTCACTGCCAGTAAACAATTTCTATAGTGGTTCGCGCCCCCATCTGGTAAATCGTCTCTATTGACCACTGTAATTACAGCATGGGAGATCATCATATGTTCGATAGCATCCGCTAATTCTTTAGGTTCGTTAGGATCTAGAATTGGAGGTTTTTTAATCGTACCAACTGCGCAAAATCTACATCCTCTTGTACAAACTTCCCCCGCAATCATGAATGTTGCTGTTCCCCGTGCCCAACAATCATGTACATTTGGGCACCTTGCTTCTTCGCAAACAGTATGTAATCCATGTTCATGAACATTTGTTCTTGTTTTGTTGAATTTACTCTGTGCTTCACCAGTTGGTAAACTCGTCTTAAACCACTCTGGAAGGCGCTTTCTTTGTGATTTCCTTCTCTCTAAGGCACTTTCTCCTCTCCCTTCATTAATTGATAAAATATCACTATCAATAGTGGGAAGGCGAGTCGTCATTGTTACTTCGAGAAGGGTAAAGACGAAAACTATTATCATTCGTTATTATTGACTTGGACTTATACAAGAAGTCATATCATGATTCATACTCGCTGGCTTGTGAATAGGGGCGCTGTGATAGTTACAGGCGGTTCGAAGAGGATAGGTAGGGAGATTTGCATTCATCTTTCTAGAATTGGATTCAAAATATTAATTCATCATAGAAATTCTGCGTCTGATGCAGAAGAAACGGCGCGAATCATCATTTCTAATGGAGGATTAGCTGCAATATGCCAGGCAGATTTATCCGAAGTTTCTAGTGCGAAGAAATTAGTTCAATCAGCAATAGAAAATTTTGGTGAAGTTTCAGGAATTGTAAACAATGCTTCAGTTTTTATTCACGATGATATAAGTTCACTATCTTCTGATTCATGGGACAATCATATGAATGTGAACGCTAAAGTACCAACTTTACTCATTCGTGAAATGTATAAGTCATTAAAAGATGAATTTAAAGCTTCTGTGGTTAATATTCTGGATCAAAAATTATCTAATCCTAATCCTGATTATTTATCTTATACTGCTTCTAAATATGTAATGCTTGGCTTAACAGAATCTCTATCTCGTGGTTTGGCACCAAATGTAAGGGTCAATGCAGTTGCCCCCGGTCATACCCTCGTTAGTGATTTACAAACGAATGAAGGTTTTTCGAAAGCACAATCGTCTTCACCTCTTGGATTCGGGCCATCGCCCGATGACATTGCGGAGGCCGTTTGTTACTTGATGACTGCAAGAGCGGTTACGGGACAAGTAATTTATGTAGATTCAGGAGAAAGATTCCTTTCTCGATCTAGGGATGTTGTTTTTGAAACAGAGTGATCTTATGACCTCGCATACCGATGCTATAACAAATCTATTATCTTCGTATAAAGGGGTGACTACATTATTTTTGGAAGATATAGTTAGAAATGTAGATATTGGTGTTCATGACTATGAGATTGGTAATCCACAAAGAGTAAGATTTGATATTTATGTATTAATTTCTGGAGTTAAAAATCCTGAAAATGATATAATCGAAGATGTATTAAATTATGAATATTTACTGGAGTCATTAGAAGAGGTTCTATCTATTGGTAGATTTTCTCTCTTAGAATCTCTTGCTAATCATTTAATTAATTCTATTTCTGAACCTGAAAGTGTTAAGGCTGCATCTGTAGTTATAACAAAACTTGACATTTTAGATGGTGACGGGAGACTTGGTTGTTCTATGACTAAAACTAAATGATTTAGGATAATTTTATTCAAATGGTGCAGGGGGTGGGATTCGAACCCACGAAGGTCTTACCACCGGAGCTTAAGTCCGGCCCCTTTGACCACTCGGGTACCCCTGCGGCCCTCGGGCGTGGGAACTTAGTCTTGAATCGCGCGGCTCTAAAATGTCCCGAAAATAGATGCTTGGCCGGAACTTATGATGAGAACTCTTTAACACCCTGTGAACAGCCGAGAACCGTGCAAGAGTCAAGGAATGTTCAACGACGCGTCAAAACCGCGCAAATTGCTCTATTCTTAGCGTTATTAATGATGGCGCCTATTTATTCTGGTCAAACTTACGGTTCGGAGCTCGAGGAAGCATATTCTGAACGTAATAATGTCGACGCGCCTATCGAACTTTATACACTATATTTGGCGTCAGCCGACTCCACCACTGATGGTGATGGTTTAATCACAACAAAGATTCCGGAGTCAGGTGGTCAAGAAACAGAGAGTGCTCTTGATGAAACAATAGAATTTATCAGTCAAGAGTTATTATCTTCGATTGAAATATTTGGTAGACCCAATCAAGGTTCTAGTTCAGGTAGCTATTATTTGCCTCTGGATCTATTTTTGAAAGCAGTAGGGCCAAGTGGTTCATCAGTTGAGTGGACGATTAATGTTAGAGCAGGTGGTTCCTCAATTGGACAGGCAGAATGGAGTACTGATGCTTGCAATACAGGGATAGGAAATAGTTGTAACTTTGATCATGAGGAGTTTGAAATTGATATCGGTTCTAGTAGTTCATTTATGGTTCTTGAAGACGAGACTATTGAAGTAACAATTTCAGCAGAGATGTCAGGTTGTGACAGCAGCGGCGGTCCGTTCGGTAGCACATGTACGGCTGAAGTCGCTTGGAATGAGATAGATGGTGAGGCGACTCGTCACTCAGAAATAGAAGTTGAAACTAATGCCATTTCGAATAGTATAGTGGTGTTACAAAGAGATGGGGATGAGATTTCTGAAGGTCCTGAATTAGAATGGTACCCTAATGATATAATCGATCAGAGATCTATGCAGTTTACATTTGATGTTAAAAGTGCATTTGGAAGATATGACATTGACAGTGTAAGGTTATTGCTCCGTGATTCCCAAGGGACTTATCGTATAGACAAAGAAATAAGTAATGATGACCCAGATATCGATGATACAAATGAAGGTATATTCGGTCACTATTCGTGGACTTATCCTGGAGGCGTACCGTCTGGTGAATATTCAGTTGAGTTAGAAGTGACTGATATTCAGGGAAACTTAGTATTAATTGATCATGAACCGATTGAAATGCGTCAATTCGGCGTCTCTATTAACCATGGTTTAGACAGACAGACTGAATATATAGCTCCAGGTGAAATCACTCCTATCCCTTTACAATTAGTGCATCGAGGTGATTCAACTAAGTCTATGTCTGTCGAACTTGAAGTAATGACTAATTTGGGTAGTTCTTGGTTGGTAGAGTTTGATTCTGACTCTAGCCTATATTCATTAGATGCCGGAGGCGATATACTAAATCCAATCTTAACCTTACAAGCCCCTGATGATTTGACAGGCACACCAAGTAGTATTGACATCAGAGCAGTTGCAGAGGCCGAAGTAGAGGGAGTTCAAACAGTCGTTCACCAAGAAACTCTTAACATTATTTTAGAAAAAATTGATGTTTTCCAACCACCTGCTGTTTCTATTTGGGATGAAGAACATAGTCTCCCAATTGCTAATTCTACTAGGCCAGATAGTGTTGACTACACGATACCAAGGTATGTGGAATATGGGGAATTCACGCCCTTCTTACTTGAAATCTTTAATACTGGTTTCGATGCTGATGAATTCAGAATAGATGTTCTAAAACGTTCTAAATCAATCATCCAAGTATATGATAATAATACTGGGGAAAGAATTCTTGAAGATATCGGTGATGGAACATTCCACTCCTCTTATTTGGAACGTCACGATACACAAGTATTGTTACTCAATATCAAGCCATCAAATGATCGTGCAGATGATGATTTAGGGACAATTGAAATTGAAGTAACTAGTTCTGGGAATTCTTCTCTAAGGAGTACTGTATTATTTACAATACAGAGAACCTTTGGAATAAGGGCTGAAGTTACTTATGATTGCGACGGATCTCCTCTAGGTCAAATGGATGTATCTCAATGTTCTCCTAGTGGCGAAAATGCAGTTGTTGATTTAAGGGCTAGAATAATTAGTAGTGCTAATTCTGGAGATACGGCTCTTTGGTGGCGTATTCAAAACCCCGCTACCTTACAAGAAAATCTTGATATAAATCCAATTTACGGCCAATGGCAATTTAGAATCGAAGATGAAAACAAAGAAGCAGTTCCTCGAGTTTCATTAAGTCCTGGGGGATTTGTTGAAGTCGAAGTAACAGTGACGCTTACAACCCAAGTGGAGCAAGGAAATCATACTATTTATCTTAGAATAATAGAGGATACTGAAGATTCAGAACCTCGATATTTTGATTTACCTATGACATTTGAGATTGATTCCGATCCCCCTAATTTGGAGATTGTTCAGGTTACTCAAGATAGAAAACTTCTCCCAGGGGAGGATTATTCTATCCAAATGAAAGTCAAAAATGAAGGAAATACTGAAATGACAATTCTTCTAGATGCAGAAGTTGAAGAATCCGGCTGGGAAGTTTCTATTGAGGGCCCTTCAGGCTCAACTTTTATCCAATTGGGTGCATATGAAGAAGTGAGTTTTAATCTGAAAGTAACCGTCCCTTCCGATGCGAATAATGGGGATAAAGTACCTGTTTTTGTTACTGCCATGCCTCTTGCTTATGTTATTGATGGAACCTTAGATACAAGCCAAAGTTGGTCTGATGAATATACTGCTAAGAAGACCGTCCAAATGACAGTAGATTTAGGCAATGTAATCGACATTGTGGTCAATGAATTAAGTCATCCAAGGCCACTAACTTTAATCATGTTACTAGTAGGTGTTTTGCTAATTATTGCAGGTATTCAGAGTAATATGAATCGTCGTAGATGGGCGAGCCATATGGCATTAATTGATTCTATGAATAAGGATGATTCCCCTGATGAATATGGAGAGAGTATTACAATTTCTGAACCTGTAGAACCCGTCGAAGAGCCTTATGATTCAGACCGTTATGATGACGATGATATCGAACTAGTCTGAATTTTCTAATTTGGACGTCCGAACTACGCTCCATTCTTCTTAAGACCCCCATTAAACGCCACTGGTATTGGAGAGGAGTGGTTTGCGAGTTGTATCCGTTAATTTTACTGATAAAATATTGCTTCGCAAACGCCGCTCAGCGATTTTATTCACTTCAATAATGCTACTAGCTTCTTATTCTGCTATTGAGTTTGGAAGTTGGGAAGCTCTTGCCACTAGTGATGATGATGGAGATGGATTGACATATGGTCTTGAATTCATAATTAATACGCAACCACAGGATTGGGATAGCGATAACGATGGCCTTCCCGATGGTTGGGAATGGCAATATGGATTAGACCCTTTATCTCCTAATGGGATTAACGGTTCAGTAGGTGATCCCGATTTTGATGCTTATACCAATCTAAATGAGTACCTGTATGGTATGCCAACTGGTTGGGATGATTTATCCACTGCAAACGTATTAGATAATGGTGTTTGGTGGAATGGTACCGTACCAGTTAGGAATTGGGATGAAGAAAGTGCTATGCAATTTTTACAAGGTTCTGGTTCAGACGGTGCAGATGAAGATCCTGTAGGGAATATATGTTTCAATACTTTTGACGATGATAAAGATGGTTTAGTGGACAACTTCGACCCTGATGGCGATGGTGATGCGGACTGTTCAAGTGATGATGATGATGGTGATGGCGAAATAGATGAAGATCCAGATGGCTGGGATACTGATGGCGATGGTATGCCGGATGGTTGGGAAGTTGCAAATGGTTTAGATCCAACTTCTGCTTCAAACTTAGATGGAACTTATGGCGATCCTGATGGTGACGGATTAATCAATTTATACGAATATGTCAATCCTACTTGGGGTACAAGAAATGGTTCAACAAATCCTCCGACTCAATATTTCCGTCCTGGTCCAGAAAATATGACTGCTACAGAATCTCCCTGCAATCCTGTTCTCGGGCTGGGTCCTGGTGGTTGTGCGATATTTACAGCCGAAGTCGACTCAATCACTCAAACTGACCCTCAGAATAACGATACCGATGGGGATGGGTTGAATGATTCTTATGAGGCATTAATTCTGCTAACTGACCCAACCTCTGTTGATACAGATGGAGATGGAGTTAATGATGGCATTGAAGTAAATGGTTCCTACGGAGACCCAGCACAGGCTTCTGATCCTAGAAACAATAATACCGATGGAGATCAGTTTGACGATGGTGAAGAGGACATAAATGGCAATGGTATTGTTGATGGTAACGAAACGGACCCCACTCGAGTTGAAGATCAAGGTGACTTTGATGGTGACGGTATTGATAACTGGGAAGAAAATTTAACTTGTACTAAGTGGAATGTAGCAGATACTGATGGCGGAGGCGTTAACGATGGTGATGAATCTGCCATAGGTCATCAAACTGACCCATGTGTCAGTGAAATAATCATAGTTAAATCAGTAGTTAATTGGAACCCAAGTTCATCAATCATTCAATTAAATTCTACTACTGAGCTTGACTTATCTCCTTCTGACTGGAGAGAAGAATTATCTCCTAATGCGGAACTTAAGCCGATGGCATACTTTGAGTTGAGCAATGGAAGCACGGTTGGTTTCCGTTACTCTTCAGTAAATCTTGATACCTTGACTGATGTAGATGTGCCAATGCCTGCAACAACAATTGCAATATTATTTACAAACAATTCCTGGTGCTGGGATCCTTCTTTGCCACTCAGTGACCCTCACTGTGATGATGATTTCACAGACTCCGATGGAGATGGCTTAGCAGACTGGGAAGAACTTTTGGCTACATGGGGCTATGCTACTAACCCAAGTTTGTTTGATACGGATGGCGATGGCGTGGATGACTTAACCGAAATATTCAATGAGACTGACCCTACTAATCCGTGTAGTAATCTCTTAGATACTGACGACGATGGTTTGAATAATTATTTCGAGAATTCTACTGGCTGTGACTTAATCTTTGGTTTTGGAGGAAATGGAACTACTGATACTTACTTCACTCTATGGGATGATGCAGATACGGATGACGGTGGTGTAACTGACGGTCAGGAGTATCTCGATGGAACAAATCCTCAGAATAATTCTGCGGACGATCTAAATCCCTTGGACTCTGACGGAGATGGTATACCAGACACGATTGAGCAAGCAATTGGACTTGACTGGTTAAATCCAGATACCGATGGAGGTGGAGTGCCTGATGGTCAAGAATGTGGCCCCGATTTCTGGGCTCTAAATTGTGTAGGTTCTGATAGTGACCCTTTTAATCCTGCAGATGATATAGATGCGAATATGTTGATGTTCACTGCTACAAACACTACTAGTGTCGACTCGGAATTGGTTCGA
Organism: uncultured Candidatus Poseidoniales archaeon; assembly: GCA_902511005.1. Lineage (GTDB taxonomy): Archaea > Thermoplasmatota > Poseidoniia > Poseidoniales > Thalassarchaeaceae > MGIIb-O2. The sequence goes on along the minus strand of CABXDN010000001.1, from coordinate 30,947 downwards.
TATTGGAGATGGCATACATACGATACATACAATGGCATTTCGTTTGGTGTAAATACAAGTCTTGTAGGATATAGGCCAGTAGGAGATAGCAATGAAAACGGATATACTCAAGGTGTTTCTCATATTTCTTTTTGGAATAACTCAGAACTCGATGACTGGTTAATTGAATATATGAATAGTGGAATACAGCCGGGAGATGAATTAATTTTACCTTACAATACGGTCAACTGGACTTCTTGGAGTGACTTTAGCGCCGGATTAAATTTTTCTAATTATACTAGAGATGTATTAGTAGATCAGGCAGCAGTAGATTCTGTATTCATTAGTTCCCCAGATGTCTTCTTTGGCTCTGAAATTCGAGAAAATACTACCATATTTTTTGGTAGTGATTATGCCAAAGATTTACCTGATGCATACATAAATCGCCATAGTGCAGTACCCAATTCAATCACACAAGCAGTATTAAGTGAATCTGGCGCATTTTCCGCATGGGAGAAGGTTGAAGCAATACAAGATTTCTTAATAAATGGCAATAATACTACGACTTTCTTGAGAAATAACGACCCCGCTATTCTTGATGGTTCAGAAACAGGAAGTGATATTACTTACGTTATTCTGAATAATACGAAAGAAGGTAGTTGCGACCAATTCGCTACTGTCTTCGCAGTTATGCTTCGACATGCAGGCTTCGCATCTAGAAAAGTTACTGGGTTTTCTGGAGGTGAATGGAATGGTAAATCATATGAGATTTATGGGAGTGATTTTACTACTTGGGTAGAAGTGCAAATGCAAACCAATCAGAATCAAGGTAACGTCTCATTAGGTTGGGTTCCATTTGAAGCGTGCCCGCCACAAGCACTGGTTGAAGTAACCGATGAACAATGGGGTCCTTCGACATTTGATAGAGATCTAACAAGCGGCGACATTTGGCTTAATGGTACATTACAATTTGTCGATAATGCTACTTTAGCCGAAAATGTCACTTTAAGTCTATATCTTGTCGCTGGGAATGATACTAATTTAGTTCCCGGTTCCGCTGCTAAACCGATGCATCTAGTTGCAAATGGTTCAACAGATGTAAATGGTAGTTTTTCATTACTAGGAAAACCTTCGGAGCCAATCAGTCCAGGATTCGGTGCTTTAGTGTTACAAATATTTGAGAAAGCTTATGTTGGTTCTCAAGGGATTTCTTTCGATTGGAGATTGAACATTACTGATGATGTCAACACCTCATTCAGTTCCCCTCCTCCCGTAGAACAACCTATGCTTGGAGTGGGTGTCAATTCGAGTGTTTCTGGATATTTAAATCTTGAAAATTCTCCTTTTTCAGATATCTCTGAAATTGATGATATACAAGTAATCTTGAATTATACTACAGTATTTGATGGTCCCGTAAGTATGATTTCAAATGTTGGTACAGGAGGATATTATGACTTCAATATACCTATTTCTGATACAGAGCCATTGGGTTTGATTAACGCATCGATTTCATTCCTTGGATGGCATGAAGCCGATCTAAATAATGCGACTAATCCTAGTTATCATATCAGGCCCTATTCTGAAAGTTTTATGTTTAATATAACCCCTGCTCCTAATATAACTTTAACTTTGGAGGGTATCGATGCCAACAATACATTTTTGGACATAGATTCTTCTATATTCATCAATGGGACTGCTTTGAGCATTGGGAATAATCCTGAAGAATTAAATGGGACTCTTTTCCTTCAGATTAGAAGAAGTTCAACTAATGGCCCTTATCAGACGATAAAGACATGGTATCTTAATGATTCTAATTGGACTACATCTCCCGGTCAATTCAATATAAGTTGGATATTTTCAGCAAGCGATGTCCCTATTCCTGCTGGTCCTGTAGAAGTAAAATTCCAGTTTGATGCAGAGGGCCTTTTTGCTAATGATCAAGTAACCTACCTAACTGAGTACGGGATAAGAAGCAATATCAGCCTCTCTTATGATTTGATACCTCAATCTAGAGGTAACCAGGCATCAGTAGAAATTATTCTTACAGACCACACAAATACTTCCTTAGGAGATTTTATTGGGACATATGTTCTAGACTTTAATGGTACTTCTGTTTGGAATATCACTAATCCAGATATACCTAAAGTAACTCCAGTTTGGGTCCCCGAAGCAACTGCTCCAGCAGGTGATTACTCTTGGGTCTTGAATTTCTCAGGAAGTACATGGCTGAATCCATTTACAGTTGTTGATGAAGTTAGGATTCAAGCACAATCTAGTTCTACTGTGAATATAGGTAGTGATTGGACACCGAGAGGCGTGTCTAACTGGGTTACTGGTTTCGCTCAAGACAGAAATCTCCAAACTCCAGTAATTGGTAATAATTCCTCTGTGACTGTTCAAATCTTAGTTCCTTCTGATTTGCCCCCCCTACCTGATGGAAGTCCTGCTCCTGATTTACCGATTAGACTCGGCGGAGATTTCATTGATACCTCAACTGGGGAATATAATATTTCATTCTTTATGCCAGAATATGTTGCTTCTGGCGTTTATGAGCTGCGCGTATTCCTTGATTACACAATCAATCCTCCAATTGGTGGCGAATATTACAAAGTTTCTGATGCAGACAGTATTTCTGTAGGAATCCAAACAGAAATGATTGTTGAAAATTCTCCATCTTCTTTAATCGTAGTAGCCGGTCAGAGTTTGATACTTAACGCTACGATAACTGATATCGCAGATGGTTCGCCTATTCCTGATATTTCTGCCGATTTAATCTTTGATTCTGGCGGTCCATTAGAGCAAACTCTTGAAACCAACATAACTTTCACCGATGGAATTGTCCGTTATAACCCGATAATCCCTGCTAATACCCCTCCTGGTTATTACAATCTACTCGTCTCAGCACCTGATGACATATCTGATAACCTAACTGCAGATAATGCTGGTCGCTGGCTTGGAAATGAAAGTATCTCGAATTTGACAGTCCAAGTATCTAGCTTGATTGATTTAAATCCTCTATCTGCAGAAGTTGCAGCAGGATCTGTATTTTCTGTTTCAGGACAAGTAATGGATGCCGTGGACTCGAATAGAACAGTCGATGGGCCAATGGCTGTAGAGGTATTTTTCTTGAATGATCCTAGTGAAACGCTTATCACAAATTTTGTTACTTCAAGTAATGGTAGTTTCAATATAACTGTTCCAACAGATCCTTTGGGAGATGGTGTCAGTAGTGGAATAAAGACTGTCGTAGTGAGTGTAATAGAGGATAGTAGCCCATTCTATCTCACAGGCACTGGGAATGATACTATCTTAGTTAGGGGGGTTACAACATTCCGAGACAAGACTCCTTTACTCAACGTTGTAGTCGATAGAGGTACTAATGTAACATTAGGTGCGAGGTTAGTGGAATCGAGTAATGATGATTTACCGTTAGATGGATTAGATGTTTCTGCAGAATTCCATGATACTTGGTTGAACGAAGTAAATTCGAATACTCAAGGGTTAGTGAATTTCACATTCTTCATTCCTAATGATCATCCATTAGGGCAAATAGATGTATTGATGTATTTTAATGGTTCAAGTACTCTGTACAATACTTTGACTCTAATATCTACAATTACTGTCCGTTCTCCAACATTTATTACAGTCGATAATATCGCTGATAATCCTGCCGCGGGGGAATCATTCAACGTCACTGGGACTTTAACCTCAAATAATGGAAGTTCAATAATTGATCGTCAAGGAAATACATTAGCCCCTAGCTTAATTTTCCAAATCGACGGTCTTGATGATACATTTACAGTAATTAGTAGCTCAGTCGAAATTGATGGTTCTTGGTCTGCGAATATTAGATTAGACTTGACATTCCCTAGAGGTTCTCATAATATTACTGCTACCTTCACTCCTAATGTTAATTATTATGATTCTAGTGCTGGAGATGGTTTCTTTGATAGTCGAGGTTATTCACTACTGACAATCCTCAGTCCTCTAGATTTAGACCCAGATAGTAGGGTAGTTCGTGGACAAGAAATTAATATTTCATTATCTCTTATTGACAATTCTGCATTGCCTGTTGCTTCAGTAGGCTTAGATGTCATAGTAGATGACTTAGTAGTATCTAGTATCTTCACAGATTCCTTAGGCTTGGCAAATACTTCTTTGATAGTAGATTCTACAAGAATTGCAGGCCCTATGGAAATCAGAGTATTATTCTCAGGTATTGAAGGAAGTACTGGTCTTGTAGGTGACGAATCAATTACAAGAGTAATAGTTCTCGCACCAACTGTTCTTGAAATAACCGAAGTTACGGGTTCTTCCATAGCGGGTGAAACAGTGACTTTCCATGGTACTTTACTCGACGAACATGGGCAATCATTACTCGATCAGGGGGTTGAAACAGGAGGTGTAATTCATTTGACTATTGATGGTATTGATGTAGGCGCAATGTATTCTACTCAAAGTAATTCTTCAACCGGAAACTGGTCGATAACTTACAATCTTCCTTTAGACACTGATTATGGTGCGCATTCTATTCAAGCGGATTTCTTTGGTGGTTTTACTTGGGTTGATCCTATGGGACAAGGAGATTCGTTGAATCCTGAATACTATCTTCCTTCTATGTCAGATTCGATTTTTAATGTCACACAAACATCGCAAGTAGTTCTCACAACCCCTCCTGGTGAAATAGATAGGAATCAGTTGTTAACAATAGAAGGTATGCTAACCGATGGTGCAGGAAGAACACTTCCTGGTAGGTCACTTTCAGTCTATATGAATGATCAACTATTAACTGGACTTAATGTTGATGATAATGGCAACTTCAGTCTATTTATCCCAGTTCCTTCTGATATGCCACTTGGTCCAAGGATAGTGAAGATTGTTTTTGAAGGTGAAGAATTTATTCTTTCTTCTAATTCGTCATCTGTGTTTATTGTATACGCTCCTACTGAGGTTTCAATATCTCAACCCGATGCTGCTGCGGTAGGTGATAATTTAATTCTACGAGGTAAAGTGACTGATAACTTACCGAATGGAGTATTGGCTAATCATTCTCTTGAAATTTTTATCGATGGGGTATTGATAGGAATTACTACGAGTGATGAAGCCGGCGATTGGACTCTTAATTGGGTTGTTTCTGAATTTTTAGATGTAGGTACTCACTTAGTAACTGTGAAGGCACCTCAGCAAGGATATTACCGCGAAGGTAATTCCGAAGTAAACTTGACTATAGCATATCATTCTGGAATATCACTCCAAGTAGATTCTAGTATTGTAACAAGAGGTGGTCAATGGAACTTCACTGGCCGACTTTATGATGCGGATTCAGACGGTTTACCTGGTCTTGATAATCGTGAGGTCGTAATTTATCTCGATGATCAAGAAATTGGACGGACAACAACTCTGGACAACGGTTTCTATTCATTTACTCATGAATTAGGTTACTCGATTGAGAGAGGGGAGCATGAAATATTAGTTGAATTCATAGGGGAAACATATTACCTTCCAGTGGATTATAATATGAGTGTTTACGCTAGATCCGACATCGATATTGAGATTCTTTGGATATCTGATACAATAATTCGAAGTGATATTGAACATCCTATCAAAATTGAAGGAAGAATTTTGGAAATAGGTGGTGGTGGAAGTGTATTAGAAGATATGGTTTTGACTTTACATTGGCTTTCTAACGGCCCTGAAAACGCAAATCTACAATGGGATGAGGCAACAGGTCATTTTAGAATTCAATCTAATGCTCATTACCCCATGCCCCCCGGGCCTATTGATTTAGAAATAAGAGTTGAATCTGATTCTTCCAGATACCTAAATGGGGGTTCTGAAGAACTGTCAGTTTCTATTATGGTTCCAGTTAACTTCAAATTCACCCCTGATAAGATTAAACTTGGTAAAGATGATAGAATAATTAGAGGTACCGTAAATGTCACATCTACTGATTCATTCGAACCGGTTGCAAATATCTCTATGACTGCTTCTCTGATTAACGCGTCATCAGGTCAAACACACTTCAGAGTCACTGAAATGACGGATCAAGATGGTTTGTTTACTTATGAATTCAAATCAATTGAAGGTTTACCTACATTATGGGACCAAGACTTCTGGGGCGAATTAAGTATCACTTTTAGTACAGATTCTTTATTCATAGATCCAACAAACCGAACTTGGTTAACTACTCAGCACGGTGGTATAGATATTGAATATGAAGAAACAGCGAAATCCTCAATATTCCAATCTCTATTCTTTGTGATATTATTTGTCATTATAATAGTTGGTTTAGTAGGTAGCGGCTTATATTATCAACGTCGTAGAAGTGCTGCAATAGATGAATTAGCAGGGATATTTAGTTACACTGCTGAGCTTCTTGCAGCAGGAGATGAATTTAGAGAGGCGATATACAACTGCTATGATAGTCTTTGTCAAATTTTAATGCGTAGAGGATTTTTGCGTCGAGACTTTGAAACGGTCAGAGAATTCGAAATAGCAATCCGTTCCGCATTACCAATTAGTGAACAATCATTAATCGCTTTAGACAGAATATTCGAAGAAGCCCGTTATTCTAGTCACGTATTAGGTGAGGGACATCGTCAAAATGCTCAAATCGCTCTAAATGCAGTATTGCAAGAGATAGATCAATTACAAGATATTCCTGTTAGAGATGATTATATTGCTTCAGAGTAATTAATCACATGAATGATAGTTCTATTATGCCATTATTCCAAGTTATTTGTTCTATCTCTTTGCTAGGTGGTAGCTTAAATGTCCTAAGAAGGCCGCCGAAAATCTCTGAAGAAATTATTTGTACGATTTGTGTATCTTTCTCATGTGTAGTTTGAAGGATTAAGTCACTAGGATTCTCTGACGGGAATGGTAAATTTATCCCTAAATCAGTTTTTTCCCCTCCAAATTCTGTTAAAACCTCGTCAATGGTATTGATCTCCCTAATTTTCATCTTTGTTTCTTCTATATTCACAGCCATACTCGAAATAATATTTTCATGCTTTTTCTGTACTTGTGATAAGTGATTTATATTTAGTAAAAATTTCTTGTGCATGTCTTGTGCATTAGAATTAAGGCTATTTTCAGAAGTATCTAAAGAAACTCCTAGCATTTTTTTATTGTCTGAGAGTTGTATCTCATGACGTCGCCACACATTGCTCATGTTGTTTCGAACATCTTACCTCAGATGAACCCGACGCTTCTTATCTCTCAATAGCAGGTTCCGGATGTCTTTTGAAGAAATTCTTAGTTAGTCTCCCTGTTCTATTGTTATCAGGAGACTGAATGATATCAATTTTTTTAGGTAAGCAATTTCGAAACTGCCTCATCATTATTCTTTTTTCTAATAATATCACTATAGCTCTGTCCTCTGATTTCCGAATAGGTCTCCCTATAGCCTGCATTATACTATTTATCGCTGGCTGTGTACTAGTATATCTCCAGGCTTTATTATTCCCAAAACGTTCAACATAGTAGTCTTTCAGAGCATTTTGGCGTGCACTTGGAGGTGCTAAAGGTAATCCCAAACAAATTACAGCATCAAGAATATTATGCGGGTAATCTACACCTTCAGCAAATTTACCACTCAAGACGCCAGCAAGTAATACTTGTTTTTTATTTGTCCTATATTCTTGTAATTCATCTAATATCTTAGTTATTTTCCTTTTGGGCATTCTATTTTCTTCTTCTTTTATTTCAATAAAACCAGGTAGCCAAGTGGCATCTCCAAGTATATCTTGGAGCATTGCATAACTTGGTGCGAAGAATGCGATATGCCCTGGGGTATTATTAACAACTGATAAAATATGATTTCTTATTCTCTCAGTATTTTGGATGGTCCTTTCAGTATATTTTGTAGTGACGTCTTTAGCTACTAAGACTGGCCTCTTATCTCCCATAAATGATGATTCATATTCATTCATAATAATTTTCTTCCCCTTAGGTATCCGCAGTAGATCTGCATACATCTCTGGAGGGAATAATGTCCCTGACATTAGTATGGCACCATTAGTCTCATTCAGTATTGGTCCTCCTACTACCCCCGGATCTAGTAGGAAACTTCTCACTCTTCCCTCCTCATTGAGTAAATCAAAAACTAATACTAATGCTGAATTATTCACATATTCTAATATTATTGATAGCATATCTGCTAATCTAGTACTAGCCGTCTCTTTCTCATCATCATCCTCATCTTGATCAACTTCAACTTTGTACAGTTGTTGCATTATTTTTTTCAATATTGTGTGTTTATTGTCTATTTTAGCCTCAATATCCTCATTTAGTATCGCTTCTATCTCACCAATGAATTCAGTTGTTGAAATCTTCATGTCATTTTTGCCTGTAGATACTAATTCTCCTTGCTTTTTCTTGTACCAAATATTCATCTGTTTTTCTAGTTTTTTCATTTGCCTAAGCGCATCCTGTATGTTCTTTAATTCAAAATTATTTTGAATTTCTGAAAGATCTAGTTTCCTCATCAGCCTTTCTTTAGTTCCTAAAAACTCATCAAGTTCTAACCTTGCATCTCTGAATACCTTCACTGTCGCTCTTCTTTCTAAGCCATTACGGATTCTATCTGGTAAATTATGTGCTTCATCGATGATTAGAATAGTATTTTCGAGGTTTACATTCATTGCAGGGAGAGAACGTTCTCTAACGTCTTCAACGAATACATGATTATAGTCGCAAACGAGTATATCACATTCCTTTACGGCAGATCTAGCCGCGGCCCAAGGACAAATCTTCTTTTTATTACTGGATTTTATTATCTCATCGACGTGTTTCGGACTTCTTAGAATATACTCTTTCATATCATCTCTTCTGGACTGCCTAGTGCCTTCTACAATTCCTTCTTCACATGAGCATTTTGAAGTCATCCTATCTACATTCTCACACATCGATTCTCTACCAATAATATCGACGACTTTCACACTAGATGTTTCTTTATCTAGTCTAGAATTAATACTTTTTACAGTCTCAATTACAATCTTATGTTGAGATTGTCTTCCTGTTAGGAATAATATGTGCTGATGATTCACACTACTTCTTGCAATTTCTAATGCTGCTGCTAGAGATGCTGCGGTTTTTCCTATTCCAGTGGGTGCTGCAGCTAATAGGAAACCTTGATGATCGAGTGCATTTATTCCGTCACTCACCATCTCTTCTTGTGCTGGTCTTAATTTCTTGTGAGCAATAAATTTGCCGACCTCAGAATGCACCCCCCCTGTCATGGAATTAAACCTGAGAATAGAACGACCAAGAAGATTGGCCTTGAGGGGTGCTCCGTATGAATGATACGGAGCGGTGTGTGTTTAGAGTGTCAGAGTAATTTTTCCCTATCTGTAATGCGGTATTTTCCACGTTTTTCTTGTGGTACATCCCTTGCATCATATCCTACTGCATTGCTTAGTTTTGCTCTACTGCGGACCCCAGAGAACCCAATTATAATCTTAGATTTTGTAGATTGCACTTGGGTGAGGGGGCGTTTTTGCCGCCCCCCCACGTTTTTGTGCATCCCATCCTCGCTCATTCTCTCACCTCTGAGCGTTCGAATCATCATCAAATCGCGCACTAAGTTCATCCATGCGCTTCTGTAAAAGTCTAGTGACAGACATACCCTCTATCGATTCCCGACGAATATAGTCTCGAGCAGCAAATTTCAGTATAGTTTCTGGACTTTCCGCGTGAATTTTACAAAAATCTCTCATTAAAATTGTTAATTCTGGACCTAAATTGACTTGGATCTTTTCGCCATGCCCAATCAAAGGTTGTTCTAATAATCGACGTACTGCATCTCTTATGACGTCAGAACGATTCCTCATCCCATCGAATCCAACTCTCTGATCTATAGCCAGCAAGTGGTCCTCTGGAATCCTAAGCGAAACCATTGGGCTGTGACCTGACATACCTGTTCCTCAGACTGAGCAGAGAGCGTTAGGCACATAAAGTTAATGCAAATGAAATACAAATGAAATACAAAAGCCCCCGTTTATTTTTTTTTATTAATTTTAATTTAGAATCAATCAATAGTGCGGTTCAATACCTTCTGTCTATTCGAAGTATACGAGGTAGGGCCGTGAAAGTCATTAATGATGCAATACATGGTCAATTTCGTATTGATGGGGTCAGGGAAGAGTTACTCAAAACTCCAGAAATGAATAAACTCAGTCACATCAAACAGTTAGGTTTAGCTCATCTTGTATTCCCTGGAGCTCATCATACTCGTTTCGAGCATTCATTGGGGGTATCTCATATAGGCGGTTTAATGTCCGATTCAATGTCTTTAGATTCACATGAAAAATCTACGGTTCAAGTCGCAGGAATGCTCCATGATGTAGGGCACGGGCCTTATTCCCATACTCTTGAACATATATTACATGAAAGAGGGGGACTCGATCATATGTCAATTACAGAAGGAATTATATTGGGAGAATATGACGTATTAAGAGAAGGCGAGGAAAACTCAGTTAGAGGTCGCAGAAGCATACCTGAAATCCTCGAATCTTTTGACATTGTTCCCAAAGAAGTAGCAGGCCTAATCCGTGGCCCTGGTGCGGGGGGTACTGAAAGAAACTTACTGCAATGGACGGAAGGAAAACAAGATTTTGTATCTCAAGATAATACATTATCGCATCTAGTACATGGCCCAATAGACTGTGATCAAATGGATTACTTACTAAGAGATTCTCATTTCACAGGCGTTAAACATGGTATAATTGATCACCACCGACTTATAGAATGTTTAGAGAGACACAGTGGAGATGTAGCAGTTGAAGAGGGAGGTTTACCTGCATTAGAAGGTATGTTGATGGCTCGAGGGCTGATGTACAGTGCGGTCTATTTCCATCGAGTTACCAGAGTGACTGAAATCATGCTTTCTAGAGCGGTTGAAAGAAGTATGGACAAATTACCCGATTCTGTTGACTTACAGAGAAGAGTTGATGCCGAAATTTGGGAAGCACTATACAATGCAGGAGATTATGCTAAAGATATGATTAGACGATTGAAATATCGCCAATTATTAAAAGTAGCTACAAGTCGTAGAAGGCAAGATTTATCTGATGAAATCATTGAAAGATTAGTTGATTTAGCATCTAATTCAGAAAAAAGAATTGATTTTGAAAATGAGATAGCTAATCGCGCAGGTATTGAAGAAGGATATGTTGCAATAGACGTCCCCTCGGTCAAATTATTGTTATCTGAACCAAGAATGTCACAAGTCGATATTAGAATAATTGGAGATGACAAAAAAACACGATGGTTTAGGGACCATACTCCAATAGCAGAAGCATTGAGAAAAAGACAGGTTTCACAAGCGGCTGTTTATGTCATGACAACTCCTGGATCTGAAAAGATAGTTGCTCGTATTGCTGAAGAATATATATTTTCATAATTGATATCATCCAAACCGGCATATCCATACTATTGAAAAGGGGTAAGTAAGTCGATGTACTGCCGATATAGTAGTTTGAACTCGGAACCCTGGTGAATCCCATGGATAATACAATGAAAAAAGTATACGATAGTGTAATTGCAAGAGATCCGAATCAACCTGAATTCCACCAAGCCGTGGAAGAGGTTCTGGAAAGTTTAGTTCCAGTTATTCAGGAACATCCTGAATACTTACCTGTTGTTGAGTCAATGGTTGAAGCCGAGAGAATTATTCAGTTCCGTGTTCCTTGGTTTGATGATAGTGGGAAATTACATGTTAACAGAGGTTTTAGAATTCAAATGAACAGTGCAATTGGGCCTTACAAAGGAGGTTTACGATTCCACCCCACTGTTAATCAATCAATACTCAAGTTTCTAGCCTTTGAGCAGGTATTCAAGAACAGCCTCACTGGTCTTCCTATGGGCGGTGGGAAGGGTGGTTCAGATTTTGACCCTAAAGGTAAGACCGACGCAGAAGTTATGCGATTTTGCCAATCTTTTATGATGGAACTTTGGAGACATATTGGATCTAATCTTGATGTTCCTGCTGGAGATATTGGTGTTGGTGGTCGAGAGATTGGATATTTATTTGGAATGTATAAGAAACTTGCAAATGAATTTACAGGTGTGCTAACTGGAAAAGGTCGCTCCTATGGCGGTTCTTTAATCAGACCCGAAGCAACAGGATATGGGCTAGTATACTTCGCACGTGAAATGCTTGGAGCTAAAGGGAAATCATTTGAAGGAGCAACAGTTTCTATTTCTGGATCAGGAAATGTAGCACAATTTGCTTGTGAAAAAGTACTAGATCTTGGTGGAAAACCTGTTACTATGTCTGATTCTAGTGGTTTTATTTATGACTCAGAAGGAATTAATCGAGAGAAACTTTCTTGGATAATGGATCTGAAGAATAATCGTCGAGGTAGAATTTCAGAGTATGCAGAGAAATACTCTAGCGCTATTTTTACAGCATCTGCTCCAGAACCTTCTTCCAATGGATTATGGAATGTAGATGTAGATGTCGCGCTCCCTTGCGCTACTCAGAATGAGATCAATGGCGAAGAAGCAAAAATGTTAGTTGCTAACAAAGTTATGGCAGTAGCAGAAGGAGCGAATATGCCTTGTACTCCTGAAGCGGTCGAAGTATTCCTAAATAATGGAGTGATGTTTGCCCCTGGTAAAGCGAGTAATGCAGGTGGGGTTGCAACTTCTGGTCTTGAAATGTCCCAAAATTCTCTTAGATATAATTGGACACGTGAAGAAGTAGATGCCAAACTCGATCAAATTATGGTTGATATTCATAAGAACGCATTTGAAACTGCCGAGAAATATGGAATGCCTGGTAACTATGTAGCCGGAGCGAATATTGCAGGTTTCCTGAAAGTAGCAGAAGCAATGACTGCTCAGGGATTAATATAATCAATCTATTTTTCTTCATTCATTGAAGATAAGAATTGTTTTAATCTCTCAGACTTAGGGCTTTCTATGATTTCCGAAGGACCTTGTTCTGCAATAACTCCCTTATCCATATAGATGATTCTATCTGCGACATCCCTTGCGAAATTTATCTCATGAGTTACAATTACCATTGTCATTCCTTCATCTGCTAAACTTCTTATTGTTTGTAAAACAGAGCCAATTAGTTCAGGATCTAATGCACTAGTCGGTTCATCAAATAATATCACATCAGGATGCATTGCTAGGGCTCTTGCTATAGCTACCCGCTGTTTTTGTCCACCTGAGAGATTACCTGGGAACGCTTTAGTCCGATCCAACATATCTACTCTTTCCAGAACTTTCAATGCACTCTTTTCCGCTTCTTCTTTCTTCATCCCTCTTACATGACGTAATCCTAAGGTAATATTATCCAGAACCGTTAGGTGAGAGAATAACTCGAATGATTGAAAAACCATGCCAATTTTTGAACGGATATCATTAACGTCGGCCATTGGATTGTTTATAATTTGGTTATTCAATTTAATGGTCCCTTTTGTGGGTTCAATAAGTCGATTAATACATCTTAATACCGTAGATTTACCACTTCCAGATGAACCAATTATTGCTACTGATTCTCCTTTCTTGACATTAAATGAAATCCCTCTAACTGCATGAACTCCACCAGGATAGATTTTCTCCAGATTTTCGATATCTAGTACGATCTCTTCCATTTAGTTCCCCCCTGATATTCCTAGTCCAGGTATTCTTGTCTTTTCTTCTAATCTTCTTAACAATAACGCGAGTGACCAAGTAACTACAAAATATGCAATCATTACCATCCCCCATGTCCAAAAGATTTGGAAAGTTATTGCGACAACTAATTTCCCTTGTCTTGTTAATTCTGTATATGCAATTACACTTGCTAGTGATGAATTAAGTACTAAGTTAACCATCTCATTACCAAGAGGTGGTATGCAAATTCTAATTGCTTGCGGTAGAATAATCAATCTCATAGTGCCCATATAAGTTAACCCAATACTCCTACCTGCCTCCATCTGACCGGAAGGAATTGCTGCAATGGCTCCTCTTATTGTTTCACATTGATATGCTGCTGAATTGAGTCCCAGTGCAAAAATCGCACTAAGATATGATCTCTTCCCTGGACCAAATAAGCTTCCACTGATATAATCTATAATCGGGTGCAGCAGACTATCCAATGGGCCTAAAAGTGACGATATAGCAATTAAATCACTTGTTAAATCTAGTCCTATGTTCTGTATATGTTTACCTAATTGCAGCCCGAAATGAATGAACATAAACTGGACTAATAGAGGGGTATTTCTGAAAAAATCTGTATATAATGTCGCAATTGTCTGTAGTGGCCTTATTTTCCATGGTTCAATAGTCAGAGTATAATCGTTAGAATTTTTCAGAACAGATTTAATTTCTTTAGGCAAGATTCTTTTTGTCACTAATAAGCCTATTAAAACTAGGAAAAGTCGCCATCCCAAATCAAACCATGAAGTAATTTTATCGCCGGATGAATCCGAATCAACAAAAATTTCGGTTAGTATTATTACCCATAATATTGAAATTAACACCAGTTTACCATAGGGAATTTTTTTCTTTGAGAATGTACCATTTGTAGTTAAGAATAATAATCCAAGATATGTTAATCCTACTCCTAATATTAATCTCATAAATTCGCTAGGATTCCCAATTGGTGCGAAAATATATGCTATTTGAGCAGATAATTTGAATGTATTAGAACCTAAATGGAAGTTATAAAATTCTGATATAGCAGTGTAAATAAGTTCAATCCCTCCTTTAATCTCCCATTTCCCTATTAATGGCATTCCTATCAATAAAGTCAAACCAAGTATACGAATCAAATTATTTCTATGTCTATTAGGTATTGAAATACCTAAGAAGCCCTCCTTCTCTATTTTGTTTTTATTGATGTAATAATTCAATAATGAAAATAGAATAATTAATCCAGATAGTGATAATATACCTAAACCAGAACCATAAATTCGAGTACAAAATAATGTAGATGGGATGATTATCCAGAATAAAGTCAAGGTTCTTTCTAAGTCTCCTTCTATCATTTGTTTTAGTGTCGTCGGCGCTGTTTTACACATTGCTAGAGCAATTCCGATAAAGAAACCCAATAGTATCCCAAAAATTACTATCTTAACGGTAGCCTTTAGTCCTTCTAGAAGATTATCTTTGGTGAAATCTACAAATTCACTAAAATCACTCAAGTCAATAATTTCGAATCCTACTGCGCTATCTTCTCCTCCATTCTCTGTATACAATATAGTACCATTATCTCCCACAATTATCCCAACGAAGGCATTCTTCATTGCGATATCATTTATGGAAAAATCTCCTTCTATTGATAAAAGTTGAGGGGTTACAATATTCCCTCCGTCTTTACTCAAAGCGATATATCCATTATCACCTGAAAGTAATATTTTCGTAGTGCTAAGTACCTCTAATGAGGTTAGATTAATGTCCAAACTGGTACTTTGATTCTCTGACTCTATTTCTTTGAGGTACCAATTGTAACCTACAGTTGTAGTTAGTTCTTCTTGAGTTGATTTTAATATTTCACCACTAGATGTAATTGCATAACCTCTATTAATGCCATAGAAATCTATTGAAATAATGTCGGAACTTGCAACCTCATTCGGGGTATCTCTTATTTCCCAATTTTCTCCATTGTTCTCAGAACCTAATATCAGACCTGATGATCCTGAAATCAGCCCTCTTTCTCCTTCAAATACAATATCATTCAATTTCTCTGATACTAAACTTTCTATTTCAATCCAATTATCTTGTTTAAAACACCATATTGCTCCATTATCTGAAACTACAAATATTTCATCATTAGAGTTCATAGAAATTGAATTTATATCTATCTGAGTCTCCATTTTAATTTCTACCCATTCTTCGGAATTATATTCCTTGTATATCACAACACCATTATTGCCGGCTGCTACAATTCGTTCATTATTTGCATATGCGGTTACGAGATTTTCATTTGTAGGGGATTCAAAATTCATCCATTGTTCAATTTTGTCTCCAAAAATAATTTCTCCATTATCTCCGAAGACCCATGCGTCTCCATTCTCATCTATTATTGCTGAATTATAATTATTTTCAGACCTCTTTTCGACTTGTTCCCAAGAACTTTCGTAGTACCCCTCTGCTAAATTTGGTGTTATTAAAACTACAATTATCATAGTTGTAATTATGATTATTCTTGATGAACGAGGTATACCTTTCCACGAAAAAATACGATTTTCATGATTCACTACGCAGACACCCAAGTCTTCATCCTATAGCCTCATTTATCAAATTAATATTTTTTTAGAATATTCCTAGTTCAAATTTCCCATCTTCTGTTGCATGTTTTTTAGGATCCCATAGTGGTGAAAATGTAAGATTTACATGAACACTATCTAATCCCTTAGTTAGTAAGGCTGCTCTGTGAACTGCTGCCATCAATTCAGGAGCTACAGGGCAACCTGGACTTGTTAAAGTCATGTCAATTTCTGCATGCGTGTCTTCTATTTTAACATCATAAATTAGTCCCAAATCAATGACTGATATTTTCATTTCTGGGTCTTCGACTTGTATCAAGGACTCGATTACTTCTTCTTTATTTACCATAATTATACCTCCGCTAAAATCTCTGCTTCTGAGATGACCCTTCTAAACATATTCAAAAACCCATTTGCTCTACTCGGAGTTAATGATGATTTTAACCCCATCTCTTCAACATAATTAGGGCTTAATTTAGCAACCTCAAATGCTGATAAACCGTTAACTGCAATTGCGGTAATAGCCATTAATCCTTGAACTATCTGAGCATCAGCACCAGTTTTTAACAAGAATTTATCACTTTCATCTAACATACATTCGACATGTGCTCTTGATTGGCAACCTAGTACTTGATTTTCTTCATCCCATTCTTCAATTGGTAAGGAATTAGGATTTTTCTTTGCGTATTCAAAAAGTAATTCATACCTTTCCATAGAGTCAAAACAATCTTTAAACTCTTGGATAATTTTTTCTAGATTTTCGGGCCAATTATTAGTCATATTACACCACATGAATCTTTTTTATTGAAATTGTTCATCTTAACTAGGAAAATCGTTCACAAATATATCTCAGATGTTTAACAAATGCTTCCACTTCTTCCTTTGTATTATATATCCAGAAAGATGCCCTATTTGTAGATGGCACACCCAACGCATCCATGAGTGGCTGAGCACAATGATGCCCTGTTCTTACAGCAAAACCTCCCTCGTCTAAGAGTATAGCTAAATCTTGTGATTGTATCGTTTCATGTAAGAAAGATATAGCACCCGCCGAATCCTTATTATTTGGGTCTCCATAGATTTTAATTCCTGGAATTAATTTCATTTCATTGCCAGCCAAAGAAGCAATGTTGTGGATATGTTCATGGATTTCTTTCATTTCAAATTGATCTAACCATCCTACAGCAGCCCCCCAACCTATGGCTTCAGCAATTCTCGGCGTACCTGTTTCAAACATTTCGTGGCCATCTTTGAAAATAGTTCCATCAGTAGTTACTTTTTTAATCATAGAACCACCTGTCATAAATGGTCTCATTTGTTGAATTTTTTCAGATGTTGTCAATAGACACCCGATGCCCGTTGGGCCAGCCATTTTATGGGCCGATATCGCGATAAAATCAGCACCTAAATCTTCAAATTTTATCTTCTCATGAGGTGCCCCTTGGGCACAATCGATTAGTACCGCTGCTCCTGACTTCTTACTCATATCAATTATTTTCTCTATTGGATTCCTTATCCCTAATACATTGCTTGTATGAGTTACGCAAACTAGAGATGCTCCCTCTACTGCAACTTCAAATGCCTCCATGTCCAAAACAAATGTTTCGATATTTATTGGGACATATCTTACTTCTACACCCTTTTCCTTTGAAAGTTCTTGCCATGGCACAATATCTGCATGATGTTCCATTTCTGTAACTACAATTACATCACCTTCATCAAGATTATTTCTTGCCCATCCATATGATACTAGATTTATCGCTTCAGTCGCTCCACTAGTGTAAATTAAGTTTTCAGGTTTCGCGCCGAAAAAATTAGATATTTGTGATCTAGCATTTTCTAGGGCGGCACTTGCTTCATCTGCCAGAGTATGATTTGCCCGATGGGCATTTGAATTATAATTCTCATAGAAATTAGTCATTGCATCAATAACACACTGGGGCTTTTGTGAAGTAGCAGCGTTATCAAAATAAACTAATTGCTTTCCATTCGGTAAAATCCTATTTAATATTGGGAAATCAGCACGAATTGCTTGAATGTCTAGTGCCATCGTCTACTCCTCTATATATCCGAAATGGAGTTAAGATATCAAATAATGTATTCTTCTTGAACCCGAAGTTTATCATCACAGACCTCTTTGGCACTAGTAATGGTAGCCGACGCGGGGCAAGATGTGGTTGATTCTCTAGGAAAAAGAGATCTAAATTTAGATGGTAATGTGATTAATCTAGCAATAGTAGGAAGTAGTAGATTTTATGATTTTGAAGTTTTTGAAAATCTTGTAGAAGAATGGGTCGAAATTAATGGATATCCCGACTTAATAATTGTAGGGGGCGCTAGTGGTGTAGATTACATGGCTGAACGTTGGTCTGACAATAATTCTATACCAATTGCAGTATTTACAGAAGAATGGGGAGACCCCAATAGAACTCTGGAAGATCGTGGTAGGCCTGAGGCGGCAAATACTCTAACTCAAAAAATTCTCACCTCCGCAACAGATATTCTAGCCATTCCATCTAGAACTAGTAAATGGACGAGAATTGTAATAGATATGGCCAGAGATAAGAAAATACCAATTACAATTCATGAAATAGATTAAACAACTGTTAATTGAAATTATTCGGATAACATTTCATTTAATATTTTCAATAATCCTCTAAGTGTGACTTCACTAATGCCAGAAACTTTGCATACTTCTTTTTGGGTTCTTGGTGAATTACTATTTTGTGACGCTTTGTATAAAATACAACCTGCTATCCCCGAAGGCTTCTTTCCTTGCCATACCATATTCTGACTAACTTTATCCCATAAATCTCTTGTATCTCCAAGTACATAAGGGGGTAATTCTAGATCAGAATGGAATTTTTCGAAGTACTCCTCTGGTCCTGTGATATGATGTGTATTCATTTTTCTAGCTACTAACCTGATAGTTCTTTTTAATTCCTTTTCTTCTACTTCTGTAACCATATCAAATGCTTTTGCTATGACTTCAATCCTTCGAGGGATTTCTGCTTGTCTAGCTGCAATATACACACAGGCAGCAGTTACTCCACGGATACTCCTTCCTGTAACAATTCCTTCTTTCATTGCATGTCGATACAAATTAGCAGCTTCCTGTTCTATTTGTGGGGGGAGTCCTCCATTATCTCTGATGAATTGCATAGCAGTCGTTAGATTTCTAATTCGACTATCTCTGGTTTTACTTCTTTGATCGACTCTTTGTCTTCTTCTCCATTCACGGAGATTTTTACCACTCATACCATGTCTTGCCGCAGCACCCGATGTCAGATCCGATCTACTAATATGAGTTGAAAGGCCTTTGTCAGACAGAGTTAATGTCGTTGGCGCACCAACTCTACTTCTGTCTTCTCCTCCTGAATGATTAGTCCATTCCGCGCCTGGGTCAATCATATTCTCTGCGGCAACATAACCACATTCTGAACATATGGTCTCCCCTCTAACAGAATCTGTATCCCATGAATTAGAACTACAAATTTTACATTTCCCAGTGACTGCTTCAGTCCCTCTTGCTCTAGATGGTCTCTTGTTAGGGGTAATTGATTTATTCCGAGAACCTTCTTTTGAGTTCTGCTTTAATGATATTCCTTGTTCATGTTCATCTCTACTCATCATATCAACCTCTAGTTGTATAGTGCAACCGACTATATTTAAACCTCTCGTTATAATAAGTCCTAATATAGTAGTGTTTTGAAATATTAATTCGTGCTTTTCGAAGCGCCACATTCTTGCACTCGTTCCTCAGCCCAGAGATATATGGGAGATGGCGGACTCGTGAGAACGGCACTTTATGAGAAGCATTTAGAGTCTGGTGCGAAGATAGTCGATTTCCACGGTTTCGAACTGCCGATATGGTATACTTCGATTCAAGAAGAACATCTCTCTTGCCGTGAAAAATCTGGCTTATTCGATGTATCCCATATGGGTTTTTTTGAATTCTGTGGTGAAGGAGTTCTATCATGGTTGAATTCTATAGGTACTCAACAGTATATTAACTTCGCAAGTGGTCAATGTGGTTATACTCATTTTCTTGATGATAATGGGTACTTGATAGATGACATGATTTTTGCTGTTGACTCAAAAAATAGAGTTCTTGGAGTTCCTAACGCATCTATGATTTCAATAATGTGGGATTGGTTCCAATCAAACCTCCCAGATGATGAATCCATAACTATGAGGAATCTATCTGAAAACACCAGTATAATTGCCCTGCAGGGCCCAGAGTCATCATCAATTTTAGAACTCGTTCTTGGAAAAGCAAATCTTGTTTCTCGATTTCGATGTCAAGAAATTTCAGCCAATGACTTAGGCATAACCGGATGGATTCAAGGAACTGGATATACAGGTGAAAAGGGCGTTGAAATTTTTGTCTCCGATTTTCATGCTCCAATACTTTGGGATGCTCTTCTTAATTCTGGGGCTTTACCAGTTGGATTGGGTGCTAGAGATACATTGAGGCTTGAGAAAGGATATCTTCTTTCGGGTCAAGATTTTTTGTGGCCAGGATTGGGGATAGATCCCGAAATTGATTTCCCAGATAATTTCTTGGCACGTAATTCTGCCGAAACTAATGTTCCTTTTGGACTTAATTTAGATCATGATTTTATAGGAAAAAAATCAGTTGTCAAATCTATGAATTCGGGTGCTAAATGGCACGGTCTCCTATGTCAAGAAAAGGGACCATCTCCTCGTCCGGGGCACTTGGTGTATGATGGTCCAGATAATAATGCGAATATCGTTGGTTATGTTACTAGCGGTGGTCCTTCTCCGAGTCTTAATAGAACTGGTATAGCTCTAGGGTACTTGGAAGGGGTAGTTTTAGGACAAGAATTATGGATTCAAGCGAGTTCAAGGCGTAAAATCAGATCTATTATTGTCAAACCACCGTTTGTTTAATGCTTATTTTTTGGGAAATACTGTCGGCGCAAGTATCATTGCTGTGTCCTTTCACGGTGTAGTATGAACATTTCAGATAAACTAGTTGCAGCAGCAATGAAAAATCTCGAAAAATTGCTAATCAGCAGAGGTTTTACCCCAGAATCAATGATTTCAAAATTTGACTTTGATGGAGACGGTAAGATAAATATTGATGAATTTGATCAAGGATTAACTAAGTTGACCGGTTCTAGTGCCCCTCGCTCTTATCTTCAACCTATATTCTCTGCAATAGATATTAATGGTAATGGTAACTTAGAACAAAGTGAGTTGATGGCTCTCTTGGGAATTGAGAACAGAACTACGGGCAATTCCTCTTCAGTTTTAATCTCGGATCATCCAGATGGAAAATATAATGGAGAATATTTGATTCAGTCCAATAAGATAAATGGTAAAAATTGGTATATGAATAGCAGCGGTTGTAGATTGTATTTCTATAATGCTAATGACGGAGGCGCTCCTTCATGGAGTTTAGACGATAGGGAACAAGATGGTAGCAATGACTGGTATGGCGGTGGATGGACGAGAGTTCCTGCCGATGGAAATATTCCTATTGGCGTCCGTCGATTTGTAGGTGCTGGTAAGATTACGATTTCTGCATCATCTATTCAAGAAACTAATGATAGTCAGCAATTAATAGATAATAGTCCAAATAAAATTCCATCCGAGGAAATTGAAGTTATAGAAACTGAATTTGACATGAATACTTCAGCGGATAAGTGGGCCGAAGAATTAGAAAAAATGATAGAAAATCCTCCAAGTTCTGAATTCATAGAGAATATGCATTTAGAGTCAACTAAGAAATTTGAGCAAGAAATATCTCAATTACCTCTTATCTTACAGGCTCCCGCTAGAGCAATCTGGAAAATCAAGTCAGATGCGGTAGTAGCTACAGCGAAACGTCAACTATCGGGTGATAGTGCTAAGATTGCAGCTGGTTTAGGGGCATTGGGTGCGGTTGGTGGATTAGCAGCACAAGCTTCTGCTAAGTCGCAAGTTGGAGAAGAAGTAAATGATACTTTATCAGAAAATGAGTCTTCTTCAGAGCCAGTTACCAATGATCAATCTTGGCACGATAACCACCATGTAGAGGCTCCAGACAGGGTTGAGGTCGTTGATCAAATAAGTTCTGAAGAATGGGGAAGAGAACATGATGTAGACGCGCCTGAGAGAGTCGAACTACCAGATAGAGTTACTGTTAGTGAGCCATTATCTCATTCCAATAATTCTTCAGAGATAGAGGACACCCCAATTAAATCTAATTTTGAAACTCAAATTAGTACTCCAACTCCTCCTTCGGTCCCTGAATCTAACAATCCAGTATTACCATTACAAGAAATAGTTAAACAAATGAGTGAAGCAAGGTTCTTGAATGAACAAAGAGAGTTATTATCACAATTTAAAGGACAAATATTAGAATTATCTTTCAGAGTCAGTTCTATTGATCGTACTTTTGGAATTGGGATATCTGAAGAATATAAAGGTGGTAATACCTTACTTGTGACCTCTGATTCTAATGAAATTGAAGTCAGAGTGAAAAAAGACATGGATACTAATAAAATATTATCCGGTACAGAGATGAATTCAGAAGTATCGATTGCGGATTGGAACGGCATTAGGAAAAGACTAGTCGTTAATCTTCACTGAACCGCCTCAAATGCTTCGTCAATCATTTCTTCAAGACTAATTCTAGGTCTGAATCCCAATCTTTCTTCGAGTACCCAAGCGTCAACAACTCCGAATACTTCATCATCATCTCGTTGATTTAGTTCAATTTCACATCCTGTTTTTGATTGATAAATATTCGCTAAATCATGCATTGATATACCTTTACCAGAACCAACTGCAATCTCTTCCCTAGTAAGTGGTGGATTCTGAATAATACCTCCTATTACTTGTACTAAATCTTCTACGTGAATAAAATCTTTAGGATTTGAACCATCTCCGGGTACATTTATCCAGCCCATTTGGCATTCGTTAGCCCAGCGATGTAAAAGCCCATTTCCAGGTGGTCCTGAGAGAGGTACCCCCTGAACATTCGAAGCCCGAATTACACTAACTGGTCTTTCAGTTTGTGCACGATCCAAAGCATTCTCTTCCATCCACAATTGCCCCTCTGCAGCAGTATCTCTTGGAGCGAGAGTCGAATCTAGGCCATAGAAAGGCTCTCCAGGTTCCCATTGAGGATGTACTCTTAGTGTACCTATGATTATCAGATGTAAACTTCCATGTCTATCTACTGCATCTAAAATAGGTCTTGCCGCATTCATCATCTCTAATTTTGTTTGCCGATCATTCCTTTCAAAAGAAGATTCTACAGGTCTTGAGTTAATATGTATTAATGCATTACAAGGAGTTAACATTGCATCTAGTTTTAGCTGGTCGCTAATTGCTTCATCCGGGATGATTACAGCACTTTTTCCGAGCATTTCTACTATAAATGGAGCGACAAAAGCATCCGAGGCGGTGATGGCAACGTTCATTCTAACATGCCTCGACTAATTCCTAAACTCTAAGAGCGTATCGGTCTAATGTATAATTTTCAGCAACGAACAATTAAGTCATTATTTCACTTCCTAAGGTATATACAACCGGGGAGATACAGATGGACCAATTACCAAATTTAGGTAGGGAACAAGAAATGCTCTCAATAATGGGCCTAAAATCCATAGATGAACTGTTTTCTAATATTCCTGAAGAAGTCAGAAGAACCGAACCATTACCACTACCTCCTCCTCAGTCTGAGGAAGAAATTTGGAGAGATGCTCAACACCTACTCGGTTCAAATATTAATCTTGATTCTAGACCATCTTTTCTTTCAGCGGGGTTATCCAGAAATTTCGTACCAACGATGGTAGGGATGTTAGCTACTAGAGGGGAATTCTTGACGTCTTATACTCCTTATCAGGCAGAAGTTAGTCAAGGTATGTTACAAGCAATGTGGGAATTCCAGACCATGATTTCTGAACTTGTTAGTTTACCCATATCTAATGTTAGCATGTATGATGCGTCTACATCAGCAGCCGAGGCAATTACATGTGCAGTTCGAGTTCATAATAAAAAAGCCACTCAGAAAGAAACAATCTACATTTCTGAGTTAGTTCCTCCACATCGAATGTCAGTCATAGAAAATTATGTGCAAGGAGCAGGGATTAATATTCAAATTCTCAAGCACGACCTGAATGGTCATTTAGATATTGATTCAGCATCTATTGCTAATGGTTCTTGTGCAGTTTATGTGGAACAACCTAACTCATTTGGAATACTTGATGAAGGCCTGTTAAAGTTGAAGGAATTGATTGGTGATAATACTGCCTTAATAGTCGGTGTAGATGCCGTTTCTCTTGGAGTTGTTTCTCCTCCTGGCGAATGGGGTGCAGATATTGTTGTAGGTGAAGGTCAACCTTTTGGTATAGGACCTACCTTTGGAGGCCCAATTTACGGCATATTTGCTTGTACTGAGAGATATATCCGACAGATGCCGGGAAGAATTGTAGGTCAAACTCATGACTCTAATGAAAAGATGGCATTCACTCTTACTCTTTCAACAAGAGAGCAACACATAAGGAGACATAGGGCCACATCAAATATTTGTTCTAATGAGACATTAATTGCTCTAATGGGCGCTATGCATATGTCTCTTTTAGGACCAGATGGCATCACAGTCTTATCTCAAAGAGTCGCAGCATCTACGGAAGTCACTAAGAAAGCTCTTCAATCGATTAAAGGTGTAGAATTAGTACATCCTAATTCACACAATTTCAGAGATTTTGTAATTAAATTACCTGGCGACTCCGGAGAAGCGGTAGCATTTATGGATTCTAAAGGAGTAATGGCAGGCTTACCACTAGGTCAATGGTGGAGTGAAATGTCTTCATGCTTACTAATAGGCTGTGATGAAAGAACAAGCGAATCAGATATTTTGTCACTTGTTAGTGGTATTAAAGAATGGATAAAAGAGGTGGAATCTTGAGTGATATTTTCGCCTTCAATGGTTCATCCAATGCAGGTTGGTCTCAGCCTAAACCAATTTTACCGATTTCTCAGATTAAAGAGACGGTTCCTCAATCTATGTTGAGATCGAATCCACCTGCTTGGCCGAGAGCGAGTGAGCCAGAATTAGTTCGCCACTATACTTGGCTGTCAAGGAGAAATTTTGGAATTGATACTGGTTTTTATCCTCTAGGTTCGTGTACTATGAAGCACAATCCTAGAGTTAATGAAAGAATAGTTAACTTGCCAGGAATTGATAGAATGCATCCCTTGCAACCCGAACATCAAATTCAAGGTATACTTTCAATTTTCTTTGAGATGCAAGAGATGCTTGCAGTATGTTCTGGAATGGATCAAGTTACATTACAGCCGGTTGCTGGTGCTCAAGGAGAATTCACAGCGATGAGGTGTATTCAAGAATTCCATCGTGAAAGAGGAGAGGGGCATAGAAACAAAGTCATAGTTCCTGACTCTGCACATGGAACCAACCCTGCATCTGCTTCGATGTGCGGTTATGAAATAATTGAGATACCAAGTGGTAAAGATGGTCGAATTGACTTAGATGCTCTACAATCTGTCGTTGGGGATGATACCGCTGCAATGATGATCACTAATCCTTCAACTCTTGGTGTCTTTGAACCTGAAATCGCCAAGGCTTCAGAAATAGTGCATTCTGCTGGTGGTCAAATGTACTACGATGGCGCGAACTTTAATGCAATAATTGGAAAAACAGATCCTGGAATGATGGGATTTGACGCAGTTCATTATAATCTTCACAAGACCTTCAGTCAACCTCACGGAGGAGGAGGCCCCGGTAGTGGACCCATTGGCGTCAAAGCTCACTTAGCAAAATATCTCCCTACTCCTTTGGCATCTCGACGTAAACTAAATGATTCTGATACTCAAGGAGTTGGTGATGGATTTTGGTATAGTTGGATCACTCCTGAGAAAACTATTGGTAAAGTTCAGCAATGGCATGGTAACGCAGGTGCAGTAGTACGTTGCTGGGCATTTTACAGAAGGTATGGTCGAGAGTTAGAAAGAATGTCTGAACACGCAGTATTGAATGCTAACTATCTCAGATATAAGATAATGAATCCTGACCCTGAAGTTGCATCTAATATTCACGCTATGCCTCTAGATGGCGCGCCTACTGATTTTGTTATGCATGAATTTACATTATCTATGATTCAATTAAAAGACAAAGTAGGGATAACTGGAAAAGATATAGCAAAGAGGCTACTAGATTATGGAGTCATGGCTCCTACTCTGTATTTTCCCATGATTGTACCCGAATGTCTAATGATTGAGCCGACAGAAACAGAGTCGAAAGAAGTACTAGATCAATTTGCTAAAGATTTCCTCAATATACTAACTGAAGACCCTGAAATTGTTACTACCGCACCACATACAACTGATGTCGGAAGAGTCGATGAAGTATGGGCTGCCAGAAACTTAATTCTGCGCCACCCTGGGAATCATACAGTCCAAGATTAAGCAAAAAAACAAGAGCCATAACATCCTCGCAGAGATAATGCAGCAAGGGGCTGACCAAGATTGGCTGCTAGGTAATCCACTGTGGTGGCCTAATTCTAGAAGTAATCAAAGCATAACTAAATTAGATGAGAAAAATCCTCCAGTGTCTTGGGATTTCACTAGTCCAGATATTGGTGGAAGAGGATGGATGCGGCAGAGATTACAGCCGATCGGACCACAGATTCTGTTCACAACAGCTTGGTCATTATTTTTCCTAATAGCTAGTGCTATTCCACTAATATTTCCTGATGAAACACCTATTGATGACCAGAATCTTGCAATTATATTTTTTTCTATCTCATGGATTTTAGTTTTAGTTCCGTTTTTGTGGTTTTCTAATGGAAACAGTGAGGGTTTGAATTTTTTCCCTCTAGAGATAATTCCATTTATCTTAGGAATAGTCCTGTTTATTTTACATATTATCATTGATCCTAAACTAGGTTGGCTAGGTTATCTTTTTTTCTCATATTCTTGGTTTAAAACTGTTAATAATATTAGCAATTCTTTATCAGTTAATTCTGCAAGATGGTTATTACCGATTTCAATAAGTGATTTTTCCGATAATATTTTCAATGAAGGATGGACTTTATTGACTAAAAATTTCCGAAATGGATTAATTGCAACATATTCAAAAAACATGGCCCATTATTCGGCAGAGATCACAGGATTAACTAGAGGGAATAATAAATTTATAGCATTTAGTATAGTTTATCAAGGCAGGATAATTCATGATCCATTCAATAATAAGTTTTTACCGAGTGTAGAATTAACAAGACTTCTGATAAACCCTCCACTGAAAATTTCGGGAGAGTCATGGCCATCTAATTTGATAGTAATTAGAGAGGAAGAATGATTATTTTTCTCTAACCCTATGAACGGCAGGCATTTGAACCGTCTTCATATCGGAGTGACATGGACGTTTGTATAATATTGGGTTCTAAATCTGATTTGCCTATTGCTGAAAAGTGTGTATCTGTACTCAATGAGTTTTCTATATCTCATGAAGTAAGAGTTGCCTCCGCGCATCGTGCACCCAAATATCTTGAATCAGTAGTGGAATCGTCAATAGAGTCAGGTTGTCGTATTTTTATTGGTATGGCAGGAATGGCTGCCGCCTTGCCAGGGGTTATCGCGTCTATGACGACACTCCCTGTAATTGGTGTTCCAGTAGGGGGGAAAGTACCATTAGATAGTCTTCTATCTATTGTACAGATGCCTCCCGGAATGCCAGTTGCTACAGTAGGGGTGGATAGAGGCGATAATGCGGGTGCATTGGCAGTACAGATGCTCGCACTAGTTGATACAGATCTAGCAAGGCAATATGATGCTTGGAGAGTTATGAAAACTGCTAAGGTTATTTCAGATGATGAATCTCTCCGAGGTGAATAAGTTTGATGAAAACTGAAATGTTAGTGGACGAAGCAATCGAAGAACTACAGAATAAAATTAATGATACCGCTATTATCGCTTGTTCAGGAGGCATAGATTCTTCTGTGGCTGCAGTATTAGCACACCGAGCAGTCGGTAGTTTACTACATTGTGTCTATGTAGATACAGGTTTTATGAGGAAAAATGAGAGTTTTGAAGTCGCAGAAATGTTTGCTGAAATGGGAATAACTCTGAAAGTTGTCAATGCTTCGAAAAGATTTTTCTCAAGTTTAGAAGGAGTGATAGATCCCGAAGAGAAGAGAAAAATAATTGGAGAACAGTTCATCCGAGTTTTTGAAGAAGAACAGAAAATATGTGGTGCTAAGTTCTTAGTTCAAGGTACTATAGCTCCCGATTGGATTGAATCCGGTGGAGGCGAGCGTGATGTGATTAAGTCTCATCATAACGTAGGTGGGCTTCCTGAAGATGTTGATTTAGATATCGTTGAACCATTAAGAGAATTCTATAAGGATGAAGTCAGGGCTATAGCCCGGCACTTGAAAATTAAATCTAGTGAACGTCAACCATTCCCTGGTCCTGGCTTAGCAGTCAGAGTTCTCGGAGATTTAACTGAATCGCGGGTTGAGGCTTGTAGAGAAGCTTGCCATATTGTTGAAACAAGAATTCGAGAATCCGCATTAGCCGGTAAGTGTGATTTACCTTGGCAATACTTTGCTGCACTATTGCCAGTCCGGTCTGTTGGTGTACATGGAGATACCAGAGTACATGGTGAAACAATAGTTGTTAGAGCGGTAACTAGTATTGATGGAATGAGTGCTAAGTATTCGCCAATTCCTCATGAAATTTTAGCATCTATTAGTACCGAAATTACTAATGCACTAAAAGGTCAAGTAAATCGTGTTGTATATGACATAACTCACAAACCACCAGGTACAATTGAATGGGAGTGAAAGAATAGAATTAATTGGTACAGATTTTGAAATTAAAGTCTGGTCCGAATTAAAGAAAATTCCTTATGGTGAAGTTAGAACATACAAGGAGATTGCTGAATTAATCGGCTCTCCGAAGTCATATAGGGCAGTTGCCAATGCGTGTGGTAAAAATCCTCGCCCCCCTTTGATACCCTGTCATCGTGTTTTGAGGTCTGACGGTAGTTTAGGAGGGTATAGTGGAGCTGGTGGAGTGGCTCAGAAGAAGAAATTGTTAATTCAAGAGGGTGTTTTTACTTCCGATTAATTGATGAATGATAGAGCAGGCGGGCAGGTTAGGCCGACATAGCTTAGTTGGTGGAGCGGTGGACTGTTAATCCACAGGTCGCAGGTTCGAGTCCTGCTGTCGGCGCCATCATTCCTTCCTTGCGAATGCTGCGGAAGCTAGCATAGCAATTGCAGAGATTAAACCAAAACCCGGCAGTCCCGATGTGCCTTCCGATTCCATCTGGTCACAAATTCCATCGTTGTCAGAATCAACAGGTATGCTATTTGGATCTTGAGAATTAGATATACAGTTGTTTTCTTGATAATCAGTCCATCCATCTCCATCATCATCATCATCAGCATTATTTCCTATCCCATCGGAGTCAATATCAGAGTATTCTGTAGGGTCAAAAGGAAATGCGTCTAGTTCATCAGCAGCTCCATCTCCATCGTCATCAATATCTGAGTAGTCACAAATACCATCATTATCAAAATCAGTTGGTATTGAATCTGAATTAAGAGGGTCTGTTTGACAAGTATTTTCTGTTGTATCTAGAATCCCATCGCCGTCATCATCATCATCAATTTTATTTTCAATTCCATCATTGTCTGTATCAAGAGGATATTCCTCTGAGTTCAATGGATTATATCCTGCTGCAATCTCTTCTAAATCAGTCCATCCATCACCATCGTCATCCTCATCAGCATTATCGCCTATTAGGTCTCCATCATAATCTGCTGATTCTAATATGTCATCCGGAAATATATCTAGGCTATTTTCTACGCCATCTCCATCTCTATCTTGATCACTATTATCTCCGATGCCATCTTCATCTAAGTCTGAAAATTCGGTAGAGTCTAGTGGGAAGGCATCATCAGAATCGTTGATGCCGTCACCATCATCATCATCGTCAATTTGATTGCACAAGTTATCCGAATCTGAGTCTACAGGTGTAGAGTTATAGTTTAGTGACTCAGTCATACAAGAGAACTCATCTAAATCTGACCAATTATCATTATCATCGTCAAGATCTGCATTATCTCCTAAGCCATCATTATCAAAATCGCTCCACTCATTTGGGTCTCTTGGAAAATCATCTTGTGAATCTTCGTAATTATCATTATCATCGTCAGAATCCATGATGTCACATATCATATCCATATCCAAGTCGTCCGGTGTTGAATTTGCATCGATCTGTTCGGATCCGCAATTTACTTCGTCAGAATCGGACCAATTATCATTATCGTCATCATCATCTCCATTATCTCCTATGCCGTCTAAATCATAGTCAGAGGTTTCGTTAACATCTAGTGGAAAGGCATCGAATGCGTCGATTACACCATCTCCATCATCATCCTCATCTAGGATATTGCATATTCTGTCTCCATCTATGTCTTCAGGTATTGATGTCGAGTTATTACTGTCAGTGCCACAAGAATCCTCTTCAGCATCTAACCAACTATCATTATCATCATCTAAATCAGAATTATCGCCTCTACCATCACCATCATTATCTTGCCATTCTGTATTGTCTAGTGGGAACAAATCGTTATCGTCCAAATATCCATCATCATCATCATCTTCATCTATTAGATTGCAGACGGAATCAAGGTCAGTATCTACTGGAATCGAATTATTATCTAATGAATCAGTATTACAGGCCAACTCATCAATATCGAGCCATCCGTCATC